>CAIVGN010000189.1 GCA_903905455.1 uncultured Archangium sp.
CACGCCCGCGGCCTGGATGCCGTGGAGCTACCAGGCGACCCTCGCGGCGCTACGGCCCGTGGCCGTGCCCGCGCCTCAGCTCTGAGCGGCCTGCTGTCCGACTCGGTGGCGATCGCCAAGCACGCTCACCGGAAGGACACGACGCACCCGTGCTCCCCGGCGAGGAAGAACTCAACGACCCCGATGACTTCGAGCTGTTTCTGCTCGGCAGGACCGGGAGGGCGCCTGCGCTCTCTCGCGCCCGGGGCGAGGCCATTCCCGTCGAAGGTCACCGTCTCGGCGTCCCCGCGGGAGACATCGGCTTCTCCCGGTGAAAGAGCTGCCATGAACCCACAAATAGACATCGTGCTGCTGGGCGCTTCGGCGGAACGCGAGGCGCAGGTCCGGAATGAGCTGGGCCGTCAGGGCGTGCTGCGCGCGGTACCCCTGGGGCCTGCGACCGACTGCGGCGATGCCCGCGTGGCCATCGTCGACCTGGAAGGAGACGTTGATTCGCGGATCGCGTGTGTAGAGAGGCTGGCGATGCACGGGTCGCCGGTGCCAGTCCTCGCGCTCGCGTCGGCCAAGGACCCAGATCTCATCTTGCGTGCCATGCGCGCAGGCGCTCGGGAGTTCGTCGTGCTGGACGGGAGCCACGAGCTGGCACGCGTGGTCGAACGGCTGCTGAAGCAGGGGGCGAAAGACGGAGTCGGGCGGGTGATCACCGTTTTCTCCGCGAAGGGGGGATCCGGGGCCACCTTCATCGCCGCGAACCTGGCTGGAATGCTCGCCGAGGCGGGTCAGCGCTGTGTCCTCGTGGATCTGGACCTCGAACTGGGCGACGTGCAGGTGACGCTGGACCTGTCCGGCCGCATGCCCATTTCGGAGGTCTTGAGGAACATGCACCGCATGGACGGCGAGCTGCTGCGTTCGTCGCTGGCGCGCCACGCCTCGGGCGTCCACGTCCTGAGTCAAGTGGACCACCTGGAAGAGGCCGAGCAGGTGAAGGCGCCCTTGGTGGCTCCGCTGCTCCGGTTTCTGGCGACGCACTTCGACTACGTGGTGCTCGATGGCCTCCAGGGATTCGGCGACCTGGCGCTGGCGGCGCTCGACGCGTCAGACCGGATCTTGCTCGTCCTGTCTCAGACCGTGCCTTCGCTGAAGAACGCGCAGCGGTGCCTCGAGCTCTTCCGCGCCTTCCGCTACGACGGCGACAAGGTCCGCCTCGTGGTCAATCGGTATCAGAAGAGTGATCCCATTGACGTCGAGGCCATGGTCGACAGCCTGGGCTCCCCGGCGCTCGGCCTGGTTGGTAACAACTACGGCGTGGTGACCACGGCCATCAACCAGGGGCTGCTGATGAGCGAATCGGCGCCACGCTCGCGCATCACCGTGGATCTGAGGAACCTCGCGGCCACGCTCGTCGGCAAGCCGCTGCCGGAGAAGCAGCGCTCGGGATTCCGCAGCCTCTTCTCTTCGAAGAAGACAACGCCAGACGAGCCGCGCGTGTCTGCGCGCGAAGCAAAGGAGCCACCCCATGGGCCTCACCGAGCGACTGAGAGCACCTGACGCCGTCCGCACCAATGCCCTGGACGCCGCCGCACTGTCGGCCAGTGGCGCGAGCAGCGACGCGCGGGCGGCGTATCAACAGAGCAAGACCGCCATGCACGCGGCGTTGGTGGACCAGGTGGACCTGGTGAGCTTGAGCCGCCTGCCCGCGGCAGAGCTGCGCACGCAAATCACACACCTCCTGACCGAAAAAGTGGGGAGCGCGGACCTTCCGCTCAATCGCGCGGAACGCGAACAGATGGTCCGGGAGCTTACGGACGAGATTCTGGGGTTGGGGCCGCTGGAACCGCTGCTACGCGATGCGGCCATCTCAGACATCCTGGTGAACACCTGCGACACCATCTACGTGGAGCGAAACGGCAAGCTGGAGGTGACGGGGCTTCGCTTTCGCGACAACGACCACCTGCTCCAAATCATCAACCGAATCGTGTCCAGGGTCGGCCGGCGTGTCGACGAAACCTCACCGATGGTGGACGCCCGGCTTCCCGACGGGTCGCGCGTCAACGCCATCATTCCGCCCCTGGCCGTGGACGGCCCCATTCTCTCCATTCGCCGCTTTGGGGCTCGGCCCATGCGTATGGACGACCTGGTCCGCATCGGGACGCTGAGTGAGCCGATGAGGGCCTTCCTCGAGGTGGCGGTGCAGGCGCGGCTCAACATCTTGATCTCCGGCGGAACGGGATCAGGAAAGACCACCATGCTCAACGCGCTCTCGTCCTTCATTCCAGCGCGCGAGCGCATCGTCACGATCGAAGACGCGGCCGAGCTCCACCTGCAGCAACACCACGTCGTCCGGCTCGAAACACGCCCCCCGAACATCGAAGGCAAGGGAGAAATCCTCACCCGGGACCTGGTGCGCAACAGCCTGCGCATGAGGCCGGACCGAATCATCGTGGGGGAAATCAGGTCGGTCGAAGTGATCGACATGTTGCAAGCGATGAACACCGGCCACGAGGGCTCCATGGCCACGGTGCACGCCAACAGCCCACGCGACTCGTTGACGCGCCTGATGGCCATGATTGGCATTTCCGGCATCAACGTCAGCGAACAGGTCATGTCGCAGATGATTGTCCGTTCTCTCGACCTCGTGGTTCAGCTGGTGAGAGGCCCGGACGGCGCCCGGCGCGTGGTGTCGATCTCCGAGATCACCGGTCTGGAGGGAATGGTCATGCAGTTGCAGGAGATCTTCGGGTTCCGGCAAGAAGGCGTGAACCCTGAGGGCAACGTGCTCGGAGCCTTTGGTGCGAGCGGCCTGCGGCCCCGGTGCATGGACCGGGTGGAGCGAGCTGGATTGCAGTTGGACCCGAGCATCTTCTCAC
The DNA here is from genome assembly GCA_903905455.1 of uncultured Archangium sp. GTDB lineage: Bacteria > Myxococcota > Myxococcia > Myxococcales > Myxococcaceae > Archangium_A. Next base: position 2,868 of record CAIVGN010000189.1, read on the forward strand.
TCCCGGAGGCCAGGTCATGACGCGCCTCATCTTCCTGGTGCTGGTGGTGGCGGCCCTGGCACTGGCCGAGACCGTCTACTACGCGGCGCGCTACGTCTCGGAGCGACGCGCTGACGAGTTGAAGCGCCGCTTGCGTCAGGTCGGAGATGCGAGCCAGACGGGGAACTTCCTACGTCAGCACAGCTGGGCGCGTTCGCCCGCGGTGGCAAGATTCCTGGAAGGTTTGGGGCTGCTCGGCAGCCTGGAGAGACTGCTGGGGCAGATCGACTCCCGACTCACGGTCGCCAAGGTGCTGGTGATCGTCGGAGCGGCGGCGGCCGGCGGCGTGGCGGTGGGCGCTGTGCTGCACAATCTGCCGCTGGCGTGCGCGCTGGGCGTGGCTGGCCTGCTGGTTCCTTTCGTGTTCGTCGTGGGGGCGCGGAGCAAGCGCTCCGCCCGCATTTCGGCACAACTGCCGGACGCCCTCGAGATGATCGCGCGATCCTTGAAGGCCGGCTACGCCCTCCCGGCGACCTTCAAGCTGGTGGCCACGGAGTGCCCGCCGCCCGTGGCCATCGAGTTCGCGCGGGCCTTCGAACAGCAGCAACTCGGGGTGGGGTTTGAACAGGCCGTGCTGAACATGACCGACCGGGTTCCGCGAAACCTGGACTTGCGGTTGCTGGGCCTCGCGGTCGTCATTCAGAAGGAAACGGGCGGCAACCTGGTGGAGGTGCTGGAGACCATCGCCTCCACGCTGCGGGAACGCTTCAGCTTCGTGTCCAAGCTGCGATCGCTGACCGCAGAGGGGAAGGTCTCGGCCTTCATCCTCGGCGCCCTGCCCTTCTGCGTGGCCTTCCTGGTCCTGGTGATCAACCCAGCCTACCTCACGGAGCTGACGCATGGGCTGGGGCGCATGTTTCTCATTGGCAGCATCGTGTCATGGGCGCTGGGGATGCTCTGGATTCGCAACCTCTTGAAGGTGGAATACTAATGACTCCGCTCGGCTTCGGCATCTTTGGTCTGGTGTTCCTCGCGGTGGCGCTGGCTTTGTTCGGGGCGCAGTCCCTGCTGTCGCGCCGCGACCTGGCGCTTCGAGGTCGGCTCGAGGGATTGACGCATGGTGGCCCTGTTCCAACTTCCGAAGTGGCCGGACGTGCGTCGTCGGGTGGCACTGTCCTTCGAGCCCTGTCGGCCCTCGCGAAACCGCGCGAAGGGTCGGAGGAGCTTTCGCAGATTCAGCTCAGGCTGTCATACGCGGGGCTGCGGGGCGCACACGTCACCGAAGCGCTCTTTGCGACGAAGTTGGTGCTTGCCGTGGCGCTCGGCGGGACGGTGCTTGCACTGGCGACACTGCGCGCCAACCCGCTGCAGCAGGCCCAGTTGCTCGCGTTGATCGCCACGACGTTGGGCTTCTACGCGCCCAACGTGTGGCTCCATCGCCGGGTGAAGGAAGTCCAAAGAGAGCTCGCGCAAGCCCTGCCGGACGTGCTGGACCTGCTCACCACCTGCGTGGAGGCCGGCCTTGGAATCGAAGCCGCGCTGCAGCGAATTTCCCAGGAACTGGGGCTCGTCGCGCCTCGGTTGGCGCGGGAGTTGGAGTTGACGCTCGCCGAGGTCCATGTGGGCGTGAGCCGCTCCAACGCCTTTCGCCGCCTCGCAGATCGGACGGGCGTCGAGGACCTGCGCGCGCTCTCCGCCGTCCTGGTCCAGACGGAGATGTTCGGAACGAGCATCGCCGGCGCCTTGCGCGTGCACTCGAAGTCGCTCCGCCTGCGACGCACGCACCTTGCGGAAGAGAAGGCCGCGACGGTGGGCGTGAAGTTGGTGCTCCCGCTGATCGTGTTCCTGATCCCTTCGCTCTTCGGCGTGATCCTGGGACCGGCGGTCGTTCGAATCATGGAGACCATGATGCCGACGTTGGGTGGTGGGTCATGATGCGGCCGGCCCTGGCCGTGGTGTTCCTGCTGGCCGCGGCGGCGTGCGTGACCGCTCCGGCGCGTCCCCCAAACGCCAGCGCGCCCAGCACGCTGCGCAAGCAGTTGGCCCGGTCCCTGCTGAACCGGCACGAGTGGGCGACGGCCTCGAGGCCGCTTCTCGAGGAGGCGCGTCTCAACCCGGGCGACCCCGAGGTCCACGTTTTGTTGGCCGCGGTGTACCGGGAGCAAGGGCTCTACGAGGAGTCGATGACGGAGTACGCGACCGCGCTGACCCTCGCGCCGCAGAGTGCAGAGGCGTACGCCGGCCGAGGCATCTTGCGTGACGTGCAGGGCCAGTTCGGAGAGGAGGCGCTCGCCGACTTCGGGCGGGCGATCGCCCTCGAGCCTCGCAACCCGGCCCACTACAACAACCTCGGCTTCGCGCTTTACCTCCGCGGCCGCACCATCGAGAGCGTGGTCGCGCTTCGCCAGTCGCTCCGGGAGGATCCCGCCGGGCGGCGGGCCCACAACAACCTGGGGTTCGCCTACGGTCAGTTGGGACATTACTCGCGCGCCCGCCGCGAGTTCGAGCGTGGCGGGGGGACGGCCACGGTGGAGAACAACCTGGGCGTGGTGCTGGAGGAAACGAGCCCCCGCGAAGCCTGCGACTACTTTCAGACGGCGGCCGCGCGCGACCCCAAGCTGGAAGCGCCCCGCACCAACATCGCCCGCGCATGCAGTTCAAGCACTTCACCGAAGGGGAGCCCGCCATGAAACGCCTCATCTTCAGTTGCGCCGTGGTGTCTTTGCTGTGGGCGTGCAACCGAACACACCTGTCGCCGTATTTTGGTCACGCCACCCGGGAAGCGTTCGCCAGCCAGGTCATCGATGCAGGGCCTTCGCTCGCCAAGCGGCCAGACCCGGGGTTGGACCCAGAGGAAGCCGCGATCATTGCCGAGTCGTACCGGAACTCACTGTCGCCTCCGAAGTCGCAAGCGGCCCGCGCGCCCGTGGTCTTCGTCACCGATGAACCGGCAAGCAGCGGCCCTCGAGGGGTCGTTCCTAAACCGAAAGGGGACTGACCATGCGCTGCGATGCGCCACGAGGGACCGCGTCGGTCCTGTTCGCGCTCACCCTGACGCTTCTTCTGACCTGCGTGGCGCTCACCGTGGACCTTGGCCATGCGTGGCTGGTCCGCGGACAACTGCAGAATGCCGCGGACGCGGCGGCGCTGGCCGGGGCCCGCTCTCTGGATGGGCTGAACAACCGAGGTCAGTTCGCGACCGCGATCGCCACCGCGGAGACCTTTTCCGCCTACCAGCGTGCAGATGGAACACCGGTCATGTTGGGAGGTGGTGACGTGGTGTTGGGGTCCTGGAATTTCGCCGCACGAACGTTCACGCCGGGGATGGCGCTGCCCTACATGGTGAATGCCGTTCAGGTGACGACGCGGCGGACCCAGGCGACCGGGAACGCGGTGCAGAACGCCATTGCCGGACTGTGGGGGACCCCCAGCACCGACGTCACGGCGACTGCGATTGCCGCAGGGGGCAGCCCGGCCTCCGCGTGCGGCTTCCCCATCGCGATGGCGGACTGCGGCGTGCTGGATGTAAACGGCGCCGTCAAGTGCTCGACCGTATTTCAATTCGCCTCCGGCAGCATGCAAAACGCCGGCTTCACCCTGTTCAATACTCAAAACCCGAACACGCCAGACATTGATTGCGCCTTCGCGTGCTCACTCAGGCGACCGCTGCCAAAGAAATGCACTTGCACGAACAACTGCGTGGCGAGCTCCGTGGGACAAAGCATCCGGCTGTCGAACGGCAACAACCTCTCCAATGGAGCAGTGGATGACATCAACGCGGCGGTGACAAGTGCGGGCGGGGCAGTGAGGGTCCAGGTCCCGGTGGTGGCCTCGAACCGGCCACCAGGAAGCTGCGGTTCATTTCAGTACAACAACCTGCAGCAGGTGGTGGGGTACCTCACGCTCGACGTGACCGGCGCGACGGGTCCCCCGAACAAATCAGTTACCGCAACGGCAGACTGCAGCGCCACGGGGAGCCCGACTCCGGGCGGATACCTCTACGGCTACCCGTCAACCACCGTGTACGTCGTGCAGTGAAGACCTACGGCACCTCCGCTGCGGACAATCGGTGCGCGGCTTCGTGCGGGTGCAGTGTGAAGGCGGACGCCCCCGGGGCGCGGTTCAGTCGCGCGCGAACGCGTGCACGGTGAAGTGGCCGGCGGTCCAGAACTGGGTGCGAGTCGCGGCAGCGTACGCCTGCAACTCGAGATCGAAGGTACTGGGCATGCTGATGCCGACGGCCGTTCCGACGACGGCCTCGGGCTTCGAGAGCTCATACACGACGGGGGTGTAGCCGGGCGCGATGGCCTGGCCCGACGCCATCACGGCAACGCCCTGCACTGGCTCGCCGTAGGGCCAGTCGCGCGTGTGGGCCACTGATCCCGGGTTGGGGTTGAGCAGCGTGGGCGCCTCGGGCGTGCTCACGTCGAAGAGCCCCAGCACCCCGCTGTTCGCGACGAGCACCGTGGTCCCCCGCACTGCGAGCGCCGAGACGTGCGGCGCCATCGCGAGGCGGCCCTGGGAGAGCGGCGTTGCTTGACCACCGGCACCCAGCGTCCACGCGTTGACGGCGGTCTGCCCGGGGTCCGTCGAATAGAGGTGCGTCTCGGTGGCGACGAGCGCGAGCACCGAAGTCAGCGGCAACTCGGGAACCACCACGGTCGGGGGCGAGACGGAGATGTCGATGGCCTGCGTGCGCACCCCGCTGCTCACGAACAGAAAGTGCGAGTTGGTCGTCGCGACCACCGTGCCGGGAATGATGGTGATGGTCGCGGTGACGGCGGGGTTCGTCGGATCAGCCAGGGAGACGACCTTCAGCAGGCCCGAGGCGAGGCCCGCGTAGAGGACGGTGCCGCGAATCGCGAGGGAGCCGAAGGCTCGTGTGTCGCCCAGTAGCACGCGGCCGATCGCCCGGGTCTCGAGGGTGTTGGTGGCGGCGAACTTCTGGTTACCGTCGAAGACCAGCAGCTGGCCTTCACGGGTGCCGACCACGACGTGGTCATCATTGGCCACGAGTCCGAAGATGCCGTGCGAGTCCTGCATCGAGCTTTCGGCGAGCGTGGCGCTCCCCAGTGGCTTGAAGGGGCCAGTGCTCGTGGAGGGACCGCAGGCAGCCAGGAAGGACAAGGCGACGACGAGTCGGGACATGTGCGCATCGACCATCCCCCGCGAATCGAGGTGCGTCTACCGCCTCGCGGTGAAGACCCAGCCGCTGAGGAGCGGACAAAGAAACGCCCGCGGCCTTCTTGGATTTCTCCTCGAAGACCGCGGGCTTTCAATGGTCGGGGCGACAGGATTTGAACCTGCGACCACTTGCACCCCAAGCAAGTGCGCTACCAGGCTGCGCTACGCCCCGAGAACCGAAACGTCCGGGTTGAGACGGCGGGCCTTATGCCCGCCTGACTGCGACTGGTCAACAACTCAATCCTCGTCGTCGTCATCCTTCTCGTCGACGTGGCCTTCATCCTCATCTTCGGCCGAGAGTTCGTCCTCGGCAACGTACCCGTCGTTCAGGTCGGCCTTCAGGACCTGGCTGGGCACGAACTTCACGACGCGGCGCGCGGTGATCTCGATGGGCTGCCCGCTCTGGGGGTTCCGGCCCGGGCGCGCGCGCTTGTAGCGAGGCTGAAAGTTCCCGAAGCCCGAGATCTTCACCTTGTCGCCGCGCTCGAGCGTTTCCTTGAGCGTGTCGAACACCAACTCCACGAGCTCGGCCGACTCCTTCTTCGAGAACCCGACCTTCTCGTAGACGCTCTCGATGATGTCCGCTTTCGTCATAGGCCCGGGAGCGTACCTATCGGCGCGCCCAAGTCAACATGCCGACATCACTATGCTTTTACCAAGGGCCGCAGACTTGAGTCTGAGGCCGGTAAATCGGCCCCTTACGAGCGCAGCGCGCCACCCAATCGCTGGCTCACTTCAGCCACGATCTTCTGGTGCGCCTCGGTCACTTCGGCGTCGGTGAGGGTCCGCTCGGGCGCCCGGTAGCGCAGGGCGAAGGCGAGGTTCTTCTTCCCCTCCCCCACCTGCGGCCCCGCGTAGACGTCGAACACGCGCACGTCGTCGACGAGCGGCTTGCCCACGTCGAGGATCACCGCGCGCACCTTCTCGGCCGCCAGCTCCATCGGCACCACCACCGCGAGATCGCGGTTCACCGAGGGGAAGCGGCTCAGCGCCGTCGCCTGGGGCACCAGCTGCGCACAGGCGAGCAACGCCTCGACGTTCAGCTGGAAGAGGAACACGCCGGTCGGCGCATCGAGGCGCTTCTGCGCGCGCGGGTGCAGCTCGCCCACGGTGCCCACCACCCGGGTCCCCACCAGCACCGAGGCCGCGGCTCGCGGGTGGTACCAGGGAGACTCGAGCGGCACCCAGCTCACGTCGGTGACGTGGAGCGCCGCGAGGACCGCCTCGACGGCCGCCCGGGCGTCATAGAAATCGACCGGAGCGTCCTTCCCCGTCCACGAGCGGGCGCCGTCGCGAACGCCCCACAGGGCGCCGGCCAGCTGCAGCGTCTCGTTGGCCACGGGCTTGCCCTGCTCGCCGCCGTGGTCGTGCGGCTCGTAGCTGCGCGCCAGCTCGTAGAAGCGGACGCCGGTGGCCTGGTGGCGCACCGAGCGCGCGACGTTGGGCACGAGGCTCGCGAAGAGCGTGGTGCGCATCACCGACTGCTCGATGGAGAGCGGGTTGGCGACGGTGATGGCGCCCTTCTCGGCCTGGAACGCCGCCAGCTCGGCGGGCGCCACGAACGAGTAGTTCACCACCTCGTCGAGGCCCTGCCCGGCCAGCGCGGCGCGCATGCGGCGCTCGGCGATGACCGAGGTGCGCTCCGGCTCCAGCGCGTTCAAGCCCCGGGGGAGCGCCGCGGGGATGGCGTCGAAGCCACGGATGCGGGCGATCTCCTCGATCAGGTCTTCTTCGATGGACACGTCGACGCGGGCCGGGGGCACGTCCCAGGTCGCCGAGACGTCGTTGCCTTCGCGCTTCACGAAGCCGAGCGACGAGAGCACCCGCGCGCACTCCGCGGCCTCGACGGTGACGCCGAGCACCTCGGCCACGCGGGCCGTGCGCAGGGTCACCTGCCGGGCCGGCTTCTTCGTGGGGTACGCGTCGACGCGGCCCTTGAGCACCGTGCCGCCGCCGACCTCGACGATCAGCGCCGCGGCGCGGTCCAGCACCTCGGGCACCACCGACACGTCGGTGCCGCGCTCGAAGCGGTGGGAAGACTCGGTGTGCAGCGCGTGGCGCTTCGACGAGCGGCGCACGGTGGTGGGCTGGAAAGTGGCGCACTCCAGCAGGACGCGCGTGGTCTGGGCCGTGACCTCGCTCGAGGCCCCGCCCATGACGCCGGCCAGCACCAGCGGCGACTTCTCGTCGCAGATCAGCAGGTCTTCGGCGTGGAGCGGGCGCTCCTTCTCATCCAGCGTCTTGAGCTTCTCGCCGGCCTTCGCGGTGCGCACCACGATCTGCGCGCCGCCGATGCGGTCGAGATCGAAGGCGTGCAGCGGCTGCCCATACTCGAGCATCACGTAGTTGGTGACGTCGACCAGGTTGTTGATCGCGCGCACGCCGCAGGCCTTGAGGCGCTCCTGCATCCACTTCGGGGACGGCTTGACCGTCACGCCCTCGAGCACCCGCGCCGCGTAGCGCCAGCAGCGATCGGCGTCTTCGATGTGCACTTCGATCTTCGAAGAGGCCTCGGTGGCCGTCTCGACGAACTTCGCCGCGGGGCGCTGGAGCGGCACGCCCAGCAGCGTCGCCACTTCGCGCGCGATGCCCAGGTGCGAGAGCGCGTCGCTGCGGTTGGGGGTGACGTTCACCTCGAAGATGACGTCGTCCAGGCCCAGGGCCTCGGCGATGGGGGTGCCCAACTTCAGCGCCGGGTCGAGGATCAGCAGGCCGCTGCTCTCCTCGGTGAGCCCGAGTTCCTTGGAGCTACAGAGCATGCCGAAGCTGTCGACGTCGCGCATGCGCGCCTTGCCGATCTTCATGCCCCCGGGCAGCTCGGCGCCCACGGTCGCCAGCGGGATCTTGTCGCCCACCTGGTAGTTCTTCGCCCCGCACACCACCTGCAGGGGAGTGCCCGAGCCGTCGTCGATCTTCGTGACCGAGAGCTTGTCGGCGTTGGGGTGCTTCTCCGAGGAGAGGATCTGCCCCACCACGATGCCCTTGAGGCCGTCACCGGGCCGGTGGATGCCTTCGATCTCCAGGCCCGCCATGGTGAGACGGTGCGCCAGCTCGTCCATCGAGGCCGGCAGCGCGACGTAGTCCTTGAGCCACTTGATTGAGAGCTTCATGGGGGCCTTTCAGAACTGCGCGACGAAGCGGTAATCGTTCTCGAACATCGTGCGGAGGTCGTCGATGCCATAGCGGAGCATCGCCAGCCGCTCGACGCCCATGCCGAAGGCGAAGCCGGTCACCTCCGCGGGATCGTAGCCCGCGTGGCGGAAGACGTTGGGGTGCACCATGCCGCTGCCCAGCACCTCGATCCACCCGGTCTGCTTGCACACGCGGCAGCCCTTGCCGCCGCAGAAGACGCACGAGACGTCGACCTCGGCCGAGGGCTCGGTGAAGGGGAAGAAGCTGGGGCGGAAGCGGGTCTTCGACTTCGCGCCGAAGAAGGCCTTGGCGAAGGCGTCGAGGGTGCCCTTCAGCTCGGCGAAGGTGACCTTCTGGTCCACCAGCAGGCCTTCGACCTGGTGGAACATGGGGGTGTGGGTCTGGTCGCTGTCCTTGCGGTACACGCGGCCGGGCATCACCGCGCGCACCGGGGGCTTCTGGGCGAGCATGGTGCGGATCTGCACCGGCGAGGTGTGGGTGCGCAGCACGACCGGGTTGGTGTGCGCGAAGCCCGCATGGAGCGAGCCGCCGTCGACGTAGAAGGTGTCCTGCATGTCGCGCGCGGGGTGATCCGCCGGCACGTTGAGGGCTTCGAAGTTGTACCAGTCGAGCTCGATCTCCGGCCCATGCTCCACCACGAAGCCCAGGCGCGAGAACACGCCGCAGATGTCTTCGAGGGTCTGCGAGACCGGGTGCCGGCGGCCCAGCGCGTGGCCGCGGCCGGGCAGCGTGACGTCGAGCCGGGGGCCCTTGAGCTCCTGCTCGAGCGCGAGCTCCTGCACGCGGGTGATGGCGGCGGAGATCTTCGTCTCCAGCTCGGCCTTCACCGCGTTGGCCTTCTCGCCGAGGGCGCGGCGCTCGTCGGGCGGCAACTTGCCCATGCCCCCTAAGATGGCGGCCAGCTCGCCCTTCTTGCCGAGGTACTTCACGCGGAGCTGCTCGACGGCTTCGGGAGCCACCGCCGTCTCGAGCTCACGCTGCGCCGCTGCTGCCAGTGCCACCAGTCTGTCGTTCATGACCGTGTCTTCTGTCGATCGAGCCGTGGAAAAGAAAAACGGGGCCGCCCTTTTCAGGACGACCCCGCGTTCATCGAGCCGTGTGGCTCAAAAACTTCTCAGGCCGCCTTGGCGAGCTGCGCGACGGCGCCGAAACCGGCCGGGTCGTGCACCGCGAGATCCGCGAGGATCTTACGGTCGATGGCAACCTTCGCCTTGGTGAGACCGGCGATCAGCTTGGAGTACGAGAGACCAACCGCACGGGCCGCCGCGTTGATGCGGACGATCCAGAGCGACCGGAAGTCGCGCTTGCGACGCTGGCGGTCTCTACTGGCATAGTCGAGCGCACGCTCGACAGCCTGATTCGCACGCTTGTAGCAGTTCTTACGGCGGCCGCGGAAACCCTTGGCCAGCTTGAGGATCGAGTTACGACGACGGCGAGCTTTGACGCCCTTCTTAACGCGCATGGGTGTTCAGCTCCTCTCTCAGTTCGCCCCGTAGGGGAACATCTCTTTGATGACCTTCTTCGCGTCCATCTTGTCGAGGTGCGAAGTGCCGCGATTGCGGCGACGGCTGTCCTGGGCCTTGGCGTGGGTGAAGAGGTGCTTGGCGAAAGCCTTACCGTGCTTCACCTTGCCGTTCTTCTTCACCTGGAAGCGCTTCTTCGCGCCACTCCGTGTCTTGAGTTTGGGCATGATTCTGTTCCCTGGAAACCTACGAAAGGGCGGCGGACATACGGTGGTGCACCACGCATGTCAACAGCCCTAAAACACTTCAGGCGCGCAGGACCCAAATAGGTCGGCTGCACGCCTGAAGGGAAAGCGGTGAATCAGGCCTTCGGGGCTTCGGCGACGGCCGGAGCTGCTGCAGGAACCGGCGCGGGCACGGCGGCAGGCGCGGTTTCGGCCGCCTCGGCCTTCGGCTCGCCCTCGGCGCCTTCGACTGCCGGCTCGCCGTCCTCATCGTCCTCGTCAGGGGCGCCATCGACACCCTTGCGCTCGGCCTTCTCCTTTTCTGAAGCCAGGAGGGCGTTGCGGTGAGCGTCACGGGCGCGCTGGGCGACCTTGTTGTTCGGCCCGAGGATCATGAACATCTGCTTGCCCTCGAGACGGGGCGTCTGCTCGACGACGGCGATGTCCTTCAGGTCGCCGACGACGTCATCGAGGATCGCGGTGCCGAGGTTGCGGTGGGTGATCTCACGGCCACGGAACATGATCGTGATCTTCGCCTTGTTCCCCTCCTCGAGGAACTCGCGGACATGGCGGACCTTGGTCTCGTAGTCATGCTCCTCCGTCTTCGGGCGGAGCTTGACCTCCTTGATCTTCACGACGACCTGCTTCTTCTTGGCGTCGTTCGCCTTCTTCTTTTCTTCGTATTTGAACCGCCCGTAGTCCATGATCTTACAGACCGGGGGCTTGGACATCGGGTTGACCTCGACGAGGTTCAGCCCTTCGGCCTGAGCCTTCGCCAAAGCCACTTCGGTGGGCATGACGCCGAGCTGCTCACCGGCTGATCCGACAACTCGGACTTCGCGGGCTTTGATTCGACGATCGGTTCGCTGATCACGTGCGAGAGCCAGGGTACGACTCCTTCTTTAAGAGACGGGGTGAAAGAAGCGGCGCACCTTAACGATCGCGGCCCTCGTGTCAAGGCGCGTCACAAGTGGCACCCCGCTCTTGTGCTGGCGAGTAGGAGGGGTGATTGTGCCGCGCAAGGTCTGGAGTCGACGAACGGGGGGCCTATGCACATCACGGACGTCAAGGTGTTCCTGGTGGACGAGGACAAGCTGCGTGCCTACGTGACCATCACGCTCGAGCAGTGCTTCGTGGTGCGCGATCTGAAGGTGATCCAGGGCACGGCGGGGCTCTTCGTGGCGATGCCGGCGAAGAAGCGAAAAGACGGCACCTACAAGGACATTGCCCACCCGCTGAACGCCGAGATGCGTACCAAGCTCGAGCGGCGGGTGCTCGAGGAGTACGAAAAGACGGCCCGGGACACGATGCCCAGGCGGCCGCGCGAGGCGCACGCGGAGCTCGAGTGACACGCGTACATTGAACGGCCCAAAGCGCTGGTGTACTTCGAGCCCATGGCCGTCAGTCACGACTTCAAGGTCTTCTCTGGCAACTCGAACCGGGCGCTGACGGATCGTATTTGCGAGTACCTGAAACGACCGGTGTCGAAGGCCGACGTCGGGCGCTTCAGCGACGGCGAGATCCAGGTGGAGATCGGCGAGAACGTGCGCGGCTTCGACTGCTTCGTCATCCAGTCGACCTGCCCCCCGGTCAACGATCACCTGATGGAGCTGTTGATCATGGCCGACGCGCTCAAGCGCGCGAGCGCCGCGTCGATCACCGCGGTCATCCCCTATTACGGGTACGCGCGGCAGGACCGGAAGATCGCGGCCCGCACGCCGATCACCGCGAAGCTGATCGCCGACCTCCTCGAGACCGCGGGCGTGACGCGCGTGGTGTCCATGGACATGCACGCCGGCCAGATCCAGGGGTTCTTCAACATCCCCACCGATCACCTCTACGCGTCGCCGGTGTTCCTCGACGACATCCGCAAGAAGTTCACGTCCATGGAAGACCTGGTGATCGTCTCGCCGGACGCCGGTGGCGTCGAGCGCGCCCGGGCCTACAGCAAGCGGCTCAACTGCCCGCTGGCGATCATCGACAAGCGGCGCCCGCGCCCCAACTCGTCGGAGGTGATGAACCTCATCGGTGACGTGGCCGGCAAGGACGCGTTGATCATCGACGACATCATCGACACCGCGGGCACCCTCACCCAGGGCGCGGCGGCGTTGATGGCCAAGGGCGCGCGGCGCGTCTACTCGTACATCGTGCACCCGGTGCTGTCGGGCCCGGCGATCAACCGCATCAACGAGTCGGTGCTCGAGGAGCTGGTGGTGGCCGACACGGTGCCGCTCTCGAAGACCGCGATGGCGTGCACCAAGATCCGCCAGGTGGGCACCGAGCGGCTGTTCGGCGAGGCCCTGGCCCGCATCTACCGCGCCGAGTCGCTGTCGAGCCTCTTCGTCTGACTTCCGCATGAAGCGTGTGCTGGCGCCGGCGCTGTGCTTGCTCGCAGCGCTGTTCATGGTGCTGCCGGTGGCCCTGCGTCCTGGCTGGCCCTACAGCCACGACTACGCGTCGCCCTTCGAGCGCATCGAAGGGTTCCGCCGGGCCTTCCTCGCGCTGGACTTCTTCCCCACGTGGACCCCGTTCGCCTTCAACGGGCACGGGTCGCCGACGCCGCTCATCTACCATCGGCTCTTCAGCGTCGTCGGGGGGCTGATCTCCCTGCCGCTGGGGAGCGATCTCGGCACGCGCGTCACCCTGGTGGCCTTCGCCTGGTTCGGCGCGTGGGGCCTGTACCGCGTGGCCCGCAGGCTGGAGATCGGCCCCAGCCGCGCGCTGTTGGTGGCCGTCGCGTTCCTCTGGGCGCCCTATTCGCTCACCGACTGGTTGGTGCGCGGCAGCGTCGCCGAGTTCGCCTCGATGATGGTGTTGCCGTGGCTGCTCGAGGCGATGGTGCGGCAGCTCCAGGGCGAGCGGGTGTGGCTCTCGCTGGGGCTCTCGCTCGCGGCGGTGATGCACGCGCACCAGTCGCTGGGCCTCTACCTCGCGCCCCTGCCAGTGCTCTCGACGGCCCTTTCGCTGCTGCGGCCGGGCCGAGGCCGGGCGCTGGTCGACGCGCTCGAGGCCGCGGGCCTGGCCCTGGTCCTCACCCTGCCCTGGTTGCTGCCGGTGCTCCGCGTGGGCGACGCGTTCCGCCTCGACACCCTGAAGATCTACGTGCCGCAGGCCCAGTACGTGCCCTGGGAGCGCTACGTCATCGACGACGCCTTCGCCTGGGGTCACACCTTCCAGGGGTTCAGCACCGAGCTGTCGCGCTGGCTGCTGCTCGCGGCGGGCCTGGCCGTGGTGGCGGCGTTCTTCTCTGGGGCGAAGGCCACGCGGCCGCGCGAGTTCGTGTTCTTCGGGCTGATCTTCCTCGGTGCCGGCGCCCTGCAGTTCGAGATCGCCACCCCGGTGTACCAGGCGGTGCCCAAGGCGGAGTTGCTGCAGTTCCCCTGGCGGTTGCTCGGGGTGCTGACCCCGGTGGCGTGCCTGTTGTTCGGGATGCTGATCGAGGCCATCGCGCGTCGGGAGCGGCTGTGGCCGGCCGTCGCCACGGGGCTCGCCCTGTACGTCGTGGTGCACCATGGGCTGCGCACCCGGCAGGCCCAGCGCCTCGACTACCCGGCGTACACGGCCCGCGGGCTGGGCGAGAAGATCCACGACCTCGACGGCCCCTGGAGCGCGGGAGAATACCTGCCGAAGAACACCCCCTCCACGCCCGACCGCACCCCGTGGGTGACGGTGACCGGGTGCACCACCAGGCGCGTCTCGCCCCCGGTGCCGACACACTTCAAGCGCCTGGAGGTCGAGCTCGAGCCGGGACCGGCGTGCCGGGTGGTGTTCTCGCAGTTCGCCTCGCCCATCCTCTCGGTCGAGGGCGACGGCACGCGCGCTGACGAGGGCCCCTTCATCGCAGTCAATGTCCCTGCCGGCGGGAAGTCGGTCGTGGTGCGACGCAAGAACCTGCTGGAGCTCTGGTGACGATGATCGACGCGGTGACGGTGGTGCCCTGCTTCAACGAGGCGAAGCGGCTGCAGGGCGAGGCGCTGCTGGGGTTGGTGGCCGAGCCGGGGCACGCGGTGCTCTTCGTGAACGACGGTTCCCGCGACGACACCGGGGCGATGATCGATGCCCTGGCCGCGCGCCGGCCCGACGTGGTGCGGGTGCTCCACCTGGCGAAGAACGGCGGCAAGGCCGAGGCGGTGCGGGCGGGGCTGCGGGCGGCGCTCGCGGGGGGCGCGAAGATCGTCGGGTACTTCGACGCCGACCTCGCCACGCCCCCCGAGGAGATGCTGCGCCTGATGCACCTGCTCGACGACGCGCGGGTGCAGTTCGCCATGGCCTCGCGGGTGGCGCTGCTCGGGCGGAACATCGAGCGCACCCCGCTACGACACTACCTGGGCCGGGTCTTCGCCTCGGCCGCCTCGCTGGCGCTGGCGATGCGCGTCTACGACACGCAGTGCGGGGCCAAGGCGATGCGCGCCAGCCCGCTGCTGGAGCACGCCCTCGAGCAGCCCTTCACCACGCGCTGGGTCTTCGACGTCGAGCTGATGATGCGGCTCATCGCGGGCCACGAGGCTGGACGGCTGCACCCCTCGGACTTCATCGAGATGCCCCTGCGCTCGTGGGAAGACGTGAAGGGCTCGAAGCTGTCGTCGAAGGCCATGGCCGGCGCGGCCGCGGACCTGGTGCGGCTGGCGCGGTGGTTCCGCCGCGAACGGCGCTGAAGCCGTTGTAGCATCGAGGCCATGCGTCTCTTCGCGATGTGCGCGCTGGTGCTGGTGGGCTGCGGCCCGCGGGCGTTCCCCGAGAAGTTCCTCTTCGGCGCCGCCACGGCCGGTTTTCAGATCGACCCCGGCTGCCCCACCCGGCCCGAGAGCGAATGCGTGGACACCAGGTCTGACTGGTACCAGTGGGTCACCTCGAAGGACGACCTGCAGGACTTGAAGGACCTCATCACCTTCGAGCCGCTCGCCAACGCCCCGGGCTTCTGGGAGCTCTACGAGCAGGACTTCGAGCGCGCCAAGAAGGACATGAACCTCAACTCGCTGCGCGTGTCGATCGAGTGGAGCCGCATCTTCCCCGAGCCGACCGATGGGCTCGAGGGCGCCGCGCTCGACGCCGCCGCCAACGCCACCAACGTCGCCGCGTACCACGCGCAGTTCGCCGCCCTGAAGGCCCGGGGCCTCAAGCCGCTGGTGACGCTGCACCACTACACCCTGCCCCTGTGGATCCACGACGGTGTCGCCTGTCACAAGAACCTGCAGACCTGCACCGCCCGCGGCTGGCTCGATCGCGCGCGCATCGTGAAGGAGATCGCCAAGTACGCCGGCTTCGTGGCGCGGGAGTTCGGCGGGGAGATCGACCTCTGGGCCACCCAGAACGAGCCCTTCGCGGTGGTCCTCCCGGGCTACCTGCTGCCCTCGAAGGACCGCGTGAATCCCCCCGGGCTCACCCTGCGGGTCGCCGAGGCCAAGGCGGTCATGACCGCGATGATCGAGGCCCACGCGCGCATGTACGACGCGGTGAAGGCCAATGATCTCGTCGACGCCGACCAGGACGGCACCGCGGCCACCGTCGGCCTCGTGTATTCGATGACCCCGACGAAGGGGAAAGACCCCACCAGCCGCGTCGACACGCGCGCCGCGGAGAACGTCTTCTATTTGTACAACACCGCGTTTCTCGACGGCATCGCCAGGGGCTTCGTGGACGCCGACCTCGATGGGAAGCCCGACAGCGCGGAGCCAGACCCGAGCCTCGTGGGCCGCCTCGACTACCTGGGCATCAACTACTACACGCGCATCACCGTGAAGGGCGTCGGGACGCCGAGCTTCCCCACGCTCTCGCCGCTCACCACCTTCGACCCCACCGACCTGCAGCTCTGGGAGGACTACCCGAAGGGGCTCTACGACATCGAGCTGCACGTGAAGGAGCGGTACGGGATTCCGATGATCGTCACCGAGACCGGCACCGATGGCGCGGGGGACGAAGAGAAGATCGCCAGCTGGCTGGTGCGCCACCTCGAGTGGACCAAGCGCGCCATCAAGGACGGCGCCGACGTGCGCGGGTTCTTCTACTGGTCACTCATGGACAACTACGAGTGGAACCACGGCATGGACATGAAGTTCGGCCTGTATTCCGTGGGGAGCGACGTCGCGAAGACCAGGACCGCGCGATCGGCGGTGGCCACGTATGCGGACATCGTCAAGCGGCAGGACGTCAGTGCGGAGCTGGTGAAGAAGTACCCGGTGGAGTGACTTCGGCGAGGGGCAGTGCTCGTTCGGCCCCTCACCCCGGCCCTCTCCCCGCTGTCGCAGGGCGAGGGAGTCAGAGGTCGGACTCTTTCTTCCCCAGCAGCTTGATGTCGGCCTTCGTCAGCTCGAGCTTGCCGAAGAGATCGGGCCGGCGCAGCTTGGTGATCTGCAGCGCGTGCCAGCGCCGCCACCGCGCGATGCGGGCGTGATCTCCGCCCTGCAGCACCTCGGGCACCGGCAGCCCACGCCACTCGGCCGGCCGCGTGTAGTGCGGGTGCTCCAGGAGCCCCGACTCGAAGCTCTCGGTCAGCGCTGATTCGGCGTTCCCCAACACCCCGGGGATCAGCCGGGCCACCGCGTCGACGACGATCAGCGCGCCCAGCTCGCCGCCAGTGAGCACGAAGTCACCCAGCGACAGCTCCTCGTCGATCACCGTCAGGGCCCGCTCGTCGACGCCCTCGTAGCGCCCACAGACGAGGATCACCGAGCCCTTCGCCGCCAGCGCCCTCGCCTTCTCTTGCTTGAAGGTCGGCCCGCGGGGGCTCAGCAAGATGACCGGCGCCTCGGGCAGGCGCACCTTCGCCGCCTCGATGGCCGCGACCAGGGGCTCCACCTTCATCACCATGCCCGCGCCGCCGCCGTAGGGGGCGTCATCGGTCACGTGGTGCTTGCCTGGCGCGAACTCGCGAATGTCGGTGGCGACGATCGAGAGGTGACCCTTCTCGGTCGCCTTGCCGAGGATCGACTCCGAGGCGTAGCCCGAGATCATCCGCGGGAAGAGCGTGAGGATCTCAGCGCTGAACGCCATGGAGTCAGTCCTGGTACTGCAGGGGGATCACCGTCACGCGCTTGGCGGCGAGATCGACCTTGGGCACGAACTCTTCGGCGAACGGCACCAGCAGCTCTTCGCGGCTGCCGTCACGAATGCAGAGGTTCGGCACGGGGCCGGTGCTCCACACCTCTTCGACCACGCCCAGGCGCACGCCTTCGGGCGTGAACGCCTCGAGGCCCACCAGGTCGCCGTGGAAGAACTCGCCTTCCGCCGGCGGCTCGAGATCTTCCCGGTGCACGTGCACCGCGGACCCCGTCAGCGCGTCCGCGTCCTTGCGGCTGCGAATGCCCGCGAAGGTCAGCAGCAGGTCGCTACCCGGAGACTCACCGACGGTCTCCACCTCGAGGGTCTTCGTCTCGTCGAGCCGGGTCACGAGCACGAGGCGATCGACTTCCTCGATGACCGTGGAGTTCGGATCGAACGTCTTGAGCACGACCTCACCGTTGAGGCCGTGGGCACGCGAGATGTAGCCAATCTGCAAGAGCGGCTTCACGGCTGAACCGGAGCCTGGACTTGCGGAGGACCACCCGCACCCACCTTGCGATCGTCGATGATCTCCAACCGGGCCTTCTCACCCTTCTTCAGGGCCGCGTGCTGGAGCACGGTGCGAAGCGCGTTGACGGTGCGACCGTCACGCCCGATGACCTTACCGACGTCACCCGGCGCGACCTTGAGTTCATACAAGACGGCGCCATCCGCAGGCGTCACCTTGAGCTCGACTGCCTCGGGCTGATCAACCAGGGCCCGGGCCAGGTACTCGACGAGCTGCTTCACGCGTCGGACTTACGCCTTGGGGGCGAGCTTCTTCGTCGACTTGTAGAGGCACGAGACGGTGTCGGAGGGCTTGGCGCCGACCTTGGTCCAGTGCGCCCAGCGATCCTCGTTCACCTGGAACTTCGCAGGCTCGTGGTTCGGGTCGTAGGAGCCGATGTTCTCGATGAAGCGGCCGTCGCGGGGCATGCGCGAGTCGGCGGCAACGACATGGTAGAAGGGGCGCTTCGTGGCACCAGCGCGGGCAAGACGGAGGACGACGGCCATGGTGTGCAACCTCTGAAAAGAAGGTGAGACGCGATGCTCTACAGGCAAAGTGCCCGGAATGTCAAGGATCCGCGGTCGGGGAACGCTTGGCCCCGAGCGGCACAAAAGTCGGCTCTTTCTCGGTGTTTGCGAGCTGCCCACAGGCCGCCGAGATGTCCCGGCCGCGATTGGCGCGAATGAAAGCGGCCACGCCGGCCCGGTCGAGGATGTCGCGGAAGCGCTCGGCCCGGTTGTCGACGGTGGTGTGAAAACCCAGGCCCGGGTTCTCGTTGTACTGGATGAGGTTCACCTTGGCCGGCACGTCCTGCACGAGCTTCGCCAGCCGGTGCGCGTCGTCGTCGGTGTCGTTGACCCCGTTCATCAGCACGTACTCGAAGGTGATGCGCCGGCCCTGCTTCAGGGGGAACTTGCGGCAGGCGTCCATGAGGTCGGCGATCTTCCACTTCTTGTTCACCGGCATGATCACGTCGCGCACCTCGTCGTTCGAGGCGTTGAGCGAGATGGCCAGCTTCACGTCGGTCTCGGCGCCGAAGCGCTCGATCATCGGCACCAGGCCCACGGTGCTCACGGTGATGTGGCGCGAGCTGAAGTTGGGACCGTCTTCGTGTTCCAGGGTGCCCAGGGCCACCTTGAGGTTCTCGAAGTTGTGCAGCGGCTCGCCCATGCCCATGAACACCAGGTTGGTGAGCGGGCGCAGGGTCTTCTCGATCTTCTCGTTGGCGCGCACCTCGCGGTTGACGGCGTGCACCTGGGCGACGATCTCCGCCGGGGTGAGGTGCCGCATGAGGCCCAGGGTGGCGGTGGCGCAGAAGCGGCAGCCCATGGCGCAGCCCACCTGGGTCGAGACGCAGAGGGTCTTGCGCTCGGGCGAGGGCATGTAGACCGACTCGATCATCTTCCCGTCGTGGGTCTTGAACCGGTACTTGATGGTGCCGTCGATGGACCGCTGCTCGAGGTCCTTCTCGAGGGTGACGATGCGGGCCACGGTCTTCAGCTTGGCGCGGAAGTCCTTCGAGAGATCGGTCATCTCGTCGAAGGACACGGCCCCGCGCTGGTGGAGCCAGCGGTAGAGCTGCTTGGCGCGAAAGGGCTTCTCGCCCAGCGAGGTGATGAAGGCGTTGAGGCCCTCGAACGAGAGGCTGCTGATGTCCACGGCTTCCGACGACATGGGCGGCCTGTAACACGCCCGCAAAGACGACGGCCACCCCCAGCGACTGCTGGAGATGGCCGAAGGGACTGCCTGGAGGCTCGACCTGCTTACGCCTTGTGGGCGTAGGAGAAGAGCTCGGTGCTGCGGAAGAAGTAGGCGATCTCGTTCTTCGCGTTCTCGACGCTGTCCGAGCCGTGCACGGTGTTCGCGTCGATGGACTTGGCGAAGTCGGCGCGGATGGTGCCCGCGTCGGCCTTCTTGGGGTCCGTGGCGCCCATGAGGTCGCGGTTCTTCTGCATCGCGTTCTCACCCTCGAGGCACATCAGGACGACCGGGCCCGAGATCATGAACGAGACGAGGTCCTTGAAGAAGGGGCGCTCCTTGTGCACCGCGTAGAAGCCCTCGGCCTCGCGCTGCGAGAGGTGCTGGAGGCGGATCGCGATCGGCGTGAGGCCGTTGGTCTCGAACCGGGAGATGATCTTGCCGATGACGCCCTTCTCCAGCGCGTCGGGCTTCAGGATGGACAGGGTACGTTCAATGGCCATGGTGTGTAGCTCCGTGAGGTGAGTGCTTCGGGCCGCGCGGCTACACGACGCACCGCGTGAAGGCAAAGCCTTTTGCGGTGCGGGGGGGCAGTGCTACGGCGGGGCCCATGAATCGCGGCTTCCTGAATCACCTGCAGGGACAGATCGACTCCATTCGCGAGCAGGGCCTGTACAAGAAGGAACGGGTCATCACCTCGCCCCAGAGCGCCAACATCACCGTGGCCGGGGGGCAGAAGGTGTTGAACTTCTGCGCCAACAACTACCTGGGCCTGGGTGACTCCAAGGAGCTCATCGAGGCGGCGAAGAAGGGCCTCGACCACAGCGGCTTCGGCATGGCCTCGGTGCGCTTCATCTGCGGCACCCAGGACGTGCACAAGGAGCTCGAGGCGCGGCTCACCCGCTTCCTCGGCACCGAGGACACCATCCTCTTCTCGTCGTGCTGGGACGCGAACGGCGGCGTGTTCGAGGTGGTGCTCGGCGAAGAGGACGCGGTGATCTCCGACGCGCTCAACCACGCCTCGATCATCGACGGCGTGCGCCTGTGCAAGGCCAAGCGCTTCCGCTACGCCAACAACGACCTCAAGGAGCTCGAGCAGCGCCTCATCGAGGCCAAGGACTGCCGCTTCAAGCTGGTGGTCACCGACGGCGTGTTCTCGATGGACGGGGTGATCGCCGACCTGAAGGGCATCGTCGAGCTGGCCGAGAAGTACGAGGCCATCGTGATGGTCGACGACTCGCACGCGGTGGGCTTCACCGGCGAGAAGGGCCGCGGGAGCCACGAGCTGCGCGGCGTGCTGGGGCGCATCGACATCGTCACCGGAACCCTGGGCAAGGCCCTGGGCGGCGCGAGCGGCGGGTACCTGTCGGGTCGCAAGGAAGTCGTGGAGTTGCTGCGCCAGCGCGCCCGCCCCTACCTGTTCTCGAACACCCTGATGCCGGCCATCGCCCACGCCACCATCCGCTGCCTCGACCTGCTGGAGCAGGGGGACGGGCTGCGCGCCACGCTGCGGGAGAACGCGGCGTACTTCCGTCAGAAGATGAGCGCCGCGGGCTTCACGCTCGCCGGCGAAGGTCACCCGATCATCCCGGTGATGCTCGGTGACGCCAAGCTCGCGAGCGCGTTCGCCGAAGAGATGCTGAAGGAAGGCATCTACGTGGTCGGCTTCAGCTTCCCCGTGGTTCCCCAGGGGAAGGCGCGCATTCGTACTCAGATGTCGGCGGCACACAGCAGAGACGATCTCGACCGCGCGATCGCCGCCTTCGTGAAGGTCGGAAAGCACCTGGGAGTCATCTCGTGAGAGCACTCGTCAAGACGCGTCGTGAGCCGGGCCTGTGGATGGAAGACGTTGCCAAGCCGACGGTCGGCCCCAACGACGTGTTGGTGAAGGTGCAGAAGACCGGCATCTGCGGCACCGACATCCACATCTACAACTGGGACGAGTGGAGCCAGCGCACCATCAAGACCCCGATGCACATCGGCCACGAGTTCATGGGCCTGGTGGCGGAAGTGGGCAGCGAGGTCACCGGCTTCAAGGCGGGCGACCGCGTGTCGGGCGAAGGGCACATCACCTGCGGCAACTGCCGCAACTGCCGCGCCGGCAAGCGTCACCTGTGCCGCAACACCGTGGGCCTGGGCGTCAACCGCATCGGCTGCTTCGCGGAGTACGTGGCCATCCCCGCGTTCAACATCTTCCGCATCCCCGACACCATCTCCGACGAGACCGCGGCGTTCTTCGACCCGCTGGGGAACGCGGTGCACACCGCCCTCTCGTTCGATCTCGTGGGCGAAGACGTGTTGATCACCGGCGCCGGCCCCATCGGGGTGATGGCCGCGGCGATCTGCCGTCACGTCGGCGCGCGCCACGTGGTGCTCACCGACGTCAACGAGTACCGGCTCTCGCTGGGCAAGAAGCTCGGCGCCACCCGCGTGGTGAACGTGGCCCAGGAGGATCTCGCGGGCGTGATGAAGGAGCTCGGCATGACCGAGGGCTTCGACGTGGGCCTCGAGATGAGCGGCAACGGCTCGGCCTTCAAGCAGATGTTCAAGGCGATGAACCACGGCGGGCGCGTGGCGATCCTGGGCATCCCCGTGGGCGAAGTGGCCATCGACTGGGGCCAGGTGATCTTCAAGGGCCTGGTGCTCAAGGGCATCTACGGCCGGGAGATGTTCGAGACCTGGTACAAGATGACCGCCATGCTGCAGAGCGGGCTCGACATCAGCGGCGCCGTCACCCACCGCTACCCTGCCGCCCAGTTCAAGGAAGCCTTCGAGGTGATGCGCACCGGGCAGAGCGGGAAGGTAGTGCTCGATTGGGAAGCGTGAAGAAGAAGGCCGAGGCGGTGCCCTCGCCGGCGAAGGTGGCGCGGGCCGTCGAGTCGGCCCGGCACCCGAAGCAGCCCAAGAAGAAGGTCTTCCTGGCCATGGCCGGCAACATCGGCGCGGGCAAGACCACCGCGGCCAAGATGGTCAGCCAGAAGTTCGGCTTCGAACTCTTCGACGAGCCGGTGATCGACAACCGGTTCCTCGCTCCGTACTACGGCGACATGAAGCGCTGGAGCTTCACGCTCCAGCTCGAGTTCCTCATCCGCCGCGTCGAGCACCACGAGCTGATCCACAAGGTGGCCAAGAGCTGCATCCAGGATCGCACGCTCTACGAAGACCCCGAGATCTTCGCCAAGTACCTCCACGGCCTGGGCAACATGACCGACCAGGAGCTCGAGCTGTACTTCGAGTACTTCAAGCGGCTCACCAAGCACGTGGCGCAGCCCGAGAAGGTGATCTGCTTCGACGTGCCCAAGGTCGACGTGCTGCTCTCCCGCATCAAGACCCGCGGCCGTGAAGAGGAGAAGGGCATCCAGTCGGCCTTCTTGCGCGGCTTGAACGGCTACTACGCGACGTTCCCCATGGTGCTGCAGGGCAAGTACGGCGTCGACGTGCTCACCATCGACGTGTCCGCGCTCGACATCCGCAACGGCAAGGGCCGCGCGGAGTTCCTCGACCGGGTCAGCACCTTCCTCTCGCAGTAGGCGTCACTCGAAGTGCACGAGGGTGAACCCGTGGCCCGCGATGGCCACGCGGTGCTCGCCCTGCACCCGGTAGCGGCCGATCAGCAGCAGCCAGTCCTTCGGGGCTGAGGGCCGAACGACCTCGGCGTCCTCAGCGAGGGTCTCGACGGTCGCGTCGCGCGCGTCGAGGGCCAGCAGCGCGCGGAAGCCACCGGCGGCGTCGAAGGTGACGATGTGCACGCGCTCGCGGGCGTCCTCATCGAGGAAGCGCTGGGCGATCTCCGCGGCCGTGTCCCAGGTGGTGGGGGTGCGGCTGGCGGTCACGTCGCGCGTCGCCACGACCCCCTCGCCGACGGACATCAGCGGCAGCACCAGGAACAGCGACAGCGCCCCCCCGACGCGAGGCCGGGGCAGGCAGACCACCAGCGCGAGGAGCCCGCCGATGGCCCCCGCGAGGAACCACCCGGGCTCGCCCCGGAGGATCAGCAGGTCGGGGCAGTCGACGGACACCGGCAACACCGGCGCAAGCCCACGGACCAGCGCCCAGAGCGAGACCCCGAAGACCAGCAGGGCCGGCACCAGGCGTCGCGGCGCGAACCACCGGGGCGACACCGCGTCGTGATCGAACTGCGCCGCGGCCACCAGCATCAGCAGGGGCACGAGGAAGTTGTAGTACCGCATGTGCAGCCGGTCGGGCAGCTCGTAGGGACCCAGCCCGGCCACCTTGGCGCTGTAGATCGCGACCATCGCCAACAAGGGCAGCACCAACACGAAGGCGATGAACTGCAGCACCCTCACCCGATCGAGGCGAGCCCCGGGCAGCGCCGACGGGCTCAGCGGCGACAGGGTCAGCAACGAGACCACCGGCACCGTGAAGAGCACGACCACCGCCATCACGTGCCGCCACAGCACCACCGACGCGGCGAGGGCGAGCTCGGAGAGCGTCTTCACCGCGCCGTCCGAGGCGTGATCCCCGTAATGGCGACCCAGGACGTCGAGCGCGGCGCGACCGCCGAGCCACACGCCGACCCCCAGGCGGGCCGTCACGAACCCCACCGCGAAGAGCCCGACCGCCAGCAGGCCCTCGCGCCAGCGACCCGCCGAGCCCGCGCGCCACGCCAGCAGGAAGACGATCACCGCGAAGGACGGCGAGAGGAAGATCCCGTGGAGCTTGACCAGCGCCAACAGGCCGACCGCCACGCCCACGGCGAGGGCCTGCAGGCGAGCCCGCGGCCACGGGCCCGTCACCAGCCACAGCGCCACCCAGAGCCCGAAGAAGTAGGTCGCCTCGGGCATGAACTGCGCGGTGTAGAGGGTGAAGGGCCCCACGGCCGTCGC
The DNA here is from genome assembly GCA_903905455.1 of uncultured Archangium sp. Lineage (GTDB taxonomy): Bacteria > Myxococcota > Myxococcia > Myxococcales > Myxococcaceae > Archangium_A. Next base: position 26,962 of record CAIVGN010000189.1, read on the forward strand.
CACCGTCACGGCCGCCGAGGCGCGCCACGAAGCGAAGCGCCGCCCGACCAGGAAGAGGAACGGCAGCGCCGCCGCGAAGAACAGCGCGTTGAGCAGTCGCGCGCAGGACAGCGAGCCGTCACCGCACGCCTGCGTCGCCGAGAAGACCTTGAAGTAGAGGTAGGAGGGCACCGGCGCCTCCGAGAGCGGCGCCCGGCGGGCGTGGTAGCTGTAGAACTGCTCGTCGACGAAGGTGTGCGCGGCCGTGCCCGCATCGCGCCACGTCGCGCCGACGATCACCAGCAGGCACACCGCGACGCCGGCCGCCGCGAGCCACGGCGGCACCGCCTCGGAAACCGCACTTCCGCGCCCCACCGTCGCCCGGTTCATGCGGCGCCGGTAGCGCACGGCCCCCCGGGGCACAAGCAGCGGGATGATTCACGCCGTTCGTAGCCACGGTCGGGACACCAGGGCTATGGACTGCCCCATGACGCTCGCGCCGCGCAGGGGTTCTGAGTCCGTGGTCGAAATGACGCAGCTGTTGTTGCCCGGCGACGCCAACGCCCTGGGGGCCGCCTTCGGTGGCTCGGTCATGGGGTGGATCGACATCTGCTGCGCCGTCGCGGCCCAGCGCCACGCCCGGCAGAACGTGGTCACCGCGTCGATGGACGACCTGCACTTTCACGCGCCGATCAAGATCGGGTTCCAGGTCATCTTGCGCGCCCGCGTGCTCGCGGCGTTCAAGTCGTCGATGGAGGTCGGCGTCACGGTGCACGCCGAGAACCCGCTGTCCGGTGAACGGCAGTTGACCACCAGCGCGCTGCTCACCTTCGTGGCCCTCGACCGGGACGGGAAGAAGCTCCCCGTGCCGGCCCTGGTGTGTGAGACCGCGCTCGAGCAGCGGGCCGCCGACGAGGCCACCATCCGCCGGGCCCAGCGCCTCGCCCAGGCCAAGGACCAGACCGGGTCGACCTGGTTCAGGCTGCTGGAGAAGTGAGGCGGTTCAGCCCTGCTTCGACGCGCGAATGGCCCGCAGCGCGTACTGCACGCCGATGCCGCCCGCGATGAGCACGAAGATCAAGCTCACGCCCCGGGCCCCGCTCAACAGCCGAACGCCCGCGATGCCGAAGCAGGCGATGGCGAACACCCAGTGCCGCACGGCGAGGGGCACGGTGCGCACGTTCGAGAACGCCCACGCCGCGCCCAGCACCACCACCGCCACCCAGTCGACGCCGATCACGCCTCACCCGTCTTGGCCTGGTCGCTCAACTTGCCGGCGATGTCGCTGAACGAGCCGTGCGAGCGCACCAGGAAGAACAGCCCCACCAGCACCTGCTGGATGATCTGCACCGCCCACAGCACGTTGGCGTAGGCCACGCCGCTGGAGTTGACGATGTCCTGGGGCAGGAACACGCCCATGCCGATGAGCAAGGCCAGCTGGGCCGTGCCCGCGCTGCCCGGCGCCGCGGGGATCATCATGCCGACGATCACCACGCACAGCAGGAAGTAGCCCTGGAAGAGATCGAGGTGCAGCGGCACGCACGCGCGACCCGCGGCCCCCGAGCAGTCGAAGCCGTTGGCGAACCAGGCCATGCCCGCGCCGTTGGCGACCCAGTAGATGGCCGTCCACAGGAAGAAGAGCGCCATGTTCTTGCCGTCGGGCAGCTGCTTGAGCGCGCCCACGAAGCCGTCGACGATGCCCACCACCTTCTCGGTGAGCCCCGGCGAGATGCGGCCCATGGTCTTGCGCATCACCCCGATCACGAAGTCGTGCTTCCAGCGCGCGAGCAGCAGGAAGCAGAAGCCCGAGAAGAACACGAGGAACATCAGGTTCGCGCCGACCCGCACGCGCTCGATGTCGTGCGCGTCTTCAGGCACGAAGAACATCAGCCCCCGCAGGAGGATGGCGATGATCAGCCCGTCGATGATGCGCTCGAGCACCACCGAGGTCATCGCCGCCGAGCGCCGGATGCCCGAGCGCTGCGCGATGAGGAAGGGCCGCGCGAACTCGCCTAAGCGAAACGGGAGGATGATCAGCATCATGAAGCCGATCGCCGAGGCCTCGTTGAGCTGCTTGAAGGGGACCTTCTCGAGGCCCGACATCAAGTTGCCCCAGCGCAGCGTGCGCGCGACGTGAATCACGGCCAGCACCACGAGGTAGACCGACAGCGTCGTCAGCCAGTTGGCCGACGCGAGCGCGACCCACATCTCGGCCCAGTGCGTGTTCTTGAACGTCCACCACAGGCAGACCACCGTGATGGCGAGACTGACTCCGAGTTTGATCCACCGGCTCACGGGCCGAGGCCCTTAACACTCTTCGTCACTCGATCACTCCTTGCAGCAACGCCGCCGGCCGTTTCTCCACCAGCTCGGAAAACACCTGCGCGCCCACGGCCTTCTCGAGCGCCTTGAGGCTTTGTGCCACCCACGCCTGGGCGTTGACCGGCGAGTGCAGGTCGGTGGCGGCCACCGCGTAGAGCCCCTCGCCCAGGAACTGCCGCGCCAGCTTTTCGGCCGTCTTCCCGTAGCGGCCGATGAGCGCGCCCATGTCGAGCTGCAGCAGCGCGCCGGCGCGCACCAGCTCGGCCGCCCTGCCCTTCTTCTCGAACTCGAAGCACCGCTCGGGGTGCGCGATGAGCGGCGTCACGCCCTTCAACTTCATGCGGAACACGAGGTCCGCGAGCATGGGAAGGGGGCCCTGGTAGGGGGCCTCCACCAGCAGCACCTTGCCCGAGCCCAGCAGCCGCGCGGCCGGCGTGCCCAGGGTGGTGAACAGCGAGTCTTCGAGGAAGAAGTTCTCGGCGTTGGGGAACAGCTCGAGCGCGAGGCCCGCGGTCCCCAGGGCGGCGCGCACCTCGTCGAGCTTCGTGGCGCACAGGCCCGCGTCCATCGAGGCGTACTCGCGGCGGTGATGCGGGCTGGGCGCCAGGTGCGTGTAGCCCAGCGACGACAGCGCGCGCGCCATCTCCAGCGTCTCGTCGAGCGACTTGGAGCCGTCGTCGACGCCGGGCAACAGGTGGAGGTGGAGATCGACGAGGCCCATCACTCACCACCAATCGAGCACGACGCCGACGTTGAAGTTCCCGACGTAGGTGTTGCCCGGGTACTGGCGCTGGAAGGTGAACGGCGCGCCGAAGCCCACGTAGGCCGCGAGCCGCAGGTGCGGTTGCAGCCGCAGGCCCGCCTGCACGCGGCCCTCGGCGTAGCCCACCACGCGGTTCTCGAAGGCGTAGAACGAGCCCGGCGCGAAGGCGGCGCGGTACCACAGCGGGCCGGCGGTCACGCGAAAGCCCCAGTGGAGGAGCTGGCGATCGCTGCGGTAGCCCACGCCCCCGAGCACCACGTGTTGGAAGTGCGCCGTCATGGGCGAAGGCGGCGCGACCCCGAAGCCCGAGCCCACGGCCAGGTTCCACTCGAGCACGTTGCGCGGCTGGTCGATGATCGCCCCTTCCCAGGAGAGCCGGAAGTGCGGCGTCACCAGGGGGCTGTTGATGAAGACGCCCACCTCGAGCGACCGCGGCACGAAGAAGGGCACCAGGGGCGCCTCGCTCGGCGTCGCGGCGGTGATCAGCAGGCTGCCCAGCAACGCAAGCACCATCGTGGTTCGCGTTTGGCCGTGTACGCCGTGCTTGTCAACGGATCGGGGGGGCTCTAGAACCCCGCCACTTCTCGGGCACTTTCTGCCCGCATTCGGGAGACGCCTCTTTGTCTACGTCGCTCCGCACGTACGTTTTTCTCGACAGCCTTCAGCCCCAGCTCGCAGCCCACATCGCCACCACGTGCCGCGGGTACTTCCCCGTGCCTTACGTGGCGTCGCTCTTCGTGGAGATCGCGCCGGGCATGGCGATTCACCGCCTGATGGACGTCGCCTTGAAGCAGACGCGGGTGCAGCCCGCGACGCTCGTCGTCGAGCGCGCCTACGGGATGCTCGAGCTGCACAGCGAGGACAAGGGCGAGGTCCGCTCGGCCGGTGAGGCCATCTTGAAGGAGATGGGTCACAAGGAAGAGGACCGCATCAAGCCGCGCCTCGTCTCCAACACCATCATCCGCGCCATCGAGCCGATGCACGCGATGATCCTCGACAAGATCCGCTTCGGGTCGATGATCGAGCCCGGCGAGTCGCTCTTCATCCTGGAGTGCGAGCCCGCCGCCTACGCCGCCCTGGCCGCCAACGAGGCCGAGAAGGCCGCCAACGTGAAGCTGGTCGACGTGACGCCCTACGGCGCCTACGGCCGCCTGTACCTCGCCGGTTCGGAGTCGGAGATCGACTCGGCCGCCGAGGCCGCCGTCGCCGCCATCAAGGGTCTCACCGGCAAGGAATCAGCGCCGGCGAAGGAAAAGTAACTTTCCGCAGCATGCTTTGACGCAGTTCCACTCAAGACGAGAGGCAGACGACTCCGATGGCTGACGCACTGGGAATGATCGAGACCAAGGGCTTCGTGGGAATGGTCGAAGCGGCCGACGCGGCTGTGAAGGCCGCCAAGGTGGAGCTGGTTGGCTACGAGAAGATCGGTGGCGGCTACGTGACGATGGTGGTCCGTGGTGACGTCGCGGCGGTGAAGGCGGCCATCGAGGCCGGCGCCCGCGGGGCAGAGCGTGTCGGCGAGCTCGTCTCGACGCACGTCATCCCCCGCCCGCACGTCAACATCGACCTCGTGCTGCCCCTCGGCCGCCTGGACCAGGCGAAGTCCGAGAGCGGCCAGAAGTAAGGCGCGCCGATGCTGCTCGGCAAAGTGGTGGGGACGGTCGTCGCCACCCGCAAAGAGCCGACGCTCGACGGCTCCACGTTCCTGCTCGTCAGGGGCATGGACGCCGAGGGCAAGGCCACCTCTTCCCTGGTGGTGGCGGTCGACGCGATGGGCGCAGGCGTGGGCGAAGTGGTGCTCTACGCCTCGGGCTCCTCGGCTCGGCAGACCGACATGACCAAGGACCGCCCGGTCGACGCCGTGATCATGGCGATCGTCGACCAGGTGGTCGTCGAGGGGAAGCTGACGTGGGTGAAGTAAACCGCCCGAAGCGGGTGCGCGTTCGAGGCGCGTCGCAAGACGCCCTCGTCGCCGCCGCGACCCGGGAATGTGCGCAGCAGACCGCCGCGCCGTCGTGTGAACGGGTGCTCGTGGTGTACGGCGCCCGGGCCGCGAACATCTACATCGAGTCTTCGCCGACGCCGCGGGTTGCCGCGCGCCGCGTGAGCTGAGAGGTCGTCCATGAACGAGGCGCAGATCAACTCGATCGTCGAGCAGGTCGTGCGGAAGCTCTCGGGCGAGCTCTCGAAGCTCCCCGCGAGCCCTGGCCGGGGCCCGGTGCTCATCGGCAAGCGGCCGGGCGTGTTCGACGACCTCGACTCGGCCGTCACCGCCGCCACCCGCTCGCAGGAGCAGTGGATCCGCCTCGAGATCGAGACCCGGGAGAAGGTCATCGAGGCCATGCGCCAGTGCACGCGCGACCACGTCAACGAGCTGTCGTCGATGGCGGTCGCCGAGACCAAGCTGGGCAACGTCGCCGACAAGGTGAAGAAGAACCTGCTGTGCGCCAACAAGACGCCGGGCATGGAGATCCTCCGGTCCCAGGCCGTCAGCGGTGACTACGGCCTGATGCTGCTGGAGCGCGCGCCCTTCGGCGTCATCGGGGCCATCACCCCGTCGACCAACGCCACCGAGACCATCATCAACAACGGCATCGCCATGGTGGCCGGCGGCAACTCGGTCGTCTTCAACGTGCACCCCAGCGCCAAGGGCGTGGTGACGTTCTTCGTGGGAAAGCTCAACGAGGCGATCGTCGCCGCCGGGGGCCCCGCGAACCTGCTGTGCATGCTCGGCAGCCCGACCATCGAGTCGGCCAGCGCGCTGATGAAGCACCCCGGCATCCGCCTGATCGTGGTCACCGGTGGCCCGGCGGTGGTGAAGGCGGCGATGAACTCGGGCAAGCGCGCCATCTGCGGCGGCCCCGGCAACCCGCCCGCGGTGGTGGACGAGACGGCCCACGTGGCCCGCGCCGCGAAGGACATCGTCGACGGTGCCTCGCTGGACAACAACATCGTGTGCATCGTGGAGAAGGAGATCTTCGCGGTCGCCTCCATCGCCGACCAGCTGAAGGCCGAGATGCAGAAGCACGGCGCTTACGAGGTGCCTTCTTCGGCCATCAACCGGCTCGAGAAGCTGGTGGTGGACGAAGGCCACGCGGCGCGCGACTGGGTGGGCAAGGACGCCACGAAGATCGCCGAGGCCGCGGGGCTGCGCGTGCCGGCGGGAACCCGGCTGCTCTTCGCCGAGGTGGACCCCACGCACCCCTTCGTGCAGGCGGAGCTGCTGATGCCGGTGATCGGCTTCTCGCGGCTCAAGAGCGTCGAAGACTGCATCGCCGCAGCGGTCCAGGCCGAGCACGGCTTCGGGCACACCGCGACGATGCACTCCACGAACATCGACGTGCTGTCGGCCATGGCGAAGATCGTGAACACCTCGATCTTCGTGAAGAACGGGCCGTCGTTCGCGGGCCTGGGCATGACGGGCGAGGGTTACACCTCGTTCACCATCGCCTCGCCCACGGGTGAAGGCCTGACCACCCCGGTCAGCTTCACGCGTGAGCGCCGCTGCACCCTGAAAGACTCGTTCCGCATCATCTGATGCCTGCGCCCCTGCCCGGTCCCGCGCTGGGTTTGCTCGAGCTCGAGTCGCTCGCGCGCGGGGTCGTCGTGGCCGATGCCCTGGTCAAGCGCGCCGCGGTGACCATCGCGGTCGCCGAGGCCGTCACCCCCGGCAAGTACCTGCTGATCTTCACTGGCCCGGTGGGCGAGGTGGCCGAGTCGTGCGAGGCCGGCCTCGCGGTCGGCGGCGCCATGGTGCTCGACTCGCTGCACCTGCCGCACATCGCCGAGGCGGTGGTCGCGGCGCTGCTGCACGGGCAGTGGGCGAAGGTCGGGGCGGACGACGCCGTGGGCATCGTGGAGCTGCACACCGTGGCGGCGACGCTGCGGGCGGCCGACGTGGCGCTCAAGTGCGCCAACGTGAAGCTCACGCACCTGCAGCTGGCCAAGGGCATCGGCGGCAAGGGCTGGTTCACGCTGGCCGGCGTGCAGCACGACGTCGAGGCGGCGCTCGAGGGCGCTGCGGCGGCCGTGCAGGCGCCGTTGCTGGTGACGACCGAGCTCATCTCGCGGCCGCACGCCGAGCTGCGCGGGAAGATTCTCTAGGTTTAGTTGATCGACTCGAGGATCGCCTTCGCCGCGGCCACCAGGTCGGGCGCGGCGGTGATCGGCCTGCCAATCACCAACAAGTCGGAGCCCGCGGCGATGGCCGAAGCCGGCGTCTCGGTGCGCGCCTGGTCGTTGGCTGCGGCGCCCAGCGGCCTGATGCCCGGGGTACACAACACGATGCCCGGACCCACCAGGGCCCGCACCGCGGCCACTTCGCGCGCGCTACACACGAGCCCGGTGGCCCCGGCCCGAATGGCCAACTGCGCGAGCCACGCCGCCTGCGCCCCGGCGTCACGCGCCACGCCGGTGTCGGCCAGCGCCGCGTCGTCCATGGAGGTGAGCACGGTCACCGCGAGGATTACCGGCGCGGGGTGACCGGCCTTCGCCGCGCCCGCCGCGGCCCCCTGCACCGCCGCCTTGACCATCGCCGCCCCGCCCGACGCATGCACCGTCAGGTACGAGACGCCGAGGGCCCCGGCCTTCGCTGCCGCCAGCTCCACCGTGTTGGGGATGTCGTGCAGCTTCAGGTCCAGAAACACGCGGGCCCCGCGCTGGAGGAAGACCTCCACGGCGCGAGGCCCGTGCTCGACGAACAAGGAGAGTCCGACCTTCGCGACCCCGACGTAGGGGGCGACCTGCTCCCAGGCAGCAATGCCTTCCGGGAGCGGCAGGTCGACCGCCAACGCGATGCGATCGCGAGGGCCCAAGCTCACCCGCCCTTCTTGAGCTCGGCCTCGATGACCTTCTCGAACTCCGCGAAGGGCTGCGCGCCCGACAGGAGCTTGCCGTTGATGAAGAACGCCGGGGTGCCGCTGACGCCGGCCTCGCCGCCTTCCTTCGTGTCCTTCTCGACGAGCGCCTTCATCTTGTTGCCGTCGAGGCACTCGGTGAACTTGGCCACGTCGAGGCCGATGGTGGCCGCGTGCTTCTTGAGGTCTTCGATGCCCAGCGCCTCGCGGTTGGCGAAGAGCTGCTTGTGCATCTCCCAGAACTTGCCCTGGTCATTGGCGCACATCGAGGCCTCGGCGGCCTTGGGGGCGTGCGGGTGGAAATTCAGGGGGAAGTGGCGGAACACGAGGCGCACCTTGCCGGCGTACTTCTCCATCACCTGGGTGACGGCCTCTTCAGCCTTGCCGCAGAAGGGGCACTCGAAGTCGGAGAACTCGACGATGGTGATCTTCGCGCCCTCGGGGCCGCGGGCCGGGCCGATCGCGGCGACCTGCACGCGGGGCTCCTCCATCAGCATCTGGTAGTTGCCCTTGGTCTTGAGCTCCTCGAAGAGCTTCATGGCGACTTCGCGGCTCTTGTCCTTCTGGAGGAAGCCGATGATCTGCTCGCGCATCGACTCCACGGTCGACCCGGGGGGCATCTTGGCCTTGTTGTCCTCGAACACCTTGAGGATCTCGGCCTCGGCCGGGGGCGCCAGGCGCGACTCGAGCTGCGCCTTGACCCACACGTCGTCGGTCTGGCCGACCTTCGCGGCCTCGGCCTTGGCGAGCGCCTCGAGGGCGATCTGCTCGGCGGCCTGCTGGCGCAGCTCCATCTTCTGCTTTTCCATCTGCTTGAGCTGCGGCGCGAGCTTCGCGTCGACGTCCTTCAGCGTGATGGTGACGTCGTTGTACTTCGCGACGGGCATGTTCGCGTTCTCACCCGCGACCGCGGCCGTGGTGGTGCCGGTGGCGGGGCCCGTCTTGGCGCCGTCCTTGTTGCAGGCGGTGAACAGCAGGGACGCCGCGGCAGCCGCGACGAGGGTCAGTTTGAGGGGCTGGATCATGGGCAGCCCGCTTAGGACAGCAGGTGCGGTGACGCAACACGCGAGCGTCGAGGCTCAGCGCCCTTCGTGGTGGCTGTGACCCTCGTCGCCCCAGGCCCCCGGCCAGGCGCTCGTCGAGGGTCCCAGGCCGGGCAACGGCAGCCAGCCGAACGCGCTGCGGGTGCGCGCGAACTTCGGGTCGCAGTCGTCGCAGGCGGGCCAGCTCGCGCTCAGCGGCACGGCGCCCACCATCACCCCGAGACCACCGGGGGTCATCGCGGTCATCGCCGGTACTTCGGGCAGGGCGACGGCGCACGAGAAGGCCGCGGCGCCGGTGAGCACCTCCGTCCCTTCGAGGAGCACCTGGCCGCCCGAGGTGGTGAAGGCCAGCGCCACCTCCCGCGGCCCCCAGGGGGACTGCCAGCTGGCGAGGGTGAGCGGCGTGCGGCCCAGCGTGCCGGTGAGCGCGCGCTGCCAGCCGGGCTGCTGCGTCGCGGTACCCAGGGTGGTGAGTGCCCGGGCGCCGGGCTGCGAGCTCACCGCGGCGCCCGCGCCGATCACCCCCAGCCCGAACGGCCCGGGCAAGGTGGCGACCGCCGCGCCGGTCTGCGTGGAGCGAACTTCGGCGCTGTGTTCCTGGAAGAGGAGGCCGTCGGCGATGGCCAGCTCGCCGCCCTTGAGCCCGGGAGCGAAGGCGCGCCAGCGCAGCTGCAGCGCGGGCGAGTAGCTGAAGAGGGTGGTGCCGGTGAGGCTGGTGGCGGGGTTGTCGAGATCGCTGGCGGTGAACGCGAGGTAGAGGTTCGACTGCGCGTCGACGGCCACGCCGTAGCTGTGCGGGTGATCGCAGGTGGTGAAGATGGGGTCGGTGAGGAAGCGGCCGCGCAGCCCCTGCCCCTGGCGGTCGAGCACCACCATGCCGAAGGTGCGGCAGCGGGGGTCGGTGCCATCGGCCATCAAGGTGCGCGACTCGTAGAGGGCGAGGAGCTCGTTCTCGTTCATCACCGCCAGGCGCGCGGTGAAGAACTGCACGCCGGCCAGCGCGAACTCGGGCACCAGCGAGGCGGTGTTCGACCACGTCCACACGATCTGCCCGGTGCCGAGATCGAGGGCGCTGACGGGCGAGGCGGCGAGCGCGGGGAGATCGCCGCACACCAGCCGGCCCAACCACATGATGCAGCGGCGCGCCGCCTGGCCGAGGTCGACGGGGCTGGGGCCATCGGCGCGCAGGCGCGGCGGGCTCATGAAGTAGCTCGAGACCGTGAGGCCCCCGTCGCGATCGGCGAGCAGGTCGCTCCACGCCTCGGGCGGCCCGCCGTCGGGCTGCGGCGTGTTGAGGGTCCACGTGGGGGCGATGGTGGTGCTCGCGCCGGCCACGCACACGTCGGCCTGGCAGTGACCCGCGGCACCGCAGGGCCCGGTGGCCGCGCACTCGAAGCCATCGGGTGGGTCGCGCTCCACGCACGCGCCGGCGATGCACACGTCGGCCAGCGTGCACGAGCGCGCCTGGCCGCAGGGCGTGCCATCGACGGCGTCGACCAACGCGCAGCCCAGGCCCGACACGCACTGCCCCACGCGACAGGGCCCCGCGCCCGGGCAGGTGATCGGCCCCAGGTGCTGGCAGCCCACCAGGGGGTGGCAGGTGTCGGCGGTGCATGGATCGCCGTCGTCACAGCCGCGCAGCCGCCCCTCGCAGCGCCCGGCGTGACACGTGGGGTCCAACAGGCACACGTCGCTGACCTGGCAGCCCGTGCCATCGGAGATCGGCGCCTCGACGCAGCGCCCGGCCGGCAGATCCCACGACGAGGTCTTGCAGGGACCCGAGGGTAGGCACTCGGGCACGGGCACGCCCTCGCAGGCCAGGGGGACGACGAGGGGCTCGAAGCCAGCGAGCGCGATGCGCAGCGTGCCGTCGAACACGCCCACGTGATCGGGCGCGCAGGTGATGGTCACCGGGGTCGAGCCGAGGTTGGCGCGGCTGGGCACGCCGTCACCGGTGCGAAAGCCCTCGCCCTGGAGCGTCCACGCGCCGTCGATCACCGCGCGCCCGGAGTTGATGACCTCCACGGTGCGCAGCTGGGCCTGGCCGAGGACGATGCGCCCGAAGTCGACCTCCGAGGGATCGACGCGAACGAAGGCCGGCACCGGGTCGAGACCCGGGGTGCGGCAGGTGCAGCCGGCGAGCAGCAGCGCGAGGGCGAGGCCCCCACGCCCAGACCACTTCACGCGGCGGAAGGCGCGAGCACGGGGGCGAGGTCTGCGAGCTCGAGCTCATGCGAAGCGACGTCGCGCATCCGCGCGGGCACCACCTCGAAGTTCGACGGGTCGGACAGCACCTTCGCGACCAGCTTCTGGTTGAGCGCGTGCCCCGTCTTGTAGACCGTCAGCGCGCCGATCACCGGGCGGCCCAGCAGCGCCACGTCACCCAGCGCGTCGAGCAGCTTGTGGCGCACGAACTCGTCGGGGAACCGCAGGCCTTCGGGGTTGAGGATCGAGAAGTCGTCGACCACCACCGCGTTGTCCAGCGAACCGCCGCGGGCCAGGCCCATGGAGCGGAGCTTGTCCACGTCGCGCAGGAAGCCGAAGGTGCGCGCGCGGGCGACTTCACGGATGAACGAGCGGTCGCTGAACTCGAGCGTGAAGCGCTGGTCGCTGATGAGCGGGTGCTTGAAGTCGATGGTGCAGTCGATGCGGAAGCGCTTGGCCGGGCTGAACGTGGCGTACTTGTCGCCGTCGGTCACCGTCACCGTCTTCTTGATCACCAGGAAGCGCTTGGGCTCGCCCTGCAGGCGGATGCCGGCCTCGGACATGCGCATCGCGAAGGGCGCGGCGCTGCCGTCCATGATGGGGATCTCAGGGCCGTCGATCTCCATGCGGAGGTTGTCGATGCCCAGGCCCGACAGCGCGGCCAGCAGGTGCTCGACCGTCGAGACCTTCGCCGGGCCGAAGCCCAGGGTGGTCGCCAGCGAAGTGTCGCTGACGAGATCAGCCCGAACGGGGATCGAAGGACGATCCGCCAGGTCCGTGCGGACGAAGACGAGCCCATGGTTCACGGGCGCAGGGTTCAGCCGAAGTGTCACCTTCGACCCACTGTGAAGGCCAACGCCCTCCACAGTCACCGCTCTCTGGAGAGTCCGCTGTTCGAACGAGTCGCCGGCCATGAACTTGTCGCGCCCTTCCTGGAACCGGGACAAACCCCGGCGTGCTGCGGCGCGTTGAGCAACGCATATGCCACGAAATGCGCGGTTTTGAAGCAAAAACCTCGCGGAATTACAGGGTGGAGCATCCGTGCTCCACCGTGAATTTTCGCCGACGCGACAGGGCTGCCGCGTTTCTCACAGGTTACGAAGCGGCCCGCTCAGAACAAGTCGCCCTGGGAATCACGCTTGGGCGCGACCTTCCCGAAGTACTCGTAGGAATGCAGGGTTGCGAGGCGACCGCGGGGCGTCCGGTGGATGAAGCCTTCCTGCAGCAGGTAGGGCTCGTAGACGTCTTCGATGGTGTCGCGCTCTTCGCCGACGGCCGCGGCGATGGTCTCCACCCCGACCGGGCCGCCGCCGAACTTCTCGATGATGGTCAGCAGGATGCGCCGGTCCATGCGGTCGAGGCCGCTGGCGTCGATGTCGAGCCGACGCAGCGCGGAATCGGCGAGCGCCTTGGTCACCACGCCCTCGCCTTCGACCTCCGCGAAGTCGCGCAGGCGGCGCAGCAGCCGGTTGGCGATGCGGGGCGTGCCGCGGGCGCGCGAGGACACCTCTTCGGCGCCGGCCTTCTCCAGCTTGACCCCGAGGATGCGGGCCGACCGGGTGAGGATGCGCTCGAGATCGGAGGGCGAATAGAACTCGAGCCGCTCCTGGATCTGGAAACGATCGCGCAACGGCGAGGTCAGCAGCCCGGTGCGGGTGGTGGCACCGATGAGGGTGAAGGGCGGGAGGTCGATCTTCATGGCCCGGGCCGCGGGGCCGGAGTCGATGGTCACGTCGAGCCGGAAGTCCTCCATGGCCGGGTAGAGGTATTCCTCGATGGTCGCCGACAGCCGGTGGATCTCGTCGATGAAGAGCACGTCGCGCGGGGCGAGGTTGGTGAGGAAGCCGGCGAGATCGCCCTTCTTCTCCAGCGCGGGGCCCGAGGTGACGTGCATCGTCGAGCCCAGCTCGGTGCTGATGATGTGCGCCAGCGAGGTCTTGCCGAGGCCCGGGGGCCCGGAGAAGAGGCAGTGATCGAGCGACTCGCCGCGGGCCTTGGCGGCCTTGACGTAGATCTTGAGCTTGTCCACCACGCGGCCCTGGCCGACGTACTCATCGAAGCTCTGGGGGCGAAGGCTGGCCTCGAGGCGCTGCTCGTCGTTGGCGACGATGGGGTCGAGGGGATCTCCGCTGGTTCTCCGTGTCATTGGCGCGCGAGCTTGTAGCATGCCGCGCATGCGAACCTGGTTGTGCTGTGTCCTCGCGCTCCTCTCGGGCTGCATCGTTCCCCGCTCGATGACCCTGGGTCAGATGGCGGCGCCGGTGGGCCGCGGGGCCACGGAGGTCGGCGTCTTCACCGGCGTGCAGTACGCCTCGCAGACCAACCCGACCTTCGACGGGCGCGACACGAACGGTGACCCGCTCAAGACCACCGAGCGCACCAACGGCTTCTCCATCCCCGCCTTCGAGGCGAACCTGCAGCACGGGTTCAGCGACTCGGTGTCGCTCAACGTGCACGCCAGCTCGGCGGGCATTCAGCCGGGCCTCAAGCTCAACCTGAACCAGTCGAAGACGGCCCACGTGGCGCTGATGCCCCAGGTGGCGTTCGGCTACTCGTCGCTGGGAGGTTCGGTCTTCACCGCGCCGCTCGACGGGGTGCAGGTCGAAGGCGGGCAGACCACGAAGACCAGCTTCACCTTCCTCGGCGGCCTGAAGTTCATGTTCTCCCACAAGAGCGGCTTCTTCGCGGGCGTGGGCTACGACTTCATCTTCAACCGCAACTACAACTCCGCGATCGTCGGCAGCAGCAACGTCAGCGACAAGCAGGAGCTCATCATCCAGACGACGTCGCACCAGGTCAGCGCGGCGCTGGGCATGGACATCGCGCTGGGCATGGTGCACCTGCGGCCGGAGATCGCCTTCGCCGTCTACCCGGGCATCACCCAGGACAGGACGACCATCGTGCCCCCGACCTCCACCCCCGTCAGCGCCAGCGGCGGCTTCGGTTGGGCCCTCTTCCCCGGCTTCACCATGGCCATCGTCTCGCCCAAGCGCGAGCTGACGGAGGCGGAGCAGGAAGAAGAGGCGGAGAAGCTCAAGGTCGAGCAGCGCAAGCGTCGTCAGCGGGGGGAAGACCCCAACGGCGAAGACGACGATGATGACGACGAGGACGTCAAGAAGCCGACCCTCAAGAAGAAGAAGCAGCTCGACGACGATGAAGAAGAGGACAACCCGCGCAAGAAGCGCCGGCCGATCGACAACGAAGAGGAGTGACCCATGTCGCCTTTCAGTCCGCTCTCCGGTGGGCTTCGTGAAGCGTGGCAACACCCGGGCGCGGCCGAGCGGCTGCGGCGGCTGCGCAAGGCGGCCGTCGTCACCCGGGAGCGACTGATCGACGACGGGCCGGCGCTCTCGTGCAGCACCCATCGCCTCGTCACCTTCCCCTACCCCACCCGCTACGCCTTCTCTGGTGGCGGCCTGAGCCCCGCGCCGTTCGTGATGATGACGAACCGGATGCAGATCGTGCAGTTCGAGCACGGGGGCCGGCGCAAGACGCTGCTCTTCAACCCCACCGACGTCGAGGGCGGGCGCGCGGCGACGTTCTTCTCGGACCTGAGCGCGAAGTTCGGGCAGTTCGTGGCGCGCCGGGTGATCCCCACCTACTACGGCACCGTCGAGGAGCACCTGGTGCGCGCGGGCCTGACGCCGGCCGACGTGGACTACGTGGCCTTCGATCATCTCCACGTCCAGGAGCTCCGGCGCTGGCTGGGCGAGCAGCCGTACTTCCCCCGCGCCAGGCTGCTGGTGATGCAGGCGGAGTGGGACGAGGTGAAGGACCCGCACCCCATGAACGCGGTCTGGTACGTGCCCAACGGCTGCGACATCCCCGAGGCGCGGGTCGAGGTGCTCGACGGTGACGTGCTGCTGGGCCGTGGCGTGGCGCTGCTCGACACCCGGGGCCATACGCGCGGGAACATGTCGCTGGCCGTGGTGACCGCCGACGGTCCCTTCGTGGTGAGCGAGAACGGCGTGGCGCCCGAGAGCTACGCGCCGCTGCACTCGCGCATTCCCGGGGTGCGCGCCTACGCCGAGCAGATGGGCTTCGAGGTGGTGCTCAACGGGAACACCCGCGAAGACTCGCTCGACCAGTACTCGTCGATGATCGTCGAGAAGATCGTCGCCGGCCCCACGAAGCGCGACCCGACCTTCCCCGCCTTCGCCGCCTCCAGCGAGCTGACGCAGTCGCTGCTGGCGCCTGGCCTCGCCCCCACCTTCGTCTTCACCCCGCCCGACGTCGGGACCCACGTGCCCACCGCATGAAGCTCGAGACCACCGCCGACATCGCCTTCCCGAAGGACCGCGTCTTCGCCGCCTACCGCGATCACCTCGTCGACCTCGTGCCGTACCTCGAGAACGTGCGGGCCATCACCATCACCTCGCGCGTCGACGAGGGGCACCTCGCGAAGTTCGTGAACCGGTGGAAAGGCGGCGGCGAGATCCCCGCGGTGGTGCGCAAGATCATCTCGGCCGACCTGCTGGAGTGGGACGACCTCGCGACCTGGAACGCGTTGGACTTCACCTGCCAGTGGCAGACCGTGGTGCCCGCCTTCAAGGACGCGGTCGATGCCCGCGGCCACAACACGTTCACCGAGCACCGGCCCGGCATCACCACCCTGCGCATCTCGGGCGAGCTCAAGGTCGACGCCGCCCGGGTCAAGGGCGTGCCCCGAATCCTCGCGGGCACCGTGGGCCCGGCCATCGAGGCGTTCCTGGTGGCGACCATCAAGCCCAACCTCGTGGCCGTCGCCAAGGGCGTCGAGAAGTTCCTCGGCCACGAGCCGCGCTGAACACCCGCGTGAGGCGTGCGGTGGACGAGGTGGTGGGTTAGCTCACACGCATGCGCGCGATGACCCTCGATGCCTACGGCTTGAACCCCCAGCTCACGGAACGCCCGACGCCCCTGCCCGGTCCCCGGGAGGTGCTGGTTCGCGTTCGCGCCACCAGCGTCAACCCCATCGACTGGAAGCAGGCCAGCGGCAAGGCCCGCCCGATCCTCAGCGCGAAGTTCCCCGGGTTCATTCCTGGCTACGACCTCGCGGGGGAAGTGGAGGCCGTCGGCTCGGGTGTCACCAGCTTCGTGAAGGGCCAGCGCGTACACACGCGGCTCTCCGGGACCGCGGGCGGCGCGTCGGCGGAGCTGGTGCTCGCCAAGCTCGACGTGCTGCGGCCCATGCCCGAGAAGATGGACTTCGCCCAGGCCGCAGGGCTGCCGCTCGCGGGCATGACCGCGCTGCAGGGGCTGCGTGATGCGTGCAAGCTACCGATGAGCGGCGCGACCCAACGGGTGCTGGTGATCGGGGCCTCGGGCGGCGTGGGGCACCTCGCCGTGCAGATCGCGCGGTCGACCGGGGCGCACGTCGTCGGGGTGTGCAGCGGGAAGAACGGCGCGCTGGTCAAGCGCATCGGCGCCCACGAGGTCATCGACTACACGAAGCCTGAGCCGTACCAGGGACAGGCTCCGTTCGACGTCATCTTTGATTGCGTGGGCAGCGCGCCCGGCGACTGCCTGAAGCTGCTCAGCGCCCACGGGCGGTTCTCGTCGTGCCTGCCCGGGCCCGGGGTGTTCGCCCACGCGGCCTTGAACCTGGTGCGCGCCAAGAAGGTGCTGCCGGTGCTGCTGTCGGCGAACGCGGCCGACCTGGGCGTGCTCGACGGGTTGTTTGAGAAGGGCGCCCTCGGGGTCGTCGTGGACAGCCGGTTTCCGTTGGCTGAGCTCGGCGCCGCCTGGGCCCGGAGCGCATCGGGGCGCGCTGCCGGGAAGATCATCGTCGACGTTTGATGGGTGGCGGGGTGGGAGCGGTGGCCCCTCACCCCGGCCCTCTCCCCGCTGTCGCAGGGCGAGGGAGTGAGGTCACCAGATGGTGCAGCGCTCGGCGCCCGCGCGGACCATCTTCGCGCCCGCCTGGCACTGGAACGCCGACTGGAACCCGTCCGCGTTGCTCAGCGGCCCGTTCACCCGCCAGAACGCCGGGGAATGCGGGTCGGTCGCCGCGCGGAGCCGCGCCTGCTCAGGGCGGATCTTGGTGCACCACGACTGCGCGAACCCCAGGAAGAACTGCTGGCTGCGATCGAAGCGCGTCGCGTCCTCGCCGCCGCCCTGCTTCGCGTACCACTCGGTCATCGCCCCGTGCGCCAGCTTGAGGCCGCCCAGGTCCGCCACGTTCTCGCCCAAGGTCAGGTCACCCTTCACCTTGATCTCGTCGATGGCCGTGTAGCCGTCGTACTGGTTCTTCACGCAGGCGGCGCGGCTGACGAAGTTCTTCCCGCTCAGCTCCGTCCACCAGTCCTTCAAGTTGCCCTCGGCGTCGTACTGCCGGCCCTCGTCGTCGAAGCCGTGGGTGAGCTCGTGGCCCACCACCATGCCCATGGAGCCGAAGTTCACCGCGTCGGTGGCGTCCTTGTTGAAGAACGGCGGCTGCAAGATGCCCGCGGGGAAGACGATCTCGTTCTTCTGGGGCTCGTAGTACGCGTTGACCGTGGGCGGCGACATCAGCCACTCGTTGCGGTCGACAGGCTGGCCAATCTTCGCCAACTGCCGCGCGGTCTCGAAGCGGCTCGTGGAGAGGCTGGTGGTGAAGAACGACTTTCGATCGGTCTTCAGCGCCGTGTAGTCGCGCCAGCCGTTGGGGTAGCCGACCTTGTTGTTGCCCACCATCGAGCGCACCTTCACCAGGGCCATCTTCCGCGTCTCGGCGTCCATCCACGGGAGCGACTCGAGGTTGCGCTCGAAGCTCCCCTGCAGCGCGGTCACCATGGCGTTGGTGCGGGCCTTCGACTCCTCGGGGAAGTAGCGGCGGGCGAACTCGCGGCCCAGCGCCTCACCCAGCGTGCCGTCGACGAAGCCCACGCACTTCTTCCAACGCGGGCGGTCCTGCTTGGCGCCCGTGAAGTTCTTCGACGAGAACGCGAAGGCCTCGTCCTGGAACGCCCTGGGCAGCGCCGACACCGAGCCGCGCAGCACCACCCACGAGAGGTAGGGCTTGAGCAGGCTCGCGTCGAACTCCTTGGCGATGGCCGAGATCTCCTCGAAGAACTTCACCGAGTCGACGTTGAGGGCCTGCACGTCCTTGCCGCCCAGGGCCGTGAAGTACGCGTCCCACGGGAAGGCGCCGGCCTTCTCCTTGAGGCCCTTGCGGTCGATGCGGTTGTAGAGCTTGTTGGGGTCGCGCCGCTCGACGCGGGTCAGCGACACCTTGGCCAGGCGGGTCTCGAAGGCCAGCAGCTTCTCGGCGAGGACCTGGGCGGTTTCCGGCTTCTCGCCGGCGAGGGTGAGCATCTTCGCGGTGAAGGCCAGGTAGTTGGCGCGGATGCCCTTCATGCGCTCGGACTCGTCGACGTAGTAGTCGCGGTCGGGCAAGCCGAGGCCCCCCTGCTCGAAGCCGGCGATCATCTCGCTCGAGTTCTTCAGGTCCTGCTGGCTGCCCACGTTGAACAGCGGGCGGTAGCCGGCGGCGTGCAGCACGCCCATCACCTTGGCGAAGTCGGCCACGGTCTTGAACGAGGTGTTCGCGGCGATGAACTTCTTCACCTCGGGTAGCGACTTCTCCAGCGCCGCTTCATCGGTGCAGCTGGCGAACGCGTCACCCAACTGGGCGGCGAAGGGCGTGCCCGCGGGCAGCGACTTGGCGGCGGCCTCCTCGAGGATGCCCTTGAGCGCCAGCTCGTTGCGATCGGCGATGGAGACGAAGCCCCGCGAGTACAGCGCGCGGTCACCGGGGATCTCGGTCTTCGCCATCCAGCCGCCGCAGGCGTACTGGTAGAAATCGGTGCAGGGGTCGGCGGTGAGATCCATCGCCGTGTCGTCGAGCCCCGAGGGCATGGGCCTGCCCAGGTCGACGGTGAACTTCTTCGGCTCCACCTTCGCGGGCGCGGCAACGACGGGAGCAGGATCGACGGGACGGGTAGCGGCATCCTGCGTCGCGCAGGACGCGAGCAGGAGTGCACCGAGCAGCTGGGTCTTCAAGAAAGGCCTCCGAAGGAAAAATGCCGGGGCCTTGTAACACTCACTTCTCGCCGAGCATGCCCTTCTTCAGGTTGTCGTCGACGGGGCTGGCGCCGATCCACACCGCGAACAGCGCGTCCGCGAAGTCCTTGCCCTCGGCGACGTAGGTGTCGTTGGCCCCTTCGACGCGGGTGCCCTTGCCGGGCACGTACTGCACCACCAGCGCGGCCCCCTTCTTCACGTCGGGGATCTTCTCGATGAACTTGGCGAGCCGCTCCTTGAGGGCAGGCAGGTTCGCGCCGGCGTTCTTCTCGAAGCCCCCCTGCAGGGCCTCGACGATCTGCTTCTTGTCGAGGTCGCGCAGCATCTTCATCTCGACCCGGCGCACCTCGTCGGCCTTGAGGATCTCGGCGCCGTTCTTCGAGGCGTGCTCCACGTACAGCGAGGCCACGTAGACGTTGAAGACGAACTTGCGGCGCAGCCCCATGCCGTTGAGCGCGAGGGGCTTGCCCTCGACGGTCAGGGTGTCTGCGGAGGTGACCCCTTCGAGTTCACCAGCAAAGGCAGGGGCGGCGGCGACGACGAGAGCGGCGGCGAGGACGATGCGCTTCATCAGGAACTCCAGGTGATTCAACCGTGGGACTTCGCGAACTGCTCCATGAACGAGACGAGGGTCTCGATGTCCTGCACCGACACCGCGTTGTAGGCCGAGACCCGAATGCCACCCGCCGTGCGATGACCCTTGAGTCCGATCATGCCGGCCTTCTTCGATTCGGTGACGAAGACGGCATCGAGCGCCTCCGACGGGGTGCGGAAAACGATGTTCATCACGCTGCGCGAGGCCTTCTCCACGGGCGCCGTGTAGAAGCCGGTGAGGCGATCGAGCGCGCCGTAGAGCAGCTCGGCCTTGCGGGTGTTCCGCTTCTCCATGCCCGGCAGGCCGCCCTGCCCCTCCATCCACTCGAGCACGTTGCGCACCAGGTAGATCGCGAGCGTGGGGGGCGTGTTGTAGAGCGAGTCGGCTTCGGCGTGCGTCGCGTAGCGGAAGATCTTCGGGATGTCCTTGCGGCCGCGCGCCAGGAACTCCTTCCTGGCGATGGCCACCAGCACGCCCGAGGGCCCGAGGTTCTTCTGGGCGCCGGCGTAGATGAAGTCGAACTTACGGACGTCGAGCGGCCGCCACATGAAGTCGGAGCTCATGTCGCAGACGTGCGGCACCGAGCCGGTGTCGATCATCGTGTGGAACTGGGTGCCGTAGATCGTGTTGTTCGAGGTCGAGTGCACGTAGGCCGCGCCGGGGTCGAGTTGGAGCTCGGCCTGGGTCGGCACGCGGGTGTACTTGCCGTCGGCGTTGACCGTGGTGGCGGCGATGCGCGGCGTGCCCAGGAGCTTCGCCTCGTCGAGCGCCTTCTCGCTCCACACGCCGGTCATCACGTAGTCGGCGCTCTGCCCGGCCGAGAGGAAGTTCATGGGGATCAACGCGAACTGCGCCGACGCACCGCCGGTGAGGAACAGCACCGTGTGGGTGTCGGGGATGCCCAGCAGCCGGGTCAGGCGTTCGATGGCGTCGCGGTGCACGGCCTCGTAGGGCTTGTCACGGTGCGACTGCTCCATGATGGACATGCCGGTGCCGGCGTAGTCGAGGAGCTCGTCGCGAGCCTTCTCGAGAGCGGGGAGCGGGAGACCTGCGGGGCCGGCGCTGAAGTTGATGACGCGCATGATGGGGCCGAACCATAGCGACCGCGCTCCCCCGCGCCAGCACGGAGGGACAGAGTTCGTACACCTCTGGCCCCGGGAGTTCGGTTAGCCTGCGCCCAGCTGATGTCTCTTCTCGATCTCGTGCAGCGCCGCTGCATCATCGTCACTGGTAAGGGTGGGGTCGGTAAGACGACCACCACCGCGGCGCTCGGCCGCGCCTTCAGCCAACAAGGCAAGCGCGTCCTGGTCGCGGAGATCGTGCCCGACGCGGAGACCCCCTCGGCGCTCTACGAGGCCCTGGGCGGGGTCAAGCCCACCGAGGAGCCGCAGCTGCACTCGGAGAACCTCTGGGTCGCCCTGCTCACGCCCACCATGGGCCACCTGCGCTTCCTGCAGGACGCGCTACCCATCAAGATCCTCGCGGACACCGCGATGCGCAGCCAGGGGCTCAAGAAGTTCCTCTCGGCCGCGCCCGGCTTTTCCGACATGGGCGTGATGTACCGCATGCTCGACCTGCTCAAGCGCCACCACCCCAACGGCCAGCCGATGTTCGACGTGTGCATCATCGACTCGCCGGCCACGGGCCACGCGCTGGCGCTCGCGCAGATCCCCGAGTTCCTCACCCGCGCCATCCCCGGCGGTCCGATCTACCGCGCCGCGCTCGAGGGGGTCACCACGCTGACCGACCCGAAGATGACCGGCTGCGTGATCGTCACCCTGCCCGAGACCCTGCCGGTGACCGAGGCCCTGGAGCTGGAAAAGGGCCTGGGCAAGCACAAGCTCGCGGTGACCGCGATCGTCGTCAACCGCGTGCCCCTCGACCCGTTCTCCACGGAAGAGCGCGACGCCCTGACCCCGGTGCTGCCGGCCAACGTCTTCGGCGCCCGCGAGATGAAGCGCATCGAACGGGCCCGGGCGGCGATCGCCCTGCTCAAGGACAAGCGCCCCCAGGGCTCGGTGCTGCTGCACGAGGTCGACGGAACCGGCGTGGAGCCGGCGAAGAACCTCGTGGCCCAGCTCGGCTGAAGCGTCAGGCCGAGACGAGCTTCTCGCTGACCTCCCACAACTTCTTCGCGGTGGCGTCGTCCTGCGCCTGCTTGCTGGGCAGCAGCTGCCGCAGCTTGGCGAAGTACTTCCCGCTCACGCCTTCCACCTGCGGGGACGTCGCCAGGTAGATGCTGGTCAGCGCGCCCTTCGCGGGGCTGGTCCCGATGAGCGAGAACACGAAGTTCCCCACGGCGCCCTTGAAGCCGGGCTTGCTCATGAAGTTCGAGGCCACCACGCCGGGGTGCAGGCAGTTGGCGGTGATGCGCCTGCTGGCGACGCGCAGGGCCAGCTCGCGGGTGAAGAGGATGTTCATCAGCTTCGAGCGGCCGTAGGCGCGGAAGCTGATGTAGCCCCTGGCGCTCTGGAGATCGTCGAAGTCGACCGACGCCCCGCGGTGGGCATCGGAGGCCACGCTGACGATGCGCGAGGGCGCCCCCTTCTCGAGCGCGGGCAGGAGCAGGTCGGTGAGCAGGAAGTAGCTCAAGTGGTTCACCGCGAAGGTCAGCTCGTAGCCGTCGGAGGTCACCTCGCGGTCGATGTTCAGGCCCCCGGCGTTGTTGACCAGCACGTTGAGGCGGCCGAAGCGGGCGATGAACTCGGCGGCCAGGCGGCGCACCTCCGAGAGCTTCGAGAGATCAGCGAGCACGTAGTCGATGAGCGGGTTGCTGCTGGCGGTCTTCAGCTCCTCGACCACCGCCTTCGTCTTCGCCTCGTTGCGGCCGACGATCACCACGTGGGCGCCGAGCTTGGCGATGCCCAGGGCCGTTTCCTTGCCGATGCCGGCGGTGGCGCCCGTGACCAGCACGGTCTTTCCCTTCATGTGGCTCATGGTGGGTCACCTACGTTTCGCCAGGGCGCCGCGCAATTCGCATTATGCTGCCGCGCATGTCGTCGAACCCCGATCTGGGCCGGCTCGTCGCGGAAAAGAAGGTCATCGTCTGCTGTGGAGCCGGGGGCGTGGGCAAGACCACCACCGCGGCCGCCATCGGCCTTGCGGGCGCGCGCATGGGGCGCCGGGTGCTGGTGCTGACCATCGACCCGGCCAAGCGCCTGGCCCAGGCCATGGGGCTCTCGCAGCACATGAGGGAACCGGCCTCGGTCTCGAAGGAGCGCCTCGCCGACGCGGGCGTCACCACCGGCACGCTGGACGCGTGGATGCTCAACCCCGACGTGGTCTTCGAGAGCCTGGTGCGGCGCATGGCGCCCAGCACCGAGCAGGCCGACCGCATCTTGAGCAGCCGCCTCTTTCGCCACCTCTCGGAGTTGGTGGCCGGCATGCAGGAGTACACCGCGGCCGAGGCGCTCTACGAGCTGTCGTCGAGCGGCCGCTACGACCTGGTGGTGCTCGACACCCCGCCGGCGCGCAACGCCCTCGACTTCCTCGAGGCCCCGGGAAAGTTGGCGCGGTTCCTCGATGAGAAGGTGCTCTCGCTGTTCATGCCGTCGAAGTCGCGCGGCTTCTTCAAGAAGGCCACCGAGCTGATCGGCACCGTCTTCAACAAGGTCTTCGGGCCCGAGTTCTTCCAGGAGATCCAGGAGTTCCTCGGCGCCATGGGCGGCATGTTCGGCCCGATGCGCGCCCACGCGGAAGGGGTGCGCGCGCTGCTCACCTCGCAGGACGCCTCGTTTCTCCTCGTGACCAGCCCCGACCAGGCCGCGCTGGCCGACGCGCGCTACTTCCGCGATCGCATCGCGGGCATGGGGCTGCCCTTCGCGGGCTTCATCTTGAACCGCAGCTGGGTGCGCACCGAGGGCTTCATCGACGTGGCCGAGCTCTCTCTCGAGCTCACCAGCCCCGTCGAGTCGGGGCTCATCAAGCTCCAGGCGTTGGCGATGATCGAACGGGGCCGCGTGGCGCGTGACCAGGCGCTGCTGACCCAGCTGAAGAACGAGGTGCCGAAGACGGCCTTCGCCATCGCCGCCCCGTACCTCGGCGAGGCGATCGAAGACTTGAAGGGCATCGGCCAGCTCGCCCAGGGCATCTGCGAGCCGCCTGCGACCTCCTGAACGATGAGCGCGTTCCCCACCACGCGGTGGACGCTGATCCTCGGGGCCCGGGAGTCTCCGGAGGCGGCCGCCGAGGCGTGGCGCCACCTGCTCTCCACCTACTGGCCTCCGCTGTACGCCTTCTTCCGGGCGCGGGGGCTCTCGGCGGCCGATGCCTCCGACGCGGTGCAGTCCTTCGCCGTCGAGCTGCTCGAGCGCGAGGTGGTGCAGCAGCTGACGCCGGAGCGGGGCCGGCTGCGCGGGTTCCTGAAGGTCGCGGCTGATCACTTCCTGCTGCGGCAACACGAGAAGGCCACGGCCGCGAAGCGCGGAGGTCCAGGCGCCCGGCCCCTCGAGCTCGACGCCAGCCTCGGGGAGCGCCTCGCCGACCCGTCGCTGAGCCCCGAGCAGGCCTTCGAGCGCGCCTGGGCGATGTCCATCTTCGACCGCGCGCTGGCCGCGCTGGAGCAGGAGTGGGGCTCGCGCGCGGGCTCCTTCGAGATCATCCGGCTCTTCTTTTCCCCCGCCGCAGAACCGCCCGGCTACCGGGAGATCGCGGCGAAGTACGCGCTCTCCATTCCCCAGCTCAAGTCGTTGCTCCACCGCGCGCGGCTGCGCTTCCGCGAGCTGGTGGAGGCCGAGGTGCGCCAGACCGTGGGCGACGCGGCCGAGCTCGACCTCGAAGTCGCCTCGCTGCTGGGCTCGTTGAGCGCATGACGTGCGTGCGCTGCGGGAGCGTGTTGCAGGGCGCAGGCCCGTGCCCGAAGTGCCTGCTGACGACGGCGAGCGAGACCTTCGCGGGACTGGAGCTGCTCGAGCCGCTCGGCGAGGGTGGCATGGGCACCGTGTACCGCGCGCGCCACGTGCGGCTCGATCGCCTCGTGGCGGTGAAGTTCCTCTCGGCCGCGCTGGCGACGCAGCCCGAGCTCAAGGATCGCTTCACCCGCGAGGCCCGCGCGTTGGCGAAGGTCACCCACCGCAACGTGGTGCAGATCTTCGACGCCGGTGAAGAGGACGGCGAGGCGTACCTCGTCATGGAATACGTCGACGGCGGCACCCTGGCGGCGAAGGGCCAACTGGAGCCGCGCGAGGCGGTGCGCGTCACCCTCGCCGTCTGCGAGGCGCTGCAGGCGGTGCACGACGCAGGCCTGGTGCACCGCGACGTGAAGCCCGAGAACGTGCTGCTGACCTCCAACGGCGAGGTGAAGCTCTCCGACTTCGGCATCGCGCGCGAGACGAAGGGCCAGGCGCTGACCCGGCCGGGCGCGGCCATGGGCACCCCGGGCTTCGTGGCCCCCGAGGTGCTGCGCGGCGAGCCGGCGTCGGTGCGCGCCGACCTCTACGCGCTGGGGGCGATGCTGCGGCAACTGGTGACGGGCGAGGCCCCGGTGGGCGAGGCGGCTCCGCTCCCCGGAGGGCTCGACGTGATCGTCCGGCGCGCCATGGCGGCGGCGCCGGAGCTGCGCTTCGAGTCGGCCCGGGAGTTCCAGCTCGCGCTGCGCGACGTGACGCTGGAGGCCGCGGGGGCCCTGCCCCCCGAGGAGCAACTGTGGAGCCGGGCCGTGGCGCTCTCGATGACCATCGCCGTCGCCGCGGGCTCGTGGGCGGGCCTCGTGAGCCTGACGCCGCGGGTGCACGCCGCGGGTGACGTGCCGCCGCTCGTCGCCCTGGGCACGCGCACGCTCTCCGACGGCCGGCTCTTCACCGTGGCGCGCTTCGAGACCGGGTGGATCCTCGCGGCGGCGGCGTTGTTCAGCGTCGCCCTGGCGGCCGTGGGAGCGCTGCGGCAGCACTGGCGCAAGGCCGGGCTGCTCACCTCGCGTCCCTCGGGGCCCCTGCCCTTCGCCCGGGCCACCTTCATCGCCGGGGCGATCGCGGTGAGCACCTTCGTCACCCGGAAGTACTTCTTGAGCCCCGAGCTGCTCGCCTACATGCCGCTGGGTGGCGGGGCGATGATCATGGCGGTGGCCTACTTCGCCTGCCTGGCGCGCCTCGAAGCGTGGCGCCTGGGGAGGCGGCTGTTGCGGGAACCCGCGTGGGTGTTGGGAGTGATCGGCGGCTCGATTCCCCCGGTCGTCGAGGGGTTGCGGCAAATGCTCGAGCGCGCGCAACCCTAGAAGGGCGTTCCCGGTACTGCTCTTTGAAAGGAGCAGTACCAACATGGAACCCCCCATCACCTCGCCGTACCTCGTCGTTCAGCACCTCACGTACCTCTCGCTCGCCCTCGGGACGACGGTGTGGGTCGGCCGCACGCTCTTCAAGAACGGCGCGGCCTTCCTCGCCGACACCTTCCTCGGCAAGGAGGTGCTCGCCGACGCGGTCAACAAGCTGCTGCTGGTGGGCTTCTACCTGGTGAACTGCGGCTGGGTGGTGCGCACGCTCAAGGACCGGGTCGAGGCGTGGAACGCAGCGCAGCTCATCGAGAACGTCGCCACCAGCTACGGCTCGGTGCTGCTCATTCTCGGGGTGATGCACTTCGGCAACCTCTACGTGCTCAACCGCATGCGCCGCCGCGCCATCGCCGACCGGGGGGCCGCGCCCGTCGCGCCCGAGCAGTACTTCCGTCCCAGCGAGGCCTGAGATGAGGCCCCGCATCGAGGCCATGTGGGTGCTGTACGACGACACCTGCGGGTTCTGCTGCCGGTGCGCGGAATGGCTGCGCGCCCAGGACAAGCTGGTGCCCCTGATGTGCCTGCCGCGCAGCGGGGAGGTGGCCCGCCGCGTCTTCGCGAACCTCCCCCAGGGCGACGACGAGCTGGTGGTCATCGACTCGTCGGGCGGCGTGTACCGGGGCGGCGACGCCTTCGTGATGTCGCTGTGGGCGCTCGAGGCGTTCCGGCCCTGGGCGGCGAAGGCGGGCCGGGAGCCGCTGCGCAGCCGGGCCCGGGCCCTGTTTCACTGGATCTCGTCGCGCAGGAAAGACGTGAGCGCCGCGTTCCGCTTCGAGGCCGAGACCCAGGTGGCCCGCGAGGTCGATCGCGCCCGGGGGGAGCAGGCCGCCGCGGGCTGTCACGACGGGCGCTGCGAAGTCGTTTCGCAACCGGGCCGCGCGTCGTAGGTTCCGGCCCCATGCCCCTTCAAATCGAAGACATCCAGGTCGGCACCGGCGCAGAAGCAAAGTCGGGCCAGTCAGTCGCGGTGCACTACACAGGCACCCTCACCAACGGGAAGAAGTTCGACTCCTCGCGCGATCGCAACGAGCCCTTCGACTTCCAGCTGGGCGCGGGCATGGTCATCAAGGGCTGGGACCAGGGCGTCGCCGGCATGAAGGTCGGCGGTCGTCGCAAGCTGACCATCCCGCCCGAGCTCGGCTACGGCCCCATGGGCTACCCGCCGGTCATCCCCCCCAACTCCACGCTGATCTTCGACATCGAGCTCATCGAAGTCGGCTGATCGACCGCACCCGTGGCGGCCATGAACGAGAACGCGCTCAACGCGAACGTCGGGCATCGGCTCCGCACGCTGCGGTTGTCGAAGAACATCAAGCAGGCCGATGCCGCCCGCGAGCTGGGGGTCAGCGCGGCCTACTTGAACCTCATCGAGAAGGGGAAGCGGGTCACGCCCTTCCCTCTCTTGTGGAAGGCGCTGCGCTTCTTCCAGGTCGACCCCGAGGAGTTCATGTCGCAGCTCGGGGAAGGCCGCGTGGACGAAGCGCTGGCCAAGCTGCTGGATGAGCCGCTGCTCAAGACGCTCAACCTCGATCAAGACTCGCTGCAGTCCCTGTCGGCCGAGCCCAAGCTGGCCGGCACCGTGGCCGCGCTCTTCAACCTCTACAAGAACACCCGCAGCCAGCTCGAGAACGTGATGGCCCAGCTCTCCAGCGAGCAGCAGGGCCGCGCCAGCTCCAGCCCCGCCGACCCGCGCCTCGACTACTCGCCCTACGACGAGGTCTCGGACTTCCTGCAGAGCCACCAGAATTACTTCCCCGAGCTCGAGGAAGAGGCCGAATCGCTTCGCCAGGACTTCGGCAACGATCGCATCCTGGGCTCGGGCACGCTGATCAAGATGCTCGAGGCCCGCTTCGGCATCACCACCCGCGTGGCCGAGGCGCCCGAGGGGAGCTCGGTGGTGCGCAGGCTCTCGCTGCCCGACCAGGTGCTCGAGCTCTCGCCCACGCTCACCGAGCAGCCGCTCAAGTTCCAGATCGCCGCGACGCTGGGCCTGCTGGCGCTCGACAAGATGCGCCTCGTGGAGCGCATCGTCGGCGCGAAGACCAAGCACGCCGAGACCCCGCGGCTCATCAAGGTCAACCTCGCGAACTACTTCGCCGGCGCGCTGATGCTGCCCTACGGCGACTTCTTCAAGGAGGTGCAGCGCACGCGCTACGACGTGGAGCTGCTCTCGTCGATCTTCGGCGTGACCTACGAGACCGTCGCGCACCGGGTGTGCAACCTCGCCGACCCCAAGCGCAAGGGCCTGCCCTTCCACTTCATCCGCACCGACATCGCCGGCAACATCAGCAAGCGGTACTCGGGCACGGGCATCAAGTTCGCCTCCACCGGCAACTGCGGCAAGTGGGCGGTGCACCTCGCCTTCCTCAACCCCTCGCAGCTGATCCGCCAGTACTCGGCGATGCCCGACGGCACGACCTACTTCGACTTCGCCAAGGTGCAGCTGCAACCCATCGAAGGCACCATCGTGCGCGGCACCGCGTATTCCATCGGCCTGGGCACCCACGCCGAGAATGCCAGGTACCTCGCCTACGGGTTGCCGACGACCGACCTCAAGCGCGACGCCGTGCCCATCGGGGTCTCGTGCCGGTTCTGCGAGCGCCCCGACTGCAACCAGCGCGCGGCCGCCAGCTACCGCTTCGCCTTCTCCTTCGACGAGTACACGAAGAAAGACTGCTTCTTCTCGCCGCTGGTGCATACCGATCGCAAATGAGAGCGCTCTTCCTGGCCGGGCTGTTGCTGAGCGGGTGCGTGGTGGAGTCGTGGACCCTGCCCCAGCCGTACTTCCGCACCACCAAACCCGACGGGGCCTGGGCCCGCGCCATCAAGGCCACCCAGACCCACTGCGGCGGCGTGCGGACCATCAACGAAGAGGCCGGGGTGATCGCCGGCCGGTGGATCATGTGGAACACCGGCGACGGGCTGGTGCTCACGCAGTGCCTGGTGACGCTGCTCAACGGTGACGAATACGTGCGCGACGTGCGGGTGACCTTCGCGGCCCGGCGCTGCCCGCTGTCGGACATGAGCGATCTCGAGGCGCTGGTGAAGACCTGCGAGGTGGCCGAGACCGTGCCCGAGCAGGTGAAGAACGGGCTGCTGGTCACCGGCGAGAAGCTCGAGAAGGACATCACCACCGTCCGTTGACTTTCGAATCGGCCGCGCGCCCAATGCGGCCGAATGCGCCTCTCACTCCTGGTCCTCGCGCTGTCGCTGCTGCCTGCCTGCGGTCAAACGCCCGGCCCCCTCGTGCTCGAGCCCACCGCGGAGCTCGGGCCCCCCGGCGTGAAGGCCACCCCGCCCGCCGGCACCTTCAACGGCACGATCACCGTCACCTTCGAGGCGGATCGCCCGGCGACGATCTACGCCAGCACCAACGGCCAGGACCCGCGCACGAGCTCGGTGGGCCGCGTGTCGGGGCCTTCGCCCCTGACCATCACCGTGAGCGCGACGACCACGGTGAAGTACTTCGCCTCGGTCGGCGGCAAGGACGGAGACCTCGAGGAGGGCACGTGGCTCCGCGCCGGGGGCCCCAAGGGCACCATCTCGGGCGTGGTGGTGATCGGCGGCTTCGCGGTGAACAAGGACGCCGGCCTGTTCCGCAACACCAGCCTGCTCGAGCTGGGCAAGCCCGCGACCCCCGGGGAGATCCCCTTCAAGTTCGAGGGCCTCAAGACCGGCGCGCAGCGGCTGACGGCGATCTCCGATCGCAACGGTGACGGCAACCTCATCCCCTTCCTCGACTTCCAGTCGGCGACGACCACCATCGACCTCGATCTCGAGGACCCCTTCAAGGCCGGCCCGGAGAACGTGCGCATCTACCTGGGCGCCTCGGGCTCGGGCCTGGGCACGCTGCGCGGGACGATCACCCTGCCCAGGCCTCCGCCGCTGCAGAACCTGCAGATCTCGCTGCTCGACCCCGGCGCGCTCACCGGCGGCCTCGACCCCGCGGCGCTCATCCAGCAGTTGCAGAACGGCTACCGCATCCTCACCAACCAGAACGACACCCAGTACCCCTACGTGCTCACCGACCTGATGCCCGGCCGCGTGACCCCGGTGCCCTCGCTCATCGGCTTCGGCAACGGCGGGCTGGCGATCAACCTGTTGGCCAACCCGCTGCAGCCGGTCACCATCGTGGCCGACGAGGAGACCGTGGCCGACTTCGCCTTCGGACCGGTGACCCTCTCCGGAACGCTGGCCCTGGGGAGCATGTCGGCGCCGACTGGCGGCCTGGGCTTCGGCATCGTCGCGGCCCGCGTGGCCAGCATCAGCGACGGCATCCAGGCGGTGATGATGCCGGTGATCTTCACCCAGGACACCACCACCAACACCTCGCGCGCGACCTACTCGGGCGCGGCGTTCCGCGGGAACTCGACGGTGAACCTGCGGGTCTTCACCAACGCCAACGGCGCCAACCCCATCACCGACGCCCTGGCCTGGGTGGTGAACCCCTTCGCCGCGGGCATGCCCCACGCGAGCGTCACCACCGGCACCGCCGACGTGGTGCAGGACATCGCCCTCCCCTGAAGGATCAGTCGCGCTCGTGATGCGGGCGCAGCGTCCTGCGCGGCGTGCCCAGCTGCGGCGGCGCAGAGAAGAAGCGCCCGCATGCGTCCGCCTGCTCGGCCGGGGTCTCGGTGCGCACCACCTGGAAGCCCCGCTCGGTCAAAGCCTGCGCGAGCGCGTCAAGGGCCAGCGCATCGGCCGTGAAGAGCCCCGCCCGGGAAGCCGCCTCGGTGGGGGTGATGGGCGAGAGCTTCACCGCGAACCACTCCGGGGAAAACCGCTGGGCCAGGGCGCTGGCGTCGATGGGCAGGTGCTGCGCCACGGGGAAGTGAAGCACCACCTTCGGCCCGCCCGCGCGCGCGAAGCGCTCACCCCATGCGGCCATGGCGTCGAAGCCCCAGCACTTGATCGGCACCACCGTCCGCCGCACCTGCTCGTCGGTGGTGTGCATGGACAGCTGCGCCGTGAGCCCACCGCTCGGAAAGTGCGCGGCCTTCACCTCGAGCAACTCCTCGAAGAACGCCTCGCACCGCGCCGGACCCACGCTCGAGACCAGGGCCTCGACGCGCGCCCAGGGGTAGCGACCGGGCAAGCCCCGCAAGAACGTCAGCACCTCGGGGTTGAAGGCGGGCTCGCCCATGCGCGTGAGCTCCACGCGGAGCTCGGGCACGTCGCGGCCGCCCGTGGTCTCCACGAGGAAGTCGAGCTGCTCGAAGAGCTCGCCGGCCTCGAGCTTGCCCAGGTAGCCACCGCCCGCGTCGCACATGGTGCACTTCACCGGGCAGCCGACCAGCACCGACAGCCCGAAGACCCGGCGCAGCGCGCGCTCGGGGGGCCTGGTGGCGTCGACCAGCTCGATCACGTGGCCATCGCGCGTCTGCGCTCGCCACACCCGCTCTCCCGCGCCCACCACCTGCTCCTGCGCGTTGAGCGAAGGGGGCGTCACGCAGTCATCGCGCGGCACACCTGCTCCGGCGACCCTTCGGGGCACACCTCGAGGAACTTGCCCCGCGCCCTTGGAGACCAGCTGTTGCGGCGGATCATGCTGCCCAGCAACGTCAGCAACTCCCGCGCGTGCTCCAGGCCCCGGTCCACGGCCGCGAAGACGTCGACCCCTTCGCCCCGGTAGAGCTCCTTCGTCGAGAGGTGCGAACCCGACAGCGCCTTGAGCCGGCCCAGCGGGGAACCCAGGGCCAGCGAGAACAGGTACAGCCCGCGCACCCAGGCATCGACCTCGATCTTGGTGGGCGCGTCACCGAAGGCGTCGTTCGAGGACACGCGGATCAGCTCGTAGAACCCGCGGCCCACGCCCTTGACGTTGCTCGCCTTGCGGATCTGCAGCTTGCCCCGCACCGCCGGCGTGCCCACCAGCGGGCTGCCGTGGAGGTCCTGCATGAAGAAGAGCGACTGCGTCCACTCGATGCGCGCCCGCGCCGCCGCTTCGCTCTCGCCCTGGTTGCGCTGCGTGGTGAGCAACTGCTGCATCAACGGCTCGAGCGACCGCGAGACGCAGACCTGGCTGAAGTAGCCCGCGAGGTAGGCCAGGCCCGCCTCGACGCCCACCAGCGCGCCGTTGGCCACCAGCTCGGCCGCCTTGAGCCCGAAGTGCACCGGGGCGCGGGCCGTCATCAGCTCGCTGAAGTGGGGCCGGTGGCCGCGCGCCAACCAGGCATCCAGGCCCATCGTCCACCCACCGAAACGGGGCAGCTCGGGCAGGGCCGCGCCGAAGCGCGCGTACTCGAGGTCCTCCCCCAGCGCTCGCGCGAACTCGGGGGGGAGCGCGTTGACATGAGCGGCGAGGCGCTCGACCGCGGTGAGGTGCGTCAGGAGGGCGGACATACAGCGGCGCGCACCTTACCGCCCCACAGGTTTCCTGTGGCCCCTTTCGGCCGCTTGGCTACAGTCCCGCGGCGTTTTCCCCCCGAAGGAGTCGTCACCTCATGCATTTTTCATTCGCTGCCGCCGATGCCGCCAAGGCCCGCGCGGACGTGCTGGTTTTCCCCCTCTTCGAGACCGATCTCACCGACAAGAAGAGCCCGCCCAGGGCGCTGTTGAGCGTCGACAAGAAGACCAGGGGCCTGCTCTTCAAGACCGCCATCGGTGAAGGGTTCAAGGGCAAGGCCGACCAGACCTTCGTGTTCCAGAGCCACGGCAAGGTGCCCGCAGCGCGGGTGATCTTCGTGGGCCTCGGCGCACGCGCGAAGTTCACGGCCGAGATCCTGCGCCTCGCCGCCGGCCGCGCCGTGAAGACCGCCACCCGCCTCAAGGCGAAGACCGCCTCGGTGCAGCTGCCCGTCGTCCGCGAGCTCGACCAGGCCATCAAGGCCGTCATCGAGGGCTTCGAGCTGGGCGCCTACCGGTACGATCGCTGGAAGACCCAGAACAAGGACGAGAAGAACGCGCCCAGGCTGGACAAGGTGCAGCTCCACCTCCCCGAGGGCGTGAAGAAGGAAAAGGCCCACGACGCGGTGCTCGCGCACGCGCGGCTGGTCGGCGAGGCCACCAACTGGGCCCGCGACCTCGTCAACGAGCCGGCCGGCACCATGACCCCCACCATCCTCACCGAGGAGGCGAAGGCCATGGCCAAGGAGGTCGGCCTGAACATCGCCATCGGAGACCGGAAGAAGATCACCGAGCTCAAGATGGGCATGTTCCTCGGCGTCGCCCGCGGCAGCGTCGAAGAGCCCCGCCTGGTGCAGCTCTCGTACATTCCCCGCGACCCCGAGGCGGCCAAGCGCGCGCCGGTGTGCTTCGTGGGCAAGGCCATCACCTTCGACTCGGGCGGTCTCTCGCTCAAGCCCTCGGACGGCATGCTCGACATGAAGACCGACATGGCTGGCTCGGCCGCGGTGCTCGGCGCGATGAAGGTCATCGCCCACATGCACCCGAACTTCCCCGTGCACGCCTTCTTCGGCGCCTGCGAGAACATGCCCGCGGGCAACGCCTACCGGCTCGGCGACGTGCTCGTCTCCCGCCTGGGCAAGACCGTGGAGATCACCAACACCGACGCCGAGGGGCGCCTGGTGCTCGGGGACGTGCTCGCGTACGCCAACGAGCTCAAGCCCGCGGCGATCATCGACCTCGCCACGCTCACCGGCGCCTGCATCATCGCCCTGGGCAACTACATCGCCGGCGCCTTCGGCGGTGACGACCAGCTGTTCTACGACGTCTCGGAATCGGCGCGGCTCGCCGGCGAAGAGCTGTGGCGCCTGCCGGTCACCGAGTTCCAGCGGGACGTGCTCAAGAGCGAGGTCGCCGACATGAAGAACGCCGGCGATCGCGCCGGTGGGGCCATCAGCGCCGCGTTGTTCTTGAAGGAGTTCGTCGGCGAGACGCCGTGGATCCACCTCGACATCGCCGGCCCCTCGCAGAGCCCCAAGGAGCGCGGCTACTTCAACAAGGGCGCCACCGGGTACGGCGTGCGCTTGCTGGTGGAGTTCATCGCCCGGCGCACGCAGCAGTTGAACGCCACGGCCTGAGCGGTTCGGTGCGGGGGCTTGCGGCCTTTGAGCCAGGCCGGCCCCTCACCCCGGCCCTCTCCCCGCTTTCGCGGGGCGAGGGAGTTTCACTTCACCGCGTCCAGGCGCTTCTTCGTCAGGTCGAGGTAGGTGGTGTCCATGTCGATGCCGACGAAGCGCCGGCCCTTGGACACCGCCGCCACGCCCGTCGTGCCGCTGCCGCAGAACGGGTCGAGCACCAGCGCGTCGTCATCGGTGCACGCGTCCACCAGCCGCTCCATCAGCGCGATCGGCTTCTGCGTCGGGTGCTTGCCGTGCGACTTCTCGCTGGGCTTGGGCGTGGTCATCGTCCACAGCTTGCCCTCGCCGTCGTCGGAGAGTTCTTCTTCACCGGTCTTCGGCAGCGCCCACGCGTCGCGCATCTGCTTGCCGCCGTTGGCCTGCTTCATGTCCTGGTAGTTGAACTTGTGCTGGAGCTTGCCCTTGCCGCCGTTGGGCGAGGCCCACACGAGGATCTCGGTGGAGTGCGTGAAGTACCGGCACGCCAGGTGCGGGCTCGCGTTGGGCTTGTACCAGGTGACCGTGTTGAGCAGCTTGTAGCCCAGCTGCTGCATCGCGAAGCCGACCGAGAAGATCACGTGCTGCGTGCCCGAGACCCAGATGGTGCCCGACGGCTTGAGCAGCCGCTGGCAGGCCTTGAGCCAGGCCGAGGTGAAGGCGTGGTCGTTCTCGATGCCGCGGCTCTGATCCCAGTCGCCCTTCTTCACCGCCGCGCGCTTGCCGCCCGAGCAGGTGTAGCCACCGTTCGAGAGGAAGTACGGGGGGTCGGCGAAGATCATGTCGAAGGTCTGGTCTTCGAACTTCTCGAGCAGCGCCAGCGAGTCGCCCTTGTAGAGGACGTATTCCTTGCTGCGGGCGTAGACGTGCTCAGACAGCTCAGGGGTCGCGCGGGGCCGCGCGATCGAGATCGATGACGACATCCATCCTCCGGTGTTCGATTGGGGGCCGGTGCTACAGGCCTGATCGACACGGTACGTGAGGTTGGATCGCTGTCTAATTTTTCACCCGGCGGCGATCACGCCGCGGCCTGCGCGAAGGTCTCGTAGAGCGTCACGCCCTCGGGAGACTTCGGCTTGCCCTCTTCCCGGGCCAGGGCGCGATCCAGCGAGAGCAGCGCGACCTCCTGCTGGGCGTCGGTGGGCGGCTGGGTGGTGATCTTCTGCAGCCAGATGCCGGGCTTCGTGAGCGCCTTGATGAACGCGGGGCACGAGTCCTTCGCGGACCAGCGCTGCAGCTCGTAGGCGATGCCCGCGATGGGGAACGCCATGGGGATCTTGATGAAGATCATCAGCACCTGGTTCACGAAGTCGTTGGGGTGCAGCCGGGGCACGAAGGGCAACACCGCCACGTGCATCAGCACCGCCACGCCCACCACGATGAACAGGAAGCTCGTGCCGCAGCGCGGGTGCCGCGTGGTGAAGGGCCGCGCCTCGGCCACGGTCAGCGGCTTGAAGGCCTCGTAGGTCCAAATCGCCTTGTGTTCGGCCCCGTGGTACCGAAACAGCGTCGCCGCGTCGTCGGTCTTCGAGAGCACCCAGACGTAGCCCACGAGGATGCCGATGCGGAACACCCCGTCCACGAGGTGAAACGAGAAGCTCGTGGTGTCGAAGGACGGGCCGACGGCCTTGCCCACCAGCCAGGTCAGCGCGTGCGGCAGGCCGATGAAGAACAGCACCATCATCAAGGTGGCGAAGCCCAGCATCAGGTCGGCCCCGGTGGAGCTCTCCTTCTTCGGAGCCGGGGTGCCACCACCGGCCGAGGGTTCGCCGTCGGCCGCCAGGACGATGCTCGAGAACAGGAACGCGAGCAGCGCCGAGGTGCTGACGCTCTTCTTTCCGCCCCCCTCTTCCGGCGGGAGCCCGTGCTCGCTCGAGAACTTGAGCGCGGAGAAGCCGTTGTGCAGCGACTCGGCCAGCACCAGCGCGCCGCGGAAGACAGGCCAGCGCATGAACTTGAGCCCGGGCAACAGCTGGCCCCACGCCTGCTCACGAATGGCCACGCCGCCCACGTGCCGGCGCACCGCGACCACGAACGACTTGGGGCTGCGCATCATCACGCCTTCGACGACGGCCTGCCCACCGATGTACGGCTGCCGGGGACCCGCTTCCTGGTTGCTCACCGCGGGGCAGATAGCCGCTTGGGCTCGCCTGCGCCACCGGGCATGAAAAAACCGGCGGACCCTCGGGGAGGATCCACCGGCTCTTTTTGAAGCACGTCGGTGGTTGCTTAGACCTTGCCGACCGCGCCCTTCTTGGTGTCGTACTTCTTCTTGAAGCGATCGATGCGGCCCTGCGTGTCCATCAGCTTGTACTTGCCGGTGAAGAACGGGTGGCAGTTCGAGCAGACTTCGACGGAGAACGAACCGCGCGTGGAGCGGGTCTCGATCATGTTGCCGCAGGCACAGGTGATGCGCGCGGGGGGATAGACGGGGTGCATATCGAGCTTCATGTGTGGACGACCTTTCGAGCCGCCTTGCATCGGGTCAATCCCGGTGGACCGGCGGGGCGCGTCTCTTAACCACGGCTCCCCCGCCCTCGCAACCTACCTCTCTGACAGGGCAGCCAGCCGGTATTGGGCCGCCTGGGCGATGGCCTCGTTGCTCCGCGGCAGGTCCGGGAAGTGGCCGATCAGCTCGTGCCGGGGCTGCTTCCGCTGGCTGATGGCGTTCCGGTACGAGCGCAGCGCCCCGTCGGGGTCCTGGCGGCGCTCCTGCACCTGCCCGAGGAGGTAGTGACCGACGGCCAGGGTGGGCTCGAGGAACAACGCCCGGGTCAGCTCGAGCTTCGCCTCGTCGAGCTGCCCGACCTGCATCGCCGCCAGGGCCGTGTAGAGCCGGGCCTCGACACACAGCGGCTCGCGCGAGAGGGCCACCTGGTACGCGTCGCGGGCCTCGTCGAGGTTGCCCATCAGCGCGTAGACGTTGCCTAAGGTCAGCCGCGCCGCGAGATCTTCGGGCTCGTCGTCGGCCAGCCGGCGCACGGTGCGCAGCGCCTTGGGGAAGTCGCCCCGCTCGATGGCCTCGACCACCTCCGCGAGGCGCTCCACCGGGGTGCGCGTGGGCGGGCTCCGGGGCGGCGCCGAGGGGGCCGGCGCAGGCAGGGGCCGCGGCTTCTCGGCCTCGCGGCGCCGCAGGTTTCGCAGCGCCGTCTCGACGTCCGTGGGCGAGCGCAGCGGGGGCACCGGGGCCGGAGGCGCCGAGGGCCTCGCGATGGTCGTCACCGGCGCCGGCTCGCGACGCAGGCTGGAGACCGGCCGCTGGTAGGCGAAGGTGCCGCCCACCTCCACCATCTCGAAGCGGGTGCTGATCTTGAAGAGGCTCTCGGAGTAGCCGAGGAACATCCACCCGCCGGGCCGCAGCGACTCGTAGAAGCGCTCCATCACCCCCACGATGGTCGGCTGGTCGAAGTAGATGATCACGTTGCGGCAGAAGATGACGTCGAGCGACCGCGCCTCGACCTGGGGCCAGCCCGGCGCCGCGAGGTTGTGCCCCTCGAAGCGGATGAGGCTGCGCACCGCGGGCACCAGCTGGTAGCCGCCGTCGACGGACGAGAAGAACCGCTGGATGCGCTCCTCGCTGACCCCCACCAGCCGCCGCGCCGGGAAGAAGGCGCGCGCCGCCGACTCGGTGGCCGCGGGGTTGAGGTCGGTGGCCCAGATGTCCACCGTCTCCGGGGTGCCGCCCTTCTCGAGCGCCACCATCGACAGCGAGTAGGGCTCTTCACCCGTGGCGCAGCCCGCCGACCACAGCTTGACCCGCCGCAGGTCCTGGCGGCCGCGCTCGAGCACCGCGGGCAACACGTTGCGCTCGAAGGCGAGGAACTGGCGGCTGTCGCGGAAGAACTCCGTCTTGCCGACCGTCACCAGGGGAATGAGCGAGCGCAGCTCCTGCTCGCCGGCCCGCTGCTTGAGCCGCCCCACGTACTCGGCGGCGTCGGCGATGCCCAGGGCCGGCATGCGGGCCTGCAGGGCCAGGCGCAGCCCGTAGTACCCGTCGGGGGTGATCTTCAGGCCCGCGCGCTCCAGCAGCAGCGCCGCGAGCTGCTCCAGGGAGCCCCGCTCGATGGTCAACACGTCGCTCACGAGACCCACCTCACGAGCTGTGCGCCCACGTCGTCGAGCGGCAACACCAGCTCCGCCGCCCCCAGCGCGACGGCGGCGCCGGGCATGCCGAACACCACGCTGGTGGCCTCGTCCTGGGCGATGGTGTGGCCCCCCGCGGCGCGGATCTCCTGCAGCCCCTTCGCGCCGTCGCGGCCCATTCCGGTGAGTACGACCCCGATGGCCCGCGAGGAGAAACTCTGTGCGACGCTCTGCAACAACAGGTCGCAGGACGGCTTGAAGCCGCCCACCTGGGGCCCATCGTCGAGCCGCAGCACCCCGCTGGGCTGCACCAGCAGGTGCACGTGGGAGGGGGCCAGGAACACCTCCGACTTCACCAGCCGCTGCCCGTCCCGCGCCTCGTGCACCTGGTGGCCGGTCTCGGCCGACAGCCAATGCGCCAGCTCGTCCGAGAAGCCCGGGGTGATGTGCTGGCAGAGCACCACCGGCGCGGGGAAGTTGCGCGGCAGGTCGGCGAGCACTTCGGCCAGCGCCTTCGGGCCCCCCAGCGACGCGGCGATGGCCACCACGAAGTAGTCCGGGCGCACCGCCGGGAAGCCCGCCGAGGTGCGCCGCTTGCGACCCCGCGGGTGCTGCACCACCTGCACCGACGAGAGCAACACCAGCTGCTTGCGCAGGAAGACCGGGTCGACGCGGTCGGGCAGCGGCATGACCTCCAGCGCCCCGGCGTCGAGCAACGAGAACGCCGCCTGCCGCGCCCCGGGCGACTCCACGATGAGCACGATGGGCCGCGGGAGATCGGCCATCACCCGCTCCACCAGCTTGAGCACCTCGGCCGAGGCCCCCACCACCTCGACCACCAGCAGCCCCGGGTCGAACTTGCGCACCGCCTCGAGGGCCAGCCCGGGGGCCACCGGGCTACACACCAGGCTCAGCTCCTTTTCGAAGACCCCCTCGAGCCGCGAGGCGGCATGACCGCTCGAGTCGACGAGGAGGACGGAGCAGGTCACGTCAGCCGATCGATGGTGAGCGCCAGGCTCTCCACCCCGAGCTCGCCCTTGATGAGGTACGCGTCAGCCCCCGCGTCGAGGCCGCGCCGCTTGTCTTCGGGCGAGGCGAGCGACGAGAGGATGACCACGGGGATCTTCGAGAGCTCCACCGACTGCTTGATGCGGCGGGTGAGGCTGAAGCCGTCGAGCCGCGGCATCTGCACGTCGGTGAGGATCAGGTCGTACTGCGTCGCCTGGATCCGGCTCCACCCGTCTTCGCCGTCCTGCGCTTCTTCGACGGTGTGCCCCAGGGCCCGCACCAGCGCGCTCTCCGTGGCCCGGGCGATGGGCGAGTCGTCCACCAGCAACACCTTGAGGCGCTTGGTCTGCGCGCCCTCGGTGACCGGCCGGGCCAGCTTGCGCACCTCGGTCATGATGTCGGGCACGTGCAGCAGCACCGCGATGCGGCCGTCTTCCAGCGCCGCCGAGCCCGAGACGAAGGGCGCGCCCTTCATGAAGTCGCCGCCCACGGGCTTGACCGCCACCTCGCGCTCGTCGACGAAGCCGTCGACCACCAGGGCCGCTCGATCTTCGCCGTGACGCACCACCACGCAGGGCGGGCGCTCGAAGCGGGGGCCGCCGTTGAGGCCCAGCAGCGGGCCCAGGGCCACCATGGTCACCGGGCGGTTGCGGTGCATCACCGCCAGCGAGCCCATGATCTCCAGCCGGTCTTCGGGGCGGAACCGGGCCACGGCCTCCACGTCGGCGGCGGGCATCCCGTAGACGTCGTCGCCCATGCGAATGAGCAGCACCCGCATCAGGGCCAACGACTGCGGCAGGCGCAGCGAGACGGTGGTGCTGCGGCCGATGCGGCTGGTCACGGCCACCGAGCCACCCAGGCCTTCGACCTTTCTCTTCACCACGTCCATGCCCACGCCGCGGCCGGACGTCTCGCTGACCTCTTCGCGCGTCGAGAAGCCCGCGCGGAAGATGAGCTCCATGGCCTCGCGCTCGGACAGCGCCGCGGCCTGGGCCTCGGTCAACAGGCGCTTGTGCACCGCCGCCGCGCGGAGCCGATCCGGGTCGATGCCGCGGCCGTCGTCTTCGACCTCCACGTGCAGCATGTCGCCGTCGACGCGGGCGCGCAGCAGCACCCGCCCCGTCTCGGGCTTGCCCAGCGTGCTGCGGGTATCGGGTCCCTCGATGCCGTGATCGATGGCGTTGCGCAGCAGGTGCACCAGCGCGTCGCGCAGGTCGGCCACCAGGCTGCGGTCGACGCCGGCGTTGGTGTTCTCGACCACCATCTCGATGTGCTTGTTCTGCGCGTGCGCCAGCTCGCGGGCCGCCCGGGGGAAGGCCTCGAAGACCGACGCCAGCGGCACCAGCCGGGCCTCGGCGACGTGATCGGCCAACTGCGTGAGGTTGCCGTGCAGGGTGTTCGAGCCGTCGGCGTGGGTGCGCACGAAGCGGAAGGCGTCGTCTCGCAGCAGGTGCAGGTCGCTCTCGAGCCGGGCCACCTGCTCGCGGGCCTTCGGGTCGACGACCTCGTGCTCGGAGAGCTTGAGGAGGTTGTCCCCGAGCCGAGAGAAGCGCGCGAAGAGGCCCTGGATGTCGTCCGTGCGCAGCCCGGCGCGGGCGCTCTCGACGAGGAGATCACCGGCGAGCAGGCCCAGCGCGTCGAGGATCTCCACGTTGACGCGAATGCTGCGATCGGTGCGCTCTTCGGCGCGGGCCGGCACGCCCGCGGGCGCGGGGGCGCTGGGCCGGGGCACGGGCGAAGGCGCGCTTTCGGGCGGCGGGGCCAGCTCGGGTTTCGGCGCGGGCACCGGCGCGGAGGCCGCGGGCGCCTTGAGCCGGGGCGACGCGGTGCGGCTGGGCGGCTTGAGGGGGGGAATCGGGGCGCCCGCCATGGCGGCGAGCTTGCCGGCCATCTCGTTCGACGCGTCGGAGCCCTCCTTCGCCGCCTCGAGATCGTCGAGCAGATCGGAGATGGCGTCGCAGGCGTGGAGCAGGAGATCGGTGGCCGCGCGGACGTCGACCTTCTTGTCGCGCTCGGCCTTGAGCAGGTCTTCGCAGCAGTGCGCGAGCTGGCCGATGGCGGCCAGGCCGAGCATGCGCGCCTCCCCCTTCATGGTGTGCAGCTCGCGCGCGACGGCTTCTGCCGCGCGCTCCGACTCGGGCTTCTCGAGATCGAGGATCCCGAGCTGGATCGCCTGGAGCCGGTCCTGCGTCACTTCCACGAACTTCGTGAGCAGTGACTTCTTGAGGGCCTCGGTATCCACCTTGGGGTCAGTCCGCCTTGAAGCGCTTGATGAGGTCCGACAGGCGGCTGGCGAGCTGCGTGAGCTCGGCGGCGGCCGACGTGGCCTGCTTGCTGGCCTGCGTGGTCTGGCGCGTCACGTCTTCGATCTCCGCCATGGAGGCCACGACCTGCTCGGTGGCCGTGCGCTGCTGCTGGGTGGCGAGGTTGATCACCCGGGCGGCGTCGCTGGTCTCCTGCACGCCGGCGAGAATGCCCTCGACGGCGCTGGCGGCCACGGAGCCCAGCCGCTCGCCGGTCTCGGTCGCGGTGCGCGAGGCGTCGGCAGCCGAGGCGGCGGCCGCGGTGGCCTCGCGGATCTCGGTGATCAGGTTCTTGATCTCCTTGGTCGAGTCGAGCACGTTCTCCGCGAGGCGCCGCATCTCGGCGGCGACGATCGAGAAGCCCTTGCCGGCCTCCCCGGCCCGCGAACCCTCGAGGGCGGCGTTGAGCGCGAGCAGGTCGGACCGGTCGGCGATCTCGTCGATCACCTCGACCACCGTGCCGATGCGCTCCACGCGGCGCAGGAGCTTGGTGATCGACTCGGACACCGCGATGCCGTCGGCGCGGATCTGCTGCATGGCCTCGATGAACTCGCCGATGGCCCCGCGACCCGAGCGCGCCGAGTTGAGCGTCTCTTCCGCCACGCGCGCCACGGCGCCCGCGTTCTCGGCGATCTGCGCCGAGGCGTGCTTCAGCTCTTCCATCGTGGCGGTCGTCTCGTGGATCGCCGCGGCCTGCTCGGTGGACGACGACTCGTGCTGGGTGGAGGCAGCCAGCACCTCGTTGGCCGACGACGACAGCCGCAGGGCCGCCTCGTTGATCTCGCGCACGAAGGTGCGCAGCGTCTCGATCACCTTCGAGAAGCCGTCGAGCAGCGGGTCGACCACCGGGTCATCGATGGGGGTCCACTGGAAGGTGGTGAGATCGCCGTGGGTCACCAGGGCCGAGAGCGCGCTCTGCGCCGACTCGAGGAGGTGGCGCATCTCGTCGCCCCGCGCCACGCCGAGCTTGGTCTCGGTACCGAAGCGCACCAGCAGCTCGTTGATCAGCGAGGCCAGCTCCTTCTGATCGCCCACCAGGCCCGCGGGCTCGATGCGCACGTCGTAGGAGCCCTGGGCTGCCGCCTTGAGCGTGGTCAGGAACGGGGTGAGCCCGGCGCCGCTCGCCGCGGCAGGGGTCGACTTCTTCTTCTTGGGGGGCTCGGTGGGGTCGGTGGCCATGAGGGGTTCCTTCAGGGGGTCGCAGGGACCATGGAGAGGAGATCGACGAGGAGGATGGTGGCGTCGCCGTCGAGCCAGGCGCCGATGGAGAACGGCGCGGCGTGGACCGCCGGGGGCATGCGGCGCAACGACGTGACGGGGACCCGGGACACGCCAAAGACCTTGTCCACGGACAGGCGGCGCTCGAGGCCGCGGCCCGGGGAGAAGACCAGGGCCCGCGAGCCCACGTGGGGCGCGCCCAGCGGGTGCCCGACGCTCTCGGTGGGTTCGGCGATGTCGATGCGGCTGACCTGGCCCAGGTCGGCGGCGAAGCGGGCGCCGGCGATCTCGAAGACCACGAGATCGATCTCCTCCGGGGCGATCACCTTGCCACCGACTTCTGCCGGGCCGACGCCACGACCCTCGGCAGGTGCAGGAGGTTCAACGTGCCCAGCTCGCGCGACTGCACGATGCCGTCGAGGAACTCCTGCGTGCTGGCCGCGCCCGAGGGGGCGGGCATCTTGTCGGCGACGAAGATGCGCCGCAGGCCAATCACCTGGTCCGCGAGGAAGCCGACCACGTGCCCGTTGCAGTCGCTGACGAAGAACCGGCTGCGCGAGGTGGGCTTCGATTCGCCCTGCCCCAGGAACCGCAGCAGGTCGATGAGCGGCATCACCTCGCCGCGGTGGCCCACCACGCCCAGGAGAAACGACGGCGATCGCGGCAGCGGCGTCAGCGGCCCCATGCGGGTCACCTCGCGCACGTGCTCCGAGCGAACGCCCAGCGTCAGCTCGCCAGAACGAAAGATGAAGAACTCCTCATCGGGGCGCGCCACGCTCGCCGAAGCGCGATCGGGAGCGACAGCCAGGACTCGTTGGAGGAGCGAAGGTTCCACGGGGGGCCCACAGCGTAGCGAAATGTGC
The DNA here is from genome assembly GCA_903905455.1 of uncultured Archangium sp. Classification (GTDB taxonomy): domain Bacteria; phylum Myxococcota; class Myxococcia; order Myxococcales; family Myxococcaceae; genus Archangium_A. Next base: position 70,466 of record CAIVGN010000189.1, read on the forward strand.
TCGCAGACCGATCAAGAAACTCTGCTACAAGCGCCGCATGGCCGCGCGAGTGCTCGTCATCGACGACAGCCCCATGATGGTGCAGTTGATCACCGAGGCGCTCACCGGGGTGGGCCTCATCGCGGACGCAGCCTCGGATCTCGCCGCCCTCGACCAGCGCCTGGCCGCCAATACCTACGATCTCGTGCTCGTCGACGTGAACATGCCCGAGATGTACGGGGACGACGTGGTCGAGTTCCTCAAGGTGGGCCGCAAGCTCACCGCGAAGCTCTTCCTCTACTCCGACATCTCCGAGACCGAGCTGGCCGCCAAGGCGAAGGCCGTGGGCGCCGACGGGTACATCACCAAGGCCGCGGGCCTCGAGCTGGCCGTGGAGACCATCCGCTCGGCCCTCTCGGCCAACACCCCGGCCGGCGTGCGCAAGCGCCGCGTGCTGGTGGTCGACGACAGCGAGGCCACCACCCGCCTGCTCGAGGTCGAGCTCGCCGGCCAGGGCCACGAAGTGATGACCGCGAACTCGGCCGACGCGGCGACGAAGATCATCCTCAAGAAGAAGACGCGCCCCGATCTCGTGCTCCTCGACGTGCACATGCCCGGCGTCAACGGCGAAGACTTCTGCCGGTTCATCAAGGGCAACTCGTTGTTCGCCGGCATCCAGGTCGTCCTCTGTTCTGCCGAGCAGGAACCCGAACTGCAGCGCATCACCCAGGCCGCCGGCGCCGATGGCTACGTCCGCAAGGACTCGCTCATCGCCAAAGAGATCCTCGATCTCCTGACCTGAAGACCGCGCCTCCGTGGTCCAGCGTCCGAAGTTCGGACAAATCCCGTAACCAGTTCGATTCACTCAACTTCCCGCCGGAAGTGGAGCAGGCGCGCGCAACCGGTCAACGAACGCTACGTGCAACCCATTGATCCGTCGATGGTTGTGGCACCCATGAGGTTGGCCCGGGTCTTGGAATGAGGTCCGCCGCGCATGACCTCGCTTCGCCTCGCCCCTCGACTCGCCGCGCCCCTCCCCGGGCGTCCCGCCGCGCGGCCGGGCTCCACGGCGGTGGTGAAGAAGACGGTCGATGGCTTCGAGCGCAAGTCGGTGACCGCGACCGTGCTCCAGCGCGGTTCGACGGGCGCCGCGGTGACCGCGCTCCAGCAGAAGCTGGTCGCCGGGCGCTTCATGACGGTGGACGATGTCCGCTCGGGCCCCGGCGTGTACGGCCCGCGCACCGAGGCGGCGATCAAGCGGCTCCAGTCGCACGTGGGCCTGCCGGTGACCGGCCTCGCCGGGCCCAGCACCCTGGCCGCGCTGTCCCACGGCGCCCGGTTCCAGCCTGCGCCCCAGCCTGTCTTCGCCAGGCTCTCAGAGACTTTTACCGACGAGGTCACGCAGCCCATGGGGCAGCGGCACCTCTGAGGACGACAGTTACGACGAAGTCGGCATTGGGCTGACTTCGAACGGGTCCGTGGCTTTCCCCCTTTGGCCACGGGCCCGTTTTCTTTTCTTTCTGCGCCTCGTGGCGCGCTGCCTGACGGAACGGCGGCACCTGCGGCAACGTCAGAGCGCGCATGTGGCTCACCCTGCTCATCCTCGCGGCGAAGCCCACGCTCCAGCTCCAGGCGGCGGTGGGTGACGGCAAGCCCTCGGCGGCGTGGGTCTACGAGAAGCAGGGCGCCAGGGTGACCTTGAAGGCCCAGCTCCGGGGCGCCGAGGCCGCGGAGGTGCGGTGGTTCAAGCTCGAGCCCACGGTCGGCGCCCTGGACAACACCACGCCCTCGTTTCACTTCGAGCCGGTGACCTACGCCCAGACCGAGCTGCCCGCCTGCGCCGGAAAGCTCGAGTGCCCCGCCGACGTCACGCCGACCTGGCTGCCGGCGGTCGAGGCGCTCCCCGGGCTGGGCACCATGGCCTTCCGGGTCGAGGTGAAGACCACCGGTGGCGCGACGCTCTCGACCCCGGGCCAGGAGAGCACGAAGTACGGGGGGCTCACGCGGGACGTGCTGCACGTGACCCTGCGCCGCGACGATTCGCTCATCGGCTACGCCACGGAGCTGCTCAACACGCCGTACATCTTCGGCAGCGCGGGGCCTGACGGCCGAAACCAGAGCGACCTGCTCATCGGCTCGGACTGCGCGGACCTGGTGATCTACGCCCGGCGACGCAGCGGCAAGAAGGGCACCTACACGTCCTCCTACGACATCGATCGCCAGGCGCCGCTGCTCCCGGCGGGGAAGGCGCCGCGCGCGGGCGACCTGGTGCACTTTCCGGGGTCGCGGCACGTGGCCATCCTCTTCGAAGATCGCGAGCCGGTCGGCGTGGTCGACGAGAACGATCTCATCCTCCACACCTGCTGGGCGCCGCCGACGGTGCAGCGCCTGGGCGACACGGGCTGCGTCAGCCGCCCCTACCGGGTGCTGCGCTTCCCCGACTGACGAGGCCGGTCACTCCGAGGTGTCGGCCTTGAGCGCCAGCTCGAAGCAGGTCCCGTCGGGCCCGGTGGTGAAGGTCAGCGCGCCGCCCATGGACTCGATGATCTCCTTGGAGATCGCCAGGCCCAGGCCGGTGCCCTTGCCCGGATCCTTGGTGGTGAAGAAGGCGTCGAACATGCGCTTTTGCACCTCGAGGGGGATGCCCGTGCCGTGGTCCCGGAAGCTGATCCACAGCCGATCCCCGTCGGACCGGCCGGTGATCTCCAGCTTGCGGTTCTTGCGCTCGAAGGCCGCCATGGAGTCGAGCCCGTTCTGCAGCAGGTTCAGCGTCACCTGGCCGATGGCCGAGGGGCTGCCCATCACCTCGGGCAACCGGTTGAGCCCCGAGCAGTCGATGTCGCAGTCCTGCTTGTGCGCACCACGGAAGATGGTGAGGGCCTCGTTGACCGCGCGGGAAGGCTCGAAGCGAACGCGCTCGTCCTTGCGCCGGGCGGTGCCCTTGAGCGCCTGCACGATGGTCTCGATGCGGGTGACGCCCTCGAGCGACTCGGCGACCATCTCGTCGGCCTCGCTCATGGGGTTGGGCTTGCCCTCGCGCATGTCGTCGAGGTCGACGCGCAGCGAGTTCAGGTTGCTCTTCAAGAAGGCCAGCGGGTTGTTGATCTCGTGCGCCACGCCGGCGACGAGCTGGCCGATGGTGGCGAGGCGGTCGCGCTGGGTGGCGATCTCCCGGGCCCGCGTGGCTTCCTGCTCCAGCGTCGCCAGGTCGAGCACCGCGCCCACCGCGTCGGCCAGGGCGTTGCACAGCCGCAGCAGCCCGTCCGACAACGAGTCCCGCGTCGAGACGTAGAGCACGCCCCGGGTGGTGCGCCCGCAGGCCGGCAACAGCACCGCCGCCAGCCCCCGCTCCTTGCGGAAGGGCGCATGGCCGTCGTGGCGGGAGAGATCGGGCACCGTCATCGCGCGGCCGTAGTCCAGGGTCGCCGCGAGCAGCGAGACGTCCTTCGAGTTGCGCAGGGCCGAAGCGTCGGGCACCCCGTCATCACCCAGGCCCGAGGACGCCACGAGCGAGAAGGCGCCGCCCTGCCCGTCCAGTTCGAAGAAGGCGAGGTGGGTGGCCGACAGCGCGGTGTGCACCGCCTCGAGGGCCCGCTGGAGCGCCTGCTGCCGCGTGGTGCTCGACGAGATGGCCTTGAGCACCGCGCGCAGCACCGAGGCCTCGGTGCGCGCCCTCTCGAGGCGCTGGCGGTCGAGCACCACCAGGTAGTGGCCGGGGTGGCGGTCGGGCGCGACCGAGATCTGCAGCCGCTCCGAGCCCGACAGCTCGAGCCCCGACTGGATGCACGTCTGGGTGGTGCGACAGGCCTCGAGCAGCCGCTCCATCAACTGATCGATGCGCGCCCCGGCGCCGGAAGAGAGGAGCGACTCGGCGTGATCGTTCCACTGTTGCGCCACGCCACCCTCATTGACCCACATCAGCCCCACGGGGAGCTCGTTGATCAACGTCAGGAAACCGCTCTCGGAAGCGGGGCCCTCGACGCGTTGGGGAAGCAGGCGACTCATCTCTGACGCTCTTTGCAAACCCCCCGCCTACAGGGGTCTGGGTGAGATGGGTCAACCCCCTGATCGCTGAGTCGAGCTGCACCCTCACGCGAAGTACTTGATCTTCATCATCCCCAGCGCCTGGCGCGATTTGCAGGGTGACGGCACACCCTCGGTCACTGGTCTGGCGCGTCAGCCGAATGACTTGGAATCGTTGGTTTTTTGACGGTGGCAAGCGGGTTGCTCAGGCCCCTGACGACGATCTGGACCCACATGCAGTGGGCCCACGGCGAGGGGCACCCGATGAACCTGGCGACCGCAGAGCAGAACACCACCTCCTTCGGCACGACGACGCCCCTGATTCACGACTCTCAGTCGCCCATCGTCGAGGTGCTCCACGCGTGCGAGCGCATCGCGCCGACGGACTCGACGGTGCTGCTCACCGGCGAGACGGGCACCGGCAAAGAGGTGTTCGCCCGCTTCCTCCACGAGCACAGCCCCCGCGCGCGCCGCCACTTCGTGCCGGTCAACTGCGGCGCCATTCCCGAGACGCTGCTCGAGAGCGAGCTGTTCGGTCACGTGCGTGGCGCGTTCACCGGCGCGGTCTCCTCGCGCAAGGGCCGCGTGGCCATGGCCGAGGGCGGCACCCTCTTCCTCGACGAGATCGGCGACATGCCGCTGGCGCTGCAGGTCAAGTTGCTGCGCGTGCTCCAGGAGCGCACCTACGAGCCCGTGGGCAGCGCCGAGAGCGTGTCGGCCAACTTCCGCCTCATCGCGGCGACCAACCGCAACCTGGCGACCGAGGTCGAGGCCGGGCGCTTCCGCCGCGACCTCTTCTACCGCCTGCAGGTCTGCCCCATCGAGCTGCCCCCGCTGCGCGTGCGCCGCACCGACATCATGAAGCTCTTCATGCATTTCTGGCGTGAGCGCGGCGAGACCCGCGCGCTCGAGCCGATGGCCGTGCGTGCGCTCGAGCTCCACGCGTGGCCGGGCAACGTGCGCGAGCTGGAGAACCTCGTCGAGCGCGTCTCGGTGTGCACCGAGGGCCCGATCATCCGCGTCACCGACCTGCCGCCCCACGTGCGCCAGGCCGCGATGCAGGCCAACGACCTCACGTCGCCCAGCCTGACCATCGTGCCCCCGCCCCCGTCGATGACCATGCTCCTGGGCGAGCCCGCCGCGTCGCCCCCCGCGCCGCTGCGCTTCCCCACCGAGATCTCCGATCGCCCCATGACCAGCACGGGCTTCGAGCCCATGCCCAGCCAGGGCCCGGAGCTCGAGCGCCTGCCCACCCCGGAGCGGCTGCTGGCCGACGCGGCGACGCCCCGCTTCCCCATCGACCTGCCCAACCTCCTTCGCACCCTCGAGGAAATGTACATCGGCGCGGCGCTCCAGCAGGCCGGCGGCAACCGCAAGGCCGCGGCGGATCTCCTCGGCCTGCAGCGCACCACGCTGGTCGAGAAGCTCCGCCGCCGCCAGCGCGACACCCAGGCCGCCTGAGGAGACCCCACCGTGCTGACCGCCCTCGCCACCATGCTGCTCGCAGTCGCGCCCCCGACCGGCTTTTCCCAGTCGGTGGAGCGAATCGCGGTGCGCCGCACCTCGGGCCCCGTCTCTGTCGAGGCGGACCCGATGACGGCGCGCGTGGTGCTGCACGGGCTGGCCCTCACCGAGAAGCCGCCGCGGCTGTGCCCGGTCGTCACCCGGAAGGAAGGCGTCATCACCCTGACCTGCAACACCCGGCGGCTGTGGGCCGGCCTGCAGAGTGACCCCCGCGGCACCTACGTGGACGTGCGCCAGCTGACCGCCGTGAGCTGGCTCGATGACGCCTCGCGCGTGCCGATGCGCGCCTGGTCGCTGCGCTCCGTCTTGATCCCCGACGTGTGCCCCGGCACCACGGCGGCCGCCCGCGGCGAGTGCGCGTTGGGCAAGGGCGACCTCGGGCGAGCCCGCGAGGCCTGGGACATGGCCCTCACCGGCCCCGACCTGGGCCTGGCGCACCTGCGCCTGGGCGACCTCGCGCTGGTCGACGGCGACGTCGAGCTCGCGCTCAAGCACTACTCGAAGGTGACCTCGGTCGGCCCCGTCGGCCGCATGGCGCAGGCCCGGGCCTGCGAGCTCTCGTCGAGCTGCCTCAACCCAGTCGAGTCGGAGCGGGTGGCGAACTCCGAGGGCCTGGCCCTCGAGCTGGCCCGGGAGCTCACGCTGTACACCCTGCGCCGAGAGATGGCCGTGGGCCACGACCAGGCGGCCATGACGCTGCTGCTCTCGAAGCTCGAGACCGACCTGTCCTTTTGCCAGGGCGCCGTCGGCTTCTGCCAGAAGCTCATCGAGGGGGGGCTGGCCTCGACTGACGTCGAGGCGCGCCTCACCGCCCTCTCGGCGTTCCTCACCGACAAGGTGCGCAAGGGCCCCTACGAGCTGGCCCTCAACGAGGCCGCGGCCGCCACCGCGCAGGAGATCGGCGCCCCGGGCTTCGCGGCCGCCATTCTCGCGGGCAACACGCCGAACGTGGCCCACGCGCACCTCGCCGACCACCTCCTGGAGGTCGTGCGCCTCTACCTCGCCGCCCGCGACCCGATCCGCGCGGCGGTGGTCCTCGAGTACGCCGAGGGCAAGCTCGGCGCCGCCAGCCGCAGCGGGGGCTGGGTCGCGGTGCGCCGCCAGCTCAACCGCCGCGGCGTCGTCGCCGCCGCGCCCGCCGCACCCATCGTCGACGAGGTCGCGATGGAGCAGCTCAGCACCCAGGTCTCGCTCAGCACCGAGCTCGCACGCGCCGCCGCGACTCACAGCCGCGCTGCCCAGAATGTCCCGTCGTCGGCCCCAGTGGAGATTGCCCCATGAAAGATGAACTGATCGGCTTCAGCCCCGCGATGCGTCACGCCATCGGTGCGGCAGTCGACGTTGCGTCGGCCCCGACCACGGTGCTGCTCACGGGGGAGACGGGCAGCGGCAAGGAAGTGCTCGCCCGGTTCATTCACCAGATGTCGGCGCGGGCCTCGCTGCCGGTCAGCGTGCTCAGCGGCACCTCGCTCGACCTGGAGCAGGTCGAGACGGCGCTCAAGCACGGCGGCACGGTGGTGCTCGACGAGATCGCGGCCATCCCCATGGACACCCAGGGGCGGCTGCTCACCATGCTCGAGGGCGCGCACGCCTCGCGGGTCATCGCCACCTCGCACCGCGACCTGCGCGAACTCGTCGAGCGCGGGCAACTCCGCTCCGACCTGTACTACCGCCTCGACGTGTACCCCATCGTGCTCCCGCCCCTGCGCGAGCGGCGCGAAGACATCGGCGCCCTGGCCGACGTGCTCCTCGCGCGCATCGCCACCAGCCTCGGGCGCGCGCCGGTCAAGCTGACGGGCGAGGCCATGGGGCTGCTCGAGTCGCAGCGCTGGCCCGGCAACGTGCGCGAGCTGGCCAACGTGCTCGAGCGCGCGTCCATTCGCGCGCGCGGCCCGATCATCGAGGCGACGGATCTGGGCCTGGTCACCCGGCCCACGGACACCTCGTCGTTCCCGGCCTACCTGCCGCTCGACCTCGTGCAGCTCGAGCGCATCGCCATCGCCGAGGCCCTGCGCCGCACCAACGGCAACCGCACGCACGCCGCGCGGCTCCTCAACATCGGCCTGCGCACGCTCCGCCAGAAGCTCAACGCTCCATCGATTTCCTCCCAGGACGCCGTAGCCCCTCTCGAGGCGATGTCGGCGGTCGCTCCGTGAAGCTCTTCGACACGACCTTCACGAAGCTTCAGTCGGCGCTCGACGTTCGGCTCGAGCGGCAGAACGTCCTCAACGGCAACATCGCCAACCTCGACACCCCCGGGTACTCGCCCCGGGAGCTCGACTTCAGCAAGGCCCTGGCGGCGGCCGAGGCCTCGACCCCTTCGACCGGTACCCCGACGCCCGCGTCGGCCCCCGCGCAGGAAGGGCACATCGCGCTGGGCAGCCCCGGCCCCCAGGGCGGCGACGCGTCGGCCTTCGTGCACGTGGCCACCGACTTGAAGGGCGGCCTCGACGGCAACGGCGTCGACCTCGACAAGACGATGGTCGAGCTGGCGCGCAACTCGCTGCTCTACGGCGCCGCGGCCAAGGCCGTGAGCAAGAAGCTCGCAATCCTCCGCTACGTAGCCACCGACGGCATCGGTTGATGAACCAAGGAGACGCGCATGTCTGACTTTCTCTCGGCACTTCGCATCAGCGGCTCGGGCCTCTCCGCGCAGCGCACGCGCGTCAACGTCGCCGCCAGCAACCTGGCCAACGCCGAGTCCACGCGCGGGCCCGACGGCCAGCCCTACCACCGGCGCGACCCGGTGCTCTCGGCGGTGGGCTTCGAGGCGGAGCTCAACGGCGCGTCGGCCCAGCCCGGTGACCCCAGCTCGCCGCAGGGCGTGGAGGTCACCCAGGTGGTCGAAGACCAGACCCCCGGCAAGAAGGTGTACCTCCCGGGGCACCCCGACGCCGACACCGACGGCTTCGTCACCTTCCCCAACGTCAACCCGCTGCACGAGACGGTGAACTTGCTGACGGCCTCGCGTGGCTACGAGGCGAACGCGGCGGCCGTCGAGACGCTCAAGAGCATGGCGCAGCGCGCGCTGGACATCGTGAGGTAACCCATGAAGCCGCTCAGCCTGAACACCATCGAGAACCCCGGCAGCAGCATCGGCGGCGTCGATCGCCCCCAGAAGGCCGCGGACGGCTTCGGCGAGACGCTCAAGGCGGCCATCGAGAAGGTCGACGCCATGCAGGGCGAGGCCGACGCGCAGGCGCAGAAGCTGGGCAACGGCGAGGGCAACCTCCACGAGACCATGCTGGCCCTCGAGAAGGCCGACGTGGCGATGAAGGTGGCCATGAAGGTCCGCAACAAGTTCCTCGATGCGTACAACGAAGTGATGCGGATGCCGGTGTAAGCCATGGAGACGCTCCTCAAGCAGCTTCGGGAATTGCCCGCGCGACTCCAGGCGATGCCGGCGGGCCTGCGCTACGCGCTGCTCGGCGGCCTGGTGCTGGCGGTGGCGGTGGCCGTCGGCGTCGCCGGCGTCACGCGCGGCGGCGAATACCAGTACGCCTTCACCAACCTCACCCAGGAAGACTCGACCGAGGCGACCGGCATCCTCAAGAACGCCGGCGTGCCCTTCCGCGTGGAGGCCAACGGCACGGCCCTCTCGGTGCCCGCCGACAAGGTCTACGACTCGCGCATCTTGCTGGCGACCGCCGGCCTGCCGCGCGGCGCGGGCGTGGGCTTCGAACTCTTCGACCGCGGCGATCTCGGGGTCAGCGAATTCACCCAGCGCGTCAACCTGCGCCGGGCCATCGAGGGTGAGCTGGCGCGTACCATCGGGAACTTCGCGGGCGTGCGCAGCGCCCGGGTCACCATGTCGCTGGGCGAACGCGGCCTGTACCGCGACGAAGACAAGAAGGCCTCGGCGTCGGTGGTGGTGGTGCTGCAACCCGGCCGCACGCTGGCCGAGCGCGAGCTGGCCGGCATCCGCCACCTCGTCTCGTCGTCGACGCCCGGGCTCCCGGCCGACTCGGTGACCGTGCTCGACGGGCGCGGCGCGGTGCTCTCGGCCGACTCGGCCTGGGACTCCCCCGAGGCCTCGTACCAGCGCAAGCTGGAGCGGGAATTCGAGCAGCGCATCGTCACCCTCCTCGAGCCGGTGGTGGGCGCCGGCGCGGTGATCGCCAAGGTGACGGCCACCGTGGACAACTCGCAGGTCAACCAGAACAGCGAGGTCTTCGACCCCGACCAGGTGGCGCTGCGCAGCGAGCGCACCACCTCGGGCAACTCGTCGAACCAGACCTCGACCACCCAGGGCGTCGCCGGGGCCCAGGCCAACATCCCGCTCGCGCCGCAGCAGCCGCAGCAGGGGCCCACGCAGCAGGGCAGCTCGCAGAACTCCGATCTCACCAAGAACTACGAGATCACCAAGACCACCACCCAGACCGTCGCCCGGTTGCCGAGGCTCAACAAGATCTCGGTGGCGGTGATCGTCGACGGCGTCGACGGCAAGCCCCGCGAGGCGGCCGACATGACGCAGCTCGGCGAGCTGGCGCGCAAGGCCGTCGGCTTCGACGAAGCGCGCGGAGACCAGATCGAGGTCAGCAGCCGGGCCTTCGGGCGCAGCACCGACCCGGTCGACGTGCCCGTCGTCGCCACCACGCCCATCTGGGTCTACGTCGCGGCCGGGGTCGGCCTGCTGGTGGTGCTCGCCGCGGCCTTCGCCTTCACCCGGCGCGGCGGCAGGAACGTGCCCCAGGAGCTCGTGCTGCAGCCCGGCTCGACGGTGGCGGCCCTCGAGGCGAAACAGAACGCCATCGACGGCGTGGCCACCCTCGAGAAGAAGGACGAGCCGCCGGCGCTCATCGACCCGTTGATGGATCTCAAGGAGCGGGCCCGCAGCATGGTCCGCGAGGACCCGGACCGCGCGGTGATGCTGGTGCGCGCCTGGCTGAGCGCGGACCTCGAAAAGGGAGTCGAACACCATGGCTGATGCCGCGAAGGTCGAAGAGCCGCTCCCGTGGATCGACAAGGCGGGCAACGGAGCCAAGCGCGTCGCCGCGCTGCTGCTGGGGCTGGGGCCGGAGGTCGCGGCCAACGTCTTTCGCCAGATGTCGGAGCTCGAGGTGCGGCAGATCGCCCTGGGGGCCCGCGAGCTCAAGCGCATGGGGCCCTCGGCCATCTCCGAGTCGCTCAACACCTTCATCGGCTCGATGCAGGAGGCCGGGGTCGACGTGCTGGGCGGCGACGCCATGTTCCGCAAGATGGCCGGCGAGCTGATGGCCCCCGAGGCCGTCAAGCGCACCTTCGACGCCACCCCGCCCTCGCACCAGCCGGAAGAGCTGCTGGGCATCGTGGCTACCGCCGACGCCGAGTCGCTGGCGATGATCCTCAACCGTGAGCAGCCGCAGACCATCGCCCTGGTGCTCAGCTCGCTGACCGCCGAGCGCGCCGCCCTGGTGATGGACCGGTTGCCCCTGGCCATGCGCCCGCAGATCGTTCGCCGCATGGCCGTGGTCGAGGCCGTAGCACCCGAGGTGCTCCGCGAGGTGCGCCTGGCCCTGACCGGCGAGCTGCAGTCCCTGGTGTCCGAGGGCATGCGCAAGGTCGACGGTCGCGTGGCGGCCCTCGAGATTCTCCGCCGCAGCCCGGCCGCGCAGCAGACCGAGATCCTCGCGGCCATCGAACGCGACGAACCGAACCTCGCCAACGACCTGCGCAGCAAGCTCTTCACCTTCGAAGACCTGACGCGCCTGTCCGACCGCGACCTGCAGAGCCTGATGAAGGACCTCGACATGAAGCAGGTCACCGTCGCCCTCAAGGGTGGCTCTCCGGAGGTGAAGGAGAAGTTCCTCAAGAACATGTCGTCGCGCGCAGCCGAGCTGCTCGAGGACGATCTCTCGGCGATGGGCCCGGTGAAACTCTCGGACGTCGAGGCTGCCCAGGCGGAGATCGCCAAGGTCGCCATCGAGGCCGCCGAGAAGGGCCGCATCACCATCGTTCGCCCGACCGACAAGATGCTCTGACCCATGAAGCGACCTTCGTTCATGGACGGTGCGGTGGCGGTGAAGGTCGAGGCGCTGAAGATCGCGTCCGTCGACCCGATGCACATTCGCCAGGTCAGCTGGGCGGTGGGCCCCAAAGAACCGGCGATGGTCGAGGCCGTGGCCCCGCGCCTGGTCGCGGTCGCGATGGCGCCCCCGGAGCGCGAGCTGCCGGCGCCCGTGCCCACGGCCCCGGGAGGCGCGGTGTTCGAGCCGCTGGTTTCGGCGCCCCACCCCGAGCCGCTGCCCCGGCCCGGAGAGCGGGAGACGAAGAGCGAGCACCTGAAGCTCGCCCTGGAGACCCTCAAGGCCCAGGGTGAGAGGCTGGCCGAGCAGGCCCGCAGCGACGCGCTGGAGCTGGGCATCCTCATCGCCCGGCGCATCCTCGAGAAGGAGATCACCGCCAACCTCGACGGCATCTTCAGCCTGCTCAAGTCGGCCATCCGCCGCGCGGGCGAAGATCACATCACCCGGGTGCGGGTGAACCCCGACGATCTCGAGCGGCTGCAGGGGGCCGCGAGCTCCGATTTCTCGATGGGCAAGATCGAGCTCGAGGGCGACCCCTCGCTCGGCCGCGGCGACGTGATGGTCGACACCGAGCAACACACCATCGACGGCCGCCTCTCGACGCGCTTCGAAGAACTGGTGCGCCAGCTCGACGGGAACGGGCCGTGAGTGGGCTCGACTTCGAGCGGCTCAAGAAGTCGCTCGAGCGGGCCGAGCCGGTGCTGGTGCAGGGCCGCATCGTGCGCGCGTCGGGCCTGGTGCTCGAGGCCGCGCTGCCCCGCGTGGCCCTGGGCACGTCGTGCGAGATCCGCGATGACGAGGGACACACCGTGCTCGCGGAGGTGGTGGGCTTCAACGGGCCCACGGCGCTGCTGGTGCCCTTCGGCTCGATGGACGGCATCCGCGAGGGCTCGGTGGTCATTCCCCGGGCCGCCGCCGGCGAGCTCTCGGTGGGCGACGCGCTGCTGGGCCGGGTGGTCGACGCGCGCATGAACCCGCTCGACGGGGGCCCCGCGATGGTGCTGCCCGACCGCGCCAAGCTGGCCGCCGCGCCGCCTCCGGCGATGTCGCGCCGCCGCATCGACAAGCCCATGGCCCTGGGGGTCAAGGCCCTCGACTCGTGCCTCACCCTCGGGGAAGGCCAGCGCGTGGGCGTGATGGCCGGCCCCGGCGTCGGCAAGTCGGTGCTCCTGGGCATGATCGCCCGCCACGCGAAGGCGGAGGTGATCGTCGTCGGCCTCATCGGCGAGCGCGGCCGCGAAGTGCGCGAGTTCGTCGAGCGCGACCTGGGCAGCGGCCTCAAGCGCGCCGTGGTGGTGGTCGCCACCGCCGACGAACCGCCGCTGGTGCGCGTGCGCGCCGGCATGGCCGCCACCGCCGTGGCCGAGCACTTCCGCGCCAAGGGCAAGAAGGTGCTGCTGCTCGTGGACTCGCTCTCGCGCATCGCCATGGCGCAGCGCGAGATCGGCCTGGCCGCCGGCGAGCCGCCCACCTCCAAGGGCTACCCCCCGTCGGTCTTCGCGGCCCTGCCCCGGCTGGTCGAGCGCGCGGGCAACGACGCGGGCCAGGGGAGCATCACCGCGCTCTACACCGTGCTCGCCGAGGGCGACGATCTCACCGACCCGGTCACCGACAACGCCCGGGCGGCCCTCGACGGCCACTTCGTGCTCTCGCGGCGCATGGCCGACGCCGGTCATTTTCCTGCCGTCGATGTTCTGGCGTCGGTCAGCCGGTGCATGTCGGACGTCACGACCGTGACGCACCGCGAGCTCGCGGCCCTCGTGCGCGACGTGCTGTCCGCGTACCGGGAAGCGGCCGATCTCATTGAGGTTGGGGCCTACCAGGGGGGCACCAACCCGCGCGTCGACCGCGCTCTCCAGGTCATCGGCACGCTCAATGCTTTCCTGAAGCAGACACCAGCCGAGCACTTCACGCTCGAACAGACGCTGGCCCAGTTGAAGACGGCGCTGACGGCGCCGCCACCTCCGGCCGTACGACGGGAGCAGAACCGTGGTTGAGATCCTCTTCGCCCTCGCGCTCGCCAGCACGCCGCCGACGCTGCCCCACGATCCCGTGGTGGCCGCGCCGGTCGCGCCCGCGACCCCCGTCGTGGCCGAGGTGCACAAGGACGAGCCGAAGAAAGAGGAGCCGAAGAAGGAAGAGGCGAAGACCGAGGAGCCCGAGAAGGCCGACGCGACCATCCCTCCTCCGCTCACGCGCAAGGCCCTGTGCGGCGAGGTGACCCGCACCGCGAAGGAGCTCGCCGCGGCCCGCAAGCGCCTCGACGACGATCGCAAGGCCCTCGACGGCGAGCGGGTGAGCCTCGAGAAGCTCAAGGCCGACATCACCCAGGCCCGCGCCGGGCTGCGCGCCGAGACCGAGCGCCTCGAGACGATGCTCGCCAAGCGCGGCGACGCCGCCAACCAGGCCGAGGCCCCCAAGGCGACGCCCCGGCCCCCCGCGCCCACCCCGCGCCCCCAGGAACTCGACGGGCTGGCCAAGACCATGAAGTCCATGAAGCCCGAGGCCGCCGCGGCGCTCATTCAGCGCACCGAGCCTTCGCTGGCCGCCGCGCTGCTCAAGCGCATGAAGCCGGCCGACGCGGGCGCGGTGATGGACCGCCTCAAGCCCGACCTCGCGGCAGACCTGATGACGCTCATGTCGACCCTGCCTTCCTCGACCAGCAAGCCCGGAGCCCGCCTGTGAAGATGAACGTGCTGCTGTTGATGGGTGGGGGAAAGGCCGAACTCGCGAAGAAGGCGAAGGTCGCCCCTGGCTTCGAGACGGCGCTCAAGGCGCGCGTCGAGCCCACGAAAGAGTCCGCCAAGGAGCAGGGCAAGGAGCGCCCCGCGAAGGATGAGAAGAAGGCGCGCCTCACCAGTTCGTCGGAGGAGGCCCTGCTCGTGTCCCGCGCGCTGGTGAACCACGCGCGCCCTGCCCCGCTCGTCGGCACGAAGCCGCAGGAACAGAAGGTCGAACACGCGAAGATCGGCGCCGACCAGCTCGCCACGCGGGTCAAGGGCCAGGCCGAGCACGCCCGCGTCACCCCGCCCGCCGAAGCGAAGAAGGCCGCGCGCGTCAGCGACGCCGAGCCCGAGCTCAAGGAACACGCCAGGGGCGAAGAGCCGCTGCTCCAGACGGGCACCACCCAGGCCGCCGCGCCCGCCGCCGAGCCCTTCCACATCGAGGCCCCGCAGGCCCTCAAGGACGCCGCGCCCTTGGCCCAGGTCGCGCCGATGATGCTCGACGACGCGTCGGTGCGCGCGGTGCTGATGCCGAACATCGCCCGGGTGAGCATGAACACCGGGGAAGCCGGCGAGCTCAAGCTGCAGCTCAAGGTGCACGACGGCATCACCGACGTGCGCGCCACCGGCCCCGCGGCCCAGCTCTTCGAGTCACGCCAGGGTGAGCTGCGGGTGGCGCTCGCCCGCGAAGGCCTCGCCCTGGGCCACTTCGATCTCACCCAGTCCGACTCGCAGCAGCGCCACGCCGAGCGCCCCGACTTCGACCCCGCCGCGCCCACCGCGCGCAGGGCCACCAGCAGTTCCACCGCAGACACCGCGACCGAAGACGGCCGCGTTCACGTGAAGGTCTAGACGCCATGGCGACCACCATCGACTCCCTGGGCAGCACCGGCATGCCGACCCTCACCACTGCGTCCACCGGCAGCCGCACGCTGGGCAAGAACGAGTTCCTCAAGTTGCTGACCACGCAGCTCGCCAACCAGGATCCCCTCTCGCCAACCGACAACCAGGCCTTCATCGCGCAGCTCGCCCAGTTCGCGAGCGTCGAGCAGGCCGAGGCCGCCAACAGCCGCCTCGACTCGCTGATCGTCGCCCAGGCCGCGAACAACCAGACCGCCGTGGCCAACCTCGTGGGCAAGGACATCGTCTACAAGACCGACCACGTCACGCTGGGCGCCTCGGGCGACGCCACCATCTCCGGGCAGCTGGCCAACGACGCGGCCATCGCCAACGCGATCATCACCGACGAGAACGGCAAGAAGATCGCCACCGTCACCCTGCACGACGTCAAGGCGGGCACCATCAACTTCCCGTGGAACGGCAAGGACGACGCCGGCAACCCGGTGGCGGCCGGCGACTACAAGGTGCGGCTCACCGCGGCCGACGGCAAGGAACAGAACGTGACCATCGACCTGCGCGGCCGCGCCCGGGCCACCGGGGTCACCTTCCAGAGCGGCATCCCCGAGCTGATGCTCAACGGGCAGCGCGTGAAGCTCTCCGACGTCATCGAGATCGCCGAGGGCGCCAGCAGCACCGCGTCGGCCACCGATCTCACCTCTCTCCTCACCGCGTTGTCCCGGAGCTGACCCATGAGCCTTCTGACCGCCCTCACCACTGGCACCGCCGGCCTCCAGGCCAACAGCACCGAACTCGACGTGGTCGGTGACAACATCGCCAACGCCAACACCATCGGCTTCAAGTCGGGCCGGGCCGCCTTCCAGGACCAGCTGATGCAACAGCTCATCGGCATCAGCGGCGGTGGCCAGGTCGGCCTCGGCGCGCGGCTCCAGGCCATTCAGCGCATCATCACCCAGGGCGCGTTGACCACCACCGGGCTGGCCACCGACCTCGCGCTCGATGGCCCCGGGTACTTCGTGCTCAAGGGAGACCACAGCGGCATCTCGGGCCAGTTCTACACGCGCGCCGGCCAGTTCACCGTGGACAAGGACGGCTTCCTCACCAACCTCGAGGGGCTGCGCGTGCAGGGCTACCCCAACGCCAGCACCGGCCAGCCCGTCGGTGGCCTGGGCGATCTCCAGGTGGGTTCGGCGACCGCCGCGGCGTTGCCCACCCAGAACGTCACCCTGCGCGCGAACTTGAACTCCGACGCGCCGGTGCAGGTCTTCGACCCGCTCAACCCCGCCACCAGCTCCGACTTCTCGTCGACCACCACCATCTACGACTCGCTGGGCAAGCAGCACACCGTGGACGTGTACTGGAACAAGACGGCGAGCGGCTCGTGGGAGTTCCACGCCATGACCGACGGCGGGGGGCTCAACGGCGGCACCGCGGGCGTGGCCACGGAGATCGCCACCGGCACGGTCGACTTCGACACCAACGGCAAGCTGGTGCAGGTCAGCCAGAGTTCGAACTTCGACCCGCTGGGGGCCACCGCGCCGCAGGCCATCACCTTCAACCTGGGCGACCCCACCAGCACCGGCGGCACGGGACTCGCGGGCATCACCCAGTTCGCGGCGAAGAGCGCGACGACCTTCACCGGCCAGGACGGCGCCCCCTTCGGCGCGCTGACCAACGTGCAGATCAACAACCGCGGCGAGGTGATGGGGGCCTTCACCAACGGCACCACGCGGGTGCTGGGCCAGGTCGCGGTGGCGGACTTCCAGGCGGCCGACCGGCTGCAGCGCAGCGGCGGCAACATGCTCACCGAGACCCTCGAGTCGGGCCAGGCCACCATCGGGGCCCCGGCCGAGGGCGGGCGCGCGTCGATCGTCGCCGGCGCGCTCGAACAATCGAACGTCGATCTCGCGGGGGAGTTCGTGCGCATGATCGCCGCCCAGCGCGGGTTCCAGGCCAACTCCAAGACCATCACCACGGCCGACCAACTGTTGCAGGAACTCATGCAGATCAAGCGGTGATCCGGCGCCCCTGACGCTATGAATTCCAACGTGCCCGGCGCGCAGCCTTCCTGCTCGCCGGGCACGTCGTCGTTCTCGCCGGTGAGGCTCCGACGTCACGTCCATGACGCGCCTCAAGTGCGACGCGCCCTGTGTCGAAGAGGTCCCCGAAGGGTGCTCCCATGATTCTCCTCACGCGGCTCGATGGTCAGACGATCGCTGTCAATGAAGGCTTGATCGTCTTCGCCGAGTCGACACCCGACACGGTGATCACCATGTCTTCGGGCCAGCGGATGATCGTGCGGGAGCCCGTCAAGGAGCTCATCGAGCGCATCGCCAGCTTCCAGCGCTCCATCTTCGCCGGGGTCGACCACCATGGATAAGACGACGATTCCAGGTATCGCGTTGTCGATCGGCATGATCCTGCTGGGACAGAAGCTCGAAGGCGGCCACGCCGGCTCGCTGCTCCAGCTCACGGCCTTCATGATCGTCGTCGGCGGCACCATCGGCGCGGTGCTCGTCTCGTACCCGCTTTCGGAGATCATCACCGGGGTCAAGGACTTCAAGGTCGCGCTCCAGGAGAAGCCCAACGACGTGGTGGCCCTGATGGCCCAGCTGGTGGACCTGGCGACGGTGGCCCGCCGCGACGGCGTGCTCGCCCTCGAGAGCAAGCTGACCGAGATCAAGGACCCCTTCCTGAAGCGCTCGCTGGGCTTCCTGGTGGACGGCGTCGAGGCCAGCGTGGCGCGAAACACGCTGGAGACGGAGATCGAGGTCGAGGCCGAAGAGGGCAACGTCAGCGCGAAGATCTGGGGCGACTTCGGCGCGCTGTGCCCCACCGTCGGCGTGCTCGGCGCCGTGCTCGGCCTGATTCACGTGATGGAGAACCTCGACAACCCCTCGGCCCTCGGCCCGGGCATCGCCGTGGCCTTCGTGGCCACGGTCTACGGCGTCGGCGTGGCGAACCTCATCGCCCTGCCGGTGGCCAACAAGATCAAGCGCAAGGTCCACCTCCAGAAAGAGAGGAAGATCCTCATCGCCGAGGGCGTGCTCTCCATCCAGGAAGGGCTCAACCCGCGCATCCTCGAAGAGAAGCTCAAGAGCTTCGCCGGCGCCCACGGCAAGCACGCCAAGAGCACCACCGGCGGAGACAAGCACTGAAGGAGGGCCCGCTCAGTGCGCCGAGAAGAACGCCGTCAGGGCGAAGCGCTCCGCGTGGGCCTCGAGCACCTCGTGCTCCACCAACTCCGAGCGGAACACCACCAGCCGGTCCATCACCGGGTCGACCAGCACCGGCGGATCGACGCACAGCCGCAGCTGCCCGCCGTCGGCCAGCGCCCAGGCCTCGTTCAGGTAGACGATGGCCGTCACCCGCCGGTTCTCCTGGCCGGGGAAGGCGTCGAGGTGGCGCACGTACTTCGCGCCAGGCCGGTAGCGCGAGAGCATCAGGTCGAAGCGCCGCAGGCCCAGCCACGCCGCCTCGTTGATCGCCCCCATCAGCGCCGTGAAGTGCTCCACCGCCCCGGCCAACGGGCCCTGGGCCTCTTCAGGCGTCAGCCAGGCGATCTCGTCGCTGCGGATGGTGTCGTCCAGGGTGTGCTCTCGCCGTACCCCGGCGCGCACCAGCGCCTGCGTGGGCCCCTGCGCGCGCACCGCGCGGCCCAGCTCGAGCCCCAGGAAGCCGTCTCGCAGGAAGTAGCCAGTCTCCCCGAGGAGGGCGACTTCACGCGTCAGTAGTTCGTGTCGAAGCAGCAGGTGGGAGCCCCATGGCCAAGAAGCACAAACATGAAGAGCACGAAAACCATGAACGGTGGGTGATCTCCTACGCCGACCTCATGACGCTGCTCTTTGCGCTCTTCGTGGTCATGTACGCCTCGAGCCGCGTGGACACCCAAAAGCTCGCCCAGACCAGCGAGTCGATGAAGTGGGCCTTGCACATGAAGGGCGAGGGCGGCGTCACCAAGCTGACCGTCTTCCGTGGGACCCCCAGCGAGGGTGGCTGTGTCACCAACCTCGGCACCCAACCGGTGACCAGTTCCCAGCAGCGAAAGCTGGTCGAAGACTCGCGCCGACGTCTCGAGCGGGCCCTCCGGCCCTTCCTGATGCGCCAGGACAAGAACCCCACGGTCTCGGTGGAGATCGAGAACGGCAAGCTGCGCCTCCGCCTCTCGGCCCACCGCTTCTTCGACCCTGCGTCCGCGTCGCTCCGTCCCGAAGCCCTCGCCGTGCTCGACGCCATCGCCTCCGAGCTCACCCCGGGGGAGCAGCTCATTCGTGTCGAGGGCCACACCGACGACGAGGCCATCACCTCGCAGCGGTTCCGGACCAACTGGGATCTCTCGGCCGCCCGCGCCTCGACTGTGGTGTCCTACCTGGAGCAGGCCCACGGCATCAAACCCGAGCGCCTCATCGTGGCCGGGCTGGGGTCGAGCCACCCATTGGTGTCAAACGACACCCCGGATAACCGGGAACTGAACCGCAGGATCGAGATTGTCCTGGAGGTTCCTCCGCAGGATCCGCGCAGTTACCTGACGCCACCTCCCTGACGCGTCACGGGCACATGCGTTGCTCAGTGGGTCGTCATCATGAGCGACCCAAAGAAAGACGCTCCGGCTGCCACGCCGCCGCCGCCCCCCAAGAACAGCAAGCTGATGCCCGTCCTGGTGGGGGTCAACAGCCTCCTCCTGGTGGGCGTATTGGGCTTCATGGGCTACTCCATGATGCACAAGCCGGCCGTGGCTGCGCCCGAGGGTGAAGACGCCGCGGCCGAAGAGGCGAAGGCCGAAGGCGAAAAGGCCGAGCCCAAGAAGCCCGAAAAGAAGGCCGAGGGCGAGAAGAAGGCCGAGAAGCACGGCGAAGGAAAGAATGAGGGTGAGGGCGAGAAGAAGGAAGGCGAAGGCAAGTCCAGCGAGCCCATGGCCGGCGGTCCCGGGCCGATGGTGCGCCTGGCCGACTTCGTCATCCACCTCCGCAACCCCGAGCTCGATCGCTACGCGCGCATGTCCTTCGACGTCGAGGTGATCGCCGACAGCGACAAGGAACGGCTCAACGCCAACATCCCTCGCGTGCGCGATGCCTTCATCAGCTACCTCTCGGATCGCACGCTCGAAGAGCTGCGCGGCAGCGAGGGCCTGGGTCGCACCAAGGACGCCCTCCAGCAGCGGCTGCGCGAGCTGGTCCCCGAGGCCCGCATCCGCGCCCTCTACATCTCCGACTTCGTCGTTCAGTAACGCCGGACGCAAGGGGCTTCCCACATGGCTGGCGTGTTGCTGAACCCAGACGAGATCAATGCGCTGATGTCGGCCATCCAGGATGGCCGCGTCACGCCGGAGCCCCCCAAGGGCCGCGGCACCGCGATCGCCTACGATCTCACCAGCCAGGACCGCGTCATTCGCGGCCAGATGCCGACGCTCGACGCGATCAACGAGCAGATCGCCTCGGCCTTCGCCATGGGCATGGCGGGCCGCACCCGGCTCTCCATTCGCGTCGCCTGCGGGCCCGCCTCGCTGCTCAAGTTCGGCGACTTCAACTCGCTGCTCTCGCCGCCGACGACGGTGTGCGTGATGTCGCTGGGGAACGCCGGCAGCCAGGCGCTGCTGGTGCTCGAGCCCGGCCTCGCCGACGCGATGATCGCCGCCGCCCTGGGCGACAAGCGCGGCCGCGACGAGAACGCCGCCCCGGCCGAGGCGCGCCGCGAATTGACCAACGTCGAGCGCAAGGTGCTCACCCGGCTGCTGACCGTCTTCACCGACGCCATGCAGGCCGCCTGGGCCCCGGTGCTGGCCTTCAGGCCCGAGATCAACCGCTTCGAGTCAGACCCCCGTCTGGCGGCCATCGCCCCGGTCAACGAGGCCGCGGTGCTCTGCAGCTACGAGATCGACGGCGCGCTCAAGGGGCTGATGCAGCTGGCCATGCCCTACACCGCCATCGAGCCGGCGAAGAAGGCGCTCATGTCGCCGCCGCAGATGCACCACACCGCCGACTCGCGCTTCGCCCACCGGCTCGAAGAGGAGATCAACCAGGTCGAGGTCGAGCTGCGCGCGGTGCTCGGCAAGACCAAGGTCTCGCTGCGCAAGCTGCTCGATCTCGAGCCCGGCGACGTGCTGACCCTGGGCACCAGCGAGGGCGTCTCGCTGCCCGTCTTCGTCGAAGGCCGCGCCAAGTTCACCGGCCAGCCCAAGGTGGTGGGCGGCTCCCTGAGCCTCCAGATCGATCGCGGGCCCTGCGAAGAGATCCGCCGGCCCTTCGAGCAGGAATCCGAAGAAAAGAAACCGCAGGCTGCCTGAGAGGTCGTCATGAGTGTCGAAGCCGCTGAACCCGCTGCCCCTGAAGTCTCGACCCGCCGGCTCGACCTGCTGCTCGACGTGCCACTCGACGTCACGGTGGAACTCGGCCGTTCGCGGATGACCATCCAGGACCTGCTGGGCCTGACGCCGGGCTCGGTGATCGAGCTCGACAAGATCGCCGGCGAGCCGCTGGACATCGTGGTCAACGACCGCCTGATCGCCCGCGGCGAGGCGGTGGTGATCAACGACAAGTTCGGCATCCGCATCACCGACATCATCTCCAAGGCCGAGCGCATCGCTCGGCTGCGCTGAAGGGGCCTGGCCATGCTCGCGCTCACGCTGACTGCCTTGCTGCTGACGGCCATGCCGGTGACCGCGGAGGGCTCCGCGCCTGTTGTGCCGCCTGCCCCTCCGTCGGCCGCCGACTCCGTCATCGCCGCCGCCTTCGGGAAAGATCTCGTCACGAAGCCCGCGGAACTGAAGGCGGAATCGTCCCTTGGCCTCCAGAACCTGGTCGCCCCCACCCTGGGCATCGCGGGCCTCGCGGCGCTGGCCTTCACCCTCAAGCGGCGCAAGCAGCTGAGCGGCACCGCGATCACCATCATCGAGGCGGCCTCGCTGGGTGAGAAGCGCTCGCTGGTGATCGCCGACGTGATGGGGGAGCGCCTGGTGCTCGGGGTCAGCGAAGCGGGGGTGACGGTGCTGATGAACAAGCCCGCCCCGGAGCGCGAGCCGGCGCCCTACGTGCTACCCGCCCCGGCCCCGTCGGCGCGCCCCATGGGCTTCCTCGCCCGCCTGCGCGGCCGATCCCCGGCGCCGGCCTTCGACGCCACGCTGCAGGAGTCGATCGAAGACCAGGAACTGCGCGCCAAGCTGGCCGCCGGCCTGCGGAGCGTCGTTCCGTGATCCCCCTGGTGCTCGCGGCCTCAGAAGCCCCCATGCAGATCTCCGTCGGCGGTGGTTCGTCGGCGGTGAAGCTCTTCCTGCTGATGACGGCGCTGTCCTTCGCCGCCGGGGCGCTGATCTCGATCACCAGCTTCACCCGCATCATCATCGTGATGTCGTTTCTCCGGCAGGCCCTGGGCACGCCGTCGCTGCCTCCCAACCAGGTGGTGGTGGCTCTCTCGCTGGCGCTGACCGCCTTCGTGATGGCGCCCACCTTCCAGAAGGTGAACACCAGCGCGCTCTCGCCCTACCTCGACGACCAGATCTCCGGACAGGAGGCCTTCGATCGCGGCTCGGCGCCGGTGCTCCAGTTCCTCCTGCGGCAGACCCGGCCTGACGACCTGCGCCTGTTCTACGAGCTGTCGGGCAGCGAGCGACCCACCCGCGCCGAAGACGTGCCGCTGCACATCGCGGTGCCGGCCTTCATGGTCTCGGAGCTGACCACCGCGTTCCGCATGGGCCTGTTCCTCTTCATCCCCCTCCTGCTGATCGACCTCCTGGTCAGCGCGGTGCTGATGGCCCTGGGCATGATGATGGTGCCCCCGACGCTGGTGTCGCTGCCGCTCAAGGTGGGGATCTTCCTGTTGGCAGACGGCTGGCACCTGCTGGTGCAGTCGCTGGTTCGGAGCTTCGGATGAACGGCGCAGAGGTCGGCCAGCTGTTTCGGGAAGGCATGATGATGCTCGCCGTCGTCGGGGGCCCCTTGATGGGCGGCCTGCTGATCGTCGGCATGGTCATCGGCGTGCTGCAGTCGGCGACGCAGATCCAGGAGCCCTCGGTGGGCGCGGTGCCGCGCATCGCCACGGTGGTGCTGCTGGCGACCTTCCTGGGCCCGTGGATGGTGGAGCGCCTCGCGAAGTTCCTGCAGATGTCGATGGAACGAATGGCTCACTGAAGGCCGCCATGGTGCCCCTGCCCCTGATCCTCGGGTTCTTCCTCGTGCTGACCCGCATCGCGGGGCTGATCGGCACGGCCCCGGTGCTCAGCTCACGCTCGGTCCCCATGCGCGTCAAGACGGCGCTGGCCTTCGCGGTGTCGCTGCTCGCCTTCTCGGCCTCGGGGCTGCCGCAGATCGCGGTGCCCGAGAACTTCGGGGGGCTCATCGGCCTGGTCTTGTCCGAGGCGGTGGTCGGCGCGGCCGCGGGGCTCTCGTCGCGGTTGGTGCTCGACGCGGCGCAGTTCGGGGGCCAGAGCGCCGGCGCGGCCATGGGCATCGGCTTCGGGCAGACCATCAACCCCAACTCCGGCGCCGACTCGTCGACCATCGGCGACATCTACGGGGCCCTGGCCCTCGCGGTGGCCCTGGGCCTGGGCATCCACACCGAGGCCCTCGCGTGGATCGTCCGCAGCCTCAAGGAGGTCCCCCCCGGCGGCACCGTGGACGTGATGACGCTGTCGTCGGCGATGATCCGCCAGGTGATCTTCGCGGTGACGCTCGCCATCCGCATTGCCTACCCGCTCTTCGCCGCCTCGCTCTTCGGCTACGCGCTGCTCGGCCTGCTGGGCAAGGCGTCACCCCAGCTCTCGTTGTCCAACCTCGGCTTCGGCGTCTCGATTCTCTGTGGCGGCGGCGCGCTCTACCTGGTGGCTCCCGAAGGCGCGCGCATCTGCGCCCAGGCGGCGCTGGTCGTCTTTTCCCGGAGCTGACCCGTGTCCGAAGATTCGGATAACGACGAACAACGCACGGAAGACCCGAGTGATCGGCGGCTGCAGGCCGCCTTCGACGAGGGAGACATCGCGCTGTCGCACGAGCTGGTCACCACCGGTGCCTTCGTGCTCGGCGTGGTGACGCTCTTCGTCTCCGCGACCATGTTCCAGGCACGGCTGACCCGGCTGGTGGCCGAGACCACTACCCTGGTGGCCACCGCGCCCTTCGGCTCGTTGCCCGCGATGCTGCTGCCCATCGCCCTGCCGGTGGCCACGGTGCTCATCGCCATGGCCGTGGGCGCCATCGTGCTCACCTTCGTGCAGACGCGCGCCAACCTCTGGGAAGACCGCGTCATCCCCGACCTGACGCGGGTGTTCTCGCTCAACCGGCTGACCCACATCGCCTCGAAGGACTTCGCCGTCGACCTGGGCATGGGCCTGCTCAAGGTGGTGGCCGTGGGCTGGGCCAGCTGGGGCGTGCTCAAGGTCGAGCTGCTCACGGTGCACAAGCTGGCCCTCGCGGCCCCCGGCGACGCGATAAACGGGCTCTTCTCGTCGGTGTGGAAGATCGGCTACCGCGCCATCGGCCTGCTCGCGCTCTTCGCCGTGGCCAACCTCGCCCTGACCCGGTGGCGCTACACCAAGAAGCACCGCATGACGAAGGACGAGGTCAAGCGGGAGATGCGCGAGGACGAAGGCGACCCGATGATGCGCGGGGCCCGCAAGCGCAAGCACCGCGAGATGGTCAAGCGCAACGCGGTGGCCGAGACCCGCCAGGCCGACGTGCTGGTGGTCAACCCCACGCACATCGCCATCGCCATCCGCTACCGCAAGGACGAGAGCGGCGCGCCCCGGGTGCTGGCCAAGGGCAAGGGCGTGCTCGCCGAGGCCATGCGTGACGCGGCCCGCAGCAACGGCGTGCCCATCGTCCAGGACATCCCCCTGGCCCGGCTGCTGTTCAAGAAGGTGAAGGTCGGCGGCGCGGTGCCGGCCGACACCTACAAGGCCGTCGCCGCGATCCTCGCCTTCGTCTACCGGCTCACCGGCAAGGCACAGGCGATGAACCAGTGACGACCCGACGGCCTACTTCACCAACGTCAGCGTGTGGCCGTCTTCACCCAGCTCGGCGGCGCCGGTGATCGTCACCGGCTGGTAGCCCGGGGCGGTGATCACCACCGGGTCGCCGGCGAAGGGCTGCCGCTGCGTGAAGAACACGTTGGCCAGGGTGTTGGTGCGCAGCTGGGCGACGATCTCCTCGCCCTGCCTGAAGGTGACCGTCACGTCCTGGAGGTAGTTGCCCTCGCCGTCGAGCACCTTGAGCCAGAAGCCTTCGGCCGGCTCCAGCTCGAGCTCCAGCACGCGGTCCTTCGCGCTGGTGGCGTTGGCCAGCGACGAAGGGTCGAAGCCGTCGGCCACGGCGGTGAGCCGGGCCCGCTCGACGGGGGCGATGAGCTTGAGCTGGCCCCGGGGGCTGGTGAGCCCCTTGAAGAGCACCTCCGACGGGCACTCGGTGCCCACCGGGCACGACATGGGCTCGCGCGTCACCGTCACCGCGAGGCAGGTCACCGGGCCGCCGGTGCGCGCGTCGAGCAACACCACGTCGCCGGGTGCGTCGGGGCCGCACGCGCGACCCGCGACCTTCACTGCGTCTTCCTTCGCCTTGTCTTCGTCGAGGCGCGCGTCGCCGCCACCCACCGAATCACGGGTGGTGACGCAAGCGGACAGCACGCACC
Organism: uncultured Archangium sp.; assembly: GCA_903905455.1. Taxonomy (GTDB): domain Bacteria; phylum Myxococcota; class Myxococcia; order Myxococcales; family Myxococcaceae; genus Archangium_A. Next base: position 96,186 of record CAIVGN010000189.1, read on the forward strand.
ACGCGACGAGCCAGCCCCTCACCGGCGTCGTCACAGGTCAGGCCGAGAACGACGAGCCACACCCGCACGACGACTTCGCGTTGGGGTTCTCGAACTTGAACCCGGCGCTGGTATCGGTCTTCACGTAGTCGACCAGCGTGCCCTTGAGGTACTGGGTCGAGAGGAGATCGGTGCAGAGCTTCACGCCGTCCTGCTCCCAGATGAGGTCGCCGGCCTTGGTGTCCTTCACCAGGTTCAGGTCGTAGCCCAGGCCGCTGCAGCCCGCGGGCACCACGCGCACGGTCAGGTAGTGGTCCTGGAGCTTCTGCTGCTCGATGACTTCCTTGATCTGCAGCACCGCGGCGGGCGAGAGCACCATCGCCGGCGTCTCGGTGGAGGGGGAGCTGGACACGGGGGTGGGCTGAACGGCGGCGGCAGGGGTTTCCATGGCTTCTCCATATAACGACCGGCCCGGACGAGGCCAGCCGGGCTACTTCTTGATGAGCGACCCCGACACGTCGACGGGCCACTCGATGTTCTTCGCGCCTTCGCTGAACGCCACCTCGAAGTCGACGGCGTCCTTGAGCTGCTCGGAGCGGATCTGCAGCTGGTGCTTGCCGGGGAACAGCGCGAGGTTCACCCCCACCTGCCCCAGCTTGAAGTTGCCCCGCCACACCTCGGCGTTGCGCAGCGGGGGGGCGGTCTTGATCTTCACCGCGCTCTCCTTGAACGTCCGCTGGATCATCTGCAGGGCGTTGGGCTCCCCGTAGGGCAGCACCTCTTCCTGGAAGATGCCGCGGTCCTCGTTGACCATGCGCACGGTGTCGCCCACGAAAGCGCCCGACTGCTCGTCGATGGGGGTGCGGCCCATGTCGAGCGGCTGGCGGTGCTTCGCGGTCGGTGAGGGGATGATGGTGACCATCGTCGGCGGGTTCGAGTGCACCGAGAGCCGCACCGGCACCCCGTTCTCCGCGATGCCGCCGCCCTTGAAGACGCTGAAGAGCTGCTCCTTGAAGACGAAGACCAGGATCAGCGAGGCGACCAGGGCCAGCACCGAGACCAGGGCCTTGAGCCGCGACTGCTGCCGGGCCTTGAGGCCCTTCACGTCGACGATGGCCGAGAGGCCGTCGTTGGAGTTGGGTCGCTGCTGCGCCATGGACGCCCGCGACTTGCTGCGGGGCGGGGCCTCGGGCATCGCGGCCGAGCTGCTGGTGCGGCGCTTGATCTGGCCGGTGGCGCGGCGCGGGGGGCCTTCGTCTTCGGTGGGGACCACCGCGCGATTGGCGGCCGTCGCGGGCCTGCGCTTGGGCCTGGGAGCCTCTTCCGGCTCCTCTTCGTCGGGGGCCATGCGCGTCGCTTCGGGGCGCGAGGCCCGCGGCGGGGCGTCACCCCGCTTGGCGTTCGAGTAGCGCCGGCTGGGGACCACCGTGCCCGCAGGAAGATCGTAGGAGCCGCGAGGGCCCGTGCCCGGATCGTCTTCATCGGGCGGCGGGCCGTCGTCCTCCTCGAGCGTCATGTTGGGCGACGCTCGCACCTGGGCCGGCTGCGCGGGCGGCGGAGGCATGGTCACCGACTGCGGCGCGCTCGAATACGAGGGGGCCACCGGGTTGCTGGTGCTCGACTCGGTCGAGGGGTTGGGCGTGCCGAGGCGGGCCTCCTCGTTGAGGCGGTCGGCGAACAGCGCGGCCATGAGGTCGGAGACCTCGGCGCTGGTGGCCAGCTCCTTCGAGGTGAGCAGGAACTGCTCGAGGGCCCGCTGCATCTCCCGGGCGTCGGCGTAGCGATCGTCGGGCGCCTTGGCCAGCGCGCGCATCACGATGTCGTCGAGCTCGTGGGGCACCTCGGCCACGGCCGACGGCGGGTCGATCTTGCACTCCAGGGCGGCCTGCAGCGTGGCCAGCTCGCTGTCGCGCTTGAGGGGGCGCACGCCGGTGACCAGCTCGTAGAGCACCAGGCCCAGGGCGAAGAGATCGCTGCGCGCGTCGAGCGGCTTTCCCGCGGCCTGCTCGGGGGCCATGTACGCGAACTTGCCCTTGATGGCGCCCGACTTGGTGTTCGAGACCTGGTCGCTGGCCTTGGCGATGCCGAAGTCGACCACCTTCACCGCGCCGTCGAAGCTGACGAGGATGTTCTGGGGCGAGATGTCGCGGTGGACCACCCGCAGGGGCTGGCCGCGCTCGTCGAGGCGGGTGTGCGCGTAGTGCAGGCCCTGGCAACAGTCCGCCATCATGCGCAGCGAGATGTGCCGGGCGATCCACTGGCCGGTGCTCCAGGCCCTGCGCATCACCCGGCCGAGGTCCTCGCCGTGGATGAACTCCATGGCGATGAAGTACTGCCCGCCAGTCTCACCCAGGTCGTAGATCTGCGCGATGTTCGGATGGTTGAAGCGCGAGGCGATCTTCGCCTCGTTGAGGAACATCTGGACGAACTCGGGGTCCTCCGCGAGGTGCGGCAGGATGCGCTTGACCACCACGTGCCGGTTGAAGCCCTCGATGCCGGTCTGCTTGGCCAGCCACACCTCGGCCATCCCGCCGGTCGCGAGTTTCTTGACCAACTGGTAGTTGCCAAAAGCCTGAGTCATGGATGTACCGAACGGCGGCGCGGCATCGTAAGAAAGCCTTTCCGAATCCACAATGTTCCTGAGCGCTTACCTCGCCATCCTGTGCAGTCAGTTCCCCGTCGACGTTCGGGCGGGGGAGAACAAGCTCACGCAGCTCGAGCTCCACGAGAGCCCCGCCGGATCGACCTTCGAGTGGACCGACGCCGACGACTCGCTGCGCGGGGGCCTCACCGCCCGGCCCTTTCGCGTGGAGAAAAGCCTCACCATTTCTGCGGCCTTGGAGCCGTTGACGGGCGCCGACTTCGAGGGCCCGCTGACCTTTTCGTTCCGCCCGCTGGACGCCATGGGCTCGGCCCAGACCCAGACCGTGACCCGCACGCCGGGCGGAAAGACGTGGGTGGCCACCTTCACGCCCGCCGAGGCGGTGGACCATCGCTTCGAGATCAGCTGGCGTACGACCCACCACAAGGTGGTGCGCGGCGTGGTGTCGGTTGGTGAACGCGGCTTGCCTGCGTGGCTCAACTGGGTCATCGGGGGTGGGCTGGTGGCGGTCGCGGTCGCGATCGGCCTCTGGATTCTGTTTGCCCGCAGCAAGGAGTCGCCGTCTTGAGCACGCTGAAAGAACGTCCGTTGCGCGAAGACCTCGTCACCCAGGCGTGCCTCGAGGCCTATGGCTCGGTTCGCCATGACAGCCGCCTGGCCGACCGGGCCCTCGACTACACGCTGCGCCAGAAGAAGCTGCTGTACTCGCAGGAGCGCCGCGCCATCGCCGAGCGGGTCTACTCGCTGCTGCGCAAGCAGCGCCTCGTGGACTACCTCGCGGAGATGAAGGTCAAGGGCTTCGCGGCCCTCGTCTCCACCCGCAAGGACATGTACCGCTTCGCCATCTCCCGCGTGCTCGACGGCGACGGCGTGTCCGACGTGCTCCAGGGCCTCTCCATGCCCGGCACCGAGGCCGCCTGGCTGCGCACCGTGGTGCAGGCCAAGAGCAAGCTGCTGGAGAAGCCCGAGGTCGAGCGCTTCGCCATCGAAGCGTCGATCCCCGACTTCCTGGCGGTCAAGCTGCTGGCCGAGATGGGTGAAGAGGCCCACGCGGTCGGCGAGGCGATGAACCGCCGCGGCCCGCTCACCGCCCGCGTCAACCCGCTCAAGGGCACCCGCGAGCAGGTGATGCAGCTGCTCCAGGCCGAAGACGTCAAGGTCACCCCCACCCCGCTCTCGCCCTTCGGCCTGTTCCTCGAGACGCGCACCAACGTGTACGCGCTCAAGACGTTCAAGGACGGCTACTTCGAGGTGCAGGACGAAGGCAGCCAGCTGCTGGGCATGCTGGTCGACGCCCCGCCCCGCAAGGTGATCGACGCCTGCGCCGGCGCTGGCGGCAAGACGCTGCAGCTGGCGGCGCAGATGAAGAACCGCGGCGAGATCTACGCCCTCGACGTGGACGCCCGCCGCCTCGAGGAGCTCAAGCAGCGCGCCCGCCGCGCCGGCGTGCACAACGTCCGCATTCAGCCCATCGCCCCCGGCGCCGAGGCCGACGCCGAGCTCGAGAAGCTCTACGGCCAGGCCGAGCGCGTGCTGGTCGACGCGCCCTGCAGCGGCACCGGCACCTACCGCCGCAAGCCCGACGCCCGCTACCGCATCACCGAGGCGCTGCTCGCCGAACACGTCGAGAAGCAGAAGACCCTCATCAACCGCTTCTCGAAGCTGGTGAAGCCGGGCGGCCGGTTGATCTACGGCACCTGCAGCCTGCTGCGCGAAGAGAACGAGGGCGTGATCGACGCCTTCCTCGCCGCCAACCCGGAGTTCTCCGTCACCCCCGCGACGCCCTGGCTGGGCGAGGCGCTGGCCACGCAGACCACCCGCGGCGGCATGCTCCGGCTCTACCCGCACCGCCACAACACCGACGGCTTCTTCGGCGCGGTGCTGGTGCGCAAAGGAAAGTGAGCGACGCGCTCCAGGTCGCCACGCCGGAGCGCGTGGCCGTCGAGCTCCCCATCGCCGGTCTCGGTTCGCGGGCGATGGCGTACCTGGTGGATCTCGCGCTGCTGGGCGCGGTGGGCCTGGTGGCGTACTTCGTCGTCACCTTCTTCGTGCCCGACCCGGTCAACGCGGCCCTCGAGCTGAGCGCCTTCGTGCGCATCGCTGCCGCCGCGGCCCTCTTCTTCGCCCTGTGGGTCTACTGGACGCTGCTCGAGGTGGCCTGGCAGGGCCAGACGCCGGGCAAGCGGCTGGTGCGCATTCGCGTGGTGAAGCTCGACGGCTCGCCGGTGACGGTGCTCTCGAGCGCGGTGCGGAACCTGCTGCGCATCGTGGACTTCATGCCCGTCTGCTACCCCGTGGGCATCATCACCATGCTCGTCGATCGCAAGCACCGCCGCCTGGGCGATCTCCTCGGAGGCACGGTGCTGGTGCGCGACGAGCAGGTCGACCTCGCCCGCTACGACCAGGTCACCACCTCCACTGTGGCCGTCGACGACCTGGCCCTGGCGATGAACTACCTCTCCCGCTTCGACGACTTCGAGCCGGCCGCGCAGCTGCGCGTGGGGCAGAAGCTCGCCGCGCGGCTGGGGCTGCCCGGGACGGACGACGCGAAGGCCTTGCGAGACGCGATCCGCGCCAAGCTGGAGACGCGCTGAGATGGCCGAGCCGCTGCCCGCGTTCGTCGCGCGCCGGCGCCCCGAGTGGACGCAGCTCGAGGCGATGCTGGCGCGGCAGAAGTCGAAGTCGCTCTCGCTGCCCGAGCTGACGAAGCTCGACGCGCTGTACCGAGGCGCGTCGGCCGATCTCGCCGTCGCCCAGGCGGCCTACGCGGGCACCGACGTGCAGCGCTTCCTGAACCAGCTGTGCGCCACGGCCTACGCGACGATCTACAAGCCGCGCGGCGCGCCGATGGAGTCGCTGCGCACCTTCTACCTGCAGACCTTCCCCCGGCTGGTGCGCGAGGTGCTGGGGCCCATTCGGCTCTCGGCGGCGATCTTAGGCTTCGGCGCGCTGCTGGGCGCGATGACCGTCTGGCTCCACCCCGACGGCGCGCGCTTCCTGGTGGGCCCCGACCTGCGCAGCTTCATCGACCGCGGCGAGCTGTGGACCGACTCGGCCCTCAACGGGCGAACGCCCAGCGGCATGGCCACGGAGATCTTCCTCAACAACCTCAAGGTGATGATCAGCGCCTTCGCCCTCGGGGTGACCGCGGGCCTGGGCACGGCCCTCGTCATCCTCGGCAACGGGCTGTTCCTCGGGGCGGTGCTCGGCACCTGCGTGCAAGGTGGCGTGGGGCCGAACATCTTCAGCTTCATCGCCGCGCACGGGCCCATCGAGCTGTCGTTGATCTGCATCGCCGGCGGCGCGGGCCTGCACCTGGGGCGGGCGTTGATCGAGCCGGGCGAACACTCGCGGGCGGTGGCCCTGCGGGGAAACGCCCAGGTCAGCGTGCAGCTGCTGCTCGGCGCGGCGCCCTTCATGGTGGCCATCGGGGTGGTCGAGGGCTTCGTCAGCCCGGGCCCCTACTTCCCCTGGCCGCTCAAGCTGGCCGTGGGCCTGCTCTCAGGCTTTGGCTTCTGGCGCTGGCTGCTCAAGTGACTTCACCACCGCGAGCGCCTCTTCGACGTGCTTGTTGACGCGGATCTGCGAGTCGAACTTGTGGCGGATGGCGCCCTGGCGGTCGATGACGAAGGTCACCCGGCCGGCAATGAGCCCGAAGGTCTTCTTCACCCCGAAGGCCTTCGCCGCGGCGCCGCCCGGGTCGCTGAGCAGGGTGAAGGGCAGCCGGTTCTTCTGCTTGAACGCCTCGTGCGAGGAGCCGTCGTCGGCCGAGACGCCGATGACCTCCGCGCCCGCGGCCTTGAAGTCTTCGTACGAGTCGCGGAAGGAGCACGCCTCGGCGGTGCAGCCCGCGGTGTCGTCCTTCGGGTAGAAATAGAGGACGATCGTCTTGTTCCCGACGAGGTCCTTCATCGAGACCGCGCTGCCGTCTGCGCGGGTGAAGTTCGCCGGGGGGGCCTGCTCGCTCATGGGGCCCGAGTTAATGGGCTCACCCACGGGCCGCAACCCGCACTCCAGCCGGGAGACCTCAGCTGCCGGTGGGCAGCGCCGTCACGCGGGCCGTCACCCGGCGCTGCTCGCGGTGCGAGAGCACGCGCTCGTAGGCCGCGTTGATGCGGCGCATCTGGTCTGCCGCGCCACCGTGATCGGGGTGGTGGTGACGCGCCAGCGCCAGGTACCGCTCGCGCAGGCCGACCTCGGAGATCTCCGGGACCACGCCGAGCACCTGGTAGGGATCGTCGACCGACAACGACTGCAGCCAGGCCGCGAGGCGCTCCTTGACCGGGCCCATGGACGCGCGGGGCGCGACGGGCACGGGCTTTCGGGTGCGCATCTTGGTGTCGGCGCGCAGCACCTCGCTGTACATGCTGGTCGTCCAGCGCGAGCACGAGGGGCAGTGGAAGTACCGCACCTGCTTGCTGCTCCCCACGTGGCTCGTCATGCGAACCCCACAATGCGTGCACTCGACGTCGACGTTCTCGAGGGTGGAACACGCGGTGGCGACGTGGGGCATGTCGAAGTGTCCTCAGGTGGGTGTGCTACAGCCTTGTGACGCGTTGTACGTCCGTGGTGGATCGACGCAAAAAATTGGCCACTTTTCCCCGTGGGGCATCATGGACGGCATGGGTCGGATCCTCTTTGCAGCGCTCCTCTGCGTGTCGGTGATCGCGTTCGCCGCCCCGCCGCGGCGTGGCCCCCCGGCCATCGGGAGCTCGAAAGAAGAAGAGCCCTGCCCCTCGAGCCCCGGCACCGCGGGCCCCGACCTGGCGCTGCTGCGCGGGGTGAGCTGGGCCTTCGAGCCCACCCCGCCCGAGATCCGCACCCAGGCGATCGAAGACCTGGGGTTCCTCGGTGACGCCCGCGCGCTCAACCCGCTGGCGGCCCTCACCCTGGACCCCAACGCGGCCATCGCCCGCGCCGCGGTGCGCGCCGTGGCCACCATCCGGCACCCGCGGGCCGAAGAGATCCTCGCCAACCTCGTGCGCCACCCGTCGGCGCCGCTGCCCACCAAGCAGTACGCGCTCTCGCTGATCCCTTTTCAGAACACCGCCACCGCGCTGCGCTTCGTGCACGCCACGGCCCGGCTGCCCAACGGCCCCTTCGAGCTGCTCAACCAGGCCCGCGAGATGACCGCGTACATTCCCTCACCGTCGGCCGACCAGGCGCTCCCGCCCCTGCCGCAGGTCTCGCCCCCCAGGGGCGCGCTGGTCCCCACGACGTTCCCCGGAGAAGAGAAGTGATCGACCGCCGCATCACGTTCCTGGGCGCTGGCAACATGGCCAACGCCATCATCCGCGGGCTGCTGCGCGCGGGCCTGCCGACCGACAAGGTCACCGCCACCGTCCGCCGCGAAGAGAAGAAGAAGGAGCTCGAGACCACGCACGGCATCGCCGTGGGCTTCGACAACCTCGCCGCCGCGAAGGCCGCGGACGTCATCGTGCTCTCGGTCAAGCCCCAGGCGCTCGACAAGCTGCTCAAGGAGATCGCGCCGGCGATCGATCGCAGCAAGCTCATCGTGTCCGTCGCCGCCGGCGTGCCCATCGCGGCCATCGAGCGCCGCCTCGGCTCGGGCGCGCGCATCGTGCGCACCATGCCCAACACCCCCTGCCTCGTGGGGCTCGGGGCCACCGCGCTCTCGGCCGGCGAGCACGCGACGCCCGAAGACCTGAGCCTCGCCACCGCGATGTTCGACTCGGTGGGCCTGACCACCGTGGTCGACGAGTACCAGCTCGACGCGGTCACCGGGCTGTCGGGTAGCGGGCCGGCGTACATCTTCCTCATCATCGAGGCGCTCTCCGACGCGGGGGTGAAGGTGGGCCTCTCGCGGCACCAGTCGCTCAAGCTCGCGGCCCAGACGGTGCTCGGCAGCGCCAAGATGCTCCAGGAGACCAGCCAGCACCCCGGCCAGCTCAAGGACCAGGTCACCATCCCGGGAGGCACCGCCATCGCGGGGCTCCACACGCTGGAGGCCGGCGGCCTGCGCACCACCCTGATCGACGCCGTCGAGGCCGCGACCAACCGCGCGCGCGAGCTCGGCGAAGCCTTCCTCGAGAAAACCGAAAAACCGTGAACCAAGGACACCGCCCATGAAGATGACCCCGCTCGACATTCGGCAGAAGCGCTTCGAGGTGAACCTTCGCGGGTACTCGAAGAAGGAGGTCGAGGCCTTCCTCGAGCTCACCGCCGGCGAGTTCGAAGAGGTGGTGCGCGAGAACATCTCCCTCAAGGAAGAGCTCAAGCGCACCCAGGCCCGCCTCGAGCAGCACCTCGAGCGCGAGAAGGCGCTGCAGGAGACGATGGTCACCGCCCAGCGCATCTCCGAGGACGTGAAGGCGCAGGCCAAGAAGGAAGCCGAGGTGGTGATCGCCGAGGCCGAGCTCCAGGCCGACAAGATCGTCGCCGGCGCGAACAACCGCCTGGTCGAGGTGATCAAGGAGCTCAACGAGCTCAAGCGCCAGAAGGTGCAGTTCGAGTCGCACCTCGAGGCGCTCGTCGATTCGCACAAGAAGCTGCTCGACAGCTGGAAGACGCAGCCCGGCGCCGACATCGCCTACCTGGTCAACAAGAAGTGAGCTGGTGGAAGGACGTGCCGGGCGCCGTGGAGCTCTCGGTGCTCGTGCAGCCTCGCGCCTCGCGGACCAAGGTGGTCGGCGAGCACGACGGGCGCATCAAGATCGCGCTGGCGGCCCCCCCGGTGGACGGAGAGGCGAACGCGGCGCTGATCGAGTTCCTCGCGGACCTCTTCGACGTGCGCAAGGCCGACGTGACCCTGCTCGACGGCGACACCTCGCGGCGCAAGCGGCTCTCGGTGCGCGGCGCGACCGGGGCCGACGCGGTCGCGAAGCTCCGGTAGCCACGCCCCTCCGTAAAGGCAGGCCCCTGTAGCGCGCGCCAAACTCATGGTCACATTGCGCGCCGATGACGTTCCTCGGCCCGCTGCTCGCGCTCAGCCTGATGGTGGCCCCGCCCCCGGCACTCGACGCCGAGGCCCCGCACATCCCCTCCGCCGGGCTGCTCACCGCGGGCGCGCTGCAGACCACCGAGCTCACCACCCCGCGCTTCCGCATCGTGCACACTTCCCGCGCGAAGGGCGCGGCCGAGGTGCTCGCCCGGGACATCGAGGCCATGCGCGACGACATCGCCGGGCTCCTGGGCCGCGACTGGCCGGGGGTGACGGAGATCCGCCTGGGCTACGGGCGTGAAGAGTACGAAGCGCTCGCGCTGCCCGGCGGTCACCCGCCGAGCTGGGCCGTCGCCCTCGCCTACCCGGGCAAGAACATCGTGCTGGTCGAGGCACACTCCCTGGTGAACGGCGAAGGCCCGCTGACCCTGCGGCACGAGCTGGTGCACGTCGCGCTGGGGCAGTTCGGGAGCGTCTGGCCGCACTGGTTCCAGGAAGGCCTCGCGCAGGAGCTGACCGGCGAGCGCAAGTGGCGCATGGAGCACGTGGCCACCCTGACCCGCGCTGTCACGCAAGATCGGGTGTTCGACTTCGACGATCTCGCCGAGCACTTCCCGGCGTACCCGGACGACGTGGAGATCGCCTACGCGCAGAGCGTGGCCTTCGTGGAGTTCTTGAGGGATCGCAACGGGTCGATGGCCTTCCAGCGGTTGATCGATCGCGTGGCGGGCGGCGACGGCTTCGAAAAGGCCTTCGGCGTGGCGTTCTACGTGCCGCTCTCGATGGAACAGGACGCGTTCAAGAGGGACCTCCCGCGCCGCTACCCGTGGTGGCCCCTGCTGCTCTCGGGAGGCACGCTGGTGTGGGGCGGGACGTCGGCGTTGGTGGTGCTGGCGTACTTCCGAAGGCGCCGCGCGGTGAAGGATCTCCGGGCCGAGCAGCTGCGGGTGGAGACGCTGCACGAGGCCGCGAAGTCGCTCCTGGGCTTGCCGGCGGCGAACGAGGACGTGGTGCTCGAGGACGACCCCTTCGAGGGCACGCCCATGCCGTGGGTGGTGAACATCGTGCGCTTCCACGACGCCCCGACGCTTCCCTCGCCCGCCCAGGGAGCGAAGAAGACCTCGGCCTGATCACCCCAGCTCGAGGGCCACGCACTTCAGCCCCGAGGGCTGCCGGAAATCGACGTCACTGGCCCCGAACCGCGCCACGAGCTTCGCCGCCCGGCCCACCAGCCCGCGCGCCCACTGCTCGTCAAAAGCGCGGTCGCTCTGCTCGACGTTGCACATCGCCAGCAGCAACCCGCCGGGCGCCACGGTCTTCGAGGCCTCGCTCACCAGCCTGAAGTAGTCGCGCTGTGCGGTGAACCGGCTGGTCCTGGTGGTCGCGAACCCGGGGGGATCGAGGATCACCAGGTCGAACGCCTCGCCCTTCTTCGCGAACCGCGCCAGCCAGTCGAAGGTGTCTCCGGAGATGAAGTCGTAGCGCTCGGGCGGAAAGCCGTTGAGCGCGAGGTTGGCCTCGCCCCAATCGAGCACCTTCCGGGACGCGTCGAGGTTCACGGCGCGGGCCGCCCCACCCAGCTGCGCCACCACCCCGAACCCGCAGGTATACGAGAAGGTATTGAGCACCCGCCGGCCACGCGCTTCCCGCCGAACCCACGCGCGGGCATCGCGGGCGTCGAGGTAGAGCCCCACCGACAGCCCGTTGCCGGGGCGAATCTCGAAGCGCGCGCCGAGCTCGAGCACCTCGAGGGACTCCACCTGTGTCCCCGCGATGGGCATCGGAGGGGCGAGCAACTCAGGGGCCTCGTTGGCCAGCTTCCTCGCCTCCCGGGGGCGGCGCTTCACGTACACCGCCGAGACACCTTCGCTCGCGAGCAGCGCGTCGGCGATGGCCTGCTCGTCGGGCGCGTCCCGATACAGGCTGAGCACGGCCACCGCGCCGAAGCGGTCGACGGTGACGCCGGGCAGGTCCTCGTCGCTCCAGCGGAAGCAGGTCGTCTCCGGGGGCAGCCGGTCCCGACGCCGCGCGAGGGCTTCGGCGAACACCTTCACGACGGCGCAGCGCCTCCGCCGGTGACGCCGGCGCGCTTCCAGATGCTCTCGAGGGCGGCGGCCGATTCACGGGCGAGTTCGAGGAAATCGGCGCCCAGCAACTGGCCTTCGCGCACGGCCACGCGGCCGTTCACGATCGTCCACCCGACCTGCATCTGGCTCAGCTGCATCAACAGGTGCGGCGTGAAGTTGCCGGTCTCGCGGGCGGGCACGAAGTCGTAGACCACGAGATCGGCCAGCGACCCGGGCTCGACGGCGCCGCTGGGAGCCCCGTAGACCATGGTGCACAGCTCCGCCGGCCCGCCGACGAGGAAGGACGACATGAGGTTGTCGGGGTCGAGCATGCGCCCGGCGCGGGCCATGGCCATCACCCCGGTGTAGCTCGCGGCGAGTTCTTCCCACAGCGAGCCCGTGCCACCCGAGCCCAGGCCCACGAGGTTCTGGTTGACCAGCACCGCCTCCATGCCGAGCGCGGAGCCACCTTCGACGGTCTGCGCCGCACGCGGCGTGAAGGCTACCAGGGTACGGCTCTTCGCCAGGCGCGCGGCCTCGGTGCGATCGATGGCGCGGGCATGGGCGCCGACCGACGCGCCCCCCAGCAAGCCGAAGCGCTCGAACCGGGTCACGATGCGCGAGTTCGTCTTCGACCAGGTGATGGCCAGGTCGTCGTCGTTCTCCGCGAGCGCGAAGTGGGCGCCGATCGAGAGCTCTTCCTTCAAGTGCCCCGCGAGGCGCAGCAGGTCGTCATCGGCGCAGAACGACGCGCGCACGCCGATGGACGAGCGCACCAGCGAGTCGTTCTTCCGCCCCGCGGCGTAGCGGGCGTTGGCCTCGACCTGCGCCGGGCCGGGGCTCTCGCTGATCATGCTGGTGGACGAGTGCGAGTTCACGAGCCGGATGCCCAGCCGCTCGGCCATGCGCGCTTGCACCGAGAGCGCCTCTTCCACGCAGTTCGGGGCGTGGAGGTGCTCGACGACCATCGAGACGCCGCGCCGCAGGCTGCAGGCCATGGAGAACGCGGTCAGCGCCTCGACCTCGCCCACGCTCAGCGTGCGCTCGAGCCGGATCTCCTGCTCGAAGCGCTGGGAGAACGGGCGCAGCAACAGGTCGCCTGCCCACGGCGTCAGCGCGCCGCCCACGAGCCGGGTGTGACAATCGACGAGCCCCGTGGTGACGAGGCGGCCCTGGCACTTCACCTCCCAGTCACCGGGGAGCACGGGCGTCGACTCGTCGGGCCCGACCGAGGTGATGAGGCGCCCCTCGATGAGCACGGACATGCCGGAGCGGACGCGGCCATCCGCGCGAAACAGGCTGCAGTTCTTGAGGAGGAGTCGGCCTTCCAAAGCGCCGCCAGCGTAGCAGCCACCCCGAGGTGGTCTACTTTGGCCGCGCAGCAGGGTAGCCTTCGGGCCCCGATGGCGGCCGTCACCCGAATGCTGAGGCCGCTCGAGTGGGCGCTGGTGGCCTTCCTGGTCTTCGTGCTGCTGCGCGCGGGGCCGCAGGTCTTCATGGTCTGGAGCGAGCTGCTCGGCGGGCGCGCCACGACGGTGCTCTTCTCGCTCGGCCTGGTCGCGGCGATCCAGCTCTTCTGGCGTTTCCTCGGGATCGCCTGGCGTGACCCGGCGCTGGGCCCGCGGCGGGCCATCTGGTTCGCCCTGCCCCTCTCCCTGCTGCCGTGGCTCTTCAGCCTGAGCATCGTGCTGCGCAGCCCCCTGGTGCAGGAGGAGCTCCCCAAGGCCGACGCCCCCACCGCGGTCACCGCCGCGGCCTCGATGTTCATGCTCACGGTGGGCTTCGGGCTGCCGACGTTCCTCGCCTGGCTGATGGTGGCGATCATCATTCGCCAGAACGGGCAGCTGCGCTGGCCGCAGGTACGCGCCGCGATGCTCAGCAGCACGTCCATCTTCCGCGACTGGGCCCCGGTGCTGATCATCCTCTCCGGCTACGAGTGGATGCGCGGGGTCGTCGACGCGGGCTTCACCGGGGAACGCGACTGGGTGATGCAGGGCATCGATCGCTGGCTGTTCTTCGGCCACGACCCGCTGGGGCTGCTCGAGGCCTGCATCTGGAAGCCGCTGACCGAGCTGCTCGCCTTCGCGTACTCCTTCTACGCGGTGCTCTTCCCCCTGGTGCTGGGCACGGTGATGGTGACGGGGGGGCGCCGGGCGCTGCGGATCTCCGCGTTCCGCGTGGGGGTGGCGCTGCTGATCGCCTACGTCGGGTACTGCCTGGTGCCGGTCAAGGGCCCGCTCTTCACCCGCGAGTTCACCGTGCCGCTCGACATGTACATGGTCGGCCCCATCAAGGAGGCCATGATGGACGCCACGCGCATCTCGTACGACTGCTTCCCGAGCATGCACACCTGCTGCACCATCCTCCTCGGCATCAGCGCGTGGACCTGGGCGCGGAGGTTGTTCTGGCTCATCTCGCCCATCGTGGTGCTCATGCCCCTGGCGTGCGTGTACCTGCGCTACCACTACGTGATCGACGTGCTGGTCGGCGCGGCCCTGGCCCCGGTGCTGGTGTGGGTCTCGGCCAGGCTCGAGGCGGCGATCACCGTGGGCCTGCCCCCCGAGGGTGACGCGCGGTGACGGGCAAGCCCCTCGACGTCACGCAGACCACGCTGCTCAAGGGCGTCGGCATTCTCGCGATCGTCGCCCACAACTTTCAGTACCTCGTCAGCGACCTCCCCGGCGTGAACGAGTTCGTGTTCGAGAAGGAGAACTTCGACCGGTTCCTCTCGGGCCTCACGCTGCTCTCGTTCCCGCGGCTGTTCCTCGCGTTCTTCGGGCACTACGGCGTGCAGTTGTTCATCTTCTTGAGCGCCTACGGCTTGACGCTCAGCTTCCAGAAGCGCGTGCCATCCTACGGCCCCTTCGTCCTCGCGAGGCTCCAGCGGCTCTACCCGGCCTTCGTGCTCGCCATCGTCGCGTGGGCCCTGTGGAAGGGCGTGCCGCGGGGACCGATGGGCCCCGTGGACCAGGTGATCGAGCACGGCCCGTCGGTGCTGCTCAAGCTGACGCTCTTCTCGAACCTCGTGCGCGGGGAGCAGCTCTCGCTCGTCGGGCCCTGGTGGTTCCTGCCCTTCATCTTCCAGTTCTACCTGCTGTTCCCCCTGCTCTTCCGGTTGCCGACACGGGGGCTGGCCGTGGTGGGCACGCTGGGCCTGGCACTGACCTTCGCCCTCAACGAGACGGTCCTCCCCGGGGGCTTCGTGCTCGCCACGCCGCTGGGGCACCTCCCCGAGTTCTGCGTGGGCATCTGGTGGGCGAAGCACCCGGGCGCGCGCGTGCCGGGGGCGCTGACGGTGGTGGCGCTGCTCACCTTCGTGGCGGGGAACCTCGAGGCGCACGCGTGGTACCTGTCGCACCTGTGCGTGCTGACGCTCGGGCTGGCGAGCTGGCCCTTCGTCTCGCGCGTGCTCGTGCCGGTCCAGAAGCCCCTGCTGGTGATCGGCGGCCTGTCGATGCAGCTGTTCCTGGTCAACGGGTTCATGCGCTCGCCGCTCTTCGAGTGGGCGAGGGTCGACGGTACCGAGCTCGCCGCAGGGGCATGGGGGCTGACGTCGTTCGCGCTGTGTTTCTACGCCGCGATGCTGCTGCGGTGGCTCGAAGGGAAGCTCCCGCTGCACGCCGCCACGAAAGACGAGTCGACGCAGACTGGAGTTCCTCCCCCGTGACGCCTTCGCCCCTCCTCAGCCTCGGTCTCGGACTCGCGGGGGCGCTGGTCGGCCTCTTCATCGGCTTCGCGCCTTCCCCGGAGGCGGCCTCGTTCAGGCGGGCGCGGCGCGCCAACTCGGGCGACCTGCACGAGGGTGACTTCGTGCTGCTCCAGGGGGTGCTCACGGCCCAGGATCCGTTGCTCGGCGCGATCAGCCAGGACACCGTCGGCGTGCAGCGCCTGATGCACCACCAGCACGGCGAGACCGCCATGCCGCAGGACCACGATCGGCGTGACGTCTCCGCCCAGGAACTCCAGGTCGCCCTCGGCCTCGCGGTGCGCGACGATCTCGGGACCGTCCTCATCCAACCCGAGGAAGGCATGCTGTACACCCGGCACGGCACGAGCGGCACCGCGCAGAGCGTGGGCACCCGCTGGAACTCCATCGCGCCCTCCGAGACGCTGCGACTGTTCGAGCGGAGCATTCCCCTCGGCGCGCCGGTGGTGGTGATCGGCGAGGCCACCTGGAACGGCACGACGTGGGCCGTGCGAGGCCGCGACCTGCTCCTGTCCGACTTCTCGCGCGAGGCCCTCGAGTCGCGTTTCGCCAGCGGTCGCGTGCTCGGCCTCGCGGTGATCACGCTCTCGATCGTCGGTGGGGTCGGCGCGGCGCTCGCGCAACTCTGGCCCTGAGCCGCGCGCCCCCCACGGAGGCCCCGCTCGCGTATGGTCCGCCGCGAATTGGCCGGGACTCTGCGCAGATGGCTGGGGCTTCAGGAGGGAGAAGGCCCCCGCACGTCTCGCCTGTTCTCCTTCATCTTCTTGCTGACGGCCGCGGCGGTGCTCGCCAAGTCGGCACAGCGCGAGATCTTCCTCGCGGCCTACCCGCGCAGCGCCATCCCCGACGCGTTCCTGATCTCCGCCGGCGTGCTGGCCGCCGCCTCGCTGGGCATCACCGCGATGACCGAGCGCATGAGCCTGGTGCGCCTGATGCGCTGGCTCCTCGCGGCGGGCGCGGGGCTGCTGGCGCTCACCTTCGTCACCGTGCGCGCGTGGCCGGCCGGCGGGCCCATGACGGCCTACGTCACGGTGGAGGTGCTGATGTCGCTGCTCCTGGGCCAGGCCTGGGCGGTGGCGGCGGAAGCGGTCGACGTGCGCAGCGCCAAGCGCTTGCTGCCGGTCATCGGCCTGGGCGCCGGCCTCTCGTGGACCGTGGGTGGCTTCGCGGTCAGCGGCCTGGCCCGGCTGCTGGGGCCCGCGAGCCTGCTGCTGCTCGGTGCGGGGGCGCTGATCGGCGCGCTGGGCGTGCTGCAGCTCGTCGCGAAGCGGGACATCGCCGTCGAGCCGCGCAAGGCGCCGGTGGTGGGCTTCTTCACAGGCCTGGCCGCGGGCCTGCGCTCCATCTTCACCGAGCCGCTCACGCGCGTGCTCGCGGCGATCATCACCATCGAGCTGGTGGTGGAGAAGATCACCGACTTCCAGCTCTTCGCCCTCGCGCAGCAGCGCTTCGCGGGCCAGCCCGGCGGCGTGGCCGCGTTCATGGGCCTCTTCTTCGGCGTCACCGGGGCCATCACCCTGCTCGCACCGCTGGTCTCCGGTCGCCTGCTGCAGGCCTTCGGCAGCACGCGCGCCCTCGTCGCCGGCCAGCTATGGCTGCTGCTGGGCGCGGTGGCCTTCGTCGCCTTCCCCGGGTTCGCGGTGGTGGTGATGCTGACCGGCGGAGACCGGGTCATCAAGCAGGCGCTCACCGCACCGGCCCGCTCGCAGATCTTCGGCGCCATGCCCGCCAAGCGTCGCGCCCAGGCCGGCGCCCTGCTGCGCGGCGTGCTCGCCGCCTTCTTCGGCGCCATCGCGGCCCTCGTGCTCAAGGCCCTGCCCTCCTCGCTGCCGGTGCAGTACCTGTCCGTCGGCGCCGCGGTGTTGTTGGTGGGCCTCGTGGTGCTCACCGCGCGCACGCTGCGCAAGGCCTACCTCTCGGCCCTGCAGAGCTCCGTCGACACCAGCCGGCTCGATCTCGACGGCCCCGACTCCAAGCGCCCGCTCTACCGCGAGCAGCTCTCCATGCTCGAGGACGAGCTGGCCAGCGGCGACGAAGGGCGCGCCCTGCTCGCCGTCTCGGTGCTGGGCACGGCGGACCCCTCCACGACGCGGCCCCTGCTCCACCGGGCGCTGAAGCACGACTCGGCCGAGGTGCGCGCGCTCGCGGCCGTCACCCTGGGCAAGGCCGGCCACCCGCAAGACGTCGCCCCGCTGATCGCCACCCTGACTGCCGCCACCGGGGACGACGAGCGGGCCGCGTGCCTCGAGGCCCTCGCCGAGCTCCAGGCCGTGGCCGCGCTCCCGGCCGTCACCGCGCTGTGCGACGCCAGCGCCGCCGAGGTCCGCGCCCTGGCCCGCGTCTGCCGCGCGAGCCTGCTCGAGGTGGCAGGCACGCCGGGCGCCGACGCCGAGCTGGCGACCATCGAGGCGATGCTCGTCTCCGGCAACGACGACGAGCGCGAGGCGGCGGCCTGGGCCATCGGCCGCATCCCCCTGCGCACCGAGGAACTCCAGGCCCGCTTCGCCCCGCTGCTGGGGGACGGCTCGATCGAGGTGCGCCGCGCGGCCATCGGCGCCTCGGCCCAGTTCGCCGACGAGGACATCCTCAAGCAGCTCGTCTCCGCCCTCGAGGAGCCGGCCATCTCCGCCGCCGCCTTCGACGCCTTCACCCGCCTCAAGGACGAGGGCGTCAGCAGCGTGGAGAAGGTGCTCACCGGCGCCTCCCCCGACCTCGTCTCGCGAGCCGCGGCGGCGCTGGCCCAGGGCAGCGGCGGGCGCGCCACCGACGTGCTGCAGCGCTGGCTCGATCACGAGGCGCCCCAGGTGCGCTACCGGGCCACGCGCGCGCTGGTGCAGCGGCGCCGGACTTCGACATGGCGGCCACCGGGCGAGGCGGTGCTGCTGCGCTTCATCGAGGCCGAGCTCGCCGTCGGCTACCGCTACCACGCGGCCCTCGCCGGCCTCGCGTCCCAGCTCGAGGCGGGCGACGCCGAGATGCGCTTCGTCGCCGGTGAGCTCCAATCCCGCGCCCAGGAGACCGAGCGCCGGCTGCTCGCGCTGGTGGGCGTGGTGGCCGACCCGCGCATCGCCCGGCTCTCGCACCACCTGCGCGACGCGAGCCCCCAGGTCGCCGCCCGCGTGCTCGAGCTGGTGGAGCAGTCGCTGGACCAGCGGCTCTCGGCCCTGGTCATGCCCTTCCTCGAGCGGCAGAGCGCCGAGAAGAAGGCGAAGATCGGCGTCGAGCAGTTCCACGTGCCCAGCACCTTCGCGGCCGACCCGCTCGCGGCGCTGCTCTCGCTCAACGACGAGCACCTGAAGCTGGTGGCGTACATGGCCTTCAAGGGCCGCCTCGGCGACCTGCCGTCGCTGACGAATGAGGAGGACGCCTTGTTGCGATTGGTCGAGCGAGTCAGGTTCTTGCGCAGCGTGCCCGTCTTCAAGGAGCTCAGCCCCGAAGACCTGATGAAGCTGGCGGAGATCGCCACCTCGTCGCACCACCCCGGCGGCACCGTCATCTTCCGCGAGGGCGACCCCGGCGACGTGCTGTGCATGGTGGTCAGCGGCCTGGTCGCCATCCGCGACGGACAGACGGTGATCGCCACCCAGAAGCCCCACGACTTCTTCGGCGAGCTGGCGCTCTTCGATCAGGAGCCGCGCTCGGCAGACGCCGTGGCCATCGAAGACACGGTGCTGCTGGAAATCGGCGGCGCCGATCTCGACGCGGTGATGGAACGCCGCCCGGAGATCGCTCGCGAGATCATCCGCGTGCTCGCGCGGCGCCTGCGAAACACCACCAAGACCATGGTCGGGCGCATGGTCACGGCGGCTGCCCTCCCTGAGTCAAAAAAGGGAGAAAACCGATGAAGGCCATCGTGCGCGAAGGTACGCGGACGTGGCCTAACATCTGAAAGTGCCCTGAGATCACCACCTTGCGGACGGGTGCGAGTCGACACATCCTTGAGTCCTCACCAACCCAAGGAGCCCACACTGATGCGAATTCAGATGTCGACGTTGGCCTTCGTCATTGCCGGTTCAGTCGCGCTGGCTGCTGCCCCCTCGAACGCGCAGACGCAGGCCGAAGTACAGCTTTGGGACTCCACCTGGGCCGCCTACCAGGCGAACCAGGCGATCCCGCTGGCAGACCGCGGCGTACTCACCGCCTCGCAGGACCTCAGCATCGTCATCAACGCGCCGATCAAGGACGTCTTCGACATCTACTCGAACGTCTACAACGCGCAGGGCCTGCACCCGTTCCTGATCGGGGTCACGCCCATCCGCCACACGAACAACCGCCTCGACTTCATCGCCATGGAAGACATCCCCCTGGGTGACGGCACGATCTTCCACGCGATCACGGTCGCGCAGCAGCGCTTCAACCGGGCGCAGCGCTACTACGACGCCGACACCTACGACTTCCCCGGCATCATCACGCACCAGCACATCACCTTCACGAAGATCGGGAAGCACCAGACGCAGGTCACCGAGCACCTCTCGTTCGAGGCGCCTCCGATCTACATCGGCACCGCGATCCAGGGCGGCGTGTACGCGCACTACCTCGTGCAGCTCGGCCTCAAGGCGAAGATCGAAGCCGGCCTGCTCACGCCCGTGAAGTTCCCGAAGTGGCTGCCCGGTGCGGCCGCCGACGACTGCGACGACGACAACGACGACTGAAGTGACGAGGCTCGATGCCTGACCCCGGTGGGCGGCGGCGATCAACGCTGCCGCCCATCGTGTTTTCCCAAGAAGAGCAGTCCGCACCACCGCTACCGAGATCCCCCCGAACCACATGAGTGAGAGCTGGGTTGTTTTCAAACACTGCGCCGAGGCCCTGCTTCGGAGCATCGACACGCGCATGACCCCCACCCTGAAGGCCAAGCTGCAGGCCTCGGGCATCAGCACCGAAGCGACGCTGCTGCCGGCGTATGAGTACGAGAAGTGGAAGGAGATCCTCGCGCTGTCCGCGCAGGAGCTGATGCCGGGCGTCGACCCCCAGACGGCCCACCACACGCTCGGCGAGTGGCTCACCGACGCCTACTTCGAGAACTTCATCGGCCGCGCGCTCAAGCCCATCGTGAAGTTGATCGGCATTCGCCGCGCGCTGGGCCGCATGCGGCAGAACTTCCGCGTGGCCAACAACTACGCCGAGGCCGAGGCCACCGACGTGGGGCCAGGGCACGTGCACCTCCGCATGAACGACCGCGGCCTGATGGCCTACTTCAACCGCGGCATCCTCGACCGCGGCCTGCGCATCACCGACCCGAAGAACCTGCGGGTCGAGATCGCCAGCGAAGACGCCACCGGCGTCGTGTATTCCATCCGCTGGGACGTGTAGCGCTCGGGCTGTCTTAGACGGCCCAGGTGATGTCGATGGTGAAGTGTTCTGCCTTCACCTCCGCCACCTGGACCGTCGGCTTCACCTTCACCTGTCGCAGCACCGCGTCGACCGCGCCGGCCGTGAACCAGGGCACGCCCTGATCGCCGAAGAGCGTCACCGCGTAGTGCCGATCACCGAGCTTCTTCACTTCCGGCGGCTTGAGCGCGCCCACGATGCCGCTGCTGAAGAACCGCGGCAGTCGCATGCACAGCGTGTCCGCCGAGAGGAAGGGCATCGCCGCGTGGATCACCTTGCCCACCAGCGTGCCGAAGTAGCCCTCGACCATGCGCACCCCGAGCTGGAACTCGGCCGCCGACGGCGACAGCTTGGGGTGGAACTCGAGGCTCGCCAGCTGCAACGTCTTGCGCCAGACCTCGACCGAGTACACCGTCTCCATGCGCAACGGGTCGAAGCCGACCGCACGCAGCTTGTCGACGAAGGGCCCCTCCACCTTCAACGCCTGAATGAACAACCCCTCGAAAGTACTCGCTGCAATCTGAACCATTCGTGAGGTGTCTTAGCACCCACCCAATCCATGGGAGGTCAGTTTTCAGGCCGTTGCAGGGTTGTTTCAGGGCCCACGGGGCCGAATCAACGCCGGCGCCGCACGAGCGGAAAGAGGAAGCCCAGCAGCCCGAGCCCCGTGAGCGCGGCGCCGAGAAGGAACGACCTCGGCTCGTAGCGCCAGTCAATGGTGTGCGGGCCCGCCGTGACGGCGACCGCGCGGACGAAGCCCCACGCGCGCAAGGGCTCGGCACGCGCGCCATCGACCTCGACGACCCAACCCGGGTACCAGGCGTCGGCGAGGATCACCGCGCCGGCTGCGCAGGCGGTGACGCGCTGCTCGATCGACTCGGGCGTCAGCTCGCGCGTGCTCACCTCGGAGTCACAGCGCGCGGCCTCGACGGGCGCCCCGTGATCGACCACCACCACGTGAGAGTCGAGCGCATCGAGCGCGTTGAACGCCGCCTCGTCGTCACCCACGCGGACGGAAGACGCGAAGAAGCCGCGAGGCAACGCGCCTTGGCTCCGCCAGATCCACAAGTCGTCGATGGGGGAGCGCTGCACCGTCTGGGCGCCGGCCGGCGCAGGGGCCCAGGTCTCGCGCAGGAACGTCCGCACCCCGGCCACCGCAAAGGCGCCCTGCCCGTGCGCGAAGGCCCGCTTCAAGCGCCACGGCTCCCGAAACCCGTAGCCGCCGACCGCGCGCAGGTCTTCCTCCACGAAGCGCAGCGCCGCCAGCCGGTCTCGCCCCTCGAGCAGCGGGTCGCCCTCGCCGTCCCACGGGCCACACGCTTCGTGCTCCACGTCATCGAGATCGACCCGCAACGACAGCCGCCCCTGGTCGCGCAGCAACGGCGCCACCTTCGAGGCCCGCGTCAGCTCGCGCGCGGGGAGCCGGTCCCACTTCTCGACCGGCGCCCGCATCAACTCCAGCGCCACGAGCACCGCGAGGAGCACCGGGCGCCGCCGCAGCAGCACCAGCCCGACCGCGGCCAGCAGCACCCACCACGCACCGTCGTGAAACCCCTCACGCGCCCAGCTGAGCCGGGATGCTGCGAACACGCCGAGGGCGAACCCGAGCAACGCCACCGGCGCCTCGAGCCGCGCGCGACGGCTCACCGCCACCAGCCGCCGCGCCCCGAAGCCCGCGAGCATCGAGAGCCCGAACAGCGCCCCCACCACGTACTTCGCCGGGTAGCGGAAGAGCTTGAACGGGGGAAGGGAGAGCACCCACTCCGAGACGGGAGCGTGCTTTCCCAGCGAGAGCACCAACGCGACGAGCGCGAGCACCAGCACCGGCCGCGCGCGCTTCACCCGGACCCCGAGCATCGCCAGCATCGTGCCCAGCGCGCCCGTGAAGAGGGTGAACACGAAGCGCTGATCGTCGCCGCCCCAGTACGGTCCCGCGCGCGGCAGGTCGGCGCCGGGCACGAAGATCGAGAGGACTTGCGCCGCGGACACCGACCACTCGACCGCGCCGCTCGCGGTCTCACCGGGCTGCGTCCACTCGCGGGACAACTCGAAGGTCGGCAAGGCGACGATCGCGCTCAGCAGCCCCGCCCAGGCGATCGCCAACGCGCCCCACCCCAGGGCCCGCGGACGCTGGATCAGCACGAAGGCCGCGAGCATCGCCTGCCACAGCCACATCTCCGGCGAGCCCGCGTGGAACGCCGCGCCCAGGCACGCCGCGAGCCACGCGGTGCGACGCAGCGACGGCCCGCGACGCAGCCCCTCGGCCGCCCACAGCACCCACCCGGCCCACGACGCCGTCGAGGCGAACGAGAGGTTCTGCGCGAACTCGGTGAAAAACGGAGACAGGGCGAAGGGCGCCGCGCCGATGAACGCGAAGGCCCGCTGCAGCCCCAGCCTGCGCCCCGCGAGGTAGAGCCCGGCGAACGCCCAGCCCGCGTGAAAGAGGTGCATCACGTTGGGGCCCAGCACGTGGCCGAAGAGCAACCCCGTCACCACCCGCGGGGCGTAGAAGGACTGGGTGTACAGCAGCGCCAGGAACGGCTGCCCCATGCGCGCGTTCGGGAGCCACAGCGGTACGCGCCCCGCGCTCCACCTGCTGATGAGGAAGAAGGTCTCGGGGAAGACGTGCGCCGAGAGATCGCGCGCCGCCTGCACCTCACCGTGAAACAGCGCCGCGAACCCCGCCACCAGCGAGACCCCGGCGAGCACCCATGGCCAAGAGGTCTTCACGCGCGCCAATTAGACCAGCCCAAAACACAACCGCCACTCCTCGCGTTGGCGAAGAGCGGCGGTGGGTGAAGCAACGACCGGTGAAAGCTCAGTAACCGGTGTTGTTCTTGGCGAAGTCGGTGAGCTTCTTCTTCTCGAGCTTGCCCTGCGACTTGCTGGTGCGCTTCTCGACCGTGGTGTCGCCAGCCAGCGCGTCGGCCGACATGCCGAAGAGGGCCTTGATGTTGTCGCCGAAGAGCGTGATCACGCCGATGGCCGCGATCGCGATGAGGGCCACGATGATGATGTATTCCGTCATGCCCTGACCGCGAGCCTTCTTCAGCGACATCTGCTTCTGCATCTTGGCCATGGTGTGCTCCGTGCGTTTGAAGTGCCCCGTGATGGGGCCGGGTTGATGTGAGAAGTATCGTTCGAGCCCATCAGCCTCTCCATACGTCAACGGGAGGATGGGGACGCAATCAACGATTTCAGCGACTTACGGAGTTTTGACCTCGAGCAGCGTGCGCAACCGCGCGTGCTCGGGGTGGGCCGTGAGGGAATTCCGGGCCCGATTTTCCGCGTCGGCGACGTCGACCCCGGCACTGTGCCACGGAGCCCCTTCGCGCAGCGAGACCCTCCGCGTCGCCTCGAGCCAGGTGGCCCAGAAATCCGGAGAATCGGGCGACCGCGCGACGAAAGGCGTGAGCACGTCACGGGCCCGCAGCATGTCCCCTTCGCGCACCGAGGCCTCGGCGTAGGCCTGCGCGGCCTCCACGGAATCACCGGCCGCGTCCATCCACGCCGCGGCCGCCGCGCGCACCAACGGATCGTCGGGCGGGTGCACCCACGCGAGGCTGGCGTAGAGATCCTTCGCCTCTTCGACCGTCAGCGCGCGGCCTGAGAGGAACTTCGAGAGCTCGAGGCCACCCCGCTCTTCCGGCAAGCGCCGCGAGTCCGGCACGCGCACGTCGGCGGCCACGAAGTAGGCGATGGGCGAGCCGTACTCGAGGGCGTTGTGATCGTCGGTGTTCACCGGGCCCTCGCCCCCGAAGCGCTTCTGGGCCTCGTCGGGGTGCACCTGCCGCCCCAGCAACGTGGTCGGCAGCTGGAGGTGGATGCGCGACAGGTCGTCCCGCACCTTCGGCTGCGCCATGCGCGCGGCGAGCGTCGCGAAGTCGAGCACCTGCGGCTCGCGGCTGGCCACCAGCACCAGGTCATCGGGGCCGACCCACGTGGTGCCGTGCTCGAAGGACCCGCGCAGCGTGCGCACGACCAACTTCACCAGCGACACCGAGGACTCGTAGGTGTGAATCCACTGCACCAGCCGGCCACCGGGTGCGAGCTTGCCCTTCGCCATCTCGAAGAAGTCCCGCGAGAAGAGCCCGGACACGCCCGAGACCCAGGGGTTGCTGGGCACGCTGACGATCAGGTCGTACGGCTCCTGAGAGAGCGCGAGGAAGGTGCGCGCGTCTTCGATGTGCACGTGGCAGCGCGGGTCCTTGAAGGCGTCGTGGTGATCGGGCGCGAAGATCTCTGCGGCCTCGACCACCGCCGGGCTGATCTCCACCACGTCGAGCCGCTCGATGGGATGCGCCAGCAGCGAGCCCGCGGTGATGCCCGCGCCCACGCCCACCAGCAGCACCCGCTTGACCTCCTTCGGGTGCATCAGCACGCCCAGGTGCGCCGCGAGGATCTGGGTGTCGATGTCCGTGCCGTTCGAGCCGTCGACCTTGCCGTTGATGCGCAGGTACCGGCGGTCATCGTCTTGCGAACCCACCAGCACCGAGGCGAAGACGTCGTCGCGGTAGAAGCGCACCGTGCTGCGCGAATGCACCTCGTCGAGGAACTGGGAGTAGCCGTCGAAGCTCCGGTTCCACTCGCGGTAGCGACCCGAAGCCGCGAGCGTCGAGGCCCACCCCGAGGTCGCCCCCACGGCCACCACCAGGGCGATCGCCGAAGGCACCAGCCACCGCAGCGCCAGCGAACGCGGCACGCCCGAACCGTCGGCGAGCATCGCCCAGGCCGCGGCGATCAGGTTCGCGATCAACGCCAGGGCCAGGGTGCCCTCGAGGCCGATCAGCGGCAGCAGGAAGAGTCCCCCGAGCAAGGCCCCGCTCACCGTGCCGATGGTGTTCCACAGGTAGGTCGTGCCCAGGCGCGCGCCGACGTCGCTCATCGCGCGCAGGGCCACGCGGGCCGCCGCCGGGAAGCTCGCCCCCAGCAGGAAGGTCGGAGGCAACAGCAGCGCCCCGCACACCAGGAAGCTCAGCACCTGGTACGTGCCCCACGTCTGCGGTCCGTGATCGAGCCGCGCGTGCACCTGCATGAACGCATACGGCAGCCGCGCGTAGGCCGTCATCGACAGCAGCACCGCGAACATCAACGCCAACTGCAGCCGCCCGAACGTCCGCAGCGCGTTCTCGTCGGGCCGCGTCGAGAGCCAGAAGCTCCCCAGCGAGATGCCCAGGATGAAGGCGGTGAGGATCAGCGTGAACGCGTAGCTCGTGCCCCCGAGCACGATGGACAACACGCGGATCCACACCGTCTCGTAGGTCATCGAGGTGAAGCCCGCGAGCGCCGTGCCCACCAGCGCCGCGCGCACCGCGCTCGCCCCGAAGTGCTGCCCGTCAGCCTCCGACTCGGCGCCCGCAGGCTCCGATGCGAAGGCCCGCCACCCGGCGACCACCGCGGCCGCGCCCAGCAGCAGGTTCACCATCGCGGCCAGGCGCTCCGAGACCTCGAGGCCCACGCCCGGCACCAGGACCATGCCCGCGAACAGGCAGCCCACCGACGCCCCCAGCGAGTTCACCGCGTAGAGAATCGACAGCTGGCGCCGCGCCGAGCCCAGGCGCTCCGTCAGGTGCCGCATCAACACCGGCAGCGTGCCGCCCATGAGCAACGTGGGGACCAGCAGGGCCGACGCCGCCAGCCCCAGGCGAGCCGACAACCGCGGCACCCCTTCGAGCCCCGGCGCGATGCGCAGGTACAGCTCGCCGGCCACCGCGAGCACCTTCGGGAACACCAGCGCGTAGAGGCCAATGCCCAGCTCCAGCGCCCCGTAGAGCGACAGCGGCCGCTTCGCGCGATCGGCCCGTCGCCCGAAGAGGTACGCCCCGAGCGCCAACCCACCCATGAACGTCGAGAGCACGATGGCGTGCGCCTGCCCGGTGTTGCCCAGGAGGTTCGCCAGCCGCTTCGACCACGTCAGCTCGTAGACCAGCCCGGTCGCGCCGGAGAGCAACAACAGGGTGATGACCAGCGGCTGGGCTCGGGACTTCACTGCGTGCGCGCTCCCTGGCGGCGGCGCAGCCACACCAGCGCGCCGAGCCACAACAACGAGCCCCCGGTCGCCGTGCAGCCGGTCTTCGTCACGCGCTCCGTCGCGACTTCGATGGACCAGCTCTCCATCGAGAGCAGCTCATGCCCCCCGAGCCCGACCCCGGCGGAGAAGGTGTACACGCCCAGCGGCGCGTCGACAGCGACCGTGCCGGTGACCGTGCCGTCGTCGGCGAAGACGAGCCCCGGAGGCAGTTGCCCCTCGCGCCAGAACCACCGCGTGCCCTCGGGCAGCGGCGTGGCGTGGAAGGCCAGCGTCACCACGTCACCCGGCAGCACCAGGGACGGCCCGGTGACGGTGCTGGTCACGGTGCCCGGCGCGACGAACACGAAGTAGGTCACCGCGTCGGTACGCCCCTGCCCGTCGACCGCTTCGAGCGTGAAGTGAAACCGGCCCGGCCGCGTGGGCGTGCCCGAGACGATCAAGGTGTCACCCTGCGAGGGCTCGAGCGCCAGGCCCGTCGGCAGCTCGCCGGCGATGACGCTCCACTTCACCGGCACCGAGACCGGCGCCCCGCCCGGGTTCACCACCACCACCGACTCGAGGTACTCGCTGCCCAGCAGCGCGTCGGCGAGGTCGCGGGTGCGGATGGTGAACGGCGAGGCGTCGACGATGGTCACCGTGAACGCGCGCTCGTCGACGTTGCCGATGAGATCGGTCACCCGCACCACGAAGGTGCGGCTCGTACCCAGGGCGTCCGTCGGCGTTCCGGTGATCACCCCCAGCGACGTGAGCGAGAGCCCCACCGGCAAGATGCCGCTGACGATCTGGAAGCGGTAGTCGCCCGCGCCACCGGCAGCGCCCAGCGTCGCGTTGTAGGGCACCGAGCGCGTCGGCGCGGGCAACGCATTGGCGTTGATCGCCAGCGAACCCGTCACCGGGGAGACCCGCAGCGAGCGCGCCACCACCACCGCGCGACCGTTGGCCTGCACCCCGAACAAGACGGTGAAGGCCCCCTTCTGCGTCGGCGTGCCGCTCAGGATGCCCGCCATCGACAGGCTCAGCCCCGCGGCCAACGACGCCGGGTCCGCGAGCGTGAAGGTGTAGGGCCCGATGCCCCCCTGTCCCTGCAGTTGCACGAAGTACGGCAAGCCGAGGTTCGCGTCGGGCAACGCCGGCGTGGCGATGGTCAACGACTGCGCGACGATGTCGGTGCGCGTCCCGGCGAGCCCGTTGTCGCTCTCGTCACCCTCTTCGAGCACGTTGTCGGGATCGAGCAGCACGCCCACGTAGTACTGCGCACCCGCGAGCGTCGGCGGCAGCCGCAGCACCTCGATCGCCGAATCACGCTGGCCCACCGTCAACGACACCGTGCCCTCGCTGACCTCCGCGCCCGACAAGGGGTGGATGCTCAACGGCAGGTCGTCGGTGGTGATGATGGTGTTGGCCGACAGGTAGTAGCGGTACTTCGCCCCCACGGCGTTGCGGTTGCCGAGGTTGGTCAGCGTGCGCGAGATGACGATCAGCTCGCCAGCCCCGGCGCGCGCCGGCGTCTGCAGCTCGGCCGCGAGCAGGTTGGGCGACGGGTTGCGCAGCACCACGGGGCTCGACTTCTCGAAGTTGTTCGAGGGGTTGGTCTCGGTGGTCCCCACGGCCGTCGCCGCGCCGAAGAAGAAGTACGGCTGCACCGGCAACGGCTGACCCTGCACCGTGGTCGTCGGCACCGGCGCGCTCAACAACGGGATCCAGCGGCCCTCGCCCGGCGCCAGCGTCTGGCCCGTCACCGTGCCCACCAGCTTGTCCGTCACCGCGTTGAGTGACTCGTTGTCCGACAGGAAGAACGAGACGACGACGTTGCCGGCCGTCGCGCCACCGATGTTGGCCACGAAGGCCTCGAAGCGCGCGCTCTCGCCGAAGTACGCCGTGGTGAGCTGATCGAACGGAGCCTGGGCGCGCATCACCCGCACTGCCGTGACCGTGAGATCGGCCTGGCGCACCTGCATCTGCGTGGCCGAGGCCACCACGTTGTTGAGCTCGCTGCGCTCGGGGATCGAGCCCGCCGCGGGCCCGTCATCCAACTGCATCAGCACGTAGTAGTCGTCGGCCGGGGTGGTGCCGGGCACGGTGAAGGTCAGCGACTGCTGCACCTGCTGGCCCCCGAGGATGGACAGGGTCTGTGTCGTGAGAAGCCGGTCGTCGACCGAGAGCGTGGTGTCGACCGACGCGTAGAGCTTCACCGAGACGCTGCCCGCCGGCTCGAAGCCCTGGTTGCTGAACTGCACCGGCACGTGCACCGGGTCGCCCGGGCCCGCCACCGGGGGCGGTCGCACCGACTCGGCGATCAGATCGGCCCCGCCTGCGTAGGGCACGCTGGAGGCAACCACGTTGTTGAACGGGTTGGCTTCGCCCCCATCGGGCAGCGGGGCGATCGCCGCCAGCACGTACCAGGAGCCGCCGTCGGGCCGGGGCACGGTGCCCGTCGACGCCGTGGAGATCCCCCCCAGCGCCGGCAACGACGCCAGGGCCAGAGGAGAAGGCGTGAGCTGCAGGTCCGCCGCGTCGACCAGCGTGTCCTCGGAGAGGAACAGGTCGTAGGTGAAGGACCCGCTGGGCAACGTGCCGAAGTTCCGCAGCGCGAGCGTGGTGGCGATCGACAGGTTCGCCCCGGCCTGGGTGATGCCGTCGATGCGCAGGTTCAGCGCCTGGAGATCGACGCCCGGCGGAGGCCCGAAGCGGATGTACGAGATCGGCGTGCCCGTGCCCCCGGGATCGAAGCTGGTGATCGCACAGTCGTTGGTGCAGGTGCTCAGCCCGCGTGTCGCCGCCGTGCCGCTGGGGCTCTCGATGCCGATGGTCGCGGTGATCACCGTCGCGCCCGAGCCCGTCATCGTGCCGTAGTAGAACTCGACGATCCCGTTGGCCCACAGGCGCACCTGGAAGTTCAAGGTGAAGGCGCCGAACGCGCGGTTCCAGTCCTTGAACTCGATGGCCAGCCCCTGCCCGTTGGGCCCACTGACCGCCTGGCTCTGCACCGCGCTGGTGGGGTTGCTGCCGACGAGGTCGTCCCAGAGCGGCGCCAACACCCCGTTGGGCTCCGAGCCGTTGGGCAGCGCCACGTTGCCGGGGAAGTCGGAGGCCGTGTTCGCCCCGGTCGAGGGCTCGAGGAACAGCACCCCGTTCGCGGTGATCGTCACCTGCGAATAGACCCGGTTGTAGAACGGGAAGTCGAAGCCCAGCAGCACCGCCGCCCGGCCGCGATCCTTCGGGTCGAAGGTGGCCGCCGCCGCGAGCGGCACGGGGATCGCGCTCGTCAAGGCGGGGTACGGCACGCCCGGCTGGGGCGTCGCCTGGTACTGCGCCCACGCGGCCTGCACGGGGAGCACCACCAGGGCGAGCAGGAACGTCCGAAGCATCGCCGGCTTATAGCGGACCTCGCCCGGGGCAACAGTGGAGTAAAGAGGGACCATGGTTTCAGTGCTGCTTCTGTCCCTTTCACTGGCAGGTGCACCGCCAGCAAAGTCACACGCGACCGAGGTGCTGCGCACGCATTGCCTCCTCTGGGCGGCTGATCCTTCGAACCCGTGGGCACTCGCGCACGGCATCAAGACGCTTGGCCCCAGCTTCCTTGCAAGCGACGGGCGCAAGGCCGCCGACGTGATCATTCACGACTTCCTGCTGCGCAACGTGAAGCCCGATGGAGGCCCCGGGCTGGGCGCGCCCTACGGCTACCTCCGCTACGCCGCCGACGGCACGCCCATCGAGCCGCACACCAACCTGAACCTGAAGGCCCTGGCGGCCGACGTCCGCTTGCCCTTGACGACGAAGTACAAGGCCTCGTTCGGAGACGTCACCCTCAAGCAGCTCGTCGAGTCGGCGAAGGCGGGCTTCGTGCACGCCCCCACCGCTCCCGAGTACTGGCGCGACCTCGGCTGGACGCTGGGCGTCTTCGCGGTCAGCGAGAAGCCGGGCACGAAGTGGAAGGGCGCTGACGGCAAGGAGGTCGATCTCGATCGCGTGTACGACGACGCGCTCACCGAGCTCGAGACCGAGACCGCCGACCTCAAGAACGGCCTCGAGAAGCACCTGCCCCAGGTCGACAAGCGCAAGCAGGGCGTCTACGCGCACTCCTGCGGCGGGCTCCACTTCGTGCAGGGCGTGCTGGCCTGGGCGCGACACCCGGCGGTGAAGAAGAAGTGGGGCGCGCGCCTCGACACCCAGGTGGCCATTCACTTCTACCGCCTCGAGTCGGAGCGCCGGCAATACGACGCGGCCTTCCAGCAGGCCCAGAGCTCGATGCCGCAGTTCAAGCTGCCGGTGCTGGTGCAGATGGTGAAGTTCTACGGCCACTGGCTCGAGACCTGCGCCCACTTCCGCGACGACTTCGGGTGGAAGCCCACCGCCGACCAGAAGCAGGATCTCAACCGCGCCAAGGCCTACCTCGACGTGGCCGTGCGCGCGCTCGAGGAGAGCAAGGCGCTGGAGACCATGCCGCAGCTCAAGCAGACGCAGAAACAGGTCTACCTCGATCTGATCGGTGACTCGTGCCACGCCGCGCATGGCCTGGAGGCCTTTCCGTGAAGAAGCTCGCGCTCGCCCTCACCGCGCTCGCCGCGACCCTCGGCGCCGGCTGCCAGAAGGAAGGCTGCCTCAACGGCGAGGCCACCTGTCGCGTACCGCCCCCCTGCCCGCGCGTGACCTTCACCTGCGACCCGGCGATGAACGCGGCCCTCTCGGTCTCACAGCTCGACTCCGCCAGCCAGCGGGTGGGTGGGCCTGATGCGCTGGGCACCGTGGGCGACGTGAAGCTCAGCAACGGCTTCGTCGACGTGGTGATCGCCAACATCGGCACCCAGAACCTGCTCGACGCGAACGGCGGCTCGATCCTCGACCTCGCGCCGAAGGGCCAGAAGGACACGCTCAACACGCTCTTCCAGGTGGTCGGCGTGCTGCCGCGGGACGCCGCGCTCTACACCTCGCTGGAGATCATCGACGAGCGCCCGGCCCGCCAGGCCGTGGCCGTGCAGGTCAAGGGCACGCTCGACGGCATCCCCTCCGTGCCCATCGTCACCCGCTACGAGCTGACGCCCTGCGATCGCGGCGTGCGCGCGCGCACGGAGATCGTCAACGGCTCGACCAACACCCAGACCTGGAGCCTCGTCGACGGGTACTACTGGGGCGGCCGAGGCGAGCTGCCCTTCGCGCCGGGCCCCGGCTCGGGCTTCGGGCACCCCTCGTTCGGCCTGGGCACCATCAACGGCGTCTACCGCCCCTTCCCGTACATGGCGGCCGCGGGCCACGGGGGAGACGACGACATCTCGGCCATGTCCACCACCAGCTGCACCGAGGGCACGCTGGAGGGCTTCCACAGCGATCAACTCTCGGCGGCCGGACTGAAGCGACAGATCGTCCCCCCGCGCGGCTCGCTGATCTTCGAGCGGTTCTTCGCCGTCGCCGACGCCAAGGGCGTGGGCCAGGCCATCGATCTCGCCCTGGAGATCCGCAAGCAGGTGCTCGGCGAGCAGTTCATCACCCTGTCGGGCCAGGTCGAGCGCATGGGCGGTGGCACCTTCGACGCCGAGCGCGAGGCGAGCGTGCTGGTCGCCGAGGGCACCCTGACCACCGACCCCAAGCTGCGCGTGGAGTGGACCCAGGTCGTGCCCGCCGCCGACGGCTCGTTCTCGGTGCGCGTGCCCACCGGCAAGAGCTACGTCGTCGAGGCCCACGCCTTCGGCCGCAAGCAGGTCGAGCGGGAGTACGCGAACCTCTCCGCGGACACCGATCTCGGGAGCTTCGTGCTCCCCGCGACCGGCACCCTGACCTTCCATGTCGAGGACAAAGCGACCACGGCCGGCATCGACGCCGAGCTCTTCCTCGTGCCCGCCGACGACGCCGAGGCGCCGAACTTCGTGGGCTCGCTGCACGGTCGCTTCACCACCTGCGCGCCGTGGCTCGGCTCACCCGCCGGCGCCTCCCCGGCCTGCAACCGCGTGCTGGTGCATGACGGCGACGTCACCGTCGAGGTGCCCGTGGGCCGCTTCGACGTCTACGCCTTCCATGGGCCCTTCTGGTCGCTCGCCAAGCAGACGGTGAACGTGCTGGGCGGGCCGCAGCGCGTGGCCTTCGGGCTGACCCGCCTGGCCCTCAAGCCCCCGGGGACGGTGTCCGCCGATCTCCACGTGCACGGCGCCGCGAGCTTCGACAGCTCCATCCCCAACCGGGACCGGGTGATCTCCTTCGCCGCGTCGGATCTCGACGTGATCATCGGCACCGATCACGACGTGGTGATGGACTACGCGCAGATCGTCAAGGACCTCGGGCTCCAGGACCGCATGAGCACCGTGGTGGGCCTCGAAACCACCGGCCTCATCCCCTTCCTCATGGTGCCCGGCTACGGCTTCCCCCTGGTCATCGGTCACTACAACATGTGGCCGCTGCGCTACGACCCGTCGCTGCCCCGCAACGGCAGCCCCCAGGACGAGCGCGTCGAGCCCGGCGAGCTGTTCGAGCGCATGAAGCCGCTCTTCACCGGCGAGCCCCTCATCGAGCTCAACCACCCCTGGGCTGACCCGGAGTTCGGGCGCGATCTCGGGTTCCCCCGCTCCATCCTCATGGACCTGCGCAAGGACCTGCCAGCCGCAGACGACGGCACGCGCCTGGGCGTCTACGTGCGCACGCCCGCCAACGCGACCTTCAGCAACGACGGGCACCACGCGCAGGAAGTGATGAACGGCTCGGACAACGGCCTGTTCCTCCAGTACCGCGCGTTCTGGCACTACCTGCTCAACCAGGGCCGCGTGCGCACCGGCACCGCGAACTCCGACTCGCACTCGCTGACCGACAGCACCGTGGGCGTGCCGCAGAACCTCGTCACCGTCGGCACCGGACCCGGCCCGAACTTCGACATCGGGGCCTTCAACCGCGCCCTGAAGGAAGGCCGCTCGCTGGGCACCAACGGCCCGGTGATCGAGCTCACCTACGAGGACGGGACCACGCGCGAGGGCCCCTCGACGAAGGTGCTCGCGCCCTCGAGCACCGCGAAGCTGCACGTGCGCGTGTCCTCGGCGCCGTGGGTCCCGGTGCAGGAGGTGCGCTTCATCGTGAACGGCGAGGTGAAGAAGCTGATCAAGGACCTGCCCGCCGATGCCGACCCCTTCGCCGAGTCGGGCTCGCTGGTGGACTGCGACGCCACGGTGAACGTGAGCGAGCTGACCGCGGGGCTCTCGGGGGATGCGTGGCTGGTCGTCGAAGCCGGCCGGCCCGTGGTGCTCGCCGGCGATCTCGGAGGTGGCCTCAACGGGGAACCCGACGGCGTGCCGGACACCTCGGACAACAACGGCGATGGCGTGGTCGACCAGGCCGACGTGAAGGAGGGATCGAAGGTAGGCCCCCTCAGCGATCCCACCCCGGCCACGCGCGGCCAGCCCGGCTACGAGTTCAGCGTGATCACCAACAAGGGCTACGCCACGGCGTTCACCAACCCCTTCCTCTTCGATCTCAACGGCGACGGGGCCTTCACCGCGCCCGGCGTGAAGGGAGGCCGGTGATGCGCGCGCTCTGGCTCGCAGCGTGGCTCACTGCGTCCCTCGCGGCCGCGCAAGAGGCCCAGCTCGAGGTGCCCGTCACCACCGCGCCGGCGGAAGAGACGGGGTGCGCACGCTGGCGCGACAGGGGGCTGGGCGAAGGCCCGGTGGCCATCGGCTACGCGGAGGCGGACGTGGCGACCGGTCGTCGCGCCTGCCCGCGCACCGAGTTCGGCGTCGGGGTCCGTTTCGGGGCGATCATCGATACGCCCGACTTCTACGGATCACTGGCGGTCAACGGCCTCGTCTTCGGCTCGTACGCCCTGCGCGACACCACCGAGCTCTTCGCGACGCTCGAGGCGGTCAACTACAACTTCGCCCAGAACGCGGTGATCACCTCCACCCAGCTCACCCTGGGCAACCTCACGGCCGGCGCGACGCAGGTGCTGTTTGACGAGGGCACCTTCGTGGGCTCGGTCACCGCCCGCGTCCTGCTGCCGACGTCCTTCGAGATCCCCGGCGCGCGGCTGCTGGGCGGCGAACTCGGCGCGTCGGCGTCGTGGCGGCCGCAGCGCTGGCTCGAGGTGCACGGGTACCTCGGCGGCGATCTCTCGGGCGCCATCGGTCGCGGGCCCGGGTTGCCTCGCGGCGGCGCGATGTTGCTGGTGGGCGCGCAGCTCTCGCCCTTCGACTGGGGCGCGCTGGTCGTCGATTTCAGTGGCCGGCTCGGGCCCCTGAACTACCTCGCGCCCACGGCCGCGTTGCGCTTCAAGATCGCGCAACTGGGCATCGAACTCGGGGCCACGCTGCCCATCGCCGGCACCGATCGCCACGACATCATCGCCGGCGCCCGCGTGAACTGGCGCTTCTAGGTCGCCGACCGCGGCTCGGTCGGTTCGCGTCGCGGCGCGGGCTTCATCATCACCAACACCGTCGCCGCGACGATCAACCCCACGGCGACCCACACCTCGCCGCCCGCCTTCTCGCCCCCCATCGCCACGCCCATGGCCACGGCGATCACCGGGTTCACGTAGGAGTAGCTCGTGGCCACGGCCGGCCGCGTGTGCTCCAGCAGGTACGTGTACGCGCTGTAGGCCACCAGCGACCCGAAGACCCCGAGGTACGCCCAGGCCAACACCGAGTGGAGCGGCG
Organism: uncultured Archangium sp.; assembly: GCA_903905455.1. GTDB lineage: Bacteria > Myxococcota > Myxococcia > Myxococcales > Myxococcaceae > Archangium_A. The sequence goes on from CAIVGN010000189.1 coordinate 131,429, forward strand.
GGTTTCGCGGCACCTCTTCGCGGGCGAGGAGGCTCACCACCGACATCACCAACCCGCCGGTGAGCATCTGCGTGGCCGCCGACATGAGCCCCTTGGCCAACGGCAGCCGGCGCGCGAGCAGCGACCCCAGCGCCCAGCTCAAGGGAGCGATGAAGAGGATGAGCGCCGACATGGGCTCGCCCTTCAGCTCACCGCCCACGCTCAGCACCGCGACGCCACCGAAGCCCAGCACCAACGCCAGCCACTCCCGGGGGGAGGTCTTCTCACCGAAGAAGCGCCCCAGGGCCGCGACCCACAGGGGCATGGTCCCGCAGACCACCGCGGCCACGCCCGACGAGATGTGCTTCTCCGCCACCGCCACCGTGCCGTTGCCCAGCACGAACATCAGGAAGCCCACCGGCGTCGCGTAGAGCCACTCCTTCTTCGTCGGCCAGGGAGCTCCCCGCGCGCGCAGGAAGAGCAGGAGGATGGTGCCCGTGAGGAGGAAGCGCGTGCTCGCCATGAAGAACGGCGGGAGCCCTTCGACGGCGATGCGCATCGCCAGGTAGGTCGAGCCCCAGATGAAATAGACGGCGGCCAGCGCCGGAATGACGAAGCGCGGCGTGGCGGAGCTACGGGTTTCCATGGGGTCGGGCGGCTCCGTAACAGGTGCCCGGCGCCGACGCAGGGGTTGGCTCTCCGGGAGACTCGGTTATAGGGGCGCCATGCCGGACGGTACCCATTCGTCGTTTTGCCGTATCTGTGAAGCGCTCTGTGGTCTGCAGGTGACGGTCAAGGACAACCGCGTCACCCAGGTGCACCCCGACAAGGAACACATCGCCACGCACGGTTTCTCGTGCCCCAAGGGCCTCAAGCAGGCCCAGATGTACGACTCGCCCGATCGCCTGAAGTACCCGATGAAGCGGGTGGGCACGGAGTGGACGCGCATCTCGTGGGAGCAGGCGCTCGAGGAGATCGGCGCCAAGGTGAAGCAACTGCGCGGCGATCACGGCAACGACAGCGTCGCGCTCTACGTGGGCACCGCGGCCGGCTTCGGCGTGCTGCACCCGGTCTTCGCCCAGGGCTTCCTCACCGCCGTGGGCAGCAAGTCGATGTACGCGTCGGCGACCCAGGACTGCTCGAACAAGTTCACCGTCGCCCGCCAGATGTACGGCTTCCCCTTCACCCAGCCCTTCCCCGATCTCGATCACACGAAGTGCCTGATCATCGTCGGCGCCAACCCGGTGATCTCCAAGTGGAGCTTCCTCCAGGTTCCCAACCCGGGCCGCAGCCTGCAGGAGCTCCGCGAGCGCGGCGCGAAGGTGATCGTCATCGATCCCCGCAAGACCGAGACCGCGAAGCTCGCCGATCAGCACCTCTTCATCCGCCCCAACACCGACCCCTTCTTCTACCTCTCGTTCTTGAACGAGCTGGAGCGCCAGGGGGGCGTGCACCGGGAGCTGGCCGAGAAGCACTTCGAGGGCATCGACGAGGTGCTCGAGCTCGCCCGCGCCTGGACCCCGGAGCGCACCGCGCCGGTGACCCACATCCCCGCCGAGACCCTGCGCGCCCTCGTCACCACCTTCCGCACCGCGGACGGCGCCTCGCTCTACTCGTCGACCGGCGTGAACATGGGCACCAACGGCTCCCTCGGCTTCTGGCTGCAGGAGTGCATCAACGCGCTCTCCGGCAACCTCGATCGCCGCGGCGGCACGCTCATCGGCAAGGGCGTGATCGACTTCCCGGCCTTCGGGAAAAAGAACGGCGTGCTCGTGCGCGACGACATCTCGCGCATCGGCAAGTTCGCCTCGGTCAACGACGCGTTCCCCGGCGGCGTGCTCGCCGACGAGATCCTCACCCCCGGCGACAAGCAGGTGAAGGCGCTCTTCGTGACCGGCGGCAACCCGCTCATCACCATGGCCAACGCGGGCAAGCTCAAGAAGGCCTTCGGCGAGCTCGAGCTCCTCGTCACCCTCGACATCTACCGCAACGAGACCGGCTCGCTGGCGCACTACTGCCTGCCCACGACCTCGCCCCTCGAGCGGCCCGATCTCCCCTTCATCTTCCCGCTGATGCTCGGCCTGCAGCGCAAGCCCTACATGCAGGTCACCCGCGCGCTCGTCGAGCCCGAGCACGAACAGCGCGACGAGGCCACCATCTACCTCCAGCTGTGCAAGGCCTCGGGCCTCAGCCTGTTCGGCAGCGGCATCGCCCAGAAGATGCTCGAGGGCATGATGAACGTCAGCTCGCGCTTTCGCGAGCCCGGCAAGCAGCCCGGGCTCCCCCAGGAGGCGCTGCTCTCGGTGCTCCTGCGCCTGACCGGCCAGCCGGGCTTCGAGACGCTCCTCGAGCACTTCCCCCACGGCCAGGCCCGCGAGGCGAACGCCCCCGACGAGTTCATCGGGAAGCGGGTGCTCACCGAGTCGAAGAAGGTGCAGCTCGCCCCGAAGATGCTCCTGGAGCAGGCCCGGAAGCTCGACGCCGACTTCGAGAAGGAGCGCGGTGACCAGCAGCGCTTCAAGCTGATCGGCAAGCGCGCCGTGCAGACCCACAACTCGTGGACCCACAACATCGCCGAGTTCGTCCACGACCAGACGAACCACCTCTACATGCATCCCGACGACGCGAAGCGCGTGGGCCTCGAAGACGGCGGCATGGCCGACGTGCAGAGCGACACCGCCACCGTGCGCGTCCCCGTTCGTGTCGTCTCCGACCTGATGCCCGGCACCGTCGCCCTGCCCCACGGCTGGGGCCACCAGCACGCCACCGGCCTGTCCATCGCCAGCAAGACCCGCGGGGTGAACGTGAACCTGCTCGCCGCCAGCGGCCCCGACGCCGTCGAGCGCGTCTCGGGCATGTCGCAGCTCACCGGCTACAACGTCGACGTGCGCCCCGCCGCCGGCCCCCAGGACCCCACGAGCTGGAGCGGCCTGCCCCAGTAACGGCCCATGCAATTCGACCTCTTTCCGCCGCCGCCGCTCGACACCTCGGCCGACGCAGCGCTGGCGGCGAAGCGGCCCGAAGGCCTCTTCCTGGGCACCTCGAGCTGGACCTTCCGCGGCTGGGGCGGCCTCGTCTACCGCGGCAACCCCACCCAGGAGCACCTCGTGCAGCGCGGGCTCGAGGAGTACGCCCGGCACCCGCTGTTCAACACCGTGGCCATCGATCGCTCGTACTACGCGCCCCTGGGCGACGAAGAGCTCGCGGTCTACGCCCGGCAGCTCCCCGCGGGCTTTCGCTGCGTGATGAAGGTGTGGAACGAGGTGGTGGGCACCCTCGACCCGGAGCGATTCAAGAGCGCCGTGCTCGGCCCCGCGGAGCGCGCCTTCTCCGCGCACCTCGGGCCCCTGCTCTTTCAGTTCCGCCCCTTCGGTCAGCAGGAACTGCCCAGGCCCAACGAGTTCGCCTGGAAGCTCGACCGGTTCTTTTCCCGGCTGCCCACCGGGCCGCGCTACGCCGTCGAGCTGCGCAACGCCGAGCTGCTGACCCCGGGCTACTTCGCCGCCCTCGCCCGCCACCAGGTCGCCCACGTCTTCAACCACTGGGAGCGCATGCCCGCCCTGCGCGATCAGCTCGCCGACCCCGCGTCCCTGACCGCCGGTCACGTGGTCTGCCGGCTGCTGCTCCCCCGGGGCGTGGGCTACGAGCAGGCCAGAGAGGCCTTCGCTCCCTTCGCCCGGCTCCAGGCCGTCGATGACGACATGCGGACCGACGTGGTGGCGCTGTGGAAGGCCTGCCGCGCAGCGAACCGAAGCCTGTCGATCATCGTCAACAACAAGGCGGAGGGCTCGAGCCCCCTCACCGTGCGCGCGCTGCTGGAGCGGCTGACGTCACTTCAGTGAAGAGCGGTGCTGCCGCGCGAAGGCCACGAGCTGCTCGAGCGTGGGCTCGCGCAGCGCGTCCATGTCCCACTGCAGCTTGCCCAGCGTGGCCCGGGCGTCGACGTCGAGCGCCGCCAGGGCCGCCCGCCGGGTCGCCACGTCCGCGGACCACTGGAACAGCGACAGCGCCTTGCCCAGCACCCGGGCGGCCTCGGTCGCGCCGCTGGCCTCGAGCGCTTCCTTCGCCTGCGGGGCGTCGCTGCCCTTGGCGCTGAAGAAGTAGCTGACCGGGCCCTCGTCGCTGATCTCCGCGAAGGCGTGAATGGCCAGCTGCAGCTGCCGCTCGGGGGCACTCAGCGGCGTCGACCGCGCGGCCCAGCGAATGTAGAGCGCGGGAAGGATCGCGTCCGAGGGCACGCCGTCGGCGAACACCTCGTCGAGCGAGAACTCCGGGGGAATCTCCACGGGCCGGAACGCGCAAAGGCCCGCGTTGGCGAAGTGGAACTCGGTGGGGCGCGCGGCCACCCACGCGGAGAGCTTCGAGAGCAGCGGCTCGCTCACCGCGTCGACCTGCTGCTCGAAGGCCTGCAGCGCGGCCGGGTGCCGGGTCGAGGCCACGACCACGCGAAAGGCGCGGGCCAGCGGCGCGAAGCCCAGCTCCAACAGCGCCTCGGGCACGAGCTCCGCACGCTCTGCCGAGCTGTTGCCGAAGTACTGCGCGAGGCCACCGTTGGCGATCTCCTCGCACAGCTCGAACACCAGCCACAGCACCTGCTCGGGGCGGGTCATGCCTTCCAGCCCGACCAGCGCGTGCTTCGAGAGGAGCCGGCGAAAGAGCATGCCCGGTACGTCCAGGTGATGCGGCCACGCGATCAGGTCAGGCACGTCCATCGGGAGCAGAGCTTGGCCTCAGGAGCGCCACCGGTTCCACCAGGATTTACGATGACCGTCGATCTCCGAGGGGGCCACCAGCTCCTCTTCGACCGCCTTGAGCTCGATCGCCACCCGCGCCATGGAGGCCGGACGTCCCGACAGCTCCCGGCACAGGCCCATGTCCACCAGCCGCTGCAGCCGGGGCGGAAGAAGCTCTCCCAGGAAGCTCGCCGGGCCCACGGCCTGGGCGGGGCGCGACAGCCGGCTCATCACCACCTGGGACAGGTCGCCCCCGAAGGGGAAGCGGCGCGTGAGCAGCACGTACATCACCATCGACAGCGCGTAGATGTCGGCCCGGGCGTCGACCTCGTGCCCCAGCACCTGCTCGGGCGCCATCCACAGCGGGGTGCCCACCACCTGGCCGACCTGCGTGCGGTAGGCCGCCTTCATGTCCAGCCCGCGCACCCGGGCCACGCCGAAGTCGAGCACCATCAGCTGCTCCAGGCCCTCGTCGTCGCGCTCGACCACCAGGTTGTCGGGCTTCACGTCGCGGTGAATGACGCCCACCTGGTGCGCCGCGGCCAGGGCCTCCGCCGCCTGCCGCATCAGCCGCACCACCCGCACCAACTCGATGGGCGCCACGCGCGCCAGCGCCTTGAGCGTCTGGCCCCCGAGCAACTCCATCACGAAGAAGAGGTGCTCGCCCTCCCGCACCAGGTCCTCCACCGCGATGATGTGCGGGTGCTTCACGCGGTTGACCGCCTGGGCCTCGGCCACGAAGCGCTGCACCTGCGACTCCACCTTCGCCAGCTCGGGCCGCAGCACCTTGAGCGCGACCCGCCGGTTGATCGACAGGTGCGTGGCCTCGAAGACCCGCCCCATGCCGCCCTCGCCCAGCAGCCGCTCGATGCGGTAGCGGCCCAGCACGTCACCCGCCTGCAGCCCCCGCGGCGCCGGAGGCTCGGCGAGGTCGCGCAGCTCGATCTCGATGGCCGGCGTCTCCAGCGGCTTGAGCCCGCGCAGCGCCTCGCGCAGGTCGGCCAGGGACTTGAACCGGTCGCCGGGGCGCTTGGCGAGGCACCGGGTCAGCAGCGGCGCCCACTCCTCGAGGCCCGGCTCCAGCGGCGGCAACGGAGCGTGGAGGTGCAGCGCGCGCGTCTCCGTCACCCCGCGGCCCGAGAACGGCGGCACGCCGGTGAGCAGCTCGTGCAGCAGCACGCCCATGCCGTACACGTCGCAGGCGGTGGTCGCGCGACGCCCGGCGCAGCGCTCCGGCGACAGGTACTCGGGCTCCACCAGCACCTGGCCGATGGGCATGCTCTTGGTCCCGCGAAAGAGCAGCAGCGCGGTGTCCAGCAGCCGCACGTCGGGGCGCTGGAGATCGCCGTCGAGGAAGAGGTTCTTCGGCGCCAGGTGCCCATGCACCACCCCGACCGCGTGGAGAAACTCCACCGCGTCGCAGATGCGTACTCCCCAGCGGATCGCCTCGGCGCTCGACAGCGGCCCCTGCTCGCGCAGGTGATCGACGGCGGTGCGCCCGCTCACCGGCCCGGTGACGAGCACGAAGCGGCCGTCAGGCTCGAGGCGCGTGTGCTCCACCGTCAACAGCGCGGGGTGCTTGTGCTGCGTGGCGGTGACCCGCGTGGTGTCCAGAAAGCGCCCGTACATCTCCGGATCGGAGACGACTTCGGGGTGGCTGACTTGAACGAGAACGTTCCCCGCAGAGCTGTCTGCGAGGAACGCATCTACGGCCGAACCGACTGCAATTTTACGGAGGAGGTGAAGCTCTTTCATGGCAGCAGGACTGTAGAACTACAGCCCCACGCGCATTCAAGGGCCGGTGTGGGCGGCCGTCAGCGCACGCCCACACCGACGGTTCATCAGTTCGAGCGGAACTCGGCGTCGACGACGTCGTCCTTCTTCGCGCTCGAGCCGGGGGCCGCGCCGGGAGCGCCCGCACCCGCCTCGCCGCCAGGCGCCGCCTCACCCGCCGGGGCGCCGCCCGCCTTGTAGAGCTCCTCGGCGGCCTTGTAGCTGACCTGTTCCGCCGCCTTGGTGGCCGCCTCGATGGCCGCCTTGTCGCCGCCCTCGCGCACCTTGTGGAGCTCCTTGGCCGCCTCTTCGAGCTTGGTCACCGTCTCGGCGCCCAGCTTCTCCTTGTTGTCCTTGGCCAGCTTGTCGAGGTTGTAGGCCAGGTTCTCGGCCTTGTTCTTCACCTCGACGAGCGCGCGGCGCTCCTTGTCGGCCGACTCGTTGGCCGAGGCGTCCTTCACCATCTTCTCGACCTCGTCCTTCGCGAGGCCCGAGCTGTGGCTGATGGTGACGTTGGACTCCTTGCCGGTCGCCTTGTCCTTCGCGCCGACCTTGAGGATGCCGTTGGCGTCGATGTCGAAGGTCACTTCGATCTGCGGCACGCCGCGGGGCGCGGGGGGCAGGCCGGTGAGGTGGAAGCGGCCGAGGCTGCGGTTGTCGTTGGCCATCTCGCGCTCGCCCTGGAGCACGTGGATCTCGACCTGCGTCTGACCATCAGCCGCCGTGGAGAAGGTCTCCTGCTTGCGGCTGGGGATGGTGGTGTTGCGCTCGATGAGCTTGGTGAACACGCCGCCGTACGTCTCGACGCCCAGCGACAGCGGGGTCACGTCGAGCAGCAGGATGTCCTTCACGTCACCCGAGAGCACCGCGCCCTGCACGGCGGCGCCGACCGCGACCACCTCGTCGGGGTTCACGGTGCGGTTGGGCTCCTTGCCGAAGAGCTTCTTCACCGCCTCCTGCACCTTGGGCATGCGCGTGCTGCCGCCGACGAGCACCACCTCGTCGATCTGCGCCGCGCTCAGGCCCGAGTCCTTCAGGCACTTGCGCGCCGGCTCGAGCGAGCGCTCGATGAGGTCGTCGACCATCACCTCGAGCTTGGCCCGGGTGAGCTTGACGTTGAGGTGCTTGGGACCCGAAGCGTCCGCGGTGAGGAACGGGAGGTTGATCTCCGTCTCGTTCGCCGACGAGAGCTCGATCTTCGCCTTCTCCGCCGCCTCCTTCAGGCGCTGGATGACCATCTTGTCCTTGGAGACGTCGAGGCCCGTGTCCTTCTTGAACTCGGAGATCAGCCACTCCATGACGCGCTGGTCGATGTTGTCGCCGCCGAGGTGGGTGTCGCCGTTGGTGGCGAGCACTTCGACCGCGCCGTCGCCCATGTCGAGGATCGAGATGTCGAAGGTGCCGCCGCCGAAGTCGTAGATCACGACCTTCTGGCTGTGCTTCTTGTCGAGGCCGTAGGCCAGGGCCGCGGCCGTGGGCTCGTTGACGATGCGGCGCACGTTGAGGCCGGCGATCTCACCGGCGTCCTTGGTGGCCTGGCGCTGGGCGTCGTTGAAGTACGCGGGCACGGTGATCACCGCGTCGGTGACCTTCTCCCCCAGGTAGTTCTCGGCGGCGCGCTTGAGCTTGAGCAGCACCTGGGCCGAGATCTCCGGCGCCGAGATCTGCTTGCCGTCGATCTCCACGCGGGCGTCGTCGGCGGGACCCTTGACCACCTTGTAGGGGACCAGCTTCGCCTCTTCCGTCACCTCGCCGAAGCGGCGGCCCATGAAGCGCTTGACCGAGTACACGGTGCGCTCCGGGTTGGTGATCGACTGGCGCTTGGCCACCTGGCCCACGAGGCGCTCGCCGTCCTTCGTATAGGCGACGACCGAGGGCGTGATGCGGCTGCCTTCTTCGTTCACGATGACCTTCGGCTCGCGCCCTTCCATGATGGCGACGACGGAGTTGGTGGTGCCCAGGTCAATGCCGATGATCTTACCCATTGCGTGCTCTCCTAAGGAGTTGATTTCGCGGCACTATTTGTTTGGCCGCTGACTTGCCCAAGCTAACCAGCGACCTCCACACGTCAACCCACGTGAATCACACGTCGGTGCGAACCGCCGTTCGCAGCAACCGCCACCGGCCGGTAGCAACAGGCTCCGGCGCCGCGATCGTTTCCCAGTTGTTTCAATCGGTTGACGCGACGAGTCAATTGGCAAGGTTAGTGCTTCGAGGGCCGAAGCATGTGGGTCCAACCATTCCGCGCTGACGTCGAGCAGGTCCCTCCCCGCCTCGAGGTGGATCACCGGGTCGCGGTGCTGCTCAACGCCAACGCGCGCAAGGTGACGAGCAAGGTGCTGCGCTCGCTCTCGCACGTGGTGCCCGAGGGGGACCTCTTCCTCTCGCGCTCCGAGCTCGACGCGCGGCGCATTGCCCAGCAGGTCGTCGATCGCGGGTACCACACGGTCTTCATGGGCGGGGGCGACGGCACCCTGACCTGCTTCGTCAACGAGATCCTCGGCCAGGTCGCCCTGCGCCGGCAGCACCACCCCACCCCGACCCCGCGCTTCGGCGTGCTCAAGCTGGGCACCGGCAACTCGGTGGCCTCGCTGGTGAAGGCCTCTTCCACGCGCGCCGACGGCTTCATCGACGACGTGCTGCGCGCCCGGGCCGGTGAAGTGCCCGGTTACCGCACCATCGACCTGCTCCTCATCGACGGCAAGCGGGCCCCCTTCGCGGGCCTCGGCATGGATGGGAAGCTGCTCAACGACTACAACTGGGTGAAGCAGAACTTCGGCCAGGGCGCGCTGGCCAAGCTGCTCTCGGGCCCCGGCGGGTACTTCACCTCGGTCGCCTTCAAGACGGTGCCGTACTACCTGACCAACTCCAACTCGGTCGACTGCGAGGTCACCAACGGGCCCTCCGTCGCCTACCGCATGGGCGCCGACGGCAAGCCCAGCGAGATCTACGAGCCGGGCGCCACGCTCTACAAGGGTCCGCTGATCATGGCCGCCGCGGGCACGGTGCCGTTCTACGGCTTCGAGCTGAAGATGTTCCCGTTCGCGGGCCAGCGGCGCGGCATGATGAACCTGCGCCTGGGCTCGCTGCCGACCACCGCGATCCTCGCGAACCTGCCGAAGCTCTGGTCAGGCACCTGGTTCCCCGAGGGGCTGCGCGACTACCTGGTGAAAGACGCCACCATCCGCTTCTCGCGCGAGATGCCGTTCCAGATCGCCGGCGACGCCGAGGGCTACCGCAGCGAGGTGCACTTCCAGGTGGCGCCCGAGCCGATCGACGTCGTCGACTTCACCGGCGCCGTGCACTGAGCTGACGGCGGACTTCAGCCTCCGTCGCGAGACGGGGGCGGCTTCTCACCCGGCTCCTTGCGGCGGGCGACCATGAACGCGATGGTCACGCCCGACTTGCCGGCGTGCGCGCGGTGCAGGGCGATCTCTTCCTTCAAGGCCTTCGCGCCGTCTTCGTTCTTGTCGGTGGTGCGGCCCAGCACGCCTTCGAGCTCGCGGTAGTACTCGTCGAGTTCAAGGTCGCCCAGGGTCTCGATGAGCTCGGGCTCGTAGCCCTCGACCTCGATGGCCATCAGCGTCTGGCGCGGGTTGAGCAGCGGGCTCCCCAGGCGGGTCTGCCAGGCCGCCAGCGCGGCGTCGACCGGGTTCCGGCCCACCTTCACCATGGCGGTGATGCCCAGGCGGCCATTGACCGCGAGCGAGGGGCGCCAGAGCTTCGCCACCTTCGCGGGCACGCCCATCACCCGGCCGAAGGAGAAGATGCCGTCGAAGGCGCGCTCGGCGAACTTGATGCTCGAGGTGCCGCCGTGCTGCACGGCCACTTTTTCGCCCACGCCCACCACCCGCGCCCGCTCCTTGAGCGCATCGGCCAGCCGCTGATCAGGCTCGACCACGGTGAGGTGACACGACAGGGCCTTGGCAATGGCCAGCGCGCCGAGGCTGCCGTGGAGCTCGAGGAGGCTCGCGCCGTCGTCCCAATGCCCCATTTGCGCGAAACGGCGGAGCAGCGACTCAGACTGAAAGAGCCGACGCGCTTCTGGCGGTACGTACAGCGGGAAGGGGTCAGCCATGGTCTCGATGGGCCCCTTACACAGGGCCTGTAAGCCTCACAAGTAGTAGACGATGCGCTTGTCGACGTGGATGTCGGCGTAGATGGCCTGGCGCTGCTCTTCGGACAGCAGGTACACCGACACGGTCAGCGACGTGTAGTGGCCCTGCTTCGAGACGTTCTCCGCGATCGAGTCGCGGCTGACCTCACTGCCCATGAGCCGGCTGAACTTCATGCGGATGTGCTCCGCGAAGCCGTGCTCCAGCTTGCCGATCACCTTGAAGGCGTAGACGGTGGGGTACTCGATCAGCGGCTTCTTGGGTTCGTCGCTCATGGTCACAGCAGGTTGGTGGCGATCTCCGCGAGCGCCGAGCGCTCACCCTTCGTCATCGTGACGTGGCCGGCGATCTTCTGGTTCTTGAAGCGGTTGACCACGTGCACCAGCCCGTTGTTCGTCGAGTCGACGTACGGGTTGTCGATCTGCGCGGGGTCACCGGTGAGCACGATCTTGGTGTTGTCGCCCACGCGGGTGATGATCGTCTTCACCTCGTGCGGCGTGAGGTTCTGCGCCTCGTCGACGATGATGTACTGGTTGGGGATCGACCGGCCGCGGATGTACGTCAGCGGCTCGATCTCGATGATCCCCAGGTCCATCAGCTCGTGGTACCCGCGGCCCGACTTCTTGTCGTTGCGCGAGAGGTTCAGCAGGTACTCGACGTTGTCGAAGATCGGCTGCATCCACGGGTTCAACTTCTCGTCGACCGAGCCCGGCAGGAAGCCGATGTCGCGGCCCAGGGGGAAGATGGGCCGGCTGACCAGCAGCTTCTGGAAGGCGGCCTCCTCGGTCACCTTCTGCAGGCCCGCGGCGATGGCCATCAGCGTCTTGCCCGTGCCGGCCTTGCCCACGATGGTGACGATCTTCAGGTCGTCGTTGAGGAGCAGGTCGATGAGGAAGCTCTGCTCCATGTTGCGCGGCCGTACGCCCCACACGCCGTCCTTGACCTGGCGGTTGAGCGGCACCACGGCGCGCTTGTCTGCGTCGAAGCGGCCCATGGCGGTGTGCGACGGGTTCGCCTCGTCCTTGAAGAGCACGAACTCGTTGGGCGCCAGCTTGTCGAGGTCCGGGACCCCGACCTGCGCGCCGGGCTTGTAGAGCGAGTTGATGACCTCCGCCGAGACCAGGCGCTCGCTGATGCCCGAGAAGAGATCGCTGATCTCCACGCGCTCCGGCTCGTAGTCCTCGGCGATGAGGCCCAGGGCGTCCGCGCGGATGCGCAGGTTGGTGTCCTTGGTGATGAACACCGTCTCGCTGGACGGGTCGCGCAGCCGGGTCTCGATGGCCACCGCGAGAATGCGGTTGTCCATCAACTGGCCGTCGGCCATGGACTTGGGCAGATCGTGCTCGACGAACGACACCTTGAGCAGCCCACCCTGGGGAAGCGGAACTCCCTCGGCGAGGCCTCCTTCGGCGCGGTGCTCGTCGAGGTAACGGGCGACCTGGCGCGCGTTGCGACCCAGCTCCGACATGTCCTTCTTGAACATGTCGAGTTCTTCGATGACGTAGATCGGAATGATGACCGTGTTGTCGTCGAAGCTGTAGATCGACCGCGGATCATGCAGCAGGACGTTGGTGTCGAGAACGAAGTTCTTCCGCGCCAAAAAGCCCCCGGAAAGTGAAGTGAACTGCGAGTTCAGCGACTGGTACTTAAGCACGCGCACCGGCGGCGACTCATACGTATTTGATCTTGATGACCTCGAAGTCGACTTCCCCCTTCGGGCGGTTGACGGTCACCACGTCACCCTGGCGCTTGCCGATCAGCGCCCGCCCCACCGGGGAATCGACGGAGATCTTCCCCGTCTTGAGGTCGGTCTCGTCGGGCCCCACCAGGTGGTAGGTCACCTTGCCCCCGTCTTCCTCGTTCTCCAGGGTCACCGTGGCCCCGAAGTAGATCTTCGAGGAGTCCTTTTGCGAGCCCGGCTCGACCACCGTCAGCTTCTCGAGGCGCTTGTCGAGGAACCGCAGCCGGCGGTCGATCTCGCGCAGCCGCTTCTTGCCGTAGATGTACTCGGCGTTCTCCGAGCGATCGCCTAAGGACGCCGCGAACGACACCTCGGCGGTGACCTTCGGGCGCTCGACCGTCAGCAGGTGCTTGAGTTCGGCCCGCAGCCGGTCGGCCCCGGCGCGCGTGATGTACAGCGTGCCGCGGGGCTGGGGCTCGTCCTCCTCCGGCTCTTCGGGGTCGGTGAGCTGCTCCTCTTCATCGATGGGCTTCACCATGGCGGGCGCGCCTTACTACACCGCCCCCCTCGCACAGGCCCCAGTTCGTGCTATGCGCCGCAGCCCATGCGCATCCTCGCCCTCATGAGCGTCCTGCTGCTCTCGGCTTGCGAGAAGGTCGACTTCATCGAGCTCGCCCCCACCGAGGTGGTGTTCAAGCAGCCGAACAACCAGACCTGGATGGAGGCCCGCTGCATGGCCCGCAACGGCGTGCGCGCGGTCAAGGCCAAGGTCGGCTGGTCGGTGAAGGACCCCGCGGTGGCCAAGGTCGACCCCAAGGGACTGCTGACGCCCGTGGGCGACGGCGACACCGAGGTGGTGGCGAAGTACGGCGACCTCGAGGCCCGGGCCATCGTGCAGGTCATCTACGTCGACCACCTCGAGGTGGAGCCCAGGGAACTCACCCTCAAGGAAGGCGCCGAGGCCGTGAAGATCACGGTGAAGGCCTTCCGCAAGAACGGCAAGCCCATCACCGATCGCTCGGTGGCGCTGACGGCGGCCGACAAGAAGGTGGTGCAGATCGTCGGGGACGGCAAAATCCTCCCCCTCGACCCCGGGACGACGACTGTCGATGTTCAGGTTGACGGCGCTCGCGCGTCGGTGCAGGTGACGGTAGAGCCGGAAAAACCGAATAAGAAGTGACGTGAAGTTCTTGAGAGTCGCTAGCTCAGTTGGTAGAGCACCGGCCTTTTAAGCCGAGGGTCGGGGGTTCAAATCCCCCGCGACTCACTGCAGTGACGGCCCCGTCATCTAGTGGCCTAGGATACGGCCCTTTCAAGGCTGTTACGCGGGTTCGAATCCCGCCGGGGTCACTGCCCCGGAGTTCCAAAGCAACGGAACTCCGGGGTTTTTCTTTGTCGGGTTGATGACTGTCCGTCATTGATGGACCGCCAACTCGTTCCACCACGGAATCAATCACGCATGGTCTGGTGCCCGGGTCCGCAGCACTCACCCCAGGAGCACCACATGTCCAAGATGCCCGAAGCGATGCAGATTCACTCCTCCGCCTGGGTCGCCCAGACGTGGATCGCGTTCGTCGCCGCCGTGGGGGTGACCACCCTGGGCATCTGGTTCCTCCCCGTGGACGTGTGGGTGAAGGCCTTCATGGGCATGGGGCTGCTATTCACCGTCGGCAGCACCTTCAGCCTCTCGAAGACCCTGCGCGACGTGCACGAATCGGAGTCGATCCGGAAGCGCATCGACGAGGCGCGGGTCAACCGCATCATCGCCGAGCACGACCCGCTCAAGCCCGCCTTCTAGTCAGGCCGAGGGCGGCGGCAGCTCGAGGAGCGCGAAGAACAGCGCGCCGTCAGCCTCGGGAGGCTGGGCGCGGAACAGCCCCCGAGCCCCGATGCTCACCGCCACGTTGCCCGCGAGCGCCCAGGCGAAGCCCTCGTCGCAGTGAAAGTGGGGGCGCCAGAACGCCGCGAGGCCGTCCGGCTTGAGGTCGGGCTGGCAGACGCGACGCACGCGCTCGGTGGAGGCAGGCTTCGCCTCGTCGTCGCTCCAGCTCCACATCCACGTGAAGACGTCGGGGAGGTAGCTGCCCACCACCTGGGCGGGGAGCTCGAGGGCGCCGGCCTTGCGATCGAGCCGCAACACGCCGTGCGCGGGGTCGAAGGCGAAGCCCGTCACCCGGCCCAGGCGCTGCTGGAGCTGCCCCTGGAGATCGTGAAAGGCGCGCTCGGTGCCCTGGAGCGCGTCGAAGAGCGCGTCGGTGATGAGCAGGGTCTTGAGCTCCGCTCCCTCGAGGCGGGTGAACCAGGCCACCGAGCCGTCGGGGCGCAGGAACTTCCAGTCGACGAAGTCGGGCTGGGGGCGCTCGATGAGCACCCGCCCCGGCACCCAGCGGCCCTTGAGCATCGACTTGAGCTCGGTGAGCGCCTCGCTCAGGCGCAGCGCCTCTTCCTTGGGGTCGAAGAAGAGCTGGGGCCGCGGCCGGGGATCCTTCGAGCCCTCGCCCTTGGTCTGGAGCTCCGTCACGCGCAGCCCCTCGGGGGTCTCGCGCAGGCCCAGCTCGACCCTCGTCCAGCCAGAGGGCGCCAGCAGCATCAGGCTGTCGTGGAGCGCAAACACCAGCGGCTTGGGATCGGACACGGCGCGCGAACTAGCACAGCGCTCTGTCATGCTGCCTGACCAATGAGACGGGCTCTCCTCGCAGCGCTGTTCCTGGTGTCTTGCGCGAGGAGGGCCCCTGATGGCGCCGTGCTCCGGGCCCTGCCCCGCTGCGAGGCAAACGGCCCGAGCGTCGAAGCGCGGCCCCTCGAAGACAGCGTGCAGCCGTGCATGCGCCTGCTGGCCATCGAGCCGGTGGATTCGTCACGATCCATGCTCGGGCTGAGCACCGATGACGCCGGCCGCATCACCCGTGTCTGCCTCGTGGTCAGCACGCAGGAGGCCGACTCGCGGTTCCTCAACTGCGTCGCCGATCAACTCGAGCGCGCCACGCCGGCGCTGCCGCCCAACCAGGTGGAGCGTGTATGGACCCTCAACGCCTCGTACTGAGCGTCACGGGCAGCCCGTCGGCGTCACGTCGTACTCGATCGACCCCGGGCCACCCGAGCCGCTGAGCCGCACGTGGTAGGTCTGGCCTTCGACCGGGCTCCAACCTTCGCGGACCACCAGCAGCGCGGGCTGGCCGTAGCCGCCGCTGAGCGCCCCCAGGTGCACCGGCATGGCCACGCCGTCGGCCACGCGGGTCACCGTCACGGCCGCACCAGAAAGCGGGATGCTGCCGTGGATCGTCCACGGCCACTGCGTCAGCGCGGTGGGAGAGAACCCCGGCGGGGGGAAGGCCACGAAGGCCGGTTGAGGGCCCGTCCCGCTGCCCCCGAAGACGCTGATGCACGAGGCCGTGCCGTAGTTGTTGCCACCCCGGTAGTGCCCAATCCCCACCGGGTTGAGCGGAGGGTTCAACAGCCAGCGGCGGTGACCGAAGGTGCTCTCGTTGCCGGAGTCGATGATCCACAGGTCGATGGCGTTGCGCGCGTCCCCCGCCCCCCAGGCGATGTTGCTCGAGCCCGCCCCGCCGGCGCCGGCCTGCGTGTAGCAAGTGGCCGAAGGCTGGGGCGAGTGCGCCTGCTGCCCTGCCGGGTTCCAGGCCGCGATCACCGCGCACGCCTGCCCCGTCGCGTTGGCCTGGGCGTCGTCGGTCGTCGGCCCCAGACCCACCAGCCAGCGAAAGAAGTTGAGCCGCAAGAGCGCGTCGTCGAGCGCGTCGCGGGACAGGGTGCCCGGGTCGCAGGTCGCGGTGGAGGTGGTGAAGCCGTCTCCCGGCTCGCGTCGCACCTCGGCCGCGCGCCAGGCGGTACACACTTCGTTGGAGGTCCGCGACTCGGGGCTCCCCGGGGCCACGGGCGTGCAGGTCGTGCCGTCGCCTGAGAACCCCGGCCCACAGATGCAGCGGGCCAGCGCGCGATCGCACCGCGCGCCGTTCGCCGGGCAGCTGAGGGTCGCGCAGGGGTCGACGCCAGCATCGACGCCCGCGTCGGGGGGCGTCGGCGCGCCGGCATCACCCGCCTCGACCGTGCCCGCGTCCTCGACCGCGCCCCGGCCCCCGTCGTCTGCGAGCGGCAACCCACCGTCGGCCTGCCCCTGCGTCGGAAACTGGAGCGACGCCGTCACCAACGCGGGGTCGGCCAACCCCATGGAGCACCCGGACAGGACCAGCAGGCTGAGCACAAGGGAACGCACTCTTCGTTCTCGTCGCCGCCGAAGCTTCGGTGCGTCTCTCTCACCCGGTGAGAAGGATGGCCTCGTGGATTTGGAGGCTGGCGGGGGGCCTCGGTGTGCTCAGGTCGACACCGTGAGTTCTGTCGACCGGGCGCGGACCGTGAAGCGCGAAGTGAGGAGCCAGCTGCTGCGCTGGTTCGATCAGCACCAACGAGCGCTGCCCTGGCGGCAGACGAAGGACCCGTACGGAGTCTGGGTCAGCGAGGTGATGCTCCAGCAGACGCAGGTCGACCGCGTCGTGCGCTACTGGACGAAGTTCCTCGCGCGCTTCCCCACCGTGCGCTCGCTGGCCGACGCAGAGCTCGCCGACGTGCTCTCCATGTGGACGGGCCTCGGCTACTACTCGCGCGCCAGGAACCTCCACCGGGCGGCGCAGGAGGTGGTCGCGAAGTTCGAGGCCGAGCTGCCCGACTCGGTCGATGCGCTGCTCACCCTGCCCGGCTTCGGTCGCTACACCGCCGGCGCAGTGGCCTCGATCGCCTTCGAGCTCGAGGCGCCCCTGGTCGATGGGAACGTGGCCCGCGTGTTCTCGCGCCTACTGGAGCTCGACGGCGCTCCCGGGGATCGCAAGCGCGAGTCGGCGCTGTGGGAGATCGCAGAGCTGCTCGTCACCGGCCCGCGCCCCGGCGATTGGAACCAGTCGCTCATGGAGCTCGGCGCGACCGTGTGCGTGCCGCAGAACCCGCTGTGTCTCCTGTGCCCCGTGCGGACCTCGTGCAGCGCGCTCGCCTCGGGCCGGGTCGATGAGCTGCCGCCCCCGAAGAAGGCCGCGAAGCGCAAGCGCCTCGAGTTCGCCGTCGCCGTCGCCCAACGCGGTGACCTGGTGCTGCTGGCCCGGCGCGAAGAGAAGGGGCTCTTCGGTGGGCTGTGGGAGCTGCCCGCCGCCCCCCTCGACCCCGGCGCCGACGCCGACGCCGCGCTGACCACGCTGCTCGGTGCGCGCGCGGTGATCGGCCCCGAGCTCACGGTGCTCGAGCGGACCCTGACCCACCGCGATCTCTTCCTGCGTCTTCACCCGGTGAAGGTCGGCGTGAAGCTGGGGAAGCCCCCCGCAGGGTACCTCGAGTGGCGCTGGGTACCTTCGGCCGAACGACCTTCCCTGGGCATGAGCTCGGCGATGCAGTCGGCGATCGCCGAGGGCGTAGGGGAAGGCTGAGGGGCCTCAGGACAGCGCGCGGAGCAGCAGCGCCTGGGCTTGCCGCACCTCGGAGATGATTCGTTCGGCGTCCGCCACCGAGTGATTGGCGAGGCCGCAGGCGGGCGTGAGCAGCGCGCGAGAGAGCACCGCCTCGAAGCTCGGTGTCGCTGCGCGCAGCGACGCCGTGACCGCCGCACACAGCGCGGCCACCTCGTAGCGGGCCCCGGGGTTCGTGGGGATGATCCCCAGCGCGAGCGAGCCCCCCCGCTCGACGAAGCCCAGCCACTGGCGGCGGTGCGAAAGCAGCGCCTCGAGCGAGAGCCGAGCGTCGAGGCTCACGACGTCGAGGTCGAGTTCGAGCACCGCGCCCCAGTCGGTGTTGCCACAACAGTGCAGCCCGACCTCGGCCCCCTGCTCCCGGAGCACGCGGACGAGCGAAGGCAGCGCCGGCCCGGGGCCGACCGGCTCGTCGATCACGAACAGCGCGCGGTGCCCCGCCTCGCGCAGGGCGGCCATGGTGTCGCGGGCGCGCCGCTCGAGCCACCCGGCCCGCTCGAGGCCCAGGGTCGTCGGCCCCACCATCTGCACCTTGACGAGCGTCGGTCCGGGAAGCGCCGCGAGGAACCGCCGGAGCACCGAGAGATCGGGCACCCCAGGCTCGAGGCCCCGAAGCGCGGCCGGCACCATGAACTCGTCGGGGTCGAGCCTCGGAAGTTCCGGAAGGAACGGCAGATCCTGGCTGAGGCTCAGGGCCAGCGCGCGCGCCGGATCGAGGTGCGGCAGCGACCCGACGCCCGTCGTCGCGCAGGGGGGGATCGGGGGATTCACGGGGTGAACTCTAGCGGTCGGAGCGGGCCATGACGCACAGACCCAGAAACGCTTTGACCGCGTAACCCCAGATCCTTATGGTGGCTCCGCGATGGAATCCCCGCTGACGCCGTATCTCCCGATGGCCGTGGTGTTGCTGCTTGCCGGTGTCATGGCAATCGCCATCCCGCTCATCGCTGGATTGTTGGGTCCGAAGTCCATGACCACCGCGAAGTCCGAGGCCTTCGAGGGCGGCAACGCGCCCATGGGCTCGGCTCGCCAGCGCTTCGCCGTGAAGTTCTACGTCGTGGCCATTCTCTTCATCGTGTTCGACGTCGAAGCCGTATTCCTGTACCCGTGGGCCGTGAACTTCCGGGCCCTGGGCTGGTTCGGTTACGGGACGATGGCGGTCTTCGCATCAACCCTCGTGGTGGCGCTCGCCTACGTCTGGAAAAAGGGCGCCCTGGACTGGGAGAGCTGACATGTCTGACGACATCGCGCCGATCATCACTACGCGGAAGGAGGAGGCCACGGGCTTCCTCCAGAACATGATTTCCAAGGGCCTCGGCTGGGCGCGCAAGTACTCGCTCTTCACGTACCCCTACGCCACCGCCTGCTGCGGCATGGAGTACATGTCGGTCGCGTCCAGCCGCTACGACATCGCGCGCTTCGGCGCCGAGTTCCCCCGCTTCTCCCCCCGGCAGGCCGACCTGCTGATGGTGGTGGGGACCATCAACCTGAAGCAGGCGCCGATTCTCAAGCGCGTCTACGAGCAGATGACCGAGCCCAAGTGGGTGGTGAGCTTCGGGGTCTGCGCCTCGTCGGGCGGCTTCTACGACAACTACGCCGTGCTCCAGGGCATCGACCGCATCATCCCCGTCGACGTCTACATTCCCGGCTGCCCGCCCCGCCCCGAGCAGGTCCTCGACGGGTTGATGCTGCTGCAGGACAAGATCCAGAACCAGCGCCACTACGTCGGCAACAAGCAGCCGATCACCGAGCGCCCCGGCTACCGGGACCTGTCCGGCAACAAGTAAGCGCAGGACAGCGAGGCCGTCGTCTTCGAGCCGCGAGCGACCCTCGCGGCTCGAGTCGTTTCTACCAGCGGTGGTACGCCGGGTGGCCTTCCTTCACCGCGACGAAGGTGCCCCGGCAGGTGCCGCGAACCTTGCCCTGCGCCTCGAGCACGCCCTCCACCACGCAGCGGTCGTCCGTCGCCTCGACGACCCGGGCGGTCAGGGTCACGGGCTGGTCGGTGGGGCACGGGCGCTTGAGCACGATGGCGTAGTCCGCCGTCACCGTGCAGGGGGGCGTGGCCGCGCCGCTGACCTTCATCAGGTGGTGGGCCGCCGTCCAGTTGCAGTGGCAGTCGAGCAGCGTCCCCACGATGCCGCCGCTGAGCACGCCGGGGAACGCCTCGTGGTGCGGCTCGGGCCTCCAGGTGGCCACCACGGCGTCCCCCTGGGCGAAGCTGCGCACGCGCAGGCCCTTCTGGTTGCTCGGCCCGCAGCCGAAGCAGGCGTTGTGAGGCGCGTAGGTCTCCTGGAGGCTCTTGCCGTCGGTCATCGACCGGCAGTGTCGCCAAAGGACTCGCGCGAGGCCAGCGTCCAGTCGCCCGGCTCTCCGTGCGCCCGCTTGAGCATCGAATACTCGCGGCGCACGGCGTTCACGTAGTTCACCCAGGCGTCGGTGCTGCCCAGCTTCAGGCCGCCGATCAACCGGTTGGGCCCCGCGTTGTAGGCCATCAACGCGAGATCGAGGCGGCCCCGGAAGAGCTCGCGCAGGTACTTGAGGTACCGCACCCCGAGCCGAACGTTGAGCGAAGGGTCTGCCTCGAGCTCGGTTCGGCTGAGCTTCACGCCCTCGCGCTGGGCCACCCAGGTCAGGGTGGTCGGCCGCAGCTGCATGAGCCCGCTTGCGCCTACCACCGAGGTGGCGTGCTGCTGGAACTCAGACTCGACCTCGATCAGCGCCACTACCAGCAACGGGTCGAGGCCCGCCGCCTGCGACTCCTCGGCGATCGCCGTCGCCACGTGGCCGCGCAGCTCGATGCCCCAGCCCGGCGCGCGCTGGCGCAGCACCGCTTCAATGCGGGCGAAATCGGGGTGGCGCACCGGCCCCACGCCCTCGACCTGCAGCGAGGTCGGTGCGGGAGGCACCGCCAGCGGCTGAAGGCACCAGCCAACGATGGCGAGGCTCGCCATCACCACCGCTGGCAGGGCCCACTTCACTTCGTCAGCGCCTCGACTCGGCGAGTCAGCGACTCGAGCCGGGCATTGAGCTGGACCACCTCGGAGTGCCGGGGCACCTTGAGGTGGGCGACGGAGGTCTTGACCACGTCCTCGAGGCGGCGCTCGAGATCCTTGCGCTGGCTGGCGAGGCGCTCACTGAGCTTGCGCGCCTCGTCCTGGCTGACGCCCTGGACCCGGGAGAGGAGCTTCTGCGCTTCCTCTTCCGCGCCCGCCACGGTGGTCAACGCCTGTCCCCAGATCTGTTGGAAGAACTCCATGACGTACCTCCAACCACATGTAGCGAGAGGCGTTCAAGCCCCTCGGTCGATCAAGCGGAGGGCGCGGCGCTCTTCTTCGAAGCGAGCGTGTCAATCTTCTTCGAGAGGCGCACAAGCTCCCGATTCAACTCGGCAATCTCCGAGCGCGTGGCAACCCCGAGCACGCCGAGCACCTGCTCCTGGAGCCCGTCGAGGCGCTTCTTGACCTCGGTGCTCGCCACGGCAGCCTGCTTGCCGATCTTCTTGACCTGCTTGCCGCTGCGCACGCCGCGGATCAGCGACTCGATCTCCTTCTGCTGCGCGCGGCCGCGCTTGACGAGTTCCTTCTCGAAGGTGGCCAGGCGCTTCCGCGCGTCCTCCAACTGAGTGACGACCAGCGACTGCACATCAGCAACGGGCGACGACGAGACGTTCTGCTTGCGAGCCATGTGAGGCCTCCCTGAGAGTGAATGACGCGCTGCATATAACGCAGCGCATCAATCAAGCAAGGGACCCCCGGCAAACAAAAAGGGCGGCCTCCCGGAGGAGACCGCCCGTTTCACTTCAGTGCGTCAGGCCCGGCTCAGGCGCCCGACTCAGCGCGGTTCGAGGCCGAAGGGGCCTGGAGCGCCGAAGGATCGCCGGCGTGTGCAGCACCGAGCGCGTCCTCCATGTTCTGAACCTCGTCGGCCGGGCTGTCGACCTGGATGTCGAGGTGCTTGTAGTTCGGCAGACCCGTCCCCGCGGGGATGAGGCGACCCATGATGACGTTCTCCTTGAGGCCGCGCAGGTAGTCGACCTTGCCGGAGATCGCCGCCTCGGTGAGCACCTTGGTCGTCTCCTGGAAGGAGGACGCCGAGATGAACGACTCGGTGGACAGCGACGCCTTGGTGATGCCGAGGAGCAGAGGCTCGCCGACCGCCGGGCGCTTGCCCGCGTTGAGCGCCTTCTCGTTCTCTTCCTCGAACACCCACTTCTCGACCTGCTCGTCGATGAGGAACTCGGTGTCCCCCACGTCCGTGACGCGCACGCGCCGCAACATCTGGCGAACGATGATCTCGATGTGCTTGTCGTTGATCTTCACGCCCTGGAGTCGGTAGACCTCCTGGGTCTCGTCCACGAGGAAGCGGGCGAGTTCCTTCTCGCCGAGCACCTTGAGGATGTCGTGCGGGTTGGCCGCGCCGTCCATCAGCGACTCGCCGGCACGCACGCGGTCACCCGAGTGCACCGTGATGTGCTTGGCCTTGTTGATCAGGTACTCCTTGGCCAGGTCGGGGCGGGCTTCACCGTTCACCTCGGGGGTGATGATGAGCTTGCGCTTGCCCTTGGTGTCCTTGCCGAACGACACCATGCCGTCGATCTCCGCGATGATCGCGTGATCCTTCGGCTTGCGGGCCTCGAAGAGCTCGGCGACTCGCGGCAGACCGCCCGTGATGTCCTTCGTCTTCGTGGTCTCGCGGGGAACGCGGGCGACGACTTCACCGGGGGTGATCTCCTGGCCGTCGTCGACGGCGAGGGCGGCACCCTGCGGCAGGAAGTAGCTGGCCGGCTGTCCGTTGGGCAGCGTCTTCACGTCGTTCTTGCCGTCGCGGATGGTGATGCGCGGGCGGGCTTCCGGGTCACGCGACTCGATGATCGTCCGGCGGCTGAGGCCGGTGACCTCGTCCGTCGACTCGTTCATCGTGACGCCTTCGATGATGTCCTCGAACTTGATGGCACCACCGACTTCCGAGAGCAGCGGCATGGCGAAGGGTTCCCACTCGCCGAGCTTGGTGTTGGCTTCGACCTTCTCGCCCTCCTTCACCATCAGGCGTGCGCCGTACACCATGCGGTGACGCTCGCGCTCACGGCCCGAGTCGTCGACGATGATGATCTCGCCGTTGCGGTTGGTGACCACCGCCTCGCCGCCCGTGCGCTTCACGCTCGAGAGGCCGACGAACTTCACCGTACCCGCGAAGCGCGAGTTGAGTTCCGACTGCTGCGAACGGCCCATGGCGGCGCCGCCGACGTGGAACGTGCGCATCGTCAGCTGCGTACCGGGCTCGCCGATGGACTGGGCGGCGATGACGCCGACCGCCTCACCGACGGACACCTTGCGGCCGCGGGCCAGGTCACGGCCGTAGCACTCGACGCAGACGCCGCGCTTGGTCTGGCAGGTCAGGCCCGAGCGGATCTTCACGCGGTCCAGGCCAGCGTTGACGACCTTCTGCACGCGGGCTTCGTCGATCTCCTCGTTGGCGCGCACGAGCACCTCGCCCGTGACCGGGTCGTGGATGTCGTCGAGGGCCACGCGGCCCAGGATGCGCTCGTGGAGCGGCTCGATCTCTTCGCCACCCTCGATGAGGGCGGTGATGACGATGCCGTCGAGGGTCCCGCAGTCATACTCGTTGATGATCGCGTCCTGCGCGACGTCCACGAGGCGGCGGGTGAGGTAACCCGAGTTCGCCGTCTTCAGGGCGGTGTCGGCCAGGCCCTTGCGGGCGCCGTGGGTCGAGATGAAGTACTGGAGCACCGAGAGACCTTCGCGGAAGTTCGCGGTGATCGGGTTCTCGATGATCTCGCCTGACGGCTTGGCCATGAGGCCACGCATGCCGGCCAGCTGACGAATCTGCTGGGTCGAGCCACGCGCGCCGGAGTCGGCCATGATGAAGATGGGGTTGAAGCTCTTCTGGGTGCGGGTTTCCTTCTTCCCGTCCCGGTTGATGCCCGAAATGGTCTCTTCCGAGATCATTTCCATCATCTTCTTGGTGATGGCTTCCGTGGTCTGCGCCCAGATGTCGATGACCTTGTTCGAGCGCTCGCCGACGGTGATCAGGCCCTCGAGGTACTGGTTCTCGACCTCGGTCACTTCCTTCTGTGCCGACTCGATGAGCGTGTACTTCGCGGGGGGGATGATCATGTCCTTCAGCGCGATGCTGATGCCGGCGCGCGTCGCGTTCGTGTAGCCGTACGAACGGATGCGGTCGGCGAGGAGGACGGTCTCCTTCTCACCCGTGAGGCGGTAGCAGATGTCGATCAGGTTCCCGAGCTGCTTCTTGTCGAGGACCTTGTTGACCTCGTCGAAGCCCACGCGCTCGGGGACGATCTCCGCGAGGAGCACGCGGCCGACGGTGGTCTCGTAGATCTTCCCGTCGAGGCGGGCCTTGATCTTCGCCTGGAGGTGAACGGCGCCCTGGTCGTAGGCCGCGCGAACCTCGTTGGCCGACGCGAAGGTCATGCCTTCGCCGTGCGCGAACTCGCGCGGGCGGGTCATGTAGTAGATGCCGAGCACCATGTCCTGGGTGGGCACGATGATGGGCTTGCCGTTGGCGGGGCTGAGGATGTTGTTCGTCGACATCATCAGGGTGCGCGCTTCCATCTGGGCTTCGATGCTCAGGGGAACGTGCACGGCCATCTGGTCACCGTCGAAGTCGGCGTTGAAGGCCGTGCAGACGAGCGGGTGGAGCTGGATGGCCTTGCCTTCGATGAGGACGGGCTCGAAGGCCTGCATGCCGAGGCGGTGCAGCGTCGGCGCGCGGTTGAGGAGCACCGGGTGCTCGCGGATCACCTCGTCGAGGATGTCCCAGACCTCGGGGCGCTCCTTCTCGACCATCTTCTTGGCCGACTTGATGGTGGTGACGTAGCCCTTCTCTTCGAGCTTGTTGTAGATGAACGGCTTGAAGAGCTCGAGGGCCATGATCTTCGGCAGACCGCACTGGTGCAGCCGAAGCTCGGGGCCGACGACGATGACCGAACGACCCGAGTAGTCCACGCGCTTGCCGAGCAGGTTCTGACGGAACCGGCCCTGCTTGCCCTTGAGCATGTCGGAGAGCGACTTCAGCGGCCGCTTGTTCGGGCCGGTGATGGTCTTGCCGCGGCGGCCGTTGTCGAACAGCGCGTCGACGGCCTCCTGCAGCATGCGCTTCTCGTTGCGGATGATGATGTCCGGGGCGTTGAGCTCCTGGAGCCGCTTGAGGCGGTTGTTCCGGTTGATCACGCGGCGGTAGAGATCGTTCAGGTCGGAGGTCGCGAAGCGGCCGCCGTCGAGGGGCACGAGCGGGCGCAGGTCCGGCGGCAGCACCGGGATGACGTCCAGCATGAGCCACTCGGGCAGGTTGCGCTGCCCCACCGGGCCCGACGAACGGAAGGACTCGAGCACCTTGAGGCGCTTGGCGTACTTCTTCCGCTTGGCCTCGGAGGTGGTGACCTTCATCTCGGCGCGCATCTGCTCGGCCAGCTCGTCGACCTTGATGGCCTTGAGCATGTCGCGCACGGCCTCGCCGCCCATGGCCGCGGTGAACGAGTCGTCACCGTGCTCCTGGAGCAGCTTCTGGTACCGCTCCTCGGTGATGAGCTCGCCCTTGGTGAGGTCGGTGCTCTTCGGGTCGAGGACGATGTACGACTCGCAGTACAGGACCTTCTCGAGGTCCTTCAGCGTCATGTCCAGCAGCGCGCCGATGCGCGACGGCAGGCTCTTGAGGAACCAGATGTGCGCCACCGGCGTGGCGAGGGTGATGTGGCCGAGGCGCTCACGACGCACCTTGGACTGGATCACCTCGACGCCGCACTTCTCGCACACGACGCCGCGGTGCTTCATGCGCTTGTACTTGCCGCAGTTGCACTCGTAGTCCTTCACGGGCCCGAAGATGCGCGCGCAGAACAGGCCGTCACGCTCAGGCTTGAACGTGCGGTAGTTGATGGTCTCCGGCTTCTTCACTTCGCCATGCGACCACTGGCGAATCTTGTCCGGCGACGCCAGGGCGATACGCATCGCCTGGAACGAGAGGGGGTCCTTCGGCTTCTCGAAGAAATTGAAGATGTCCTTCACGGATTCACCTGGAGCAGAGAGTTCTTCTTAAGCAATGATTTCGAAATGACGCGTGACCCTTTCGGTCAGGCGTCGGTCCCCGACTTGGCAGGCTCATCCGAGACCATCACCGACGTGCGGCGACGCTCCGGGGGGGCCTTCTCGAGCAGCTCGACGTCGAGCGCCAGTGCCTGGAGCTCCTTGAGCAGCACGTTGAAGGACTCCGGGAGACCCGACTCGAGCGTGTAGTCGCCCTTGACGATGGACTCGTACATGCGCGTGCGGCCGACGACATCGTCGGACTTCACGGTGAGGAACTCCTGGAGCGTGTAGGCGGCGCCGTACGCTTCCATGGCCCAGACTTCCATCTCACCCAGACGCTGACCGCCGAACTGCGCCTTGCCACCGAGCGGCTGCTGGGTGACCAGCGAGTAGGGCCCGATGGAACGAGCGTGGATCTTCTCGTCCACGAGGTGGTGCAGCTTGAGCATGTACATCACGCCCACGGTGACGTTCTGGTCGAACGCCTCGCCGGTGCGGCCGTCGAAGAGCACCATCTGGCCCGTCTTCGGCAGGTCGGCGCCGATGAGCAGGTTGTGGATCTCGTTCTCGTGCGCGCCCTCGAACACCGGGCTGGCCACGTGAATGCCCTTGTGCAGGCGGCGGGCGAGCTCGATGGCTTCCTTGTCGGTGAGCTTCTCGAGGAACTCGCCGAACTTCTCGTCGTCGTAGACGCCCTTGAGGCCCTTGCGGCAGGCGTCAGCGGAGCCCTTCTCGACGAACTGCTGGAGCTTCTCGCCCATGCCGCGACACGCCCACCCGAGGTGAACCTCGAGGATCTGGCCGATGTTCATGCGCGAAGGCACGCCGAGGGGGTTGAGCACGATGTCCACCGGGCGACCGTCCTCGAGGTACGGCATGTCCTCGATGGGGAGGATGCGGGAGACGACGCCCTTGTTGCCGTGGCGGCCGGCCATCTTGTCGCCGACCTGCAGCTTGCGCTTGATGGCCACGTACACCTTGACCATCTTGATCACGCCAGGGGGGAGCTCGTCGCCCTTCTTGATGCGGGCAATCTTCTCACCGAAGGCCAGCTTCACGGCCTCCTTGTTCTCCTCGAGATTCTTGAGGATCTCGCGGACCTTGGTGTCGAGCGCGTCGTTGACCGACACCTCGCCCCAGTACTTGTAGGGGATCTGCGCGAGGAGCTCTTCGTTGAGCTCGTCACCCTTCTTCAGGAGCTGCTTGCCCTTGTCGTCGATCAGCTTCGACTGGGCCTCCTTGTTGAGGATCATCTTCTTGATCCGGCCGAACGCGGAGTCCTGGAGGATCTTGATCTCGTCGTTCTGGTCCTTGAGCAGGCGAGCCTCGTCCATCGACTCGATCTGCTTCGCGCGCTCGTCCTTGTCGACGCCCTTGCGGGAGAAGACCTTGGCGCCGATGACCGTGCCCGTGACCCCGGGAGGCACGCGCAGCGAGGTGTCGCGCACGTCGCCGGCCTTCTCGCCGAAGATGGCGCGGAGGAGCTTCTCTTCGGGCGAGAGCTGGGTCTCACCCTTCGGCGTGATCTTGCCGACGAGGATGTCGCCGGGCTTCACTTCGGCGCCGATGCGGATGATGCCCGACTCGTCGAGGTCCTTGAGGGCTTCCTCGCCGACGTTCGGGATGTCGCGCGTGATCTCTTCCTTGCCCAGCTTGGTGTCGCGGGCAATGCACTCGAACTCCTCGATGTGGATGGAGGTGAACACGTCGTACTTGACGATGTTCTCGCTCATCAGGATCGAGTCTTCGTAGTTGTAGCCCTGCCACGGCATGAACGCGATGACCACGTTCTGGCCGAGCGCGAGCTCGCCGGTCTCGCACGCGGGACCGTCGCCGAGCACGTCACCCTTCTTGACCTTGTCGCCCTTCTTCACGATGGGCTTCTGGTTGAGGCAGGTGCTCTGGTTCGAGCGCTGGTACTTCACGAGGTTGTAGATGTCGACCTCGCTGGCCACGTCGCTGAAGGCGGCCGGAACTTCGGCGCGCACCACGATGCGGCTGGCGTCGACCGACTCCACGATGCCGTCGCGGCGGGCGACGACGCAGACGCCGGAGTCGCGGGCCACCACGGCCTCGATGCCGGTGCCGACGAGGGGCGAAGCGGTGCGAACGAGCGGCACCGCCTGGCGCTGCATGTTCGAACCCATGAGGGCGCGATTGGCGTCGTCGTTCTCGAGGAACGGCACGAGCGAAGCGGCCACCGAGACCAGCTGGTTCGGCGAGACGTCCATCAGGTTGACGTCTTCCGGCTTGGCCATGATGAACTCACCGCCGCGGCGCGTGAGCACGTGGTCGGGCGTGATCTTGCCCTTCTTGTCGGTCTCCACGTTCGCCTGGGCGATGGTGTGCTTCTCTTCTTCGAGCGCCGAGTAGAAGGCGACGTCCGGCGTGAGCCCACCGTCTTCGACCTTGCGGTACGGGGTCTCGATGAAGCCGAACTCGTTGACGCGGGCGTACGACGAGAGCGACGAGATGAGGCCGATGTTCGGACCTTCAGGCGTCTCGATGGGGCAGATGCGGCCGTAGTGCGTGGGGTGCACGTCGCGCACTTCGAAGCCAGCGCGCTCGCGGGTCAGACCGCCGGGCCCGAGGGCCGAGAGGCGACGCTTGTGCGTCACTTCCGACAGCGGGTTCGTCTGGTCCATGAACTGCGAGAGCTGGCTGGAGCCGAAGAACTCCTTGATCACCGCCGTCACCGGCTTGGCGTTGATCAGGTCGTGCGGCATGAGCGTCTCGATCTCCTGGAGGCTCATGCGCTCCTTGATGGCGCGCTCCATGCGGACCAGACCGATGCGGTACTGGTTCTCGAGCAACTCGCCCACCGCGCGCACGCGGCGGTTACCGAGGTGGTCGATGTCGTCGATCTGGCCCTTGCCGTTCTTGAGATCGATCAGGTAGCGAATCGTCTCGAGGATGTCGCGCTTGGTCAGGACCTGGTTGTCGAGGGGCTCCTCGAGGCCGAACTTGGAGTTCAGCTTGAGGCGGCCGACCTTCGAGAGGTCGTAGCGCTCGGGGTTGAAGAAGAGCACGTTGTTGAAGAGGTTGACGGCCGTCTCCGGCGTCGGCGGGTCACCCGGGCGGACGCGCCGGTAGATCTCCATCACCGCTTCTTCCGGCGACTCGATCTTGTCCATCAGCAGCGTGTCGCGGAGGTACGGGCCGACGTTCAGGTTGTCGATGAAGAGAACCTTGATGTCCTTCACGCCGCGCTTGATGAGCTCCTCGACCACGGTCTGCGAGAGCTCTTCGTTGCACTCGACGAGCACCTCACCGGTGGCCTCGTCGACCACGTCGAAGGCCGAGACCTTGGTGTAGAGCTCGTCGGCGTCGAGGGGCAGCCGGGTGATCTTGGAGGCCTCGAGCTTCTTGAGCGAAGCGCGGGTGAACTTGCGGTTCTTCTTGACGATCACCTCGCCGCTCTTGGTCTTCACGTCGCGCGTGGCGCGCTGGTTGTAGAGCAGTTCGAAGTCGACCGACTTCTCGAACTCGGAGTCCGAGTAGAGGTAGATGGTCTCGGTGGCGTAGAAGTAGTTGAGGATCTCCTCGGTCGAGCCGCGGAATTCCAGCGGGCTCTTCTTGGCGGTGTCCTTGACGGCGCCCAGGGCGCGGATGAGCACGGTGACCGGCAGCTTGCGGCGGCGGTCGATGCGCACGTACAGCAGGTCCTTGTGGTCGAACTCGAAGTCGAGCCACGAGCCGCGCGAGGGGATGACGCGGGCGTTGTACAGGAGCTTGCCCGACGAGTGGCTCTTGCCCTTGTCGTGGTCGAAGAAGGCGCCGGGCGAACGGTGCAGCTGGCTCACCACGACACGCTCGGTGCCGTTGATGATGAAGGTGCCGTTCTCGGTCATGAGCGGGATCTCACCGAAGTAGACCTCCTGCTCCTTCACGTCGCGGATCGACTGGGCGCCGGTCTCTTCGTCCTTGTCCCAGACCACGAGACGGACGACGACCTTGATGGGCGCCGCGAACGTCATGCCGCGCTGGCGGCACTCGTCGACGTCGTACTTGGGCTTCTCGAGGTTGAAGCTCACGAACTCGAGGGAGCTCGTCTCGTTGAAGTCGCGGATCGGGAACACCGACTTGAACACGGACTGGAGTCCGACGTCCTCGCGCTTCTCCGGCAGCACGTCTGCCTGGAGGAATTTCTCATAGCTCTGCTTCTGGATGTTGATGAGGTTGGGGATCTCAATGACCTTGCTGATCTTCCCAAAGCTCTTCCGGGCGCGGAAGTTGTTCTGCAGGGTAGGCATTCGCTTCTCCAGAAAACAGGCACTCAATACGGGCAGAGCCGGTGACCCTTACTTGGAGTCACCGGCTCGCCCAGGAACCGACTTTCGAAACGATTACTTCAGCTCGACCGTCGCGCCGGCCGCCGCGAGCTTGTCCTTCATCTTCGCGGACTCTTCCTTGTTCACGCCTTCCTTCACCGTCTTGGGGGCGCCCTCGACGAGGTCCTTGGCCTCCTTGAGGCCCAGGCCGGTCAGCTCGCGGATGACCTTGATGACGTCGATCTTCTTGTCGCCAGCCTTCGCGAGGACGACCGTGAACTCGGTCTTCTCCTCGACGGCGGCCGCAGGGCCGGCCGCGGGACCAGCAACGGCAACAGCCGCCGCCGCAGAAACGCCCCACTTGGTCTCGAGCTGCTTCACCAGGTCGGCCGCTTCGAGAACCGTGAGGCTCGAGAGCGAGTCGACGATCGCGTTGATGTCTGCCATGACTTTTCTTCCTTCGAATGAACTGCGGTTAGGAGTTGATGAAACGGGTTTGGTTACGCCTTCTCAGACTTCGCCTTGATGACGCGGGCCAGGGCACCGCCCGGCTCGTTGATCGTGCGGACAAGCTTCGTCGCAGGCTGGTTGATCATGCTGAGGATCGTCGCGCGCAGTTCGTTGAGACCCGGCAACTTCGCCAGTGCCTGAACGCCCGCCTTGTCGATCTTCTGGCCCTGAACAACACCCGACCGAATCTTGACGGTCTCCAGATCCTTCACGAACTCCGACAGGATCTTCGCCGGAGCAACGACGTCGTCGTAGCTGATGGCAACAGCCACCGGCCCCACGAAGTCGTCGGAGATCTTCTCGACCGAGGTGCCCTTCGCGGCGCGACGCGCCAGCGTGTTCTTCAGCACCTTCCACTCGACCTTACCGTCGCGCAGCTTCTTGCGAAGCCGATTGACGGTGTCCACGTCGAGCTTGTTGAACTCCGCGACAATGACACCCTTCGCACGGGTGAACTTGTCGGTGAGCTCCTTGATCAGCTCTTCTTTCTCGCTCTTGAGCATTTGTACACCTCCTTCCGTCTTTGACATCCCGGCAAAGCAAAATGCAGGAGCGAGAATGAATCGTGAGGCGAAGTCGGGCTCCCGCCCGTCTCTCTCACCGCTCCCCGTCTCGGCAGGGCAGCCCGAAAAGGCCACCGTTTAAGCCCTGTCGCTTCCGCCCGGCGGCTCCCCCTCATCGGGTTGCCAAGAGCCGCCGTGCTTCGTCGCCAGGACCCCTGCTGTCTTCGTCCAGGGTCTATTCGTTTGAGTTGACGCGTCCGGAACGGGTTGTTCCTTGGCGTCGTGATTGCAAAGCCCGCCGCGCTTACACGACGGGTGGGACTCGTGTCAACACCATGAAACGCAAAGCGCCTCGCCGGGTCAGCCGATCGGCGAGGCGCCAGGGGTTCAGCGAGCGCTCACTTGAAGCGAGCGGTGATCTCAGAGGTGTCGATCTTGATGCCGGGGCCCATGGTGGAGCTCAGGGTGATGCCCTTGAGGTACACACCCTTGGCGGTGGCCGGCTTCATCTTCATGACGAGCTCGATGAGCACGTTGAAGTTCTCGGCGAGCTTCTCGGCCGGGAACGACGACTTGCCGACGGGGGCGTGAACGATGCCCGCCTTCTCGGCGCGGAACTCGATCTTGCCGCCCTTGGCTTCCTTGATGGCGCGGGTCAGATCCATGGTCACGGTGCCGACCTTGGGGTTGGGCATCAGGCCGCGGGGGCCGAGGACCTTACCGAGGCGACCGACGACACCCATCATGTCCGGGGTGGCGATGACGGTGTCGAAGTCCATGAAGCCTTCTTCGATCTTCTTGGCCAGGTCGGCCTCACCGACGAAATCGGCGCCGGCGTTGGTGGCTTCCGTCTGCTTCTCGCCCTTGGCGAAGACGGCGACGCGGGCGGTCTTGCCCGTGCCGTGGGGGAGGACGACGGCGCCGCGGACCATCTGGTCAGCGTGCTTGGGGTCGACACCCAGGTTGATGGACACGTCGACGGTCTGGTCGAACTTGCCCTTGGTGAGTTCGACGGTCTGCTTGAGCACCGAGAAGCTCTCGGCGATGGAGTAGCGCTTGTTGCGGTCAACCTTCTCGGCGGCCGCGCGGAATTTCTTGCCTGACATGGTGGAGCCTTTTTTCTAGAAAGAGGTGGAGAGAGAGGGACCGCTCAGAGGACCTGGATGCCCATCGAACGGGCCGTACCGGCGATCGTCCGCATGCACGCCTCGATGCTGCCGGCGGTGGTGTCCACGATCTTCAGCTTCGCGATCTCTTCGACCTGCTTCTGGGTCACCTTGCCGACGATTTCCTTGCCCGACTTCTTGGCGCCCGAGCCCTTCTTCTTGTCGGTGTGCAGGCCGGCAGCCTTCTTCAGGAGCACCGACGCGGGAGGCGTCTTGAGCTCGAAGGTGAAGGAGCGGTCGGCGTACACGGTGATGATCACGGGGATGATCATCCCGTCCTTCATCGCCTGCTGGGTCTTGGCGTTGAACTGCTTGCAGAACTCCATGATGTTCACGCCCATCTGACCGAGGGCGGGACCAATCGGGGGAGCCGGGTTGGCCTTCCCGGCGGGGATCTGCAGCTTGACCTGTCCTGTAATCTTCTTCATGTGAACTTCTCCCGTGGTTCAAGCGGCGGCTTGCGGCCGCCTCCCACGCTGGTGGATACCGCTGCGGCAACTGCGACTGCGACTGCGACGACTGCTTAACCGGTGGTCTTCTCGACCTGCATGAAGTCGAGCTCGACGGGGGTGGAGCGGCCGAAGATGCTGACGAGCACCTTGACGCGACCCTTCTCGGGGTTGACCTCTTCGATGGTGCCGTTGAAGTTGGCGAAGGGGCCGTCGATGACGCGCACCGTGTCGCCCTCGTCGTACTGCACCTTGGGCTTGGGCCGCATGGTGCCTTCGGAGAGCTGGGTGGTGAGGCGCTCGACTTCGGCCTGGCGCAGGGGCGGCGGATCGTCCTGGCCCACGGCGCCGAGGAAGCCGGTCACCTTGGGGGTGTTCTTCACCAGGCTCTTGGTGCGGTTGTTCATCGCCATGTGCACGAGGATGTAGCCGGGCATGGTCTTGCGGCGCGTGGTGCGCTTCTGCCCGTCCCGCATCTCGACCACCTGCTCGGTGGGCACGAGGATCTCGCCGAAGAACTCCTGCATGTTCTCGAGCTTGATCTTGTCTTCGAGGCTCTTCTTCGCCTTGCCCTCGAAGTTCGAATAGGTGTGGACGACGAACCACTTCTTCTCGGTGTTCTCTTCGGTGCTCATCACAACGACCCCCAGAGCTTGGGCAACCAGACGACCATCAGCTTGTAGCTGAGGGTGTCCATGCCGAAGAGGATGATCGCGGCGACCAGCGAGGCGACGACGACCGCCATGGTGGAGACGCGGACGTCTTCCCACGAGGGCCAGGTCACGCGCATCAGCTCGGTCGCGACCTCGAGCGAGAGGGTCTTCACTTTGGCGTTGGTCCAGGCGTAGCCGGCGAGGCCGGCGGTCAGCACGAAGCCGACGAGGTCCGCCAGCTTGATGCCGGCGCCCGCGATGATCTCGGTGTTCGCGAGACCAGCCTGGGACAACACCAGCTCCACCAGGCGCCCCAAGAAGAGCGTCAAGATGAGGCCGAACACGAGGTAGCTCACGACAACGAGTCGCCGCGGGTCCATCTCCGCGCGGTTGGCTTGCTGGCTCGCTTCAGTCGCCGACATTTCGGGACTCCGTTTTCCTGAAGAACAACAAACAGAAACCTCGAACGCCGGTCGGACCATTTCCGACCGGCGCCCGAGTAGATTTCCTTCGAAAACTGGCACGCCAGGCAGGATTTGAACCTGCAACACGCGGTTTTGGAGACCGCTGCTCTACCATTGGAGCTACTGGCGTCCGTGGATGACGGCTCGACTCAGCCGACCTTGCCTTCTTTGTGGTCGGTGTGCTTGCGGCACCGGCGGCAGAACTTGGACATTTCCAGCTTGTCCTGCTGCTTGCGACGATTCTTGGTCGTCACGTAGTTACGGTCCTTACAAACGGTGCACTCGAGCGAGATGAGGCTGCGGTTGCCCTTGGGCATGACACAACTCCTGGGAAAGATGACGACAGAGGGGAGGGCTCCCTGACAGAGCGCTCCCCTCGAGTCAAGAGGTGTGCCTCACAGAGACACACCCCACGGGCCTGGACTTCGAATCAGGCGATGATGTCAGCAACGACGCCCGAGCCGACCGTACGACCACCCTCACGGATGGCGAAGCGGAGCTCCTTCTCCATCGCGATGGGCGTGATGAGCTCCACCTCGATGTTGGTGTTGTCGCCCGGCATGATCATTTCCACGCCCGGGTTGAGTTGCACGCTGCCGGTCACGTCCGTGGTGCGGAAGTAGAACTGGGGGCGGTAACCCTTGAAGAACGGCGTGTGACGACCACCCTCTTCCTTGGTCAGGACGTAGATCTGCGCCTTGAACTTGGTGTGCGGGTTCACCGAGCCGGGCTTGGCGAACACCTGGCCGCGCTCGATGTCTTCGCGCTTGAGGCCACGAACGAGAGCGCCGATGTTGTCGCCGGCCATACCCTGGTCGAGGAGCTTCTTGAACATCTCGACGCCGGTGACGACGGTCTTCTGGGTGGCGCGGAGGCCGATGACTTCGACTTCTTCGCCGACCTTGACGATGCCACGCTCGACGCGGCCGGTGGCGACGGTGCCACGACCTTCGATCGAGAACACGTCTTCGACGGGCATCAGGAAGGGCTTGTCGATCGCACGAACCGGGTTCGGGATGTACGAGTCGACCGCTTCCATCAGCTTGAGGATCGCGGGCTCGCCGATTTCCGACATGTCGCCCTCGAGCGCCTTGAGCGCCGAGCCGGGGATCACGGGGATGGCGTCGCCGGGGAACTCGTACTTCTTGAGGAGGTCACGGATCTCCTCTTCGACGAGCTGCCGGAGTTCCGCGTCATCGAGCATGTCGACCTTGTTCAGGAAGACGACGATGTAGGGAACGCCGACCTGGCGGGCGAGGAGGATGTGCTCGCGGGTCTGGGGCATCGGACCATCGGGCGCGCTGACGACCAGGATCGCGCCGTCCATCTGCGCGGCGCCGGTGATCATGTTCTTCACGTAGTCGGCGTGGCCGGGACAGTCGACGTGGGCGTAGTGACGCGCCTTGGTCTGGTACTCGACGTGCGCGGTCGAGATCGTGATGCCGCGGGCGCGCTCTTCGGGCGCCTTGTCAATCTGGTCGTACGCAAGGAAGGTGGCGCCGCCCGACTTCGCGAGAACCTTGGTGATGGCCGCGGTCAGGGTGGTCTTGCCGTGGTCAACGTGGCCGATCGTGCCGATGTTGACGTGCGGCTTGTTTCTCTCGAACTTTTCCTTCGACATGTCGGTCTTCCTTTTTCGTACGGCTTCGTGAGTTTGATGTGGCGACTACAAATGGAGCCCTGAACCAGGATTGAACTGGTGACCTCGTCCTTACCAAGGACGCGCTCTGCCAACTGAGCTATCAGGGCACTTCTTCTCTTCACTACACGTTCCGGCACATCGACTTCAACTGCGACTTCGGTACAACTTCCTTCGACGACTTTTTTCTACTTCGAAGGTGGAGCGGGGAACGGGATTCGAACCCGCGACATTCAGCTTGGAAGGCTGACGCTCTACCAGCTGAGCTATCCCCGCTTGAGTGGCCCGTGGGTCTGCTGCGTGCTGCTCGGTGCTGCTGTGGAGGGGGGTGGATTCGAACCACCGAAGGTCGAGGACCGACAGATTTACAGTCTGTTGCCGTTGGCCACTTGGCTACCCCTCCGGAGGGGTGCTGCCTATTCAGTTGTGCTTCGCCTCGACTCGACTTCGTGGCCGGCGGCGGGAATCGAACCCGCGACCTACTGATTACAAATCAGGTGCTCTACCAGCTGAGCTACACCGGCAAGATTCCGAACTGCCTCAGGAAACCTGCCACCCGCCTGTCGAGGGGCGGCGCTCTCTATCCACGCAGGGTGTGGCAAGTCAAGGAGATCCCGGACGGGATGACGATTCAGCCCCGCTGGCGGGCGATTTCGTACAGCAGGACGCCCGCGGAGACCGACGCGTTGAGGCTCCCGACCTGACCCGACATGGGGATGCGGACCTTGTAGTCGGCGTGGCCGAGCACGCCCTTGCGGACGCCCGCGCCCTCGGCGCCGATGATCACCGCCAGGGGGCCGGTGAGCTTGGCCTGCCAGGCGATCTCCTTGCCCTCGGGGTCGGCGGCGACGGTCCAGAAGCCGGCCTCCTTGAGCTCTTCCATGGCGCGGGAGAGGTTGGTGACGCGGGCGACCTCGATGTGGGAGGTGGCGCCGGCCGAAGACTTCACGGCGGTGGCGGTGACGCCCACGGCGCGGTCCTTCATGATCACCACGCCCTGGGCCCCGAAGGCGTAGGCGGAGCGGATGATGGCGCCGAGGTTGTGGGGGTCCTGGATGCCGTCGAGGAGGACGATGAGGGGCTGGCGGCCGCTCGACTTGGCCTTCTTGATGAGCTCGGCGAGGCCGATGTACTCGAAGTCCTTGACCTCGGCGACGACGCCTTGGTGCACCCCACCCTCCGACAGGTGGTTGAGGCGATCGCGGTCGACCATCTCGAAGGGGATCTTCGCGGCCCGGGCGAGGTTCATCAGTTCGCCGGAGACGCGCTGGTTCAAGGCGCCGTCGGCGATGGCGAGACGCTCGATGGTGTGCGGGCTCGCGCGCAGGGCCTCGAGCACGGGATTGAGACCGAAGATGTAGATGCTCACATGACCTCCACGGGGAACGACAGGTGTTTGGTCTGCCGCGAGCACAACTTCTCGGTGCAGATGAAGAACGTCATCTTGGCTTCGACCGTCGTGGGCCCCTGGGCCGTCGGCGTGAAGGGGACCTCGAAGCGCGGGTCGGGGTAGTTCTTCTCGCCGTCCTTCCTGGGGTTCAGCGAGTCGGCGAGGGTCAGCTTTTCCTTCTCGAGCTTCGACTGCTTGCTCGAGAGTTCGATCTTCAGCGGGGCCTCGTCAGAGACGTGCGCGCCGGTCTTCGCCCTGATGGAGATGACGATCTTGCCGGCCTCGCCAGCCTTGAGGCGGGTGGTCGAGCCCTCGGTGGTCACCTCGTAAAACGAGGCGACGTCGACGTCGGCGAACGCAGGGAGCGACATCGTGAGGAGTACCGCCGGGAGCAGGAAGTGCATCTGAATCCCTCTATGACCCCTAATCGGGTCGGGTTTCAAGGAGCGGCTGCAGTGGCGCGCGCGGCGACCAGCACTTCGGCCCGGGCGATCACCGCGCTGGCGAGGTCGACGCCAGTGGCCGATTCCATCTCCGGGAGCGAGGGCGACGCGTTGATTTCGAAGATCCGCGCGCGGCCGCCCTTCTTCGCCGCGTCGGTTTCCAGGAGGTCGACGGCGCACACCTCGAGCTCGGTGAGCCGGGCGGCGGCCTCGGCGGCTTCGCGCAGCGAATCGGTCAACGAGCAGGGTTCGATGCGGGCGAAGCGCGAGAGGGTACGCGAGAGCCTGCCGGGCTTCGGCACGCGGGAGACGGCGGCCAGCGCCCGGCCCCCCACCACGAAGACGCGCACGTCGCGCTGGGCGGTGCGCACGTATTCCTGCATCACGATGTTGTGCCCGAGGCCCAGCACGGCCTCGAGGGCGGCCTCGAGCGACTGGCGCGACTCGCAGACCATGATGCCGCGGCGCTCGCTGCCCTGGAGCAGCTTGACGAGCACCGGCACCCCGCCCACTTCGTCGACCATGGCCTGGAGATCGCCCACTTCGCGGCTCATGACCGTGGCGGGGATGTCGAGGCCGGCGGCGGAGAGCCGGGTCAGGCACCGGGCGGGGTTGCGCGAGAGGCCGATGGCCCGGGCGGAGTTGAGGACCACCGCGCCGTAGGCCTCGAACTGGTCGACGATGGCCAGGCCGTAGCTGGCGATGGAGGAGGCGATGCGGGGGATCACCACGTCGGGCAGGGCGATGCGCTTCTGCCGGTAGATCAACTCCGAGCGCCCCCGGCCCAGCCGCACCGAGACGCCAGTGGGGTTGAGCACCTTGACGGAGTGGCCGCGCGCCTGGGCCGCTTCGACGAGCCGGCGGGTGGAAGGAATGGTGCGCGAGCGGCTGAGGACGACGATCTTCATCGGCCAGGCTTCGTATCTCGAAAACTGAGAATTGGGGTCCCCGAGGCGCGAGGCGGGTGCAGGTCGAGATCTGCGTGCTAGGGTCCGCGCCATGCGTCCCGTTGCCCTGCTCGCCCTGATGGTGGCTGCCTCTGCCTGCCAGACCTACGACTTCGAGCGCGTCATTCCGCTCGCCGTTGCGCAGACCACCGACAAGACCAAGGTCGCCAGCAAGCGGCTCAAGCCCAACGTGATGCTGTTGGTCGACAACTCGGGTTCGATGCTGTTGCCCACGAAGAAGGATCTCCCGGCCTGCCTGCCCCCGCAAGCTCCGGTGAACTGCGGCAACAGCGCCAGCAACCAGTGCCCGGCGAGTTGCCCGACCCGCGTCTCGGAACTCAAAAGCGCGATGTCCACGTTCCTTCAGGGCTCGGGCACCATTGCTCGCCTGGGCGTCTCGGTGTTCCCCACGGGCAACCTGTGCCAGCCGGCCTCGAACATCGACGTGCAGTTGCCTCCGCCGACGTCGACCGACACCGGCGCGGAGAGCGACCTCACGACTGCTGCGAACCAGATCAACGCTCGAATTCAGGCGCTGACGCCCCAAGGCGGCACGCCGACCGGCTCCTCTCTCGAGTTCCTCGGCACCTACGGTGGGCTCAACGACGCAGCCGACTTCCGCGACGACTTCGTCTTGCTCCTGACGGATGGCCTGCCCAACTGCAACGACACGAACCCCACTGCGTTGTGCGCCTGCGGTGCGGCGTGTTCGGTGGCGCAGATCAACGCTTGCAGCTGCACCACGGCCAGCTCTGGTTCCAGCTCCGGCTGCGCAAGCGCGCTCTGCGCGAAGGGATGCCTCGACCAGGACGGCGCGGTGCAGAAGGTCAAGGATCTCAAGCAGAAGGGGGTGCGCACCATCGTCGTCGGTTTTGGCGCGGACCTCGGAGCCGGCACCATCGGACCGGTCGTGCTCAACGCCATGGCCAGCGAGGGTGGTTTCGCCCGTGAGTGCCTCAACGGCACCGACGCCGAGTGCGGCACCGGCAACACCTGCGACACCACGACGAAGCGCTGCTCGTCGGCGTTCTTCCAGGCGAGCAACGGCGCGGAGCTGGCGGCGGCGCTGGCCAAGATCAGCGAGGCGTTCAAGGGCGACCCCTGCGTCTTCACCCTCTCGTCGTCGCCGTCCGACCCGCGCTACCTCTCGGTGGTGATCGACAACCAGAGCCTCGCGGCCGGCCCCACCACGTACTCGTACGACTTCTCGACCAACAAGGTCACCTTCGTCGGCGCATTGTGCGATCGCCTCAAGACGTCGACCCCGCAGAACCCGGTCAACGTCGAGTTCCGCATCGTCGAGCGGTTCTAAAAGGTCAGCACCCGGGCGCCCTCGGTCAGCCGCCAGATCTGCGGCAGGCCGAGCACCTCGTCGAGCACCCCGCCCTTCTCGAGTTCGCCCGCGGTCAAGCCGCAGAGCCGGACCGTGGTGTCGCAGGCCAGCACGCGCGCGCCCAGGCCCCGGGCGTCCTGCAGCATGCGGGAAGGCACCGGGGCACCGATGCCGTCACCGCGGGTCGCCTCCGCCCGTTCCCGATCGGTCAGCGGCTTGCCGAAGGTGCCGTTGGCCAGCGAGCGCAGGGCCTCGAAGGCGAAGACGAAGAGCACCTCGTCGCCAAAGGCCGCGGCGGTGATGCCCGTGGAGGCGACCTGCCAGGCGGCCTCGTAGCCAGCGCTGTTCACGAAGAAGACGACTCGTCCGGACACGAGGCGAGTGTAGCAGCACCGGCGTGCGGTAGAGTGGCGAGGCTCTGCGTCGGCGTCAGGCCACCCGACGCGAAGGCCCTGGAGACGTGCATGCCCTCGACTCTCTTCCGTGTCACCGCCGTCGTGCTGGCGCTCCTCTCGTTCGTCGCCTCGGCGACGGTGGTGGTCTACGAGACCATCGATGACATGGCGCGGCGGGTGCCGGTCATCGTGCGCGGGAAGGTCACGCGGTCGGTCGCGGGCTGGGACGATCACAAGCGGCGCATCTGGACGTGGACCGAGGTCATGGTCAGCGAGTCCATCAAGGGCAAGACCGGCGCGGTGGTGTTGGTGAAGCAGCCCGGCGGTGAAGTCGACGGCATCGGCCAGGCGGTCGCGGGCACGGCTCGCTTCGTCGAGGGCGAAGACTGCGTGCTCTTCCTCGAGCCGGCCCCTGACGAACCCACGACGTTTCGCACCACCGGGCTGTCGGCGGGCAAGGTGCTGATCGCCGACTGGCGCGGCCAGAGCGCGGCGCTGCGCAACACCGACGGCATTTCCTTCGCGGCCCCCACGGGCAAGAAGGTCGAGCTGGTGCGTTCGCCGGAGTTCCTCGGGGCGCCTGCGGACTTCATCGCCCGGGTGCGCGCGGCCCAGGGAGGTGCGCAGTGAACGCCCGCGCCTGTCTCCTCATGCTCGCGGTGGGCACCGCCAGCGTGGCCTTCGCCACCCCCAGCGGCAACCGGTGGTCCCTGGCGGCGTGCGGTACGGGCTGCGCCATGGGCACCCAGTGTGTCGCGGGGATCTGCGTGCCGCAGTTCCGCCAGGCGGCGTCGGTCGACAACTCCGGCAGCCCGGCGATCAACGGCGGCGTGACCTATTCGACGGTGCCCGCCAAGGTGAACGCGGCCTTCGCGGCGTGGACCTCGGGGCGCGTGGGCTGCAACACCAACTGGAACTCCGTGCCTGTCGCGGCCTTCTCGACGCCGACCGACGTCGAAGCCATCAACGGCATGGACCGCTTCAACAACATCATCTGGCTGAGCAACACCAACTGGACGCACATGGCCAACGAGTTGGCCCTGACCACGACCACCTACTACACGCTGACGCACGAGATTTTCGACGCCGACATGGAGGTCAACAACAACGTGGTGTGGTCCACCACCGCGGCCCCGGCGACCTACGACGTCGACTCGGTGATCATCCACGAGGCGGGTCACTTCCTGGGCCTCAACCACACGCAGAGCAGCACGCTCCCGGTGATGTACCCGCTCGTTTCGCAAGGCGTGGCCAAGCGGGTGCTGACCACCATCGACGAGACCGACGTGTGCACCGTGTACCCGGGCGGCACCGGAGGCCAGGGCGTCACGTGTACCGGCGCCGGCGACTGCACGACGGGCAGCCGGGTGTGTGAAGGCGTCGCGGGCGGCTCGGCGAAGATCTGCACCCAGGACTGCAGCGGCGCGGGGGCGACCTGCCCTGCCGGGTTCACCTGCCAGGCGTCGACCGCGGGCTTCGCGTGCCTGCCCCAGGTGG
Organism: uncultured Archangium sp.; assembly: GCA_903905455.1. Classification (GTDB taxonomy): domain Bacteria; phylum Myxococcota; class Myxococcia; order Myxococcales; family Myxococcaceae; genus Archangium_A. The sequence continues at coordinate 172,901 of CAIVGN010000189.1, forward strand.
GCGTGTCGGACCAATGCAAGTTCTGCCAGGGCGCCAGCGAGTGCAGCTCGGGCGTGTGCCTGCGCTTCGACACGGGCGTCACCTTCTGCAGCTTGAGCTGCTCGGAGAGCGCGCAGTGCGGCCCCAACTACACCTGCCAACTGCCCGACGGCTTCTGCGTGCCCAACGCGAACACCTGCACCAACCAGTGCACCACGGCCACCGAGTGCGCCAGCGGCTACACCTGCGTGGGGGGCACCTGCACGCCGCGCGGAGACACGGGGGACACCTGCACCGTGTCGCTGGTGTGCAAGGGCTGCAACGTCTGCACGCGAGAGAGCGCGACGGCGACCAACCTCTTCTGCCGCGCGTGCTGCGCCGGGCAGGGCCTGGGCGGCAACTGCAACGCCTGCCCCAACACCGCCTGCGGCTCGGGGAACGTGTGCGTGGCGCTCACCACGGGGAGCTCGAGCGTGTGCCTGCCCGGCTCGGCGGCCCCGACGACCTGCGCGGCCTGCAACGGCACCACCTGCGCCGAGGGGTTGCAGTGCGTGTTCGGTCGGTGCCGCTCTCCGTGCAACCCCGCTTCGCCCGGCACCTGCCAGGCCTGTTTCAGCATCGGCGCCAACGGCAGCTGTGCCTGCGCCGACGAGCTGTCGTCAGAGGGGGAGCCCTGCGGCCAGCTCAGCGCGACCACCCTCGCGGCCTGTGGCTCGGGCCTGTCGTGCGTCGGCGCGAGCACCGCGGTGTGCCGGGCGCGCTGTGAGTTGGGCAACCCCGCCTCGTGCCCCACCGGCAAGGTCTGCCAACAGATGAACAGCATCCCGGTGTGCGTGCCGGGGACCGACGGGAACATCTGCGCGCCGTGCACCAACACCGGCGGCTGCAACGCGGGCGGCACCTGCTACCTGGGGCGCTGCTACGAGCCGTGCAACACCAACCTCTCGAACACCTGCGCGACCTGCGTGCAGGCCCAGTCGAACGGCACGGGCGTGTGCGGCTGCCAGGACCAGATCAGCGCCGAGAACGAGCCGTGCGGAACCCAGCCTGACGTGCACTCGTGCAAGACGGGCATGCGCTGCCTCAACGGCCTGTGCCGGGCGCGGTGCGACCCGAGCATCGTCACCTGCCCGGTGCTGACCGACTGCGCCGACATCGGCAACGGCAGCTTCTACTGCGTCGACCAGATGATGAGCAGCGGCGGCGGTGGTGGCGGCTCGACCGGGGGCGGCAGTGGTGGCGGTCGCACGGGCGGCGGGGGCGGCAGCAGCTCCGGCGGCGGAACGGGCGGCGGTGGCGCGACCGATCTGGGCTGCGGCTGTGGCGCCTCGGGAGGCCCGCTGGGGGCGCTGGTGTTCGGGGTGCTCGTGCTGACGCGCCGCCGGCGCACGCAGCGCTGAAGGCGGCTCAGAGCGGGTCGTCGGCCTGGGGCTGATCGTTCTGCTTGCGCTTGATGACGTCGCCGTTGCCGGTCTTCGAGGCCGGCTCGCGGCGCGACTCGGGCGTCAGGTCGCGGGCCACCTGGGTGGAGATGGCGAGCACCATCTGCTTGACGCGATCGCTGAAGAGCTGGGCATTCTTCGCCACGGCAAACGGGTCGAGGTGCTCGAGGCCGGCCTTCAAGTCGTCTGAGAAGAAGCGCCGGTGGTACAGGTCGGCCCCGCCGATGCGGAACAGGCGCGCGAAGCCGACGAGGTAGGCCCCGGCCTTCCCCTTTTCGCTGCGCATGCCGTATTCCTCGACGACGATCTCCAGCACGGTGTCGGCGCCCAGGGCGGCGAGGCGCTCGTAGTCAGGGGCGTTGGCGGGTACCTCCTGCACCAGGAAGCTCTCGAGCACGCGGGCGACCTCCACGGGCTGCACCACCTCGCTCCACGGCGACTGGCGGGGCAGCAGGGAGAGGGTGTTCGAGCGCAGGGAGTCGGCGATCTCGAAGCGGGAGATGGTGCGGGCGATCAGCTCGGGCTCGCGGCCCTTTTCCTTCTTGAAGCTGCCGGCGGCGAGCGCGTTGCCCAGGCGGCGGTCGCCTTCCTTCTCGTCGAGGCGCTTGAGCCGGTCGCGGTACGAGTCGTCGTTGCGGAAGACGTTGGCCTTGGGGCCGGCCTCGTCTTCGATGCGGGCAATGAACGCGACCAGCCGCGTCTCGTCGAGGGCGGAGGCACTCAGGGGCCGGTGGGCACAACCAGCGAGCGCAAGGAGCAGCACGGCGAGGTGGCGCATGCCGAACGTCTACCCTGAACTCTCTGGACCGGCGAATCTGATTCCGCTACGAGGCGTCACCTTTCAACGACTTGCGAGGGGGAAACCAGATGAAGAGCCTTCAGAGTGCAGCCGCCGTCGCCGTGTTGGGCCTGTCCATGACGCTCATGGGGTGCCCCGAGAAGAAGGTCGAAGCCCCGGCCAAGCCGGTCGAGACCAAGCCCGTCGTGGTGGTGGCTCCGCCTCCGCCCGCGGCTGAGCCGCTCGCCGACAAGGAATGTGCGGCCGCGATCGACCCGGGTCCCGTGGTGGAGATGAAGTTCGGCGAGCGCGTGGCCAAGCGCACCGGCGCCCGCCTCGCGTTCACCGACAAGGACGCCGACGGCGCGCTGACCTTCGGCGTGCTGGGCCCCGTGAACGAAGACTCGGGCCTCAACATGCTGGCCCTCAAGAAGTACGTGAAGTTCTTCCTCGACGAGAAGGCCGACGCGATCGTCGTCACCGGCGACGTGGGCGAAGTGGCCAGCGGCATCGGCCGCGTGCTCGAGGAGCTGGGCAACACCAAGCTCCCCGTGTTCGTGATCATCGGCAACCGCGAGTGCCGGGCCGAGTTCACCGACGGCATCAACGCCGCCAAGGCGAAGTCGCCGAACATCGTGAACCTCAACGAGGTGCGGGTGATCGAGTTCCCCGAGCTGACCCTGGTCTCGCTGCCCGGTTACCACGACCCGAACTACATCAACTGCAAGACGGGCTGCCAGTACCTGAAGTCCACCGTGGCTGACGTGGTGCGCGTGGCGAAGGAGTCGAAGACCCCGGTCGCGCTGCTCGCGCACGGCCCCCCGCACGGCAACGGCAACCAGGCGCTCGACTTCGCAGGCGCGGGCGGCAACGTCGGCGACGAGGCGATCACCAAGGCCATCGGCGAGGGCAACATCACCTTCGGCCTCTTCTCGAACATCAAGGAGGCCGGTGGCCGCGCGACGAAGGACGCGGAAGGCACGCAGCTGGCGAAGGAAGGCGAGGCGTCGAAGACCCTCTTCCTCAACCCGGGCCCCGCGGACACCATGGGCTGGGACATGAACGACAGCACCAAGTCGGTCGGCATGGCCGCGGTCTTCACCCTCAAGGACGGCCAGGGCTCGTACAAGATGCTGCGCCTCAAGCCGCCCACGGCCGCCGAGAAGGCAGAGTCGAAGAAGTTCGAGCCGCCCGCTCGCGAGGAGAAGGCGCAGTAACGCATGGCCCCTCGCGGAGCACGCCGACGCCTCGGTGATCTGCTGATTGAAGCGGGCCTGCTCTCTGAGCAGCAGCTCAAGGCTGCGCTCAATGAGCAGCGCAAGTGGGGCGGTCGGCTGGGCCGCACGGTGGTCGAGCTCGGGTTCGTGACCGAGACGGCCATCGGGCAGGTGTTGGCCAAGCAGCTCGAGCTGGCGTCGATCGATCTCGACACCACCGAGCTGCCCCCCGAAGCGCCGACCTGGCTTCGGCTGGACCTGTGCGAGCGCTACGGCGTGTTCCCCGTGGCGTCGAACCCGGCGTCGCGATCGATCACCATCGCGACGGCCGACCCGACCAACCTCGAGCACCTCCAGTCGCTGGAGTTCGCGACCAACCTGAAGGTGCAGCCGATCGTCGCCACCACGTCGGCGATCGAGCGCGCGATCCGGAAGTACTACTTCGGGGAGTCGCCTCCGTCGGCGCCCCGCCCCGCTGCCCCTGCGATCGCCCCGGCGACGCGGCGGCCTGCCAACGAGCCCATCGAAGTCGGGCCCGTGAGCAACACCAGCTTCGAGCTCGACGAGCTGCTGGGTGAGCCGCGACGGACGTCAGAGCACCCGGCCATCGACATCCCGATGAGCTCGCCCACCCCGGCGCAGGCGCTGACCAACGCGCTCGAGGTGAGCCTGCGGCGGGAGATCGCGGTGCTCCGCGAGAAGATCGACGCGCTCGAGGAGATCAATGGCTCCCAGGTGCGCGCGCTGCGCGTGCTGCTGGAGCTGCTCATCGAGTCGGGCCTCGTGACCCGCGACGAGTACCTCGAGAAGCTGCACGCCCCCGAGTAGCTCCGCCTAGATCATGTCGTCGCCCGCGTGCTTGCGCTGGGCGTCGGCCTTCTTGCGCTCATCGATCAGCACCGAGACGTGCTCGAGCACCTGGGGATGGCTGAGGATCAGCAGGTCGAAGTCGTGCTTCGGCAACCGCAGGAGCGAGGTGTGGCGCAAGGCGCGCACCGTGGCCGACGCGGGGCTGCGCATGAGCAGCGACATCTCGCCGAAGACCTCGCCCTGCTTGAGCGTGGCGATGCGGGCGCCGTCGGCCTCGATCTCCACCTCGCCGGAGAGCACCACGTAGAGACCGTCGCTCGACTGGCCCTGCTTGACGAGCACGTCGCCCTTGTTCACGTCGCGGGCTCGGAACTTCTGCACCAGGTCGCGGCGATCGTTGCGGTTGAACGGCGCGAAGAGCGGCGCGTAGTTCATCAGGTTCGAGAGCATGCGCTGGCGGCAGAACTTCTTGAGCGCCACCGAGACCGACGGGTGATCGACGGAGAGTTCCTTGAGGACCTCGGCCGAGATCGCCAACACCTGCGTGTCTTCTTCCGCGGCCTCGACGGACGCGCTGCGGGGCGCCTCGGAGAGCAACGCCATCTCGCCGAAGAAGCTGCCCTCTTCGAGGGTCGCGAGGTCCATGCGGGCATCGCCATCGGTCCGGAACACCCGGGCCTTGCCACCACAGATGACGTACAGGGCGTCGGCCTTGTCGCCCTGCTCGAACACGAGCTGGCCCGCGTCGAAGCGCTGCAGGGGGCACTTCTCGAAGAGCGCGATGAAGGCGTCCTCGGGCAGGTCCGAGAAGAGCGGAATGCGGGGGAGCGCCCCGGGATCGGTCCGGGCATCGTCCGGCTCGTCCATGGCCTCCTCGACCGCAGTCGGGGCGTGCGACGACACGGCCTCGACGGCGTGGAGCAGGGAGTCGCCCTCGAGATCGAGCTCGGTGAAGCTCGCGGGTCTCGGCGCCTCGGGGGCCGGCGTGCCGGGCGCAGCCACCGGGGCGTCGGGATCGAACTTCATGAACGCCTGGAGGCTGCGCTCGAGATCGGTCGAGGGGTCGAGCGGCGGAGGTACGGCGCTCGCAGAGGTGCTCGGCACGGAACTCTCGGTGCGAGCGACCGCCGGCGTGAAGGTCGGCGGCAACCAGATGCGACTCGGCGAGGAGACGGGAGGAGCGACGGGCTCGACCTTGCGAGGCTTGAGCCCCGGGGGCAACCCACCTTCCGAGGGAGGACGGGCGCTGACTTCGCCGACGGAGGAAGGCGCGATCGACGGAGGGGCCGTCGCGGCGTCACCGACTGCCGGAGGAAGCGCGGAGCGAGAGGCCTCGACAGCGGCCCTCTCGGCCGCGAGAGACTCAGCGGCGGCCTTCTCAGCAGCGACGCGTTCAGCAGCGGACTTCTCAGCGGCGACGCGTTCAGCAGCGGCCTTCTCAGCAGCGGCCTTCTCGGCAGCGTCCTTCTCGGCAGCGACCTTCTCGGCAGCGACCTTCTCGGCAGCGACCTTCTCGGCAGCGACCTTCTCGGCAGCGGCCTTCTCAGCAGCGGCCTTCTCAGCAGCGGCCTTCTCAGCAGCGGCCTTCTCAGCAGCGGCCTTCTCAGCAGCGAC
>CAIVGN010000190.1 GCA_903905455.1 uncultured Archangium sp.
GCGGCCCGGGCGTGCTCGGCGGGGATGGTGTTGACCCGCGTGGCGGCTTCTTCCTCTTCACCGAGGAACGAGTTCGACAGGTTGCTGGCCGCGGGGCGGGCCGCGACCGGGGCAGCGGGGCGGGGGGCGGCGACGCCGGGAGCACCGACGGGCTTGTTCTTGTACCGGGCGAGCTCCAGCTCCACGACCTTGAGCTGCTTGCTCTTCTCCTGCACGGCCTCCTGCAGGCGCTTCACTTCCTGTGCCTTGACCTGCTCGCGGCGCTCGATCTCCGCCTTCTGCTTGGCGTGGAGATCCTCGATCTCCTTGAGCTGCTTGGCCTCCAGCGCCTTGCGCTCCTGGGCGTTGGCCGCGAGCTTGGTGGCGACCTCGTTGGCCCGCTGCTCGGCCGTGGCGACCTTGGCCTGCATCTCCTTCTCGGCACGCATGCGCGCGGAGTTGGCGCCCTCGGCGGCCTGCTCGAGCTCGGAGACCCGGCGCTGCCGCACCGCCAGCTGGCTCTGGGCTTCCTTGAGCCGCGTCTCCATCTCGCCGACCTTGCCCTGCATCTCCTGCTGCACCTGGGCGGTGCGCTGCTCGGCACGCTGGGCCTTCTGCGCGAGCTCGTCGCCGGCCTTCTTCGCGGCGGCCTTCTCCTGCGCGATGGCGGAGTTGGCCTCCTGGATGCGCGCGTTGGCCTGCTGCACCGTGGTCTGCATCTGGGTGCGCACCTGGTCGCGCTCGGTGGCGGTGGCGGCCTGGGCGTCGGTGGCCTTCTGCAGCGCGTCGCCCTTGTGGCTGATGTCCTTCTTCGCGGCCTCGAGCTCCCCGGAGGTGGCGGTGAGGCGCGCGGTCAGCTCGTCGGTCTTCTTCTTCGACTCGTCGAAGAGGGACTTGAGCTTGATCTCGAGGTTCTTCGCCTGCTCGGCCTTGGCCGTCGCGTCGCGGGTGAGCGCGTCGACCTGGCGCGTCTTCTCCTGCTGCAGGGTGGTGAGCTTGCGCAGCGTGTCGGCGAGCTCCTTCGACTTGGTGGCGAGGTCGTTCTGGAGCAGCTCTTCGCGGCGACCCGACTCGTCGGTCGAGGTGGCGATGCGATCTTCGAGGTGCTGCCGGGTGTCTTCGGCGTGGGCCAGCTTGGCGTTGAGCTGGGTCAGCTCGGCGACGCGCGAGCCGAGCTCCTGGCGCGTGGCCTGGAGCTGCTCGGTGAGATCTTCGGCCTGGCCGCGCACCTGGGTGAGGTCGGCCTCCAGCGCGGTGACGCGGCCCTCGTAGTGCGAGTTGGTGTCGGCGTGCGCGCGCTTCTCGATGTCGAGCGACTTGAGCGCGTCGTCGAGGTTGGCCTGGTTGGCGGCGAGGTCGACCTGGGTGGTCTGCAGCACCTGCGTGAGCTGCGAGACGTTGCCCTGGAGCTGGGCGATCTGCGCCCCGGTGTCCTGCTGGAGCTTCTGGTGGGCCTGGGCCTCGGCCTCGTAGTTGCCCTGGGCCTCGGAGAGCCCGGTCTTCAGCTGGCCGATCTCACCCGAGAGCGTCTCTTCGAGCTGGGCCTTGGAGGCCTCGGTCTGGCGGTAGAGCCCGGTGACGCGCTGGATCTCGTTGCGCGCCGCGGTGACTTCGCCCTGGCGCTCGTCGCGCTCGCCGCGAACCTGCCCCAGTTCCTGCTGGGTGCGCCCGAGGACCTCGGCGGTGGCTACCTGCTCGCCCGTCTTCTCCTCGAGGGCGACCTGGGTCTGGTTGAGGGCATCCTGCGTCTGGAGCAGGGCCTTCTGCGTCTCGTCGAGGTTGAGCGAGAGCCGCGCGATGTTCTCGTCGCGCTGAGCGATGGCGTCGTCACGCTGCGCGACCCCCTGCTGCAGGCCGGCGATCTCCTGGGTGTTCGACTCGATCGCCTGCTTGAGCGCCGCGACCTCGCCATCGCGCTCGGCGATGGTCTCGGTGGCCGTCGAGAGCTTGATCTCGAAGTCGGTGATGCGGGTGTTCTTGTCGGCCACGTCGGCGTTGAGGCCGTCGATGGCGCGCTGGCGGTCCTGCAGGGTGCTCTCGAGCTCGGCGATGGTGCCGGCCTGGGCCTGCGAGGTCGCGGTCAGCTCGTTGATCTGCCCGGTGAGGGCCTCTTCGAGCTGGTCCTTGGCGGCGCCGAGCTCACCCAGCTCGCCGGCCAGCTCTGCTTCGCGATCGGCCAGGGCGGCCTTGATCGCTTCGACTTCACCCTCGAGCTCGCCGATGGTCTCGAGGCGCGCCTGGATCTCGGCCTGCAGCGAGGCCTCCTGGCGGTCCTTCTGCTCGACGGTGTCGGTCAGCTCGCCTTCGAGCTGGGTGATGCGGCCGTCGCGCTGGGCCAGTTGCTCCTGGAGCTGCTGCTCCATCTCGTTCTTCTGCAGCCCCAGCGACTCGATCTGGCTGTTGAGGCCGGCGATCTCGCCCTCGAGCTCACCTACCTTCTCGGACGCGCGGGTGCGGGCATCGGCCAGCTCCTGCGTCAGCCGCTCGCCCTCGGCGTCGCTCTGCTGGGCGTGCTCTTCGGACAGGCGCAGCTTGCTCTCGAGCTCGCGCACCGTGTTGTCGCGCTCGTTCTGGGCCTGCTCGAGGGTCTCGGTGAGGGCCTTGAGCTGGCCGTCGTAGTCCGCGAACTTCGCGTCGCGCTCGGAGACGGTGAGCTGCTGCGTCTGCGTGAGCGCCTCGAACTCCTGGTTGAGCTGGGCCAGGGCCGCGTCGCGCGCCTGCAGGGTCTGGGTGAGCTGGCTCTCCTTGACCTCGAACTCCAGGGTGGCGAGCTGGTACTCCTTCTCGAGCTGCTCGTAGTCCTTGCGGGCCTGGTCGAGCTCCTGCGCCTGGCGGGCGATCTCGTCCTCGAGCGCGCTCTTCTCGCGGCGCAGGACGTTGACCTCCTTCTCCTTGGCGGAGACGACCTCGATGACTTCCTTCTCACCGATGAACTTCTGGAGCAGGAGATCTTCGACCTGGCGGCCGTGCTCGCGCTCCTTCTCCACCATCATGTTCTGCGAGTCGTTGAGGCGCCGGGTGAGATCGTCACCCTGCATCTTGAGACCCTGGATCTCGACGTCCTTCTCGTTGAGCCGGTCTTCGACCGAGAGCAGCTCGCGCTCGCGCACGCTCCAGATCTCGGAGATGCGGGCGATCTGCGCCTCGCGCGACTTCAGCTCGTCGCGGAGGATCTGGATCTTCGCCTCGGGCGTGCCCATGGCGTCACGGCGGGCGGGCCTCCGCACCTCGCGCGACTCGGCCAGCAGCTCGGTCTTGCGATCGGCGATCGACCCGAAGGCGCGATCGAGGAACGACTTGTCGTCGTCGGTCAGCGCGCTGCGGCGCTCGCGACGGGGCAGCCGCGGCGGGCCACCCGAGGTCTTGAGCGGGGGCGGCGCACCCGTGCTGGTCTCCGGCGCCGGGCCTGTGCTGAAGGCGGCTTCGAGCTCACCGTCCATCTCGTCGAGAGAGGCGCTGGGCGAGCCGGGCGGCACGATGGTCTGGGTCAAGCGGGCGAGCTCCCCCATCTCGAACGGGATGGCGAGGTAACCGTTGGCGGCGTTCGGCCCCTGCGAGTGCTGCATCAGCGCCTCGGGGCCCGAATCGGAAGAGAGGAGAATGACCGACAGGTTCTGCCCGAAGCGACCCTTGCGGATCGCCCCGCAGAGCACGAAGCCGCTCTGATCAGGCAGCTCGGCGCGAAGCACGACGATGTCGGGCCTTCGCTTCTCGAGTTCGCGCTGCGCGTCACCGGCGCTGGCTGCGAGGCTGGTCTGGAATCCCGCGTCCTTGAGGACGGAGGCAAGGGTCAGGGCAAAGTCGCTCTGGCTTTCGACGATGAGGGCGCGGCGCTCCATGGAACCTCAGACGAGCGTGGGGAGCGCGCAGTCTGCTACTTCAGCGGGGGCCGGTAAACCGCCATGATCGGCGAGTCGAACGGTCAGGTGTCCCGGCCGGGCATGGTGGTCGGCGGTGTGTGCCGCTCGAACAGGCCTGATTCAGGAGGGCAATACCCGTGGACGAGCTGCGCGAGCCAGGGGTCGATGGCCGACGCCGGCGGCGAAGGATCGGTGTCGACGGTCATCACCGCGGAGTCTTCGGCGGTCATCATCGGCGATTCGTCCACGTTCGCTGACGAGGGGCTGCTGGTGAGTTCGACGATCTCGTCGGCGCTGACCTCGAGCGGCCCGTCGTCGCCGACGTCCTCGAACTCGTCTTCGCCGATGGCCTCGGCCTCGTCGAGCGACGTGGGCACGTCGGGCGCCCGGGGAAACAGCCCCGACTGCTGCTTGTTCTCGACCAGGGCCGCTCCGGAGGGCGTGGTCGCGCCTGCCGCCTGGAAGATCCCCGACGCGGTGCGGGGCAGCGGCGGCGGGACGCCCTCGGGCACCACCACGGCCGGCATGATCGTCGACGGTGACGACTTGAAGGCGGGCGCCACGAACACCGGGAGCACGCCTGAGGTGGTTCGTGCCGGCGCAGGCGTCATGGGCGCAGCCGTGGGCGCGAAGACCGGCTGGATTTCCGAGGCGGTCCGGGGAGGCGAAAGCGGCCCGGCGGCAGGCGCGAAGGCCGGCTGGAGGCCCGAGGCGGTCCGGGGAGGCGAAAGCGACGCGGCGGCTGGCGCGAAGGCTGGCTGGATTTCCGACGTCGTCCGGGGAGGCGAAAGCGACGCGGCGGCGGGCGCGAAGGCCGGCTGGATGCCCGAGGCGGTCCGGGGAGGAGAGAGCGGCGCGGCCGCGGGCGCGAAGGCCGGCTGGATTCCCGAGGCGGTCCGGGGAGCAGAGAGCGGCGCGGCCGTGGGCGCGAAGGCCGGCTGAATTCCCGAGGCAGTCCGGGGAGGCGCGAGCGGCGCCGCGGCGGGCGTGAAGGCCGGCTGGATGCCCGAGGCCGTCCGGGGCGGGGCGATCGGCGCAGCCGGAGGCACGAAGGCGGGCAGGGGCTCCACCACGGGCGCGGGAGGCGGGGGCACGAACGCGGGCTGAAGCCCAGACGCGGTCCTCGGCGGCGCGAGCGTCGGTGCGAACGGCGCCGGAGGCGTCAACAGCGGCACGAAGCCGGAGCCCGGCTCGAAGCTCAGACCCGAAGGCGACGAGCGCGGCGGTGCCAGCACCGGAGGCGGTGCGGCGCGCAGCGGTTCGCTGGGCAGCTCGAGCGGGGGAATGAAGAGGGGCTCATCTGCGGCGGGCGCGAGGGGCTCGGGCGGCGCCACCGGCACCTCGGGCGGGGTGGGCACGCGCGGCACGAGGGACAGGTGGCCCCCGGTGTCGGGCAGGTCTTCGCCCAGCGGCGGGGCCTCGGCGGCTTCCAGCTCCGGGGGCAGCGACGCGGGCGTCGGGGGGCTGCGCACCTCTTCGAGCTCGGCGGCGAGATCTTCGGGCGTGAGGAACGTGCTGAGCGACGGCGGGTTGAGCGGGGTGCCCATCACCACGGGGGGCTCGCTCGACCGATGGGCGTTGGGTTCGGTGGTGACCTGGACGAACTCGGCGACGATGGCCTGCGCCTCGGTGCCCATCACCACCGGCGGCTCCTCTTCGTGGATCGGCACGCCCATCACCGCCGGGCGATCGGCGCCCAGCGAACCTTCGGGCGAGGTGTCGGCGCCCGCGATGGCCGGGTCGGTCTTCACCTTGTTCGTCCCCGACGGCGGCTCGTGCTGGGCCGCGGCCTTGCGGCGCTGGGTGTCTTCCGAGTCGAGCGAACGCCCCAGCTGCGTCACTTCGTCGGGGCTCGTCTGGTCGGCGTCGCCCACGGCCCGCACGCCGGTGCCACTGAGCGCGACGTAGGTGGCGACGAGATCGGCGCGGATCTTCGCCGCGTCACGCTCGAGGCTGGCGGCCCGGGCCGCGGCGCCCAGCTTCACGCGGCGGGCGGGCTCCGAGGCCAGTCCGACGATCGCGTCGGCCAGCGAGTGCTTGTCTTGCGGCCGGTAGAGCACCACGCCGTCGTCGGGCAGCAGCGCGCGCGCCGCGGCGACGTCGGCGGCGAGCACCGGGCGCCCGGCGGCCAGGTATTCCCCCAGCCGCGAGAGCGGAGACCCGACGCGGCTGTTGCGCTCGACGTCGGCCAGCGTGAGCAACCCCACGTCGGCCGTGGCCAGCACCTTGTGGAGATCGTCGTGGGCCACCGGGTCCTGGAACTCGACCTTCCCGGTCAGCTCGAGCGCAGCGACCTGGTCCTCGAGGCGCGCCTGGTGCTCGGGGTGCCGGGGGCCGACCACGGTGAGCCGCACGTCGACGCTCTTCAGCGCGATCTGCATCGCCTCGAGCACGGTGCCGAGATCCTGCGCGGAGCTCAGGTTGCCCAGGTGCAGCAGCTTCATCGGCGTGGCGTCGGGGACGCCCATCACCCTGGGATCGTAGGGGCCGAGGTCGACCGGCGCGGGCAGCACCTGCACCTGCTCGCGAGCGACCCCCAGGCCGGTGACGAACTCCCGGGTCAGCTCGTTGGCGACGATCACCACGTCGGCGTTCATCAGGCAGTACAGCTCCTGGCGGCGCACCCGGGCAATGAAGCGGCGGTTGGCCTCGGCCTCGTCGACCAGGAAGGGCAGGTCGACCGACGGGAGCGAGCAGGCGTCGTACACCAGCTTGTACCCGAGCTCGACGCGGCGCTCGCACAGCGCGTAGCCCCCGAACGGGTCGAAGAAGTGCACCATCACGTACTCTTCGCTCTCGAGCTGGCGGCGCACGGCCCGGTCGAACGACTGCACCCGCGCGGCGAGGTCGCCCGAACCCACCGGCACGCGCAACAACCGGGCCCCGTGGTAGCGCTCGATGTGGGTGTGCTCGGGGGTCTTCACCGTCAGCACCACCACCTGGTACCGATCGGACAGGCCCTTCACGTACTCCGTCAACCGACGGGAGATCGCCGTGGGGGCGGGCACCACGTCGAAACAGCACAGAAGCAGTCGCGGCAGGTCGCTCACGGCCAGGGACAAGCATCATGTCACGTTGACCGGCACCCCGGTCAGTGAGAAGTGCTCAGGGGTGGAGGACCTTTCGAAGCGGACGCTCCGGGAGTTGTTGACGTTGGCCCGGGCGCGCCTGGGCCGCGCGGCGGCTGGCCTGAAGACGCGAGACGAGATCCTCTCGGCGCTCTCGGGCGAGGCCCGCCCTCCCGAGGCTCCCCCCGCGCCGCCCCCACCGGCCCCCGTCGTCGCCGAGCCGGTGATCACCCGTGACTTTTTTCACCGCCAGGGGTCGTCGTGACCGGTCTCAACAAGCGCAGGGCGTTGGCGCAGCTCGAGCAGGCCCGGCTCCATTCTCAGAAGGGTGACTGGGCGACCGTCGAGACCTTGATGCGTCCGGTGGCCGCCTCGGGCCTCAAGGAGCCCGCGGTGCCTTCGTTGCTGGGCGAGGCCTTGCGGCAGCTGGGTCGTCGCGACGAGGCGCGCGCGGTGCTCGAGGCCGGGTTGGTCGAACACCCGGGCGACGGCGAGCTCGAGGCCCGCCTGGGCTGCGTGTGGCTGGATCTCGACGAGCCCGATCGGGCCATCGAGCAGTTCCGGCGGGTGCGCCAGAAATTGTCGCGCGACCCGCAGGTGTTGACCTCCTACGCCGCGGCGCTGCTCCGCGTGGGCCGCGCCGAAGAGGCCGAGGCCCAGCTGGCGCGCGCGCTGCTCGTCGGGGGCGGGGCCGACACCCGGCTGGTGCTGGCGATGGTGAAGATGCGCCGCGGGCAGCTCGACGAGGCCGACCGCATCGCGGCCCAGGTCGAGGGGCTCGAGCTCCCCGGGCTCGTCTGGCAGGCCCGGGCGCTGCGCGCCGATCTCCGCCTGGCGCGGGGCGACGCGCGCGGGGCGCTGGACACCTGGCGGCAGATCGAAGGCGCGGGCCGCCTCGAGCCGTACCAGTTCTCGAACATGGCCTGGGCGGCCGAGCTCGCCGGCGAACGCCCCCTCGCCGAGGCGCTCATCGCCCGCCGCCTGGCGCAGGCGCCGCTGGCCGAAGACCTGATGCTCTTCGCGCAGATGGCGAACCTCCGCCGCGAGCCCCAGCGCGCCCTCGACTGGCTGGCCCAGGCCGAGGCGCTGGTGAAGTCGCCCACGCCGGGCTGGCGCTTCGAGTCGCTCTCGACGGAGGGCCGCGCCCTGCGCCTGCTCGATCGCAAGGACGCCGCCCTCGCGGCGCTGCGCGAGGCCATCGCGCTGCCCGAGGCCGAGCTGCCGCGCTTCGGCGCCGGGCCCTTCGTCGATCTCGGCCACCTCGCCGCCGAGACCGGTGACTTCGAGCAGGCCGAGGCTCACTTTGGCCGGGCGTTGACCCTCGACCCCGACGAGCCCGAGGCGAAGCGTGCCCTCGCGCTGACGCACCAGCGCCTGGCCTGGCGCCACACGCTCGAGGCCTCGACCGAAGAGCGCGTCGACGCCGCGAAGGCCGAGGCCGAGGCGCTGCGCCGCCGCTTCGTGGTGCGCGAGAGCGAGGTCGAGCGGCTCAAGCGCGAGGTCGAGCGCCTCAAGGCCGAGCGCGCGTCGGCCGTCGAGGAGGTCGCCCAGGTGACCGCCCAGGCCGACGCCCAGAAGAAGCGCCTCGAGGCCGAGGGCAGGGCGAAGGTGCGCGTCGAGCTCGAGGCCCGCGAGCAGGAGATCGAAGGGAAGTCGGTCGAGAACCTCGAGCGCGTCTTCGGCGCGGGTCGCGACGCGTGCCCCGAGCGGCTGTGGCAGATGCTGCTGGTCGCCGAGCGCACCTACCAGAAGGCGCTCTACACCGAGCTCCCCGCGGCGGCCGTGGCGGTGCTGTTCTCCGGCGCCTTCGAGCGCAGCCTGGTGGAGCTCATCGCCCACCGCTTCGATCGCTGGCTCGACGTGAACCAGCTCCGCTCGCGGTTCCTCGAGATGGGCGTGCGCGAACGCCGCGGCGGCCGGGTCGAGTACTTCGATCGCTTCTTCGAGTCGCTCGATCGCGAGCAGAGCGCCCGCCCGCCGTCGCTGGGCGAGGTCAGCCGCGTGCTCGAGCGCCGCCAGGAGCCGTACCTCGCGTTGTTCGACCAGTTCCTCACCTCGAACTACGCGCTGCCCGCCCCCTTCTGGGACGAGTTCGCGCGCTTCGTGACGTGGAGCAAGGAGACGCTGCGCGATCCCGTGGCCCACGGGCACATCGAGATCGACTGGGAAGGCCTCAAGCAGTTCCGCGAGCGGCTGCTCTTCACCTTCGGCGGGCAGACCCCCGGCGCGCTCCCGCGCTTGATCCAGGCGCGCAAGAAGTGACCACGGTGGTGTTGCTGCCCGGGTTCAACGGGCGGGCCGATCAACCCGTGCTGGTGAACCTCGAGGCGCGCCTGGGCCGCTTCACCTGTCTTCGCCTGGCGCCCCCCCGCCTCAAGCTCACGCCCGGGCTCGAGGCCTACGTCACCTGGCTCGAAGGTGAGCTGCGGGGCGTCCGGGGCCGGGTGGTGCTGGTGGGCCGCAGCTTCGGAGGCCGGCTCGCCGTGCGGCTGGCCTCCCGGCGCAAGCTCGCGGCGATCGTGCTGCTCGGGTTCCCGGTGCGACCTCCGGGCAAGCCGCGGCCCCTCGATGAAGCCGCGCTCGCGGCGTTGACCTGCCCCACGTTGATCGTCCAGGGAACGAAGGATGCCCTGGGGCCGCTCCAGGTGCTCGCCCCGGTGGTCAAGGCCAACGCCCATCTGGAGGTGCAGCGCGTCGAGGGGGCGGGCCATTCTTTCGGGCGCCAGGAGCGGGCGGCGCTCGACGGGGTGGCGGCGTGGCTCGACCGGACGATCGGCCACGGGTAGAACGGCAGGTCCATGATCGCCGCGCTGCTGATCCTCCTCGCTGCACCGCCCCTCCTCCCGGTCCCTGGCGAGATCCCCACGCCGCTGGGGCACATCGGCAACGTCGTCGACGCGCCGCCGGTGGGGGGGCTCTCGGAGACGGACCGCGTGGTGCTCCCGGCCTGGGAAGGCTGCGAGGCCAGGGGGGTCTACCTGATGCGCATGATGGGCGGCACCGCGCGCGCCCTCGAGCAGCTCCAGCAGTCGCTCGATCGGGCGCCGGGCGCCGAGAAGAAGCTCTTCGCCCGCAAGAACGTGCTCGCCGAGGTGATGAAGCAGCTGGGCGCCTCGAAGCTCTCGACGAAGACCGCGTGCGTGGCCTCGAAGCTCGCCGACGGCTACCGGCTCGAGCTCAGCGGGGCCCCCCAGAAGTGGTGCGACGCGAAGGCCTCCGTGCAGGATGGCGAGTTCTGGTTCTTCGCCGCCGACAAGGCCGCGGGGGTGATCTCGGTGCAGAAGGGCGGCGCCGAGCCGTGCAAGCCCCGGTTGTCGACGGTGCTCTTCGACGCGCGGGGCGTGGCGCGGGTGCGGCTGCACGCCGATTGGGCCGGTGGCATGAGCGCCACGCTGATGGGCGACCGCTGCAAGGTCCTCGACTACGCGCTCGACGCTTCGAAGCAGACCTTCGTGCCGACGTGGAAGTCCTGCAAACCGTAAGCACTTCGGCTACAGGTCGGCGCCATCATGGCGTCAGCACCGATTGTCGAGGTCGATCCCGTCCACCCCCAGCCGCGCATCATCGAGCGCGCGGCCAAGGTGTTGGAAGACGGCGGCCTCATCGCGTACCCCACCGACACGTATTACGGCATTGGCTGTGACCTCCTCTCGAAGAAGGCCATCGATCGGCTCTACGGCATCAAGAACCGCGATCGAAAGAAGCCCTTCGCCTTCCTCTGCCCCGATCTCTCCGACGTCTCGAAGTACGCCAAGGTCTCGAACTTCGGGTACCGCATCATGCGGCAGCTGACCCCCGGGCCGTTCACCTTCGTGCTCGAGGCCACCAAGCTCGTGCCCGACATGATGCAGACCAAGCAGAAGCAGGTCGGCATTCGCGTGCCCCAGGCACCGCTGATGCTCGCCATCGCCGCCAAGCTCGGCCGGCCCATCGTCACCACCTCGGCCACCGACATGGACGGCGCGGTGCTCACCGACTCCAAGGCGATCAAGGACGAGCTCGGCGCGCGGCTCGACCTGATCCTCGACGGCGGCATGCAGCCCGACGAGCCGTCGACGATCGTCTCGCTCATCGGCGATCAGATCGAGGTGCTCCGGCAGGGCAAGGGCATCCTCGTGATGGACGAATGAGCCGGGCAGGGTGAAGCTCGGGCATGCAGTCGGCGCTGCTCGATCACTACATCACCTACCTGCGGGCTGAGCGGAACCT
This sequence comes from uncultured Archangium sp., assembly GCA_903905455.1. Taxonomy (GTDB): domain Bacteria; phylum Myxococcota; class Myxococcia; order Myxococcales; family Myxococcaceae; genus Archangium_A. The sequence continues at coordinate 11,117 of CAIVGN010000190.1, forward strand.
CGCGGCAAAGACCGTCGACGCCTACGCCACCGACGTGCGCGACTACCTGCTCGAGCTCGAGCAGCGCAAGGTCACGGTCGAGGGGGCCACCCGCGAAGACGTGCTCGAGCACCTCGCGTTCCTCGGCAAGAAGGGGCTCTCGCCGCGCTCCCGGGCCCGGCACCTCGCGGCGCTGCGCGGGTTTCACCGCTTCCTCGAAGACGAGCGCCTCTCGCCCGCGGACCCCACCGCCGATCTCGACACCCCTCGCCACGCGCGGAAGCTCCCGGTGTTCCTCTCGCTCGAGGAGGTGCTGGCGCTGCTGGAGGCCCCCGACGTGAAGACCCTCGCCGGCCTGCGCGATCGCGCGATGATCGAGGTGCTCTACGCCACCGGCCTGCGCGTCAGCGAGCTGGTCAACCTGGGCATCAACGACGTGAACCTCACGGACGGCTTCGTGCTGGCCTTCGGCAAGGGCCGCAAGGAGCGCATGGTGCCCCTGGGCAAGCAGGCCATGGAGTGGATCAAGACCTGGCTCGAGGGGCCGCGCCAGGCGGTGCTCAAGGGACGCGACTCGAAGGCGCTCTTCGTGTCCCCCCGGGGCAAGGGCCTGACGCGCATGGGCTTCTGGAAGCTGCTGCGGCGGCACGCGCGCGTGGCCGGCATCACCAAGGCCCTCTCGCCCCACAAGCTGCGCCACTCGTTCGCCACCCACCTCGTCGAGCGCGGCGCCGACCTGCGCGCAGTGCAGGCGATGCTCGGCCACGCCGACCTCGCCACCACGCAGATCTACACCCACGTCGACGCCAAGCGCCTGCGCGCGGTCTACGACGACAAGCACCCGCGCTCGCGCACCAAGCGAATCAAGTTGAAGTGAGCCCCCGTGACGGCCAGAAGAATGCCCATGCGCATTCTCTCGGGCGTCCAGTCTTCGGGTCGGCTTCACATCGGCAACTACTACGGCGCGATCCGCGAGTTCGTGCGCCTCCAGGAAGAGGGCGAGGCGCTGTACTTCATCGCCAACCTCCACGCCCTCAACTCGGTGCGTGACGGCGCGCGCGCCCGCGAGCTGACCCTCGAGACCGCCGCGGCCTTCATCGCCCTGGGCGTCGACCCCGCGCGGGCCACCCTGTTCCGCCAGAGCGACATCCCCGAGGTCGCCGAGCTGTACTGGATCCTGGGCACGGTCATCCCCATGGCCGATCTCCAGAACGCCCACAGCTACAAGGACAAGCTGGCCCACGGCGCGGCGCCCGACTTCGGGCTCTTCGGGTACCCGGTGCTCATGGCCGCCGACATCCTGCTCTACGACTCCGACGTGGTGCCCGTGGGCCGCGACCAGCGCCAGCACCTCGAGCTGACCATCGACTGGGCCGGCAAGTTCAACCGCCAGTACGTGCCCGGCTACGACTCCCAGAAGCGCACCGGGGGGCTGCTCAAGGTCCCCGCCGCGCGCACCCGCGACGAGACCGCCTCGGTGCCCGGCCGCGACGGCCAGAAGATGTCCAAGACCTACAACAACACCATCGACCTCTTCGGCACCGACAAGGAGATCGAGAAGCAGATCAAGTCGGTGAAGACCGACTCCACCACCCCCGACGCGCCCAAGCCCACCGCCGACCAGCCCCTGTACGAGCTGCTCAAGGTCGTCTTTTCTCCCGAAGAGTTCGCCGCCATCGACGCCAAATGGCGCGAGGGTGGGGGGGACCCGAAGACCCACGGCTACGGCGCCTTCAAGCAGACCCTGCTCGATGGGTACCACGCGACCTTCGACCCTGCCCGGAAGCGCTATGCCGAATTGATGAACGATCGCGCCGAGCTGGAGCGGTTGCTGCAACAGGGCGCGCAGAAGGCCCGGGCCTACGCGGCGCCGGTGATCAGCCGTGTGCGGGGTGCTGTCGGCCTGTAGCACCGGCCCGAAAATGGGTGTTTCCGGAAGGTCGTGGTACACCATCCAAGGCCGATTTCCCGGCCTCTGAGAGGGTTGAGCGACCCGTGGCTGACGTGAAGGACGTGAGTCCTGCACCGGATGATGCGCTGACGGAAGTGATCGCTCCCCGCGACGCTTTTCGCATCGCGCTGCCCAACTTCGAGGGCCCACTCGATCTGCTCCTGCACCTGATCCGGGAGCACAAGCTCGACATCCTCGACATCCCCATGGCGATCATCACCGAGAAGTATCTCGGTCATCTCCAGTTGATGCGGGAGATCAACCTCGACATCGCCGGCGAGTTCCTGGTGATGGCGTCGACGCTCCTCCACCTCAAGTCGCGCATGCTCCTGCCCCGCGAGGCGCTGCCGCCCGGCCAGGACGCGAGCGACCTGGCCGTCGAGGCCCTCGACCCCCGCGCCGAGCTGGTGCGCCGGCTGCTCGAGTACCAGAAGTACCGCGCCGCGGCCGACCAGCTGGCGACCAACGACATCCTCGACCGCGACGTCTTCCCGCGCCGGGTGGCCGTGGAAGAGGTGCCGCTCGACGACGAAGAAGTCGGCCTGCGCGAGATGAGCATCTACAAGCTCATCGAGGCCCTCGACCGGGTGCTCAAGACCCTCGAGCCCACCAAGCAGCACGAGGTCACCCGCGAGCACCTCTCGCTCTCGGTGGCCATGTACCGCATCGCCGACCGGGTGCGCGCCGAGGGCAAGGGCCACGCGATCGCCTTCACCGATCTCTTCGAGGGCGTGCGCGTGCGCAGCGACGTGGTGATCACGTTCCTGGCGCTCCTCGAGATGTGCAAGTTGAGGCTCCTGCGCGTTTCCCAGGACCAGGACAGCGAAGACATCTTCATCAGCGAGAAGGGTGACGCCCTCGCCCAGTTTGGCACTGAGGGTGGCATCGCCCCCGCGGAGGAACTCGACCGTGAGTACGAATAAGCGACCCGATCAGCCCAGCACCGGTGGACCCAGCCCCTTCTCGGAAGAAGAGGTCGCGGCCGTCACCGCGGGGCCCGCCGGAGATCCCGACCTCGAGGAACTCGACGCCGCGGAGATCGACTCGCCCGAAGAGAGCGAGTCGTCGTTCGAGAAGATCGTCGCCAAGTCGCGCAAGCTCTCCGAGAACCAGCTGCGCCACGTGATCGAGAGCGTGCTCTTCGTCGCTCCCCAGCCGCTGACCCTCGACCAGCTCTTCGAGGCCACCGGCATCGACCGCGAGAAGGTCCTGCGGGCGCTCATGGCGCTCCAGGGCGACCGCCGGGACGGCATCTCCGGCGTGGTGCTGCACGAGGTCGCCGGGGCCTGGCAGTTCCGCACCGCCCCCGAGTCGGCCGATTTCGTGCGCCGCTTCCTCAAGGTCAAGCCCCAGCGCCTGACCCGCGCGGCCGTCGAGACCCTGGCCCTCATCGCCTACCGCCAGCCGGTGACCCGCCCAGAGATCGAAGACGTTCGTGGCGTCGACTCCGGGGCTGTGCTCAAGGCCCTCCTCGATCGTCGTCTCATCAAGATCGTCGGAAAGAAGGAAGAAGTCGGCCGCCCCATCCTCTACGGCACCACCAAGGAGTTCCTCGAGTTCTTCGCGCTCAAGGACCTCGCGGCGTTGCCCACCCTGCGTGAGTTCCAGGAACTCACCGAAGAGAACCAGGAGATCGTCGAGCGCGAGGCCCCCAAGCCCGTCGCCGGCATCCTCGAGGAACTCAGTGACAAGGGCTTCGAGGAGAAGCTCGCCGCGCAAGACCAGGCCAGCGAAGCCGCCCTCGCCGAACTCGAGAGCGCCATCGACCAGGCAGACGTGACCTCGAAGACCGCCGCAAAAATCCTGAACCCGCCGCAGCCGCCTCCGGAGCCCGGAGCGACACCTGCAGCACCAGCCCCGGCGGACTCGTCGGAGCCAACCCCACCCTCGGGCTCTGAGAGCTGAAGAGAGAACACATGGAACGCCTGCAGAAGTACCTGTCACGCGCCGGAGTCGCGTCGCGTCGTCACGCTGAAACGCTGATCACCGATGGCCGCGTCAAGGTGAACAACAAGGTCGTCACCGAGCTCGGCTCGCGCGTCGACCCGGTCAAGGACCTGGTGCTCGTGGACGGCAAGCACGTCGCCCCCAACCCCGAGCGGAAGTACTTCCTCTTCTACAAGCCGCCCGGAGTGGTCACCACGCTGTCCGACCCCGAGGGCCGGCCGACCGTCGGTGACTACGCCCAGGACGCCGGCAGCCGCGTGTTCCCCGTGGGCCGCCTCGACTACGACGCCGAGGGCGCGCTCCTCCTCACCGACGACGGCGAGCTCGCCAACAAGCTGATGCACCCCAGCCACCAGGTGCCGCGCGTGTACCTGGCCAAGGTCAAGGGCGTGCCAGACGAGGCTTCGCTGCAGAAGCTGGTCGACGGCGTGCGCCTGGAAGACGGCATGGCCAACGCCACGCAGGCCCGCATCTTCGAGAAGGCCGAACGCAACACCTGGGTGAAGATCGTCGTGACCGAGGGTCGCCAGCACCTCGTCAAGCGCCTGTGCGCCGCCATCGGTCACCCCGTGGTGCGCCTCTACCGCCCGGCCCACGCCGGGCTCCCGGTGCACGGCCTTCGCCCCGGCGAGCTGCGCGCCCTGACCAACGACGAGGTCCGCCGCGTGAAGGCGGCCGCCGATGGTGACGCCCAGCCCGAGCCGGTCCTCTACCTGCCCGCGCGTCGACATGGTCACGCGGCCCCCGGCTTCGAGCCGGACGAGGAAGAGGCACCGCGACGCCCGCAGAACACCCGGGCCCGCGTGGAAGCGCCCGTGGTCGAGGAGGAAATGGAGCAGGAGCTGTCCGAGGAGGGTGAGGAGCGCGAAGAGCGGGAGGAACGCCCTGCGCGCCAGGAGCGCGCGGCCAGGCCGGCCGTCGAGAGCCGTGATGGCCGTCGACCCTTCGCGGGCTCGCCCAACCGGGGCGAGGATCGCAAGGTCTCCACGGAGCGCCCCTCGCGTGACACGCACCCGCGCACCCCGCGCGGAGAAGATGGCGAGAAGCGCCGCCCGACGGGCACCGTGAAGCGCGGCGAAGGCGTGCGCTCGGGCATCGCGACGCGCGGCGAGAGCCGGTTTGCCGGCGGCAAGCGCGAAGGCAGCGAGAGCCGGTTCGCCAAGCCCGGTGGCCGCGATGGCGGCGCCAAGCGTTCGTTCGGCGGTCCGCGCAGCGAAGGCGGAGAAGGTCGCTCGTTCGGCGCGCCCAAGCGCTCGTTCGGCGGTCCGAAGCGCGACGAGGGCGGCGAAGGTCGCTCGTTCGGCGGGCCCAAGCGCTCGTTTGGTGGCCCGAAGCGTGACGACGGCGAAGGTCGCTCGTTCGGCGGGCCCAAGCGCTCGTTTGGTGGCCCGAAGCGTGACGACGGCGAAGGCCGCTCGTTCGGCGGGCCCAAGCGCTCGTTCGGTGGCCCGAAGCGTGACGATGGCGGCGAAGGTCGCTCCTTCGGTGCACCCAAGCGCTCGTTCGGTGGTCCTCGCGGCGAGGGCGGCGAAGGCCGCTCGTTCGGCGGCCCCAAGCGCTCGTTCGGTGGTCCCAAGCGTGACGAGGGCGGCGAAGGCCGCTCGTTCGGCGGGCCCAAGCGCTCGTTCGGTGGCCCGAAGCGGGATGACGGCGAAGGTCGCTCGTTCGGCGCCAAGCGGTCGTTCGGCGGACCGAAGCGTGACGAGGGCGGCGAAGGTCGCTCGTTCGGCGCCAAGCGCTCGTTCGGCGGTCCCAAGCGCTCGTTCGACGGGCCGCGGGGCGAGGGTGGTCCACGCAAGCCGGCAGGTCGGTCCTTCGGTGGGCCTCCCCGGGGCGAGGGCAACCGCGGCGAAGGCGGCGCCAGTCGCAAGCCGGCAGGTCGGTCCTTCGGCGGTCCCCGCTCGGAAGGCGGCCGGGGCGGGAAGGGTGGCCCCCGCGGCGGTCCCGGCGGCGGTCGCAAGTTCTCGCCCGGCGGCAAGCGCCCCGGTGGCGGCGGGCGCAGTTCACCGAGGAAGTAACCAAGCTCGTGGTAAGAGGTCTGCATGCGTCGTCGGGCTTTGAACGCGCTCGCTGCCTTCCTCTTCGTCAGTTGTTCAGGTGGGCGTGACAAGACGCTCGCCGATCTCCAGAGCGCGCGGCCTGAGGTGCGCGCGCTCGCGGTGAAGCAGCTTGCCGAGAGGTTCGAGGCTGACGACGTCAGCCTCTTCTCCCAGGCCGCCCGCGACCCGGTGTCCATCGTGCGCGCCGAGTCGATGACCGCGCTGGGCAAGACGCAAGATTCGCGCGTCGTCGATCTCCTCGGCGAAGCGCTGGCCGACCCCGACGAGCAGGTGCAGCAACGCGCCGCCGCGGCCCTCGCCAGCTTCAAGACCGACAAGGCCCGCAGCTACCTGACGCTCCAGTATTCGCGTCGCGGTCGCAGCACGCGCATGGCCATCGTCCAGGCGCTCAAGGGCACCAACATCCCCGGCGCGATGGCGTCGGTGGTCGTGGCCGAGGCCTCGGCCATCTGGGACCGCAACATGAAGGTCCTCTCCGACGGCACGCTCCCGGAGCGCATCGGCGCCGCCGAAGAACTCGGTCGCTCGGGGCGCCCCGAGGCCGTCAACCGCCTCGTGCCGTTGCTCAAGGACAAGCACGTCGCCCTCGCGGCAGCGGCGGCCCGGGGCCTCGGGCTGGCCCGTGATGTCCGCGCGGCCCCGGCGCTCACCGTGCTGCTCGACGAGAACTACCCGGAGCTCCGCGAAGCGGCCTGCGAGGCCCTCGGTCGCCTGGGCGATGCCACCGCGCTCCCCAAGCTGCTCACCGTGGCCCAGGAGAAGAGCCCCACCAGCGTGTTCGCCACGAGGGCGATCCTCTCCCTGGCGCGCTCCCCCGAGGTCGACAAGGCGTTGTGCGAGCTCGTGATGACCGCGAACGACGCCGAGGTGACCAGCGCGGGCCGTGAGCTCCGCCGTCGCGGTGGCTGCCCGATGGAGCCGATCTTCGAGAAGCTCAAGAACCCGGCCTCCGCCGTCCAGGCGCTGCAAGCGGTCATCGCGCTCGTGCCGCAGGGGGAGCTGGTCAGCAAGATCGCCCCGCTCGTCACCAGCAACGACGACCTGACGCGACAGCTGGCGATCGACGCCCTCTTCGAACTGGCCGACCCGGCCGGGGCACCCCTCGTCCAGAAGGCCTGGGACGCCGAGCTGAAGGCGCTCGAGCCCCGCCGCGCCGACTGGGTGACCGGTGAACTCCCGCTCACCTACGCCGAGGGCTACGACCCCTCGAAGGAACTCCCCAGGACCGACCCGTTCTCCGTCGTGCGCTCGCGCACCTCGGAGCTGTTCGGCCGGGTGCAGGCCCTCGACGCGCAACGCGCCCGGGAGGCCGGCAAGACGCTGCTCGAGGCCCGACCGCCGCGCGAGATCCTCGACGACGTCACCGAGGAAGAGGTGCGCGTCCTGGCGTCGATTCTCCGCACCCTGGGGAAGTTGAAGGTCGAAGGCGCCAAGGCGCAGGCCCAGGCCTTCGCCCGCGAGACCAGCCCCACGCTCCGCGCCGCTGCCTACAGCGCCCTCGCCTTCCTGGGTGAAGACGCCCGCGCCGGTCTCTTCGACGTCGAACGCACCGTCCAGGGCACCACCGCGCAGTCCCTCGTCGAGTCGGGCCCCGCGGGGCAGCTCGTGGTGCTCCGCGCGGTCAGCGAACTGGTGGGCGATCGGTCCCGCCTCGTCGACCCGCTCAAGAACGTCACGCCACCCGCGGAGGGCACGCCGGTGCTGCTGCAGCTCGTGAAGGAAGGCGGCGCCGAAGCAGGCGTCGCGGCCACGCTGCTCAGCGAGATGGGCGCCAGGACGGCGATCCCGGTGCTCGTCGCGCTCCTCGATGACCCGGAGGCCGTGGCCCGACGAGACGTGCTGCTGGCCCTCGGGAAGCTCGGCGACGCCAGCGCGACCGAAGCCATCGCGCGCGATCTCTACAGCGACAGCGCCGAGGTCCGCAGCGCCGCGGCCCGCGCCCTCGCGCTCCTCAAGACGCCGGCCCAACTCGAGGCCATCGACGCGCTCAAGGGGGACTACGACCTCCGCGTACGAGAGAGCGCCACCGCCGCGCTCAACGTCCTCTCTCCCGCCGCCCCTGCCGGGGAGAAACGCTGATGGACGCCCGAGAACTGAAGGACAAGGCCAGCCAGCTCTTCTCCAAGGGCAAGTTCGCCAAGGCCGCCGAGACCTACGAAGAGTTCTGCGCCCTCGACCGCAAGGACCACCAGGCGCGGCTGCGCTCCGGTGACGCCTGGGCCAAGGCCGGCAAGAAGGACAAGGCGATGTCCGCCTATTCCATGGCCGCCGAGGGCTTCGCGAAGGACGGCTTCCTGCCGCGGGCGATCGCCGCCAGCAAGCTGGTCCTGGAGATCGACCCTTCGCACAAGGGCGTGCAGAAGATGCTCGCCGACCTCTACGCACAGAAGTCGGGCGGGGCGCGGAGCAGTGGCGCCAGCAGCCGGGGTGCGGTGTCGTCGGGTGTCGCCGCGGTGGCTGCGGCGGCTGGCGAGGAGATGGAGATCTCGCGCAGCGTCTCGGCGCCGGCCGTCTCGAACTTCACCAACCGCAAGGACGCGATCGATCTCGACGCGCCGATCGTCAAGCCCAGGGGCCCCTCGAACACGCGCCCCGCGGCGGAAGTGCCGTCGCCGATGAACCGCGCCGACGCACTCGAGCTGCCCGAGTACGAAATCCCGATGGATGACGGTCCGACCTCCGTCGGCGGCATGAGCGCCCAGAGCGGCGGGCCGATGCAGCGTGCCGACGCCATCGAGATCGAGGTCGATGACGGCCCCGAGAAGGGTCCTCGCGCGCTCGTCGAGACCACCATCGAGATCGAGATGTCCGTCGGCCAGCCGACCACGGGCGAGGTCGAGGTGCCCATCGAGGGCGTCGCGCTCCCCGAGCTCGACCAACTGCCGCCCGAGCTGCAGATGGCCGTTCCCCTGGCGCCCGCGATGTCGTTCGAGCTCGCCGTCGAGGTTCCGCCTGCGGCGCCCAGCTACGATCTCACCGAGTCGATCCCCGAGCCCAGGCCGTCGGTCCCGGTGTTCGAGCTCACGGATGAGGTCCAGGACGCGCCTCCTCCTGCGCCGCCGCCCGATGCCGCTGAACGTGCTGCCGCTGAACGTGCTGCCGCTGAACGTGCTGCCGCTGAACGTGCTGCCGCTGAACGTGCTGCCGCTGAACGTGCTGCC
>CAIVGN010000191.1 GCA_903905455.1 uncultured Archangium sp.
CATCGCCAACGCCACCTTCGACGAGATGGGCAACGGCATCACCGCCTCCGTCGGCGCGGCGGGCGTCACCACCACCCTCACCCTCTCGAACTCGGCCATCTCCGGCTCGGTCTACGGCGTGCGCACCGCCAACGTCCCCGGCGGCGGCACCGGCACCTTCAACCTCACCAACCTCACCATCTCCGGCGCCTCGGCGGCCGGCCTCGATCACCGCGCGGGCAACCTGGTGATGCAGGCCTCGAGCATCACCGGCAGTACCGGCACCGGCAGCACCTCGTCGGCCATCTACCAGTCGGGCGGCACGCTGCGCCTCGAACGCACCCTGGTGTCCAACAACGTCGCCGGCATCTACATCAACGGCGGCACCACCAGCACCTTCGACCGCTGCACCATCACCTCCAACTCCTCGACCAGCTACGCGGCCCTCGAGACCTACGTCACCAACGCCAACACCACCACGGTGGTCAGCTCGATCATCAGCCACAACGCGGCGATCGGCGTGCGCCTGGGGTACCTCGGCGTCTTCAACGTCACCTACAGCAACCTCTGGGGCAACGCGGGCAGCTCCGGTCCTCCGCCCAATCCCTCCGCCAACACCCTGGGCTCCAACGTCTCCGGCGTCTCCACCGCGCTGACTCCGGAGAACATGGCGCCGTATTTCAACCAGACCCAGAACCCACTCTTCGCCGACGTGACGACGCGAAACTACACGCTGCAGTCGACCTCTCCCTCGCGGGGCAAGGGGTTCAACGGGGTCGACCAGGGCGCGTTCCCGTACTCCGTCGGCGCGGTCACCAGCGTCACCGTCAGCCCCACCACCGCGACGGTCGCGGCCGGGGGCATCGTGGGCTTCTCCGCGCAGGCGCGCGACGCGATGGGCAACATCGTCGGCAGTGAGAGCTTCACCTGGGCCGCCGCACCCAGCGCGGGCACCATCACCGCGAGCGGGGTGCTGACCGCCGGCTGCACGCCCGGCACCTACAACGCCTCGATCACCGCGACCTCGGCCAACGGCACCGCCGGTACGGCGAACGTCATCATCGCCCTCGGTTCGCCGAGCCAGCTGGTCATCGCGCCGGCCAACGCCTCGGTGAAGTCGCAGGCCACGCAGCAGTACACCGCGAGCGTGAAGGACGCGTGCAACAACACGCTCACCGGGCAGACCATCACCTGGGGCGCGAACTCGACAGCCGGGAGCATCACCGCGGGAGGGCTCCTCACCGCCTCGTGCACGCGCGGCAACTACCCCGCGGGCCTCACCGCCAGCACCGGCGCGCTCTCGTCGAGCACGGGGCTCACGGTCATCGCCGGTGACGCGGCGGCCATCGCCGTGACCCCCACCGCGGCCAGCGTCGCCGCGGGGACCACCCAGCAGTTCGCGGCCTCGGTCGCCGACGGCTGCGGCAACACCGTGATGGGCGCGCCCGTCACCTGGACCACCAACGTCACCGGGGGCAGCATCAGCAACACCGGCCTCCTCACCGCGGGCCAGAACAACGGCACCTTCGCCACCGGCGTCACCGCGACCTCGGGCACGCGCACCGGCACCTCGAGCGTCACGGTCACCGGCGGCAGCGGGAGCAACGTGGCCACCGTCACCCTCGCCCCGACCACCGCGTCGCTCTTGCCCGGCGCCTCCCAGACCTTCACCGCCACTGCCCGCGACGCGAGCAACGCGGTGGTGACCGGGCTGCCCGTCACCTGGGCCGTCACGGGCACCGCAGGCGCCGTCACCCAGGCGGGGGTCTTCACCGCGGGCACCACCGCCGGCACCTTCACCGACGCCGTCACCGCCACCATCGGCGGCATCACCGGCCGCGCGTCGATCACCGTCAACGCGGGCGCCGTGGCCACGGTCACCGTCGCGCCGGGCACCGTCACCCTCGCGCCCGGCGGCACGACCACCTTCAACGCCACCGCGAAGGACGCGTTCAACAACGTGCTCACCGGCGCCGTGACCTGGTCGGTCAACGCCTCGGCAGGGGCCATCACCCAGGGCGGCGTCTTCACCGCGGGCTCGGCCCCCGGCACCTACAGCGCGGCCGTGACCGCGACGGTGGGCAGCGTCAACGGCACTGCCACGGTGGTGGTGCAGAACGGCGCGCTCTCGCAGTTGCTCGTCACCCCAGCGTCGACCCAACTCACCCCGGGCAGCTCGATCGTCTTCGGCGCCAGCGGCCGTGATGGCAGCGGCAACCCCGTCGCGGTCACCCCCACCTGGACCGTGGTCAACGGCGGCGGCACCATCAGCCCCCAGGGCACCTTCATCGCGGGCACCACGGTGGGCACCTTCGCCAACACCGTGCGCGCCGAGGCCAACGCGCTGACCGCCTTCGCCTCGGTGAGCATCACCCCCGGGCCGGTGCTGTCGGTGTCCGTGACCCCGATGACGGCTTCGGTAGCGGTCAACGGCACGCAGCAGTTCACCGCCGAGGCACGCGACGCCTTCAACAACCTCGTCCCCACCGGCTTCACGTGGAGCGCACAGGCGGCGGCCGGCACCATCACCCAGGGCGGCTTCTTCACCGCGGCGGCGAGCCCCGGCAGCTTCCCCAGTTCCGTCACGGCGAGCGTGGGCACCACCAACGGGTACGCGTCGGTGACGCTCACGGGCGCGGGTGGCGGCATGGGCGGCGGCACCGGTGGCAGCATGGGCGGCGGCGCAGGCGGCGGTGGCGGTTCGATGGAGATCGACGCGGGCACTGGCGGCGGCTCGGGCACCGGCGGTGGCACCGCGACGGGTGGTGGCACCGCGACGGGTGGCGGCTCCGCGACCGGCGGAGGCAGCGGCGAAATGACGGACGGTGGCGCTGGTGTGGGCCCGAACATGCCCACGGGCTGCGGCTGCAACGCCCTCGACGGCGCCTTCCCGTTCCTCGGCCTCGTGCTCCTGGCGCTGCGTCGCCGGGTCAGCGGGCGCTGAAGGTCACTTCCCCAGGTCGAGGGTCATCTCCACCATCGTCGGCCGAAACCCGAGCTGCTTGAAGAGGGTCTGCCCCTCGACGTTCGACGCCGCGGAGTAGAGCACCACCTGCCGGGCGCCTTGCTTCTCGAAGCGCGCCCGGGCCTCGTTCATCAGCGCCTGGGCCACGCCGCGCCGCCGATGATCCGCCGAGACGAACACGTCGTGCACTGCGCCGTGGGCGTCGAGCAGCTTCGCCCAGTCGCGGCTCTCGAGCGTGCCGTAGAGGTAGCCGGCCACCACGCCGTCGACCTCCGCGGTGAGCAGCATCACGCCCTCGGTGCCCAGCTGCGAGGCGAAGAAGCGGCGGTAGCCGGCGGCCACGTCGGGGGTGGTGAAGAACCGCGTGCGATCCCAGGCGTGGTGGAGCAGCACCAGCTGCTCGGCGAGCTTCGAGACCGCGTCGAGATCGGCAGGCGTCATGTCGCGCGTGAGCGTCATGGCGCTCGTGGTAGGAGCCCCGCGGGAGCAATGCAACGCATGTCGACTCAATGTACGCAGGGAGACTCGACGAGCGGCCAGGTGTGGCAACGCGCGCTCGCGGGCCGTCGCGCCGACGCACTCATCAGCGATCCACCGTATTGCCTGCTCACCCGGCGCCGGAAGGACGGCGACCTGCGGGACCCCAAGCACAAGAAGATCGACCGCGGGCCGGTGCGCCGCTTCGAGAACGTGCGCGAGTTCCGCGACTTCACCAAGCGCTGGCTCGAGGTGGCGGTCAAGCACCTCGCCCCCGACGCGCCGGTGGTGCTGTGGATGAACCTGCTGGGCCGCGAGCCGATGACCGCCGCCTGCCGCGAACTCGGTTACCCCCACGTGCTGGGCGAATTCGTGTGGGGCAAGCGCACCCGCGAAGGCAACAGCGGCGAGGAGATCCTCCGGGTGGTGGAGACCGCGCTGGTCTTCAGCCGCACGCCCGCCCAGGTGATGACGCCCGAGTCGCCCGCCGTGCCCTGGGCCGCGGTCGCCGGCTACGACGACGACGGAGAGGCCGAGCGCTGGGGCAACCATCCCAACCACAAGCCCTTCGGCGTGCTCGAGCCGCTGCTGCGCACCTGGAGCCGCGCGGGCCAGCTCATCGTCGACCCTTTCGCGGGCTCCGGCTCCATCCCCGCGGCGGCGCTGAAGCTCGGCCGCCAGGTGGCCTGCATCGAGCTCGAGGCCGAGTGGGCCGACCGCGTGACCCAGCGCCTGGGCGCGTGACGAAGCCCCCGTGACGCCGGAGCGGACTCGGGTATGAGGGTTTCGTGCGCCCCACGGTTCTCCTCTTCGACATCGACGGCACGTTGGTCACCACGGGCGGCGCCGGTCGCCGGTCCCTCGAGCGCGCGTTCGAGCTGCTGCACCAGCGCCGCGACGCGTGCAGCCGCATCAGCTTCTCGGGCATGACCGATCGCTCCATCGCGCGGCAGGGGCTCGAGGCCATCGGCGTCGCGGTCACCGAGCCGGGCATCGACGCGTTGCTCGCCCAGTACGTGGAGTGCCTGAGGGACGAGGTGCAGCGCGTGCCCGTGGAGAAGTACCGGGTGCACGCGGGCATGCGCGAGGCGGTGAAGGCGGGCCTCGACGCGGGCATGGCCGTGGGCCTGGGCACCGGCAACGTTCGCGCAGGCGCCGAGGTGAAACTCGCGCGCGTGGGGCTCTACGAGCACTTCTCGTTCGGTGGCTTCGGCGACGACCACGAGCTGCGCCCCGAGCTCATCCGCCGCGGGGCCGAGCGGGGCCTCGAGAAGCTCAAGGTCCAGGAAGCGCGCGTGGTGATCATCGGGGATACGCCCAAGGACGTCTCGGCGGCCCAGGCCATCGGCGCCCAGAGCATCGCCGTGGCCACCGGGGGATTCACCGTGGAGGCCTTGAAAGAAGCGGGCGCCACGTGGGCCTTCGAGACGCTCGCCGACGCCGGTGCGCTCGACGCCCTGCTCAAAGGCTGAGCACGTACCCCTCGAGGAAGACCTCGGGCAACGCGTCCCGGTCTCCCTCGGGTCGGCGCTGGTACCCGCGCCTTTCGTACAGCACGCCCACGCCCCGGGCCCCGCGACGCACGTGGAGGCACACGGCCCGGTAGCCTTGCGCGCGCGCCCACGCCTCGGCCCCGTCGAGCAGCAGCGTCGACACGCCCTTCCCCGCGTGCGCCGGGTCGACCGCGAGGTGGCGGAGATCCGGGACGCCCTCGAGCCATGACTCGGAGCCCTCGGCCCCCGGGGCCCACATCGCCACTGTGCCCACCACCCGCCCGCGGCACTCGGCGACCCACACCTTCGCTGCCGCGCGCTTGGCCGCCACGTCGCGCAAGGTGGCCTTGCGACGCTCGGTCACCACCACCTCGGGCATCTTCTTCGCGTACTGGGTGACGAAGGCCTCGACCAGGAGCGCCCCGACGGCCCCGTCGTCTTCCGCCTTCGCCTCGCGCAGCAGGTACTCACTGGCCATGCGGGCGCGAATTAGCACCGGCCTTCGGGGGCAGCCGGGTTAATGAAGCCCATGGCCGCTCGCCGTCTCACCGTCCCGCGTGACGCGCCGCCGCGCCTCGACGTCTTCCTCGTCAAGACGCTGCCGGGCTACTCCAAGGCGCAGATCCACACCCTGCTCTCCGAAGGCCGGGTGAAGGTGAACGGGAAGAAGGCCAAGCCCATGCGCCGCATCGTGGGCGGCGAAGAGCTCGAGCTCGATCTCCCCGAGACCCGCCGCGCGCCGAACGCCGGCGTCGAAGGCCCGAAGCTGCGCGCCCTCTACGAAGACGCGCGCCTGGTGGTCATCGACAAGCCCACCGACCTCGTGGTGGAGCCCGAAGGCAACCGCCCCTCGGTGGTCGGGCTCGCGGCCGCCCAGTTCAAGGGCTTCGACGTCGGCGGCGTGGCCCAGCCGGGCATCGCGCACCGCCTCGACAAGGACACCACCGGCTGCCTGATGCTGGCCAAGACCGACCTCTCGCTGGCCGAGCTGAAGCAGGCCTTCGAAGAGAAGCGGGTGAAGAAGACCTACCTCGCGCTGGTGCTCGGCACGCCGCCCCAGACCGGGTCGCTGGACACACCGTACGGCCGCCACCCCGAAGACCCGCGGCGCTACACCACGCGCTTCGAGACCCCGCGGCGGGCGCGCCTCTCGTGGACGAAGGTCCAACAATTCGAGGGCTCTGCGGTGCTGGAGATCGACCTCGACACCGGTCGCACCCACCAGATCCGCGCGCAGCTCGCAGACATCGGGCACCCGCTGCTGGGCGACTGGCTCTACGGCACCCGGGAGGCGAAGGACGCGGGCATCGGCCGCATCGCGCTCCACGCCCTGCGGTTGACCCTCACCGGCTTCGTCGCCGAGCCGCTGATCATCGAGGCCCCGCTCCCCGAAGACTTCCGCCGTGGTATGTCCGGCCGATCATGATCTCGTCCCTGCTCGACGCGTTCGACCTGGTGGCCTTCTCGGAGCAGCTCCTGCTCCGCCTCGATGCCGCGTGTGCCGAGCTCTCGAAGAAGCAGGGCCTCAAGGAAGAGAAGGCGTGGCTCGAGCTGGCCCGCCAGCGCGTGGCCACGGCGCGTGACGGGGTGGGCGATTTGCTCATCCGCGTGCTGCGGTTGCCCGAGCTGGAGCCGGTGAAGGAAGACCAGGCGCGCATGCTCCAGGGCGCCGCCGTGGACACGGTGGAGCGGCTCCACGCGGGCATCTCGTTCGCCGCTGGCAGCCGCGCGCCCTTGCTCGAGGCGCTCTACGGCCGGCTGAAGATCCCCGTGCTCCGGCGCTGCGATCGCGAAGACTTCGACAAGTTCTGCACCGACTTCGAGAAGCGCCTCAACACCGGCTACGCGCGGCGCATGTTCGCCGACCCCTCGTTCGAGCTGGTGGCGCCCGCGCTGGAGCAGCTGCACAAGGCCTTCAACACCTGGCGCGGCGTGTTCACCTCGGCGCCGCTGACGGAGGTGGAGATGCAGGGGCTGCGCGACGAGCTCGACTCGGTGGCGCGTCGGCTCGAGCTGCCCTGTCGCCAGTCGCGGTTGCTCGCCCAGGCCGCGCTGGTGCCGCTCAAGGAGCTGCTCGACGACTCCGGGCTGGCCTCGAAGCTCAAGAAGCGCGGGCCCCGGGTGTCGGTGACCGAGGCCGATGAGGACGAGCACCCGCTGCTCGAGGAAGACCCGGTGGATCCCGCGGCGCCCAACGAGGCCGAGTTGGCTGAGTTGACCACCTCGCCCGAGGTGGCGCCCGAGCCCGAAGCGCTCGCTGAACCCGAGCCTGAGCCCGTGGTGGAGGTCGAGAAGCCCCGCCGCGCGCGCAAGGCGAAGCAGACCGCCGAAGCCTGACTCCCTCGCCCTGCGAAGCGGGGAGAGGGCCGGGGTGAGGGGCCAACCCGAGCCCTCTCACCCGCCTCGACTCCCCCGCGCATCACAGGTATCCGCCTTCCAGTGACGACGCTGCCCATCGACGCGCTGCTCCCGGAGATCGTCGCCGCCCTGCGCAAGCGGGAGGCCTTGGTCCTCGAGGCCCCGCCCGGCGCCGGCAAGACGACCCGCGTTCCCCCCGCACTCCTCAAGGCGGGCTTGGCGGGCGACAAGGAGATCGTGGTTCTCCAGCCGCGGCGCCTCGCCACCCGCCTCGCTGCCACGCGCGTGGCCGAAGAGCTCGGAGAGCGCGCCGGCGAGACCATCGGCTACCAGGTGCGCTTCGAAGACGTGTCGTCCAAGCGCACGAAGATCCGCTTCGTGACCGAAGGCATCCTCACGCGGCGGCTGGTCGGCGACCCGCTGCTGCGCGACGTGGGCATCGTGGTGCTCGACGAGTTCCACGAGCGTCACCTCGCCGGAGACCTCGCCCTCGCCATGCTCCGTCGCCTCCAGGCGGGGCCGCGCCCCGATCTCAAGCTGGTGGTCATGTCCGCGACGCTCGACGCCGCGCCCATCGCCACCTGGCTGGGTGACGCGCCCAGCCTGCGCAGCGAAGGCCGTCGCTTCGAGGTGGCCATCGAGCACCTCGAGCGCGAGGACGATCGCTTCCTCGATCAGCAGGTGCTCGCGGCCCTCAAGCGCCTGGTGCAGTCCGACCTCGACGGGCACGTGCTGGTCTTCCTGCCCGGCGCCGGGGAGATCCGCCGCACCATGGAGGCCTGCGAGGAGTTCACCCGCCGCCAGGGCCTCGAGCTCCACGTGCTGCACGGAGACCTCGCCCCGGCGGAGCAGGACCGCGCGCTCAAGCCCTCGGCCAAGCGCAAGGTCATCCTCTCCACCAACGTGGCGGAGACCTCGGTCACCATCGACGGCATCGCGGCGGTGATCGACTGCGGCCTCGCCCGCGTGGCAGCCCACTCGCCGTGGAGCGGCATGCCCACGCTGAAGCTGGCGAAGATCTCCAAGGCCTCGGCCATTCAGCGCGCCGGTCGCGCCGGCCGCACCCGCGCGGGCGTCTGCCTGCGCCTCTACACGAAGGGGGACTTCGAGGGCCGCCCGGCCACCGACGCCCCGGAGATCCGCCGCCTCGACTTCACCGAGTCGGCCCTGGCCCTGCGCGCGATGGGCGTGACGAAGCTCGACGACTTCCGCTTCTTCGAGCCGCCCGCCACCTCCTCGCTCGAGGCGGCCGACGCGTTGCTGCGAGGCCTGGGCGCCATCGACGCCACCGGCGCGCTCACCACCATCGGCAAGCGCCTGCTGCTCTTCCCCCTGCACCCGCGGCTCGCGCGCCTGGTGGTCGAGGCCGAGAACCTCGGCGTGGCCCGTGACGGGGCGACCCTCGCGGCGCTGCTCGGCGAGCGCGACATCCGCCTCGAGTCCCGCGCGCGCTTCGGTCCCGGCGGCGCTTCGGCTCACGCGCAGAGCGGCCCGTCGGATCTCCTCGAACTGCTCGAGCGCTACGAGCAGGGCCAGCGCGGTGGCGCGCGCCAGGCGGGCCTCGACCAGGGCGCGATGAGCTCCGTCGATCGCGTGACCAAGCAGCTCTCGCGGGTGCTCGACGGCAACAAGGCCAACTCTCCGCGCACCAACGTCGAGCGCGAGAACAACCTGCTGCGCTCGGTGCTCGCCGGGTACCCCGATCGCGTGGCCAAGCGCCGCCGGCCGCGCACGCCCGAGCTGGTGTTCTCCGCCGGTGGCTCCGCGACGCTCGACCCGGCCTCGGTGGTGCACGACGCCGAGCTGATGGTCGCCGTCGACGCCGAAGAGAAGAAGGGCGGCGTGGTGGTGCGGCTGGCGAGCAAGGTCGAGCCCGAGTGGCTGCTGGAGGTCGCGCCAGATTCCCTGGGTGAAGTCGATCGCCTCGAGTGGAACGACACCGCCAAGCGCGTCGAGCGCGTCACCCGGCTCACCTACGGCTCCATCACCCTCGAAGAGACGCGCCAGCCCGCGCCCGCGAGCCCCGAGACGAGCGTGGTCCTCGCCGAGCACGCGGTCACCGCGCCGCTGCAGACCTTCGTCGACCTGGAGCGCCTCACCAACTGGCAGTGCCGCGTGGACACGCTGCGCACCGGCTACCCCGAGCACGCCTTCCCCACGCCCGACACCGCCTTCGTGAAGGACGCGCTCAAGTCGCTGTGCGAGGGCCTGCGCTCGTACAAGGAGCTCGAGGAAGCCAGCCTGCTCGACGCGCTCCAGTCCCGGCTCACCTCGGCGCAGGCGCAACTGCTGGCGAAAGAGACGCCCTCTCAGCTCACGCTCCCCGGGGGGCGCACGGTGAAGATCACCTGGGAGCCCGGCAAGCCACCGTGGATCGAGTCGCGGCTGCAGGACTTCTTCGGCCTGGTGAAGGGGCCGATGGTGGGGCGCACGCCGCTGGTGCTGCACCTCCTCGCGCCGAACCACAACGCGGTGCAGGTGACGACCGACCTCGCCGGCTTCTGGGATCGCCACTACCCCGCGGTGCGCAAGGAGCTGATGCGCCACTACCCGCGGCACAGCTGGCCGGAAGATCCGCGCACCGCCGTCCCGCCGCCGCCGCGCCCCCCTCGCCCGCCCCGCCGATGAACCACCCGATGCACCGCGTGTTCTTCGTGCTGGTGGTGGGAGTCGCCTGTCTCCTGACCGCGCTGCTCTCCTTCGGGCTCGGGGTCGCCGAACGACGCGGGCTGCTCCAGCGCCGCCCGTTCTCGCGCTGGGCGGGCCGGATCGCCACCAGCGTGCTCGCCGTCGGCGCGCTGTGCTTCGCCTGGGCGCTCTTCATCGAGGCCGACTGGCTGGAGGTCACCCACGTCACCGTGAAGACGGCGAAGTGGCCGAAGGGCAAGCACCTGCGCCTCGCGCACTTCAGCGATCTCCACGTCGACCGCGACAGCCGCGCCTTGACCCAGCTGGCCCTCGCCCTGCGCGACGAGCCGGTGGATCTCATCGTCTTCACCGGGGACAGCATCAACGAGCTGGGCTCCACCAAGCTCTTCCGCAGCACCCTGGGCAGCCTCCCCGCGCGGCTGGGGCGCATCGCGGTGCGGGGCAACCACGACGTGTTCCGCTGGAGGGACGTCGATCTCTTCGGCGGGGGCGTGGCCACCGAGCTGACCGGCAAGGGCCCGCTGATCCTCGAAGACGAGACCCTCTCCATCTGCGGCGCCGAGTTCGACCACTTCGACACCCTGCCCGACTGCCTCGCCGGGGCCCCGAAGGGCGCCTTCACCCTGCTGGCCTTTCACACGCCCGATCTCGTGGAAGACCTGGACCCCAAGCCCGACCTCTACCTCGCCGGGCACACCCACGGCGGCCAGGTGTCACTGCCGTTCTACGGCGCGCTGGTGACGTTCTCCCGCTTCGACAAGAAGTACGAGTCGGGCGAGTACCACGTGGGCCCCACCACGCTGCTGGTCAACCGGGGCATCGGCTTCGAGCCCTTCCTGCCGCGCGTGCGCTTCGCCTCGCGACCGGAGCTGACGATCATCGAGCTCGAAGGGGATCGTTAAGCCGTCATCCGCGAGGCGCGGGCGGCGAAGAACTTCTGCAGGGCGAGGTGGTACTCCTCGTGGGCGCGCAGCTCCACCGAGTCGAGCTTGAGCCGCTTGAAGAGCTTGTTCCGCTCCTCGCGCCTCGCCTGCATGTACCTCGTGAAGCGGCCCCGCACCCGGGGGTCCGAGGTGTCCACCGTCATGCGCTCGCCGGTCTCGGTGTCCTCGAGATCGACCACGCCCAGCGCGGGGAACTTCTCTTCGAAGGGGTCGGTCACCACCACCGGCACCAGGTCGTGCTTGCGGCTGACGATGCGCAGGCCCTTCTCGTAGTCCGCGGCGAGGAAGTCCGAGACGAGGAAGGCCACCGTCTTCCGCTTGGCCACGTGCGAGAGGTAGGTCAGCGCCTCGTTGAGGTTCGTGCCCCGCCCCTTGGGCTTCATGGTGAGGATGTCGGTGATCAGCCGCAGCACGTGGCTCTTGCCCTTGCGCGGCGGCACCACCTTCTCGATGCGATCGGAGAAGAGGATCAGCCCCACGCGATCGTTGTTGGCGATCGCCGAGAACGCGATCTGCGCGGCCACCTCGGCGCAGATCTCCTCCTTGCTCCGCTCACCGCTGCCGAAGAGCCCCGAGGCCGAGACGTCGACCAGCAACATCACCGTCAGCTCGCGCTCCTCGGTGAAGACCTTCACGTAGGCGTCGTTCATGCGCGCCGTGACGTTCCAGTCGATGGTGCGCACCTCGTCGCCGGGCTGGTACTGGCGCACCTCGGAGAAGGCCATGCCCCGGCCCTTGAAGACCGAGTGGTACTGCCCCGACAAGACCGACGAGACCACCTTGCGCGTGGTGATCTCCAGCCGGCGGATGCGCTTGATGAGTTCGCGCGGGAGCAAGAGTGCCCTTCAGGTCACGGGACTTCGACGCGCTCGAAGATGCGCTGGATGATGCGCTCAGGCGTGAGCTCTTCGGCCTCGGCCTCGTAGGTCAGCGTGATGCGGTGGCGCAGCACGTCCATGCCGATGGCCTTCACGTCTTCGGGCGTCACGAAGCCGCGGTGCCGCAAGAAGGCGTGCGCCTTGGCCGCCTGGGTCAGGGCGATGGTGGCGCGCGGGCTCGCCCCGTACTGGATGAAGTCGGGCAGGTCCTTGAGGCCGTACTTGAGCGGCTCGCGGGTGGCGAAGACCAGCGACAGCACGTAGTCCTTCACCTTCTCGTCCACGTAGATGCTGCTGACCACGGAGCGCGCCGCGGAGATCTGCTCCGGGGTGATCACCTTCTGCGTCTTGGGCAGCGGCTCCCCGGTCATCTTGTTGAGGATCTCTTTTTCTTCCTCGCGCGTGGGGTAGCCGACCTTCACCTTGAGCATGAAGCGGTCGACCTGCGCCTCGGGCAGCGGGTACGTGCCCTCCTGCTCCACCGGGTTCTGCGTGGCCAGCACCAGGAAGGGCGAAGGCAGCGGGAAGGTCGTGTTGCCGATGGTGACCTGCCGCTCCTGCATCGCCTCGAGCAACGCCGACTGCACCTTCGCCGGCGCGCGGTTGATCTCGTCGGCCAGCACGAGGTTCGCGAAGATCGGCCCCTTGCGCACCGCGAAGCTCGCCGTCTGCTGGTTGTAGATGACGGTGCCCACCACGTCTGCGGGCAGCAGGTCGGGCGTGAACTGGATGCGCTGGAACTGGGCGGAGATCGCGTCGGCGAACACC
Source organism: uncultured Archangium sp. (assembly GCA_903905455.1). Classification (GTDB taxonomy): domain Bacteria; phylum Myxococcota; class Myxococcia; order Myxococcales; family Myxococcaceae; genus Archangium_A. The sequence continues at coordinate 12,512 of CAIVGN010000191.1, forward strand.
CGCACCGTCAACGTCTTCGCCAGGCCCGGCACGCCCTCGAGCAGCACGTGGCCGTTGCACAACAACCCGATGAGCAGTCGCTCGAGCATCGGCTTCTGGCCGACGATGATCTTCGAGGTCTCGAGGAACAACGGCTCGATGAAGGCGGATTCTTTCTGAACCGCCTCGGTGATCGCCTTGATGTCGGTGTTCATGGTGTCAGGTCGGTTCAGCGCAGCTGCTCGAGCTTGTTGCGCGCGTCGCTCTGCAGCTCGGGGCGCACGTCGGCGGCGTTGGAGGCCACGTAGCGCTGGTAGTAGGCGCGGGCGTCGTCGTTGCGGTTCATGCCGCGGTAGGCCTCGGCGAGCCCGTACAGCGCGTCCGAGCGCGCCGGGTCGAGCTTCAGCGCGTACTGGTAGTCGACGGCGGCCTCGGCGAAGCGCCGCAGGCCGATCAGCGTCGAGCCGCGGGCCACGTAACCCACGGTGAGCGCGGGCTCGAGCTTGAGGCTCTCGTTGAGGTAGTTGAGCGCCTCGCCGTAGCGGCGCTGGGTGATCAACTGCACCCCGCCCTCGTAGTACTGGCGGGCCTGCGTGCGCGTGGACTCGGCGACGGGGCCGGTGCCGGGCGCCTTGTTCTGCTCCTGCGGCGTGCCACCCCCGGACTGGGTCATCTTCGCCTGGGCGCGGGCGATGTTGTCCGCGGCGCTCTTCTTCACGCTGGGGTCGGGCGAGAGCTGCTGCACCTTGCTCCAGCGATCGATGGCCTGCGAGTAGTAGCCGAGCACCGCGTAGCTGTTGCCCAGCTTGAAGAGCGACTCGACGTCGTCGGGGTTGCCGTTGACCGCGTCCTGGTAGGCGAAGCTCGCCTCGCGGTACTTCTTCTCGGCCCACAGCTTGTCGCCCTCGGCGACCTTCCGGGCCGCCATGGCGCCGATGTTCCCCCCGGGCGCCGGCGTGGGCGTGGGGCTCGCGGGGTTCGTCGCCACCGGGTTCGCCGCGGGCACCGTCGTGGGCGCGACCACCACGGCCACCGGGGCAGGCGCCGGGCTCGCCGCCTTCAGCGTGGCGATCGACTCCCTGGCCTTGTCGATCCACTTCTGCTCCGAGGGGCGCGACTCCTTCTTGAGGTAGGTCTCGTAGGCGGTGATGGCCTTGTCGTTGAACCCGGCGCCCTTGTACGACTCGGCCAGTCCGTAGAAGCCGTCGGCGTCGTTGGGGTCGAGCGCGGTGTACTTCTCGTAGGCCTGCGCCGCCGCGGGGAAGTCGGACGACTTGCGCGCCGCGTACCCTAAGTTGAACCACGCCAGCTTGAACGCGGGGTCGGCCTCGGTGGCCGCGCGGAACTGGGCGATCGCCTCGCCCGACTTCTTCTGCTTGAAGAGCGCGCTGCCCAGGCCATTGAGCGCCGGCGCGTAGCCCGGGGTCGCCTTGATCGCGTCCTGGTAGGCCACGGCCGCCTCTTCGAACTTGGCCGCGGCGAGCGCTGCTTCACCCTTCTCGAAGGCTGCCTTCGCCGCCGGAGAGGGGGCTGCCGCAAAGGTCGTCATCGACAACAGGAAAACCAGCGATACCAGCATCTTGCGCATGTAGAAATTCTCCCGCGGGGCCAATGCACGCCTCAACGCCCGACGGGTTAGCAAAGTTCACCCCGGGGTGCGACCTCGCTTCAGATCGCGGGCGTCTTCTTCTTGAACAGCGTGGGGATGCTCAGCACGCCGATGGCGCTGATCACCAGGCCGGCGCCGACCGCCTCGCGCCAGTCGAGGGTCTTGCCCACGCCCAGGGCCCAGAGCGCCAGCGTCGCCACCACCCCGGCCAGGAGACTCGAGGCGCGGTTGACCGGCACCGAGAACGAGTTCTCGCGTTTGTCGAGCAGCACCAGCGCCCCGAAGATGCCCGTGCCCTGCGAGAGCACCCCGATGGACATCGCCCAGATCGCCTGGCTGCTGAAGGGCACGGTGGTGAAGCCGGCGCGGATCTCCTCGCGCGCGCCGGTGGGCAGCAGCGCCAGCAACATCAACCCCACGAAGGCCGCCGGCGTCGACACCAGCTGCTCCTCGACGAAGTACCGGCGCGTCACCTCGACCGAGTCGCTCTTGGCGAGCTTCGACATGAAGCGCAGGCGAATGAAGTAGGCGGTGAGGTACGCGGTGACGTCGATGATCGCGATCACCGGCAAGGAGAACGACTCGTCGCGCCCGATGAGCGTGACCAGCAACGAGCTCAAGGTCAGCGCCGTGGCCACCCACGACATCCACTGCACCTTGCGCCCCGAGAGCCGGTCGACGACGGGCGCCATGGCCAACATGCCGCCGCGCAGCAGCAGCATCATGAACACGATGCTCACGCCGCTGATGGTGTACGCCAGCGTGGTGGTGGTGAGGATGGTCGCGCCGCACAGGCCAGAGAGCGCCGTCCACCGCGTGGGGAACGGCACCTGCCACGAGCCCACCTGGCGGCGCCCCGCGCTCTTCCACCAGCCGGTGGCGAGGAGGAACAGCACCATCGCCAGGAACGACGAGAGTGTGGACAGCGGCAAGATGGAGTTGCCCGGCACCTTCGGGCCGAGCTTCCCGTCGGACAGCGCCTTGGTCAGCGCCGAGTAAGGGGCGTAGGCGGCGAAGTAGCCGAACGCCCACCACCAGATGCTGACCTGTCGTGCCGCCGGAGTCACCACGGCACGCAGCTTGTCACACTCCCGTCACACGGCGCTGAGGGACTTGTGGGCCTGCGCCACCACGTTGGCCACGGTCATCCCGTAGTGCTCGAAGAGCGCCTTGTCGGGGGCCGAGGCGCCGAAGGTGTCCACGCCCACCGCGACGCCGTGATCTCCGATCCACTTTTCCCAGCCGTGCGTCACGCCGGCCTCGACCGACACGCGCGCCTTGACGACCTTCGGAAGCACCGACTCGCGATACGCCGCGTCCTGGTGGCCGAAGAGCTCCATGCAGGGCATGGACACCACGCGGGTGGGCACGCCTGCCTTCTCGAGCTCGTCCTTCGCGCCCATGGCCAACTGCACCTCGGAGCCGGTGGCGATGATGATCAGCTTCGCCGCGCCGCCGTTCGCCTCGGCCAGCACGTAGGCCCCGCGGTGCAGCCCGCTGGCCGCGCCGAGCGTGGTGCGATCGAAGACCGGAAGCTTCTGGCGCGAGAGCACCAGGCCCGTCGGGCCCTTCTGGCGCTCCAGGGCGAAGCGCCACGCCTCGGCCGCCTCGGCCGCGTCCGCCGGGCGCACGGTGCAGAGGTTGGGAATGGTGCGGCAGGCCATCAGGTGCTCGACCGGCTGGTGCGTGGGCCCGTCTTCGCCCAGGCCGATGGAGTCGTGCGTCCACACGTGGATCACCGGGAGGTGGCTCAACGCCGCCAGGCGCACCGCGGGCCGCATGTAGTCCACGAAGCAGAAGAAGGTCGCGGTGAAGGGCCGCACGCCCCCGTGGTAGGCCATGCCGTTGGCGATGGCCGCCATGGCGTGCTCGCGCACCCCGAAGTGGAGGTTGCGGCCCGCGCCGGTCTGCCCGTCGAAGCTCCCGCCGTCCTTGAGCGAGGTCTTGGTCGAGCCGCTCAGGTCGGCGTCACCACCGATGAGCTCGGGCACCACCTTGGCGAAGGCGTTGAGCGCGATGCCCGCGGCGGTGCGCGTCTCCACGCCGGTGCCCGCGGGGAAGGTGGGCATGGCCGCCGGCATGTTCAGCGGCAGGTCGCCGCGCATCACCCGCTCGAACTCCAGGGCCAGGGCCGGGTGCGCCGCGCGGTACGCCTCGAAGCGCTGGCGCCAGCCCGCCTTGGTGGCCTCCCCGTGGGTCACCGCCATGCGGAAGTGCCCCAGCGCCGCCTCGGGGATGAAGAACTTCTCTTCGTGCGTCCACCCCAGGGCCTTCTTGGTGAGCGCGATCTCGTCGTTGCCCAGCGGGCTGCCGTGCGACGACGACTTGCCGGCCTTGTTGGGCGAGCCGTAGCCGATGGTGGTCTTGACGATGATCAGCGTCGGCTTGCCGGTCTCGGCCTTGGCCGCGGTGATCGCCGCGTCGAGGGCCGCGAGGTCGGTGTTGCCGTCGGCCACGCGCAGCACCTGCCAGCCCCACGACTCGTACCGCTGGCCCACGTCCTCGGTGAACGAGAGCTTGGCCGGCCCATCGAGGGTCACGTCGTTCGAGTCGTACAGGCAGATGAGCTTGCCCAGCTTCAGGTGGCCGGCCAGCGAGGCGGCCTCCATGGCCACGCCTTCCATCACGCAGCCGTCACCCACCAGGCAGTAGGTGTGGTGATCGACGACCGTGTGGCCCGGCTGGTTGAAGCGCGCCGCCAGCGCCCGCTCGGCGATGGCCATGCCCACGGCGTTGGCGTGACCCTGGCCCAGCGGCCCCGTGGTGGCCTCCACGCCCGGCGTGTGGCCGAACTCGGGGTGCCCCGGCGTCTTGCTGCCCCACTGGCGGAACTGGAGGAGATCGTCCTTCGACAGCGCGTAGCCCGTCAGGTGCAGCAGCGGGTAGAGCAGCATCGAGCCGTGGCCGGCCGAGAGCACGAAGCGATCGCGGTCGGCCCAGTGCGGCGCGGTGGGGCAGTGCTTCAAGTGCTTCTGCCACAGCACGTAGGCCATGGGCGCAGCGCCCAGCGGCAGCCCGGGGTGCCCCGAGTCGGCCTTCTGGATGACGTCGATCGCCAGCGTGCGAATCGTGTTGATGCAGAGCATGTCGAGTTCGGCTGCGGTCATGAGGCCGCGATTTAGCCAAAACTCGGCGGGACGGCGAGAACGGTTACTGACCGTCGCCGGCGAGGTAGCTCAAGATCACCTCGTCGAGGCTCTTCTCGCTGATGAGGTCTTCGCCGAAGAGCGTCTCCACGCCGATGTTGTTCTCCCGCGGCGCTTCCTTCATCTCGCGCGCGGCGAGCACTTCGGGCGGCAGGTGCTTGGGCACCACGGCGGCCACGGCCGGCGGCGGCGGGGCGACGTTCTTGAGCTGCAGCGGCATCGGCGGCGGGGCCACCACCGGGGCCACGGGCGCGGCCTTGGGCGCGTCGACGGCGAGCTCCCCGGGCTGGTACGCGGTCGCGCTGCGGTCGACGTTGTCGTAGGTGCCGTTGATGAGGTTGCGCAGCATCTGCTTGTGCTGCTCTTCCATCATCTCGCGCACGAGCTCCGCGAGGTTCTCGCTCTTGACGATGTCGCCGTACGAGGCCTTCTTCGTCGCGAGGATGTTCCCGCCCACGAAGAGGTGCGTGATGATGTGCGGGTTCGAGGCGCCAGAGTCCTCGGTCTGCACGTGGTACACCTTCCCCTTGTGCTTGATGTTGTGGTTGAAGCCGGTGACTGCCTTTTCGAACGTCTTCACCATGGGGTTGCAGGCAAGGTAACAGAACCCTCTGAGCTGCTGAAACTTTCGGCAGCCAGGACCAGGTCTTTCGGGGAATTGAGGCTGATCAGGCGGTGGGGCTCGGTGGCCTCGAGGGTCTCCAGCCGGCTCGACTCGACCAGCTCGCGCATCGACGGGTTGCCGTCCAGCCGCGGCGCCCAGTCGTACCAGAGCGCCCGCCGGTAGACCGCCACCAGCGGCTCGAGGCGGCCCTCCCGGGTGAAACACAGCGCGTCCACGCCCGCGTGCCGCCGCTCCAGCAGCTGCTCGAGCATCGCCCGGGTGACGAAGGGCATGTCGCAGGCGACGACGATCACCCACTCGGTGGCCGCCACCGCCAGGCCGGTCACCACCCCGCCCGGCGCGCCCTTGTCGGCGACGAGATCGGCCACCAACGGCACGTCGAGGCGCTCGTAGGCCTGGGGGTCGTTGGTGCTCACCAAGGCAGGGCCGCTGGTCAGCGACAGCAACCGCTCCACCACCGTCTCGCCATTACCCAGTCGAATCAGCCCCTTGGCGACGCCACCGAGCCGACGGCCCCGCCCGCCGGCGAGCACCACCAGCGTGGGCTGCCCCCCCGGCTTGACGGATGTGTCATTACCTTCGTACACGGCTCCCTACAGTCTCCCACCGTTTGGCCCAGTCGACACTTTCTGACCCCTGGAGTGCCAGCACATGCCTGAGCAACTGCCGCAGATCCGACGCGACCTCCGAACGCGAGTCGCCGTGCCGATGCCGCCGCCGATGCTCCGCCCGTCGCTGATCCCCGTGGACGTGCTCCAGGCCGTGGCCCGCGAGGCCCAGCAGGACCGGGCGATGGAAGAGTCCTTCGACGGTGAGCCGAAGACCTCCCCCATTCCGCTGACCGGAGACTTCCCCATCCTGGGGCACGTCACCGCCGACGTGGAGGTCGCGTACTTCGCGCTGACCCAGGTGCCGCTGTTCAAGAACCTGCCGCAGGAATCGCTCGAGGCGCTCTCCACCGGCGCCATCCAGCTCGAGGTCCCCGACGGCGAGTTCCTCTTCCGCGAGGGTGACGAGGCCACCAGCTTCTTCGTCGTCGTCGACGGCACGCTGGAGCTGCTGCGCCAGAAGGACGGGCGCGAGGTCGCGCTGCGCCACGCGAAGAAGGGCGAGGCCTTCGGGCTGTTCGGCCTGTTCTCCGCCCAGCTGCGCGCCGCCTCGTCGCGGGCCATCGGCGACTGCACCATCCTCGAGATCAGCGCCCAGAAGCTCCAGCAGCTCGTGGCCCACGACGAGGCGCTGCACCAGCGCATGCTGCACTTCTACCAGGAGCGCCTGGTCGAGGGCTTCATGTCCTCCAAGCTCTTCTCGGACATCGACTCCATCGCCCGGGCCCGGCTCATCGGCCGGTTCCTGCTGCGCGAGTACGAGGCGAAGGAAGTGCTGCTCAACCCCGGCGAGGTCACCAACCTCATCGCCGTCGTCACCCACGGCCGGTTGATCCTCGAGGACCGCAGCAAGCTCGGCCAGTCGGCCCGCGAGTTCGAGGTCACCCAGGGCCAGTTCCTGGCCATCACCTGCGCCATGTCGGGGCAGCCCTCGAAGGTGCGCGTGCTGGCCCCGGAATTCGCCACCGTCGCCCTGCTCTCGCACAAGAACCTCAACGAGCTGCTGCGCGACTACCCGGCGCTGCGCAACCTGCCCACGCGCCTGCCGAACTTCGGCCGCCAGCTCGACCGCGACGTGTTCTGCGGCAGCACCGGCGTCCCGGGCCTCTGAAGAAACAAACGCCCCTCCCCGGGCGTTGAAGCGGCCAGATGACCCGAACCGAGCTCCACCCCGGTCGCGCTGCGCTGCTGGTCGGCATCGTGGTCGCCGGGGCCTTCTTCTGGGATGCGCCGGCGCTGCTCCCCTTCAAGCTGCTGGCGGTGATGGGCCACGAGACGGGCCACGCGCTGGCGGCGCTGGTGGTCGGCGGCTCCGTGGACCGCGTGTCCTTGAGCCTCGACGAGTCGGGCGAGTGCCTCTCGCGCATTCCCGACGGGTTCTTCGCCCGGGTGCTGGTCTTCTCGGCGGGCTACGTGGGCAGCGCGATCATCTCGGTGCTGCTGCTGGTGCTCTCGTTCCGCTTCGACGCGCGGCGCCTGATGCTCGGCGCGGCCTGCCTGTGGCTGGCGCTGATGGGCCTGTTCTACGCCCGCGACGCCTTCACCCTGCTCTTCTCGCTGGGCATGGCCGCGCTCTTCGGGGTCGGCGCGAAGTGGCTGCCCGGCGCGCTGGTGGGCGGGCTCAACCTCTTCATCGCCAGCTTCACCGCCCTCTACGCGGTGATGGATCTCAAGGACGACCTCTGGAACAGCGCGGTGCGCTCGCACAGCGACGCCCAGCTGCTGGCCAACGTCACCATCGTGCCCGCGCTGGTCTGGGCCGCCCTGTGGACGCTGGTCTCGGTCGCGGTGCTGCTGGCCGGCGCGTGGCTGGCCCTGCGCTCCCCTACGCCGCCTGCGAAGGGGGCCGCGACCCCGCGAGCTTCGCGATGATCCACATCACCAGGCCCACCAGGGTGCCCAGCGAGAAGATCACCGCCACCGTGGTGAAGCCGTAGATGAAGCGCACCTCGAGCGACGAGAGCTTGTTCTCCACCCAGGCGCGGCGCACCGGCTCGAAGAGCCCCAACAACTCCAGGGTGCGCGCCGGGAACGCCTCGAGCGACAACGAGACGCGATCCACCCAGCGCGGGTTCCAGATGCGGCGCACCAGCTCCACCGACGAGGCGATGGCCAGGTAGATCCCCGAGAGCAGGGTCGCGTTGGCCAGGCTGATGCGAAAGACGGGGACGGGAGGGTTCGACATCACGGAGACAGCTGCTTCTTGAGCGCAGTGAGGGTCTTCTTCACGCGGGCGAGGTCGTTCTCGTTCTGGTCGATCATCAACACCGCCTCGTACTGGGTCACGGCCTTGGGTAACGAGTCACCGCCCGCCTTCGCCAGCGCATCTGCATAGGCCAACCGCGCCTGGCTCCACGAGCCGTCGAGCTCCGCCGCCTTGCCCCAGGCCTCGAGCGCCTTCGCGTCGTCCTTCTCGCGCTTGGCGATCTCCGCGGCGGCGAACCACGCCACCGGGTGGAACGGCGCCGTCACCAGCGCCTCGTCGACCGCCTCGCGGGCGGCCTTCAGGTCACCACCCGCGAGATCGCAGCGGGCCAGCGTGGCCTGGAGGAAGCCCTTCTCCCACGCGTGCTGCGAGCGGTTGATGAGCTGCCCCAGCACGTCGCGCGGGGCGGGCTTGCCCTTGCCGACGGGGCGCGCGTGAAAGGGGCCCGCCTGGCCGCACACCGACTTCGGGTCTTCGCGCAGCGCCGCCTGGTACGCGGCTACGGCCGTGTCGTTGTTGCCCTGGCGCACGAACGCGTTGCCGATCTCGCAGAAGGTGTCGGCGTCCTTGGGGTTGAGCTTGTTGGCCTTCTCGAGCGCCGACATCGCGCCGCGGCCATCGGCCCGGGCGAAGAGAATGAGCGCCTTGGTGCGCCAGACCTCGAGGTCGTCGGCGGTGGGCGAGATCTTCGCCGCGGCCGCCTCGGCCTCCTTGAGCTTGCCGGCCTGCAGGTAGACGAGGGCCGCGTCGCGCCAGGCCAGCTCGAGGGCCGGGTTGTCCGCGGTCCACGCCTCGACCTGCTTGACCGCCTCGGGCACCTTGCCCAGGGCGAGCAGCGTGCGCGTCAGCAGGTGCCGCGAGGGGCCGTGGCTGCCGTTGCGATCGACGGCCCGGGCCAGCGGCTCCATGGCCACCTCGGGCGGCACGCCGGCCTTGAGCAGCAGCTCGCCGAGCAGCGCGTTGCCCTCGTAGTCTTGCGGGTCCTTGGCGGCCTCCTCGAGCTGGGTGCGGGCTTTGTCCAGGGCGCCCTTCTGCATGTACACGCGGGCCAGCGCGACCTGCACCGTCGCCTTGTTCTTGCGCAGCGTGGAGGCGAGCTTCTCGAGCGTCTCCACCGACTTGTCAGACTGGCCCTCTTCGGTGGCGTCGGCCAGGGCGAGGTACACGGCGGCCTCGGCGGGGTACTTGCCATTGACCTGCGTGGCCTGCAGCTCGGCCCGGGCCTTCTTGGTGTCGCCCAGCTTGAACCACGCGATGCCGCGCAGCAGCGCCACCTTGCGCAGGTCCTTCTCCGGGCGGAGCCGGTCGACGAGCTCCTTCTCGCGCGAGCGGGCCAGCAACACCCGGCCCAGCCCTTCCTTCGCGGTCTCGCTCTTGGGCGCCAGCTTGAGCGCGTCTTCGTAGGACTTCTGCGCCTGGGCCATGAGGCCCGCGTTGCGCTGGGCCTGGCCCAGGGTGAGCGCGAACTCGAGCGCGTACTGGGTGTAGAGCGGCTGCCCCTCGGTCAGCGTCTTGAGGCCCTCGTCGTGCTTGCCGTTGGCCGACTGCGCCCAGCCCAGCATCAACGCGTAGCGGCCCTTGAGCGCGGTGGGCACCTCGGCCGACTTCGTCAGGCCCTCGAGATCCGACAACGCCTCGGGGAGCTCGCGCCCCAGCTGCAGCCGCGCCTCGGCCAGGCCGATGACCCGGCCCGGGTGGTAGCGCGAGAGCGTCTCGGCGCGGCCGAGCATCTCCAGGCCCGAGTCCCAGTCTTCGAAGGCGAGGTAGTAGTCGCCCAGGGCCACCAGCGCGCGGGTGTTGCGCGGGTCGACCTCGGTGGCCTTCTTCAGCCGGGTCAACGCCTCGTCGTACTTCTTGTCGGCCAGCAGCAGCCGGCCCGCCTGGGCCTGCACGATGCCCTTGTCGAGATCGGAGCCCAGCAACTGCTGGCGCGCCGCGCTCTTGGACTGCTCGTCGGCGGTGAGGAAGTCGACCACCAGCGCGAGATCCGGCCGCCCGTTGCGCACCGCCGGCCGCGAGAAGGCCTGGATCGCGGCGTCACGATCGGCCGCCCCGCCCCCGCTCTCGGCGAACAACATCGCGTGCGCGTAGCCCGAGAGCGCCAGGGCCTCGGGGTTGCCGTCGTCCATCTTCAGCGCCTGCTCCAGCGCGCGGATCGCCGCGCCGTACTGTTCCTTCGTGTCGGCGTTGACCGCGCCCAGGCCCTTGGCGATCGACGTGTCCAGCGTCTCGCCCTGGTTCTTGACGCGCGTGTAGAGGAACGAGCCCCCCAGCCCACCGAGGATCACCACCGCGCCGGCGACGGCCGCGATCTTCATCCCGTGCTGCTGCCAGAAACTCTTCTTCTGCTTGGTGACCTCGAGCTTGGCGCGCAGCTCGCGCTCGTATTCCTTGGCGATGGCCTCGGTCGCCTGGGTGTTGAACTCGACCTTCGGCACCGCCGACGGGGCCGAGGGCGGCTCGAGCGAATCGTCGGGGATCTCGTCGAGCAGGCCACCCGAGGCCCGGGGCGGCGGCGGCCGGGACGGCACCGGCCCCCCGCGCAGGGCCGCGGCCGACATGCCCGGCATCTGGAACTCGGAGGTCGGCACCTCGGACTGCGCCGAGACGACGTCGTCGAGCAGCGAGCCGGGACCGGAGCTCGCCACCGGGCTGAGCACCGGCGGCGGCGGGCGGAGCTCTTCGCCCTGCACCACCACCGTGGGCTCGGTGCTCTCGGGCCGCGACGGGCGGGGGGCCGGGGCTTCGGCCGACGCGCCCTGGGACAGCGCGTCGAAGGTGCTGGTGAGCCCGCGGAAGGTGTCGGGCTCATCGGCGCTCGAGCTGACCGCGGCGAAGGGGTCCGGGGCCTCGAGCGAGGCCGGGGCCGCGGCGGGGAGCTCCTGCGTCGAGCGCCCCCCTTCGACCGTGCCGGTGATCACCGGCAGCTCGCCGGTGGGCACGGGCGGCGCCGGGGGAACCGCGCCCAGCGCGGGGTACGACGACATCAGCACCGTGGCCTGGGCGTCAGGGTCCGGGCGGGCCGGGGTGAACGCCGCGAACGGGTCGGGCTCGTCCGCCAGCGGAGGCGCCAGCGGCGCTGCGGCCACCCCGGCGGGCGGGGTCGCGCCCACGGACTTCGCGGCGAGGGGCGCCGAGACGGGCGCCGGTGCGGGCACGGGCGTCGACTTCGGCGCGAGCGCCTGGGTGTCGACCGAGGTGCTGTCGTAGAGCACCGGCGCGGGGCCACCGGCGAGGGCCTGCTTGGCCTGCTCGAGCCACTGCACGATGCGGCCGTCGTTGGGCTGCAGCGCCGAGGCGCGGCGCAGGATGGGCAACGCCGAGCGGTACAGCCCCTTGCGCAGCAGCGCCTCGCCGATGAGGTTGTAGGCGTGCGGGTTCTCGCGGTCGATGTTCACCGCGAGGTCGAACTGCTTCATCGCGTCGGCGGCCTTGCCGGTGTTGATGAGCGCCTTGCCCCACAGCACGCGGCCCACCACCGAGCCGGGGTGGTGCCCCACGCCCTGTTGGCAGGTGGCGATGGCCAGCTCGTTGTCACCACGATCGAGGTACGCACGCGCGAGTTCCACGAACACGGTGCTCGACGGATCCTGCGCGAGCATCTGCTCGTATTTCTCCACCATCGGCTTGGACATTGCGGGCGGGACCATACCCAACGCGGGTGCTACCGTCCCGCGCCATGAAACGCGCCCTCACCGTGTTGCTCGTCTTCCTCGCCAGCGGCTGCGCGAGCGTCAAGAAGGGCGAAGTCGAAGATCTCAAGCCCGCCGTCGAGGCCTTTCACCAGCGGGTGCGCTGGAAGGACTTCCGCGGAGCGGCCGACCTGATGGTCGAAGACCGGCGCCAGCCCTTCATCAAGGCGCGCACCAAGCTCAAGGACGAGCGCGATCTCTTCATCACCAACTTCGAGCTCGAAGACGCGAAGATCGGCCTCGACCTGCTGATCGCCACCGCGGTGACCAAGATCTCCTGGTACCGACTGCCGTCGACCACCGAGGAGACCGCGACGGTCACCAGCGTCTTCATCTGGCGCGACGGGGTGTGGCAGCTCGAGAGCCAGGACGAAGGGCCCTTCGACGACCTCAAGCCGGCGCCCGTGGTGCTCAAGCCGGCGAAGCCCGTGGCCCCGTAGACAAAAAAAACCGCCCGTCGTCTCGGGGCCGGCCGAGGCGACGGGCGTCGGAGATTCCACAATGGAATCGCCTTACCGAAGCCCTGACAAAGCAACCCCGGTGCCATGACAAGGCAGGTGGCACCTCAGAGTTGTTTCAATGGCTTGCCGGGTCATCCGACATCAGGCGCAGGAGCGCAGAGGCTCCGGAAGCTGACATCGGAGTCAGACTCTATTCGCCGAGCACCGAGCGGAGGGTCTCGCGCATGGAGTGCTGGGGCTTCCACCCGGTCTCCTGCGTCCACCGCGAGCCGTCGACCATGCACAGGAACTGGATGTGGTCGAGCTCCTCCGGGGGGTAGCTGGCGAGGCGGTACTTGAAGAGCGTGCGCAACAGCGGCCGGGCGAGCAGGTGCGGCAGCGCGATGGGCTGGTGGCCCAGCTCCTTGAAGACCTTCGAGAGCGGCACTTCGCCGGGGCCCACCACGTTGTAGACGCCCTTTCGCCCCGCGCGCAGCGCCTCGATCATCGCGCGGCCCACGTCTTCGGTGTGGATGAACTGCACCATGGGGTCGAAGCCGGCCATCACCCAGGGGCGCGCCAGGCGCAGGTAGTTCGACGGCGCGTTCTTGATGGCCGCGCCCACGATGTGCACCGGCCGCAGCAGCACCGTCTCGATCTCCGGGTGCCGCCAGAAGAAGCCGTGGGCGAGCATGTCGACCTCGATCAGGTCGCGCACGCTGGGAAAGCGGCTGGCCGCCATCAACGGCGCGTCCTCGGTGAGGAAGTTCGAGTTCTCGGGCGACGGGCCGTACACGTTGGCGCTCGAGAGCATCACCACCTTCTTCACCCCGTACTTCGCCGCGCACTCCAGCACCTTCATGGTGCCCAGCACGTTGAAGCTGTGGTGGTCCTCCGCGCTCATGCGCGGGTCGTGCATGATCCCCATGTGGATCACCGCGTCGGGGCGGTGCCGGCGGAAGACCTCGTCGGTCTTCTTCTTGCGCACGTCGACCTGGTAGTGATCGACGTCCTTGGGGCGGCCCACGAAGGGCCGACGGTCGATGCCGATGACGTGGGCCTCGCGGTGCAGCAGCTTGGCCACCACCCGCCCGAGGTTCCCCGCGATGCCGGTGACCACGACCTTCAACCGGGTCTCGCTCACCAGAACACCGCCTTCCGTTCCTTGAGGCCCTGCTCGATCATGGTCTGGATGGCGGCGCGCACCACCTTGACCTTCTTCTCGAGCTCGCTGTCGTCGTCGTCGGCGCGGCCGGTGAAATAGAGGGGGTCACCAAAATAGAGCCGGTACTTCACCGGCAGCGGGAACGGGGCCCCGTACGGCGTCAGCGGCATCACCGGGAACCCCAGCAGCTTCGCCAGCGGCTTGACGTTGACCACCGCCGGCGCCTGCTCCTCGCCGCCGATGACCGCGATGGGGATGATGGGGGTGTTGGTCTCGAGCGCGAGGCGCATGAAGCCCAGGCCGAACTCCTGCAACTGGTAGCGCTGCGGGTAGAGCTTGCTGATGCCCTTGATGCCCTCGGGGAAGACGAGGATCGCCTCGTCCTTTTCCAGCAGCCGGCGGCAGTTCTCGGGCGTGCCGACGATCTGCCCCACGCGCGCGAAGAAGGTCGAAATGAAGGGCAGCGAGGGCACCCACTTCTCGACCATGCTGCGAATGACCCGCGCCGGCTTCGCCTCGGTGAGCATGGCCACGCCGATCATCGCGCCGTCCACCGGGAGCTGGCCCGAGTGGTTCGAGATGAGCAGCACCCGTCCGGCCGGCACCTTCTCGATGCCGAAGGTGTCGACGCGGAAGTAGTGCTTGTAGAGCCACACGAACGGCCCGATCGCCGAGAGCGCGTAGTCGAGGCTGAACCCGAAGGGGTCCACGCCGTACTCGTTCTCGGGCCGGCTGCCCTGGAGCCGCTGATCGAGATCGTCCCCCGCCATGGACTGCGTCCACTTGCGGAGGCCCTGCTTCATGAGGTCGCTGATTCGTCCGTTCACGGGAGCGCGGGAGCCTATACCGCCGAGGCGGACTTCTACCGGCTGTCAGCGGACCGGCTGGTGGGTGGGGTGCACACCCGAGGGAACACCTTGAACGGGGCCCGGCTTGGGCCGACGCTGTCCGGCTCAAGTGCCGATGAACCCCGCCGACCTGGAACGCGTGTTCTCGACGCTGAGCGAGGGCGTGGTGGTGCTCGACGCCTCGGGCGAGGTGCTCGAGTTCAACCAGGCCGCGCTCGACGTGCTGGGGCTGACGGCCGGGCAACTCAAGGACCGAAAGGAGCGCGACGCGCGTTGGGCGCTGCTGCGCGCCGACCTCTCGGCGCTCCCCCCCGAGGAGGTGCCCTCGGTCGAAGCGCGCACCACGGGGCACCCGGTCTTCCGTCGGCGGCTCGCGGTGCGGCTCCCCTCCGGGGCCTACCGGGAGCTGGTGGTGTCCGCGGTGCCGCAGCTGAACGACGGCCAGGTGAGCCGGGTGGTGGTCGCCTTCCTCGACATCACCCGCGAGCTGGCCGTGGTCAGCGAGCTGCGCGTCTTCGAGCGCTTCTTCGGGCTCTCGGCCGACCTGCTGGTGGTGGCCACGTCCGACTTCAAGGTGCTGCAGGCCAACGACGCGGTGAGCGCGGTGCTGGGCTGGCCGCGCGAGAGCTACCTGGGCGACGGCCTCCTGGAGTTGGTGCACCCCGAAGACCGGGCCGGCCTGACCGCTCTCGAGCAGGCGCCGCCGGGGCCCCTCGAGCTGACCAACCGGCTTCGCGCCCATGACGGCTCGTGGCGCCACATCGCCTGGAAGGTGGCGCGCGCCGAAACCACCCAGCACGGCGCGGCGCTCTTCGCCCGCGGCCACGACGTCACCGAGCGGCTGGCGGAGCTCGAGGAGCTGCGGCGCGCCCGCGAGTTGCTCACCGAGGCCTTCGAGCTGGCCGAGCTCGCGGTCATCGAGCGCGATCACCTGGGGGGCACGACCCGCGCCACCCCGCGACTGCGCGACCTGCTGCAGCTGACCTCCGAGGACGCCGGCGAAGACTTCGACCTCGAGCCCTTCGTGCTCGCCGAGGAGCGCGACCGCTACCGCCACTACCGGCAAAAGGTGGCCCTGCCCGGCTCGCTGCCCCCGCTGCAGCTGCGGCTCAAGACGGCCCGGGGCGAGATCCGCGAGGTGCGCACCTGGGCCCGGCTGACGCGCGACGAGCAGGGCCGCGTGACGCGCGAGCTCACCGTCGTTCAAGACGTCACCCAGCAGAGCCTGCTGCAGGCGCAGCTGCGGCTGGCCGAGCGCCTGACCAGCCTGGGCACCATGGCCGCCGGCGTCGCGCACGAGATCAACAACCCCCTGGCCTTCGTGCTGGCGAACTTGAACGTGGTGCGCAGCGAACTGGCCACCATGCCCGACCAGCCGGGCGTCGACCTGGTCGACCTGCGCGACGCGGTCAGCGAGGCGCTCGAGGGCGCCGAGCGCGTGCGGCAGATCGTCCTCAGCCTCAAGCCCTTCGCGCGCATCGACGATCGCCAGCGCGTGCACTGCGACGTCGCGCGCGTCGTGCAGGCCTCGCTGAACATGGCGAAGAACGAGCTGCGGCACCGCGCCCGGGTGGTCAGCGAGCTGCGCCCCGTGGGCCCGGTCTTCGGCAACGAGGCGCGCCTGGGCCAGGTGTTCCTCAACCTGCTGGTCAACGCCGCCCACGCCATGCCCGACGGGCACGCCGCCGACAACCTGGTCACCGTGGTCTCGCGCGAAGAGGGCGACCAGGTGATCGTCACCGTGTCCGACACCGGCTCGGGCATCCCGCCCGAGGTGCTGCCCCGGGTCTTCGACCCTTTCTTCTCCACCAAGCAGATCGGCGAGGGCACGGGCCTGGGGCTGTTCATCAGCCAGGGCATCGTCAAGGAGGTCGGGGGCACCATCACCGCCACCAGCACCGTGGGCGTGGGCACCACCTTCGAGGTGCGGCTCCCCATCGCGGTCGGCGGCTACCCCGGCACCAGCACCACCCCGGTGCCCTCGCGCAAGCGGGCGCGGCTGCTGCTGGTCGACGACGAGGCGGCGATCCTGCGCTCGCTCGAGCGGCTGCTGGGCAAGGCCCACGACCTCACGCTCGCCCACAGCGGCCGCGAGGCGCTGGCGCTGCTGGGCGCGGGGCTCACCTACGACCTGGTGCTGTGCGACCTGATGATGCCGGAGGTCTCGGGCATCGACGTGTGGGAGCAGCTGACCCCCACGCAGCGCCAGGGCGTGGTCTTCATGACCGGGGGCACCTTCACCGAGCGCGCCGAGCGGTTCCTCGCCGAGCACCGGCCCACGGTGCTCGAGAAGCCCTTCACCGCGACCACCCTGGAAGGACTGCTCGACCGCTCGCAATCGCGTTGACCCCCCGCCCGCGCCGCCTTACTGGCAGGGCCGATGTCTTCCGATGGGTTCGCCGCGTTGATTGCCGATCTGGCCCCGGGCCGACGCGTGCGCACCGTGGGCCTGTCGGGCGCCGCAAGGGCCTGGGTGCTCTCGCGGGTGGCGAGGCACCACGACGCCCCCCTGGTGTGCGTCACCCCCGACGAGGACACCGCCGATGCCCTGGCCGGCGATCTCGCCTTCTTCCTCGGCGGCGAGGGGACGCGCCTGTCGCCCACCGTGCTGCGGCTGCCGGCCGACGAGGTGCTCCCGTGGGACGAGCTGGTGCCCGACCAGGCCATCGTGTCCGAGCGGCTGGGCGCGCTCTTCCACCTCGCCAGGGGCACGCGCTTCGGGGCCGTGGTGCTCTCGGTGCGGGCGCTCTCGCGGCGGCTGTTGCCGCTGGCGGTGATGCGCTCGTTGACCGCCCAGGTGAAGGTCGGCGCCGACGCCGGGCGTGACGAGCTGGCCCGGCTCCTGTCGTCCATGGGCTACCGCAACGCGCCGCTGGTCGAAGACGCGGGCACCTTCTCGCTGCGCGGCGACATCCTCGACGTGTTCCCCGCGCTGCACGACGAGCCGGTGCGCCTCGAGTTCTTCGGCGACACCATCGAGTCGATGCGCAGCTTCGACCCCGACACCCAGCGCACCATCGAGAGCATCGACGAGCTGACGCTGCTGCCGGCCCGGGAGCTCTTCTTCTCGGAGGCCACGCGCAAGCAGGCCGAGCTCGCGGTGCGCGAGGCCGCCGAGCACCAGCACGTGCCCACCTCCAAGGTGCGCGAGCGCCTCGAGCAGATCCGCGAGGGCATCGCCGCCGGCGGCCTCGAGGGCCTGCTGCCGGGCTTCTTCCCGGGCGGGCTGAGCACCCTCTTCGAGTACCTCCGCGCCTGGCACCCGGCGCCCCTCTTCTGGCTCGACGAGCCCACCTCGCAAGACCGCGCCCTCGAGGAGCTCTTCACCGACATCGACCGCAGCTACGACGACTCGGTGCGGCGCTCGGAGCTCACCCTGCCCCCGGCGCAGCACTTCCTCACCCCCGAGGAGCTGGACCTCGAGCTGCGGCCGTACCGCGTGGCGACCGGCGGCGGGCTGTCACTCGACGTGGGCGACGCCCCGCTGCCCTTCGTGTTCGGAGCCACGAAGGAGCTGCGCGAGGCGATCCGCTCGCACCACGGCGAGGAGGGCGCGCTCACCCCGCTGCTCACCAGGCTCGAGGCGTGGAAGGACGAGGGCCACGCGGTGCTGGTGGCCTGCGGCTCCATGGGCCAGGCCGATCGCCTCAAGCGCCTGTTGGTGGAGCGCAAGGTCAAGACCGTCATCCACCCCGGGCCCTTCGAGGGGAAGGTCAAGGAGCGCGCCCCGGTGCACCTCTTCGTGGGCGAGGTCACCGAGGGCTTCGTCGACGGCGCGGCCCACCTGGTGGTGCTCTCGGAGGAGGATCTCTTCGGCCAGCGCGCGCGCCGCAAGACCCGCCGCCGCAAGTCGGCCGCCGAGGGCTTCGCCGCCAGCTTCAAGGACCTCAAGGAAGGCGACCTCTGCGTGCACGCCGACTTCGGGGTGTGCCGCTACGGCGGGCTGTTGACCATGCAGGTCAACCAGGTCTCGGCCGACTTCCTGGTCCTCGAGTTCCAGGGCAAGGACAAGGTCTACCTCCCGGTGGGCCGCATGCGGCTCATCTCGAAGTTCACCGGCGGCGACCCGGGCAAGGTGGCGCTCGACAAGCTGGGCACCAGCGCCTTCGAGAAGCGCAAGGCCGCGGTCAAGGAGCAGCTGCTCAAGATGGCCGCCGAGCTCCTGCAGCTCTACGCCGAGCGCAAGGCGCACCCCGGCCACCCCTTCCACGCGCCCGACCGCTACTACCGGCAGTTCGAGGCCGACTTCGAGTTCGAGGAGACCGTCGACCAGCAGAAGGCCATCGACGACGTGCTGGCCGACATGCAGAAGGCCGAACCGATGGACCGGCTGGTCTGCGGCGACGTGGGCTACGGCAAGACCGAGGTCGCCATGCGCGCCATCTTCAAGGCGGTGCTCGACCGCAAGCAGGTGGCGATGCTCGTGCCTACCACCCTGCTGGCCCACCAGCACTTCAACTCCATGAAGCGCCGCTTCGACGGCTACCCGGTC
Organism: uncultured Archangium sp.; assembly: GCA_903905455.1. Classification (GTDB taxonomy): domain Bacteria; phylum Myxococcota; class Myxococcia; order Myxococcales; family Myxococcaceae; genus Archangium_A. Next base: position 31,322 of record CAIVGN010000191.1, read on the forward strand.
ACCGTGGACGTCATCTCGTCCATGCGCCGCACGCCGGAGATCCGCGACGCGCTGCAGAAGGCGCGCGAGGGCCGCGTCGACGTGCTCATCGGCACCCACAAGCTGCTCAACAGCGAGGTGGGCTTCAAGGACCTGGGGCTGCTGGTCATCGACGAAGAGCAGAAGTTCGGGGTCAAGCAGAAGGAGAACCTCAAGCGGCTCAAGACCACCGTCGACACCCTGACGCTGACCGCCACGCCCATTCCCCGCACCCTCAACATGGCGCTCTCGGGCATGCGCGATCTCTCGCTCATCACCACCCCGCCGGCCGATCGCCGGGCCATCCGTACCTTCGTCAACAAGTTCGACCCGGCGCAGATCAAGGAAGCCATCACCCGCGAGGTGCAGCGCGGCGGGCAGGTGTACTTCATCCACAACCGGGTGCAGTCCATCGCCTCCATGGAGAAGTTCCTCCGCGAGCTGGTGCCCCAGGTGTCGATGGTGGTGGCCCACGGGCAGATGGGCGAAGGCGAGCTCGAGAAGGCCATGCTGGAGTTCGTCGAGCGCCGCGCCCAGCTGCTGCTGGCCACCAGCATCGTCGAGAGCGGCATCGACATCTCGACGGCCAACACCATGATCGTCAACCGGGCCGACCAGTTCGGGCTCTCGCAGCTCTACCAGCTGCGCGGGCGCGTCGGCCGCTCGAAGGAACGGGCCTACGCCTACCTCCTCGTGCCCCACGGCCGCACCATCACCAAGGACGCCGAGAAGCGCCTCGAGGTGCTCCAGGCCTTCACCGAGCTGGGCGCGGGCTTCAACATCGCCAGCCACGACCTGGAGATCCGCGGGGCGGGCAACCTGCTGGGCAAGGAACAGTCGGGCAGCATCGAGGCCGTGGGCTTCGAGCTCTACGCGCAGCTGCTCGAAGACGCGATCGCCGAGGTGCGCGGCGAGCCCCCCAAGGACGTCATCGAGCCCGACGTCAACCTGCCGCTGCCCGCCTACCTCCCGGAGGCCTACGTGCCCGACGTGCACCAGCGCCTGGTGCTCTACAAGCGCTACAGCCAGGCCCAGTCCGCCGACGAGCTGGCCGACCTGCGCTCCGAGTGCGTGGACCGCTTCGGCGACGCCCCCGACGAGCTCGACTCGCTGCAGGAGGTGATGCTGATCAAGATCGACCTGCGCCGCCTCGCCCTGCGCCAGCTCGACGGCGGCCCCGGCCGGCTGGTGGTCACCTTGAGCAACGACGCGCGCCTCGACGGCGCTCGCCTGGCCACCCTGGTGCAGAAGTCCAAGGGCCTCTACCGGCTCACGCCCGACATGAAGCTCATCGCCCGCCTCGACCCCTCGGTGAAGGGCAACGAGTTCATCCCCGCCGCCCGCAAGGTGATGCGCGATCTGCTCTCGTGTGCGTCTTCATCCTTCCACTGAAGGCGCTGCACGAACGTGACGACATGTGCGGTGACAGTGAGCCCGGCTCGCACGGAGTCGATCGCGAGTCGGGGGTGCTGACTCCTCCAGTGGTTGCGGGCTACCCCGCGCAGGGCGGCGCCAACTGCCCGTGACGAGGCAGAAACCGCCGCGGCCGAGCCCTTGCACAACCGGGAGTCATGCTCTCGGCTCTCGTCACCGTTTTCGCCCTCGCCGCCACCCCGCCCCTGGTGACGACCGAAGGCGTGACGCTCGATGACAAGGGCAAGGCGCCCTTCGAGGCGCCGTTCTTCGGCGTGCAGATCGACGCCGGCGCCCCGGACGGCATCGGCGCCTCGCTGGTCGTGACCCCGGGTCGCTTCTTCCGGCTCCACGCGGGCGGGCTCACCAACGGGGTGGGTTCGGGTGTGCGCTTCGGCGCGATGCTCATGGCCTTCCCCTCGTTCGCCTTCCGCCCCTTCATCGGCATCGACGGCGGCTACGTGTTCGGCGGCGAGCTGGCCTGGCTGCCGCAGCTGCTCAAGGACGAGTCCCTGCGCAACGCGGTCACCGGGGTCAGCGTGGGCTTCGCCAACGCCCAGGTGGGCTTCGAGGTCGGCTCCAAGAACGTGGCCTTCACCCTGCGCGCCGGCCTCTCGTACGTCGACATCGGCATGGCCAACCAGTCCATCTCCACCGGCGGCACCTCGATGGTGACCGTCAGCGGCATCGCGCTCCGCGGCTTCATCCCCTCCGCGCGCCTCGGCTTCATCTTCTGCTTCGGTTGATTCAGTTCCAGTCCCCCCGCCTGACCGGGCACATCCACCTCACTCCCCTCCCCCGTGTCGGGGGTGTGCCCGGGCAGGATCTTTTTAGAAAAAGGAGGCTCCCCGTGTTTCGCGCCTCGCTGTTGATGGTCGCTGGGTTGGTTCTCGCCGGCTGTAACCCCTTCTTCCTCGAGGCCCAGGCGACCTCGGTCTGCCAGCACCTCTCGAACCAGCACTTCCAGGTGCCCAGCGACGTGCGCGCGCAGGTGGCGCTGCTGCCCCCCGAAATGCAGCGGGGCGTCGCGGTCTCGCGCACCTTCGACTTCGACGTCTCGGCGCAGCTGCCGCCCGAGTTGCAGGAGATGGTCGACATGCACTTCGCGCTGACCTCCGTGAAGATCACCGCCGTCGAGGGCTCGACCGACCTGGGCTTCGTCGACGAGGCGCACCTCTCGCTGGCCCCCGCGGCGTCGAGCGGCCTCGAGGCGCGGCAGTTCGACTACCTCCGCACCGAGACCGCGCCGCGCATCGTGAGCTGGAACGGCGACGCCTTCGACGTGGCCGCGTACCTCCAGTCGGGCAGCCTCCGGTACGTGGTGGCGCTGGTGGGCACCCTGCCCGAGGGTGACGTCACCGTCGACGTCGACGCCTGTGCCGAAGCAGCGCTCCGCCTCGACTACCTCTGAGCCCGGCGCAGCGGTGGTAAGCCCCGCGGCATGGATCTCAAGCTTCGGGACAAGGTGGTGTTGGTCACCGGCGGCACGCGCGGCATCGGTCACGCGATCGCCCGGCGCTGCGCCGAAGAAGGCGCCCACGTCGGCGTCTGCGGCCGCACGAAGCAGACCCTCGACGCCGCCGTGGAATCGCTCTCGAAGCTCGGGGCGCGGGTGCACGGAGAACAGGTGGACGTGCTGGCCAAGGGCGGCGTGGAGCAGTTCGTCGACGCCGCGTCGCGCGCCCTGGGCCGGGTGGACGGCGTGGTGGCCAACGTCGGCGGCACCTTCGGCGGCAGCTTCCTCGAGACCACCCCGGAAGACTGGGTCAAGACGCTGGAGGTCAACCTGGTGCACGCCGCGCGGTTGATCCGCGCCGCGGCGCCGCACCTCGCGCAGGCCGGGGGCGGGAGCGCGGTGATCATCGCCTCCATTTCCGGCTCGCGGCCCGGGCCCCGGCCGCAATACGGCGCCTCGAAGGCCGCGGAGATCGCCCTGGCCGCGTCGCTGGGCCGGGAGCTGGCGGGCCTGAAGATCCGCGTCAACACCGTCAGCCCGGGCAGCATCCTGTTCGAGGGTGGCTCGTGGGCGAAGCGGGCCCACGACAGGCCCGAGCGCATCGCCGAGTTCGTGAAGCGCGAGTTCCCCTGGGGGCGCATGGGCACGCTCGACGAGGTGGCCGACGTGGTGGCCTTCCTGCTCTCGCCGAGGGCCAGCTGGGTCAGCGGCACCGACGTGGTGGTGGACGGCGCGCAGAACACGCCGAGCATTCAGCTCACGTAGCCCTTCGGCGGGCGTTCGCTCACAGCTCGAGCAGCTTCATCTTGTTCTTCGCCGCCCGGGCGATCTTCCCCCGGCCCGACGTCAACCCCTCGAGGATCTCCGCGCCGAGGTTCTTGAGCTCGAAGGTCGCCTTCTCGGCGAAGTGCACCCCCAGGTAGTAGCGCGCCTCGTCGCTCAGCCTGCGGTCCTTGCCCACGGCCTCGCCGAGCTTGAAGCCCTCCTGCTGGAGCTTCTCCAGCTCCACCAGCGCCGGGTCGCGTTGCCGGGCGCGCGGGTGCGGGTCGAGGCTCGAGTGGGCCAGCTGGTTGACCACCAGGCCGAAGCGGTCGGCCGCCGTGGCCACCATGGACCGCCCCAGCAACTGGCCGATCACCTCGGCCCGCGCCGGGTCTCTCTTGAGCAGGGCCTTCGCCTTCTCGCGCAGCAGCCCGGCCCAGGCCTCGCCGTCGGCCGCGCGCACCGGCTCGAGTTGCCGGCGGGCCACCGACACGTGCGTGCCGAGGTTCTGGCCGCCGGCCTCCAGCAGCCGCTGCACGTCCTTCTTCGAGAGGCTCGCGGCGAGCGGCGCGAGCACGTCGGCGAGCACCTGGGCCCCGGTCTCGTCTTCGGCGTCGGCGAGGGCCTCGACCAGCAGCGAGGTGCCGCCGGGCAACTGCGCGAGCACCTGCGAGGCGGCCTCGGCCCGCGCCCGCTCGGCGCCGCGCGCCACGGGCAGCAGGGTTCGCGCGGCCAGCTTGCCGGCGGCGCCCTTCTCGCTGACCGCCAGCTCGCCGAGATGGGCGATGGCCCACAGCGCGACCTCGCCCACCTCGGAGGCGCACAGCTCGGCGAGCTCCTCGGCGAACTGGGCGCCGATCTTGAGCACCGTGAGCGAGTCCCGGGCGGCGCGGCCCACGAGCGGATCGGCGTCCACCAGCATCTCCATCAGCCGGCGCAGCGCCTTCTTCGAGGGGCCCCTGGCCAGGGCGAAGCGCAGCGCGGTGGTGGCCTCGAGCCGTACCGCCGGCGGCTGCCGGGGCCCGAGGTAGCCCAGCAGCAGGTCCTGGGTCTCGGCGAGCTCGAGGTAGCCGAGCACCTTGATCACCCCGCGCAGCGCGAGCTCGTCGTCGGCGCTCTTCTTCCTGGAGAGGAACTTCTCGGCCTGGGTCTTGAGCACGCGCCGCTCGGCCTCGCCCAGGGTGCGGGCCTCCTGGCGCACCGAGAGGGCCACCTTGTTGATCGCCTCCCAGGGCTGGCCGCGCAGCCCCTCGAGGGCCAGCTCGAAGCTCAGGCGCCCACCGACCGAGGGCAGCAACGCGCTGAGCGCCGCGCGGATCTCCGGGGTGGCGTGGTCGAGCCGCGCGCGGATCTCCGGGAGCGCCTCTTCACCCAGCGCGGCGATGGCGGCCCGCGCCTTGCCCGCCAGCTCGCGGCCGCGGCCCAGGGTGTCGAGCAGCACCGGCAGGGCCTTGAGCGCGCGCATCGAGCCCAGGGCCTCGACCGCCGGCTCCGCGTAGGCCTCGAGGGGGTCCTTCGCCATCTCCACCAGGCGCGCGACGACGGCCGCGTCCTTCACCTTGAGCTCGCCCAGCACCACTGCCGCGGCGATGCGCTTGCGGGGTGACTCGTCGTCCAGGAGCTTCGCGATGCGGTCCAGCGCGTCCACGGGTACCCCCTTCTCAAAGGAGAGCAGCGCGGTGCACGCTATTCCGCCTCGAGGGCGCCCGGGGAGGCGTCAGTGCTTGGGCTGCGGCCGGCCGAGGCGCTCGAGGAGCTCCCACAGGTCGGGCAGCGTGATCTCGTGGCGCGCACCGCAGAACTGGCAGGTCACCGCGGTGCTTCCCATGGTGTCGACGATGTCCTGCACCTCGTCCACGCCGAGCCCCTGGATGGTGCCCATCGCGCGTTCCTTGCTGCAGTTGCAGGTGAACTTCAGCGGGGTCTCGATCATCGGGGGCACGCCGGGGAACAGCGCGGCCAGCAGGGCCGTCGCGTCGAGCACCTCGAGCGACTCCACGGCGTCGTGGAGCCGGGTCTCGAGCTCCCCCCCCAGGCGCCGCAGCGCCTCGGGGTCGGAGTCAGGCAGCGCCTGCAGCAGCACGCCGGCGACCCTGCCCAGCCCCTCGTCACCCTCGCGCTGAACGGTGATCGACACCCGCGTGGCGACCTGGTCCGAGGTGGCGAAGTAGTGGTTGAGATCGTCCTCGAAGCGCATGGCCACCAACTCCACCGACGAGCGGTAGTACTCGCTGCCCACGTCGCGCAGCACCGAGAGGAAGCCGGTGTTGCCCAGGGCGGCCCGCCACTGGAAGACGCCCGACGAGAGCTCGAGATCCAGGTGCGGGTTCTTCACGTACCCGCGGATCTCCCCGTTGGCCGCCGCGTCGACGAAGAAGCCGCGGAACGGCCCGTCGCACTCGAGCTGCAGGTTGATGCGCGTCTCGCCCTTCTGCAGTGACGCCAACAGCGCCGCGCCCACCGCGCCCTGCGCGAAGAGCGACGCGGACGCCGGGAGCATCCGGTGCCGACGGCGCGCCTCGCGGGCCACCTCGGTGACCACCGCCACCGAGACCTTGAGGTTGCTCTCCTGGAGCAGCGTGCGAACGATGGAGTCGGCCATGGGGTCCCTGCGCAAAAAGAAAGATGGGGGCGACGGCTGAGCCATCGCCCCCACCGATTTCACTTCAAGACTGCTGGATTACTCGCAGAGACCGGAGGTGGTGTTGCACACCTCGGCGCCGCCGTCCGGGCGGTTGCCGGTGCAGGCCGCACCGGAGTTGTCGCAGCGGGGGATGCAGGTCGAGAAGCGCTTGGTGGCGTTCTCGCAGGCATAGCCCGTGCGGCAGGTCGCGCCGGGGCCGCCGTCGGCCGTCGGGCCGCAGCCGCGCTCGCAGATCCAACCGATGACCGGCGCGCGGAGGGCGTCACGACCGATGTACTCGGGCGTGCACTGGCCGCCGACACCGCACCAGCTGTCGTTGTAGAAGATCGACGAGCAGTCGGCCGTGCACTGGCCGCCCACGTAGCCGGCGTCAATCGACTCCTGGATGCAGAAGCCGTCGACCGGGGGGTTGCAGGTCGCGTCGGTGGTGCACGCCACGCCCACTTCGCCGGGGAAGCCGGGGCCGGCATCGGCCTCGATGATCGTCAGGCCGCCGTCCGCGCCGGTGCTCAGCGAGGTCTCGGGGAGGCACACGCCCGTGTCACCGGCCGCCGAGGTGGGCAGGCAGTAGTAGCCCGTGCGGCAGTCCGCGTCGCCGGTGCAGGACTTGAAGCACACGTTGTCCACTTCGCCGACGAAGCCGAGCGTGTAGCTGCACTCGTTGGCGCCGCAGCTGCTGGTGGTCGAGGTCTCCTCGAAGCCGCAGCGCTTGGTGCAGTAACCGTCGGTGTACGCGAAGCCGGTGGCCTTGGTGTTGTCACGCGCGGCCTTCTTGCAGAACGCGACGACGCCGATCTGGCGGTCGACCGCGGTCAGCGAGACGCTGCTGCACTGCGCGTTGGTTGTGCAGGGCGAGCCGATGCCGATCGAGCCGGCGTCAGGCGCCACGCAGGAGCCACCGACGCAGAGCTGGCTGGTGCCGCACGCGACGCAGAGGTTGCCGCCGCTGCCGCAGTTGCCCGGGTTCGTCGAGGCGTTGCTCGCCGGCACGCAGGTGCCCGAAGGGAGCTTGCAGCCGTCACACGCCGCCGTACCACCACCCGTACCGCCGCCCGTGCCGCCGCCCGTGCCGCCGCCCGTGCCGGTGCTGGTGCACGCCGGGGTGCCCGTCGCCGAGCTGCAGGTCGTGTTGGTCAGCGAGCAGTCAGCGCAGAGGTTACCGGCCGCGCCGCAGGTGGTGTTGTTGCCAGCGCTCGCCTTGGCGACGCATTCGCCCTTCGCGCTGCAGCAACCGCCACAGTTCTGGGGACCACACTTGGCCGGGCTACAGGAAGGGGCAAAAGCGACAACGAAGCCAACGAAGGCTCCGAGCGTGAGGGCTCTGACGTTCATTTCAACTCCTACGGCGGTGGGTTCAGCGCTGACCGGGCTCGGCGCTGATGTCGGGAAAGGTGCTGCGGTGGAAGTCGGGGCTCAAAACAGAAAGCCGGCAGTTTCGTCAAGTGCTGATCCGAAATGCCGGCCCCTGGGAGCTCGTGAAGGGGGCAAAGCGACCCGCGGTTCAGAACGGAATGTCGTCTGCCGGGGGCGGGCCGCCCATGTCGTCCGGGGGCGCGCCGCCGCCGTTGCCCTGGTCACCGGGCCCACGGGTGCCGCCACCCTCAGCGCCGCCGCCACGGGCACCGCCGCCGGCGCCACCGCCGAGGAACTGCACGGTGTTGGCGACCACTTCAGTGGTGTAGTTCTTCTTGCCCTCTTTGTCCGTCCACTCGCGGGTCTGGAGGCGACCTTCCACGTAGCACTGGCGGCCCTTCTTCAAGTACTCGCCGCACAGCTCCGCGAGCTTTCCCCAGACGACGATGCGGTGCCATTCGGTCCGCTCCTGCTTCTGCCCGCTGGTCTTGTCGTTCCACGACTCGCTCGTCGCGATGCGGAAGTTGGCGACCGCCTGCCCGCTGGGGGTGAAGCGCACCTCGGGGTCTGCGCCGAGGTTGCCGATGAGGATCACCTTGTTGATGCCGCCTGCCATGTCGTCGTCCTTTCGAGAACCAACCCGTTGCGGGCCGGTTGTGGTGGAGCGACAGCCCATAGCACGGGGGTCTGACAAGTGGGAACGACCCCTGTCGTTCCGGAGGGTTGGGTCACCCGCCGGGGGCGGGCGCGGCGTTGCCACTGACCGGCGGCGCGGCGGCCGGCGGCACGGTGACGAGCGTCGGGGCGCCGGGAGCGCGCGCCTCGGCCACCTTCTGAGACAACGTCGCCTCGAGGCCCCGGGCAAAGACGGCCATGGACGGGTCGGCCGCTCCCTGGGCCTGGCGCAGCACGCCCCACAGCGGGGCCTCGGGCTGGGCGGCCTTCACCAGGCCACGCACCAGGCTGTCGATGATCACGCCGCGGTCGGCCTCCGGCGTCGACTTGAGCGCCAGCAGCAGCTCCTGGGGGGCGTCGGTGGCCACCACCGCGAGCTGCTCCGAGAGCCAGGCCGACGAGCGCTCGTCGCTCGCGTCGACACGCACGAACTCGAAGAGCCGCGCCGCCGCGTCCACGTTGCCGGCCGCGGCGAGCTCGACGAGCGAGGGGAGCACCGGGACATCGAAGCCCGCCTCGGTCGACGCCTTCTTGATGCGCCCGTACACGTCGTCGCTGGCCAGCGCGCTGTCGAGCAGCACCCGGACGCTGGCGGCCTCGCGGGGGTCCGACTGGTAGAGCGCGTCGGCGATGATCGCCCGCACCGCGGGGTCTTTCTCGCTGCGCCAGGCCGTGCGCAGCAGCGCCACGTTCCGCCGCTCACCCTTCTGCGCGAGGCCGACGTAGGTCTGGAGCCGGGCCTTGAGCTCCTCGAAGGGACCGACGACGGACGGAGGGGTCAGCGCGGCGACGGCCGCTGAGGGGCCGCCCGCCGACCCGGAGGCCGCGATGGCCGCGCCGAGCGCGTCGATGTTGGGGACCACGGTGCCCGCGCGCCCAGGGAAGTCGTTGACCATGATCGAGAACACGAAGCGCTCGCCGCCGACCGACTGCACGTAGCCCGAGAGCGCCGAGACGGTCTCGAGGGTGCCGGTCTTGGCGCGCAGGCGCCCCACGGCGTCGCTGCCCTCGAAGCGGTACTTGAGCGTGCCGTCCTTGCCGGCGATGCCCACCGACGAGATGTACTCGGGCATCACCTGGAAGCGGTCCATCATGTAGGCCAGCAAGCGCGTGGTCTGCGCGGCCGAAAAGCGGTTGGCGTCGTTGAGCCCCGAGCCGTTCTTCATCACGTAGCTGCCGCGCGCGATGCCCACGTCGCGCTCGAGGAAGTCTTCGACCACGTCGATGCCCTTGGCGTGGCTGCCCGGCGCACCCCGCCCCTCGGCGCCCAGGGTCTTGATCAGCTGCTCAGCGACGAAGTTCGACGAGTGCTTGTTGAGCTTCTTGAGCACGATGTCGAGGGTGTCGCTCTGCGCCTGGTAGAGCATCTTCTGCGCGTACGGCACGGAGCCCGCGCGCAGCCGCCCCTTCACCTTGAGGCCGCGCTGCTGCAGCAGGGCCTTGACCGTGAAGCCGAAGTAGAGCGCGGGCTGGTCGATCTTCTTCCACACCGACCAGGTGCCCTTGTCGACGGGCACCACGCCCTTGGCCTCGATCTTCTGCCGCACCCGGTCCTTGTCGAGCGCCGAGCTGACGGTGAAGCGGCGCTGGGTGTTGGTGCCGGTGGTGACCTCGCCTTCGACGACGAAGTAGTCCGACGGGGGGTCGACCTCGATGGTCGCCTTGCCCCCCGCGGCCTCGGCCGGGCGGAGGAAGACGCCGACGGTGTTCCAGTTGAGCGACAGCGCCCCGGTCGGCGCAAGGTAGGCCTTGTCGCCGTATTCCTGGTCGAAGCCCGGGGGCAGCCGCTCGCCGTCGAACCAGCCGTCGTCCACGACGATGTCCTGGACCTCCTTGAGGCCCGCGTGGAGCAGCTCGCCGACCATGCCGTAGAGCCGCTCGGTGGTGACGGTCGGGTCGCCGCGCCCTCGGATGTAGAGGGTCTTCGCCTTGCCGTCCTTGAAGTCAGGATCGACGAGGAAGTCGGTCTCGAAGCGGTACTCGGGCCCCAGCCGCGAGATGGCGGCGGCCGCGGTGTAGAGCTTCACGTTGGAGGCGGGGTTGAGCAGCTCCTCGGGGTCGCGGGCGAAGACCACCGAGCCGTCGTCGAGGCTGCGCACCTGCACCGTCACCCGGGCCGACTGGAGCGTGGTCTTGGCGAGCACCGACTCCATCGCCTTGCGCAGGGCCTCGCGGTCCTGGGCCTTCGGCGCAGCGGCCCACGCGTGGAGAGAGACGATGCAGCACAGGGTGGCGAGGTGACTGGTACGCATCGGGCGAGGTGGAGTTAACTGTGTTTGCAGCGTCGGCGCGAAACTCTGGCGCCCTTTTCGGGGAGGGACCCACACATGGCAGAGAACATCTCGGTGTCAGACATCATCCCCGCTCGTCCTGAGCGGCTCTTCGCGGCGTGGCTCGACCCCGAACAGCACGGTCGCATGACCGACGGCCTCGCCACCGACGAGGGGGATGGCCGGTTCACCGCATGGGACGGGTACATCTCGGGCCGCACCGTGTCTGCGGTGCCACACGCGACGATCGTGCAGGCGTGGCGCACCAGCGAGTTCGGCGACGAGGACCCCGACTCGCTGCTCACCGTGCGCTTCGAGCCGACCGGCGAGGGCACGAAGATCACCTTCGATCACGAGAACATTCCCGACGGCCAGGGCGAGGCCTACCTCGAGGGGTGGAAGGACTTCTATTTCACGCCGATGAAGAAGTACTTCGGCGCGCCCGGCGAGAAGGTGCGCGAGGTCGGGCAGAAGCTCGAGGCCGCCGCCAGCGACGCGGTCAAGGCGGTGAAGAAGGTCCAGCAGCATGCCAGGGCGAAGCTCAAGGCCGTCGGCAAGCAGGTCAAGGCGCTGGTCTCGCGCAAGAAGCCACCGGCGAAGAAGAAGGTCGCCGCGAAGAAAATGGCCCCGCCCAAGAAGGTCGCAGCGAAGAAGGTCGCAGCGAAGAAGGTCACCGCGAAGAAGAAGGCCCCGGCGAAGAAGGCGCCCCCCGGGAAGAAGCCCGCCAGGCGCTGAGCGCACCCGGGGCGATTTCGAAGCGAAGGTTTGCCCGGCGCCCCACGACGCCGGGCGGCGCTTCCTGCTACACCGCCCCCAATGATTCGTCGCTCGTGGGTCTTCGCGTGGTGCTGCGCGGCGCTGTGGGCCTGTAGCGCGCCCTCTGGTTGTGCATGCGGGGGCTTCACCCCGCTGCCGCAGGGCTCGTATTCAGGCCCCAAGTTGAACAGCGCCGGGGCGGCGCGCATGTCGGCCCATGGCTTCGGCGCCCTCAACGCGAACGCGCTGACGATCCTCGACGCCTTCGCTCCCGGCGGTCAGCTGGTGGTGCCGGTGCCGTGCAGCGAGCAGGCCGTCTCGGTGGGCCCCATTCCCGCGGGGAAGCTGATCATCGCCGACACCGGGGGCCTGTACTGCACCGCCGAGAGCTGCGGCCGCATGGACGGCGTGTGCAACCCCGCCATCGACGTGGGCCACACCATCACCCTCGCCTTCACCAGCCTCACCTTCGCGCCGAAGTCGCCCGATCTCCTCGAGGCGAAGGTCACCGCCACGGTGCAGACCGGCCGGCTGCCCATCTCGTCGGTCGGCAACAGCGCCGTGCTCTGCCTGAGCAGCAACCGGGCGAAGTTCACCGTCGACCTCGACACCGGGCGCGCGCCGCCGGCGTCCACCGACCTCAACATCGACATCAAGTTCGCCATCGACACCCGCTGGGACCAGCTGCTGTCGCTCGAGGTGGCCAACGTGGGCAACGCCCAGGCATGCTCCGGGTCGACGACGCCGCCCAACTGCATCGACCCGGCCGACATGGAGATCCTCAACGAGGGCTGCTCCACCCTGGCCATCGCCAGCCTCGCCCCGGTCAAGGCCCTGCTCATCAACCAGCTCGCCGCCTCGCTGCGCACCCAGATCACCGAGGCGCTGTCCGACGCGAACTGCGCCGCCTGCGGGCCCATGGGCGAGTGCCCCACCTTCGGCGCCGCGACCTCCAGCTGCGAGACCGACGCCGGGGTGTGCCGCGACACGATGACTGGCAAGTGCGTGCCCTCGCTCTTCGGCGCCGAGGGCCGCCTCGAGGTCGGCCAGGCGCTGGGCGCGTTCGGGGCCCCTGCCAACTCGGCCATCGAGCTCTCGTTCGGCGCGGGTGGCAGCGCCGAGGCCAACCCCGCAGGCCTGACCGCCGGGCTTCGCGGCGGCGCCAGGGAACTCGCCGTCGCCTCGTGCGTCGCCCCGGTCACCCGGCCGGCGCCGGCCACCCTGCCGCTGCCTGACTTCGATCTCGACGCGCCGGCGCCCTACGACATCGGCCTCTCGGTCTCGGGCCAGATGGTGAGCGAGCTGCTCTTCCGCGCGCAGCAGTCGGGCGCGCTGTGCCTCGAGCTGGGCACCGAAAACGTCAGCGCGCTGGAGTCGGGACTGCTGGCCACCCTGCTGCCCTCGCTGGGCCTGCTGACCGACGGCCGCAACGTGCCGCTGCGCGTGGTGATTCGCCCGGTGAACCCGCCGGTGGCCGTGGTCGGCGCCGGCACCGTCGACGCCAACGGCCGGCCCCTCGACCCGCTGTTGCGGCTCAACTGGCGCGGCGTGGAGCTCGACGTCTACGCGCTGCTCGATGATCGCCTCGCCCGGCTCTTCACCGTCTCGGCCGATCTCTCGCTGCCCTTCGGCGTGACCCTCGACGGGTGCTCCGGGGTGACGCCGGTGGTGGGCAGCCTGATGGGCGCGGTCACCAACGTCACCATCAAGAACTCCGAGACCCTCGCCGAGCCGCTCTCGGTGCTGCAGAACCTCGTGCCCTCGCTGTTGACCCTCGCCGAGCCCGCGCTCGCGGGGGGGCTGAGCGCCTTCACCGTCCCCGGCTTCAACGGCTTCCAGCTGAAGATGGTCGGCGCGCGGGGCATCGGCCACCTCAGCGGCAGCACCACCTACAACCACGTGGGGCTCTACGCCGAGCTGCTCTCCGGCGGCCCCGCCTGCGTGCCGGTCATGAAGCGCGCCTCGACCCAGCTCGTGCGCTCGGTGGTGAAGTCGAAGGCCAGCGCGTCGCTGGAACTCGCCGTGGGCCGCCGCTACTCGTGGCGCGTCGACGGGGGCTTCTGGTCCACCTGGCAGGAACCGAACCCGCTGGCGCGCCTCGACGTCGAGCACCCGCGCCTGCTGCTGGGCGGCGCGCACGTGATCGACGTGCGCACCGAGAGCGGCGACGTGCAGAGCCTCGTGGTGCGCGACGAGGCCGGCTCAGCGCAGCGCTGAGATGGCCGCGCGGTAGTCGGCCGACTTGAAGACCGCGTTCCCGGCCACGAGCACGTTGGCGCCGGCGGCGACCACCAGCTTCGCGGTGGTGGGGTTGATGCCGCCGTCGACCTCGATGTCCACGTGCTGCAGCCCGCGCCCGTCGAGCGTCGCGCGCAGCCGCCGCACCTTGTCGACGGTGGCGGCGATGAAGGCCTGGCCTCCGAAGCCGGGGTTCACCGACATCAGCAGCACCTGGCTCACCTCGCCGAGCACCTCGTCGATGGTGCCCAGCGAGGTCCCGGGGTTGAGCACCACCGAGGGCTTCGCGCCCGCGGCGCGGATCTGCTGCAGGGTGCGGTGCAGGTGGGGGCAGGCCTCCTGGTGCACGGTGAGGATGCTCGCCCCGGCCTTGACGAAGTCGTCGATGTACTTCTCGGGCTCGACCATCATCAGGTGCACGTCGAGGGGCAGCGTCGTCGCGCGCCGCACCGCCTCGATCACCACCGGGCCGATGGTGATGTTGGGCACGAAGCGGCCGTCCATCACGTCGATGTGCACGGAGTCGGCGCCGGCGGCCTCGACCGCCCTCACCTCGTCGGCGAGGCGCCCAAAGTCAGCCGAGAGGATCGACGGGGCAATCCGCACGCGGTTCGTCATGGGCGCTTGGTACCCCGCCCCGCGGCAGGGTGCACCTGTTTGGGAGGTTGCCCGGGGAGGCCGTTGGGAGGAGCATCGGGCATCGTGGATCATGACCGGGATGAGAAGACGTCGCCGTCGATGTCACCGCTGAGACAAGCGCTTCGCCGCGCCGACAAGCTCCAGGCGATCCTCGAGGTGGCCAAGGTGATGGCCGCGGCGCACACGCTCGACGCGCTGCTGCCGCTCATCCTCCGCGAGGCGGCGCGCGTGGTCGAAGCCGACCGCTGCTCGCTCTTCATCCTCGACCGGCACCGCAACGAGCTGTGGAGCCGCGTCGCCCAGGGCGCCAAGCAGGAGATCCGCGTGCCGCTGGGCCAGGGCATCGCCGGTTCGGTGGCGCAGACCGGCGAGGTGCTGAACCTCCGCGACGCCTACGAAGACCCCCGCTTCCAGCGCGACTGGGACATCAAGACCAACTACCGCACCAAGAGCGTGCTCTGCGTGCCGATGCGCGACACGCACGGCGAGGTCACGGGCGTCATCCAGGCGCTCAACGCCACCGACGGCACCTTCGACGCCGAAGACGAGGAGCTGCTCATGGCCCTGGGCGGCCAGGCGGCCCAGGCCATCGAGAACGCGATGCTCCACGAGGACATCAGCCGGCTCTTCGAGGGCTTCGTGCAGGCCTCGGTGATGGCCATCGAGTCGCGAGACCCGACCACCGCGGGTCACTCGGGCCGCGTGGCCTCCCTGACGGTGATGCTCGCCGAGGCGACCGAGCAGGCCACCGGCGGCCCGTACCGCGACCTCAAGTTCTCGCCCGAGCAGATGCAGGAGATCCGCTACGCGTCGCTGCTCCACGACTTCGGGAAGATCGGCGTGCGCGAGCCGGTGCTGGTCAAGGCCGAGAAGCTGTACCCTCACGAGCTCGAGGTGCTCAAGCAGCGCTTCGAGTTGGCGCGCAAGGACCGGCAGCTCGCCTCGCTGTTGCGGCGCATCGACGCGGCGAAGATCCGCGGCGAAGGCGCGCTCGAGGAGATCGAAGCGGAGGAGCACGAGCGCCTGACCCGCGAACTCAAGGAACTGGATGAGGCCACCGACTTCGTCCTGCAGTGCAACCGCCCCACGGTGCTCGCCCAGGGCGGCTTCGAGCGGCTGACCAGCCTGAGCGTGATGTCCTACAACGACTCGCGCGAGCGCCCGCAGATGCTGCTGACGCCCAACGAGGTGCAGGTGCTCTCCATCCCCCGCGGGTCGCTCTCGCCGACCGAGCGCCGGGAGATCGAGTCGCACGTCACGCACACCTTCCGTTTCCTCTCGCAGATCCCCTGGACGCGCACCCTCAAGCGCGTGCCGGAGATCGCCTACGCCCACCACGAGAAGCTCGACGGGAAGGGGTACCCGCGCGCGGTGCCCTCGGAACAGATCCCCGTGCAGTCGAAGATGATGGCCATCTCCGACATCTACGACGCGCTGACCGCGAGCGACCGGCCCTACAAGAAGGCCGTGCCCCACGAGTTGGCGCTCGACATCCTCAAGAAGGAATCGGACAGCGGTCAGCTCGACAAAGACCTGTTCCGCATCTTCATCGAGGCCGACGTCCCGAGGCGGGCGCTCAAGCCCCGCTGAGCGGGGCCGCTCACATCGAAATGGTGTGGAGCCGCAGCGAATTGATGCGGCCGGCCTGCCCCACGGGGGCGCCGAAGACGATCACCACGCGGTCACCGCGCTTGGCGAGGCCCCGGGCGAGCAGCTCTTCCTCGACGCGGGTGACCATCTCCTCGGTCTCCTGCACCGGCTCGAGCACGCGCGGCATCACGCCCCACAGCAGCGCGAGGCGACGGCGCACTTCCTGGTTGGGCGAGAAGGCGATGATCGGCACCGACGGGCGGTAGCGCGAGAGCAGCCGCGCGGTGGTGCCGGTCAGGGTGAAGGCGACGATCAACGCGGCCCCGGACTCGCGGGCGGCGCGGCAGGCCACGCCGCAGGTCACGTCGGGGAAGTCGGCGGGCGACTTGGTGGGCTCGCCGGTGCCCACGCGAGGGAACGATTGGCGCATGGCCGACTCGGCGGCCTCCACGATGCGGCTCATCATCTCGACCGACTCGATGGGGTAGCGACCCGAGGCCGACTCGCCCGAGAGCATCACCGCGTCGGTGTTGTCGAAGATGGCGTTGGCGACGTCGCTCGCCTCGGCGCGCGTGGGGCGCGGGTGCTCGATCATCGAGTTGAGCATCTGCGTGGCGACGATCACCGGCATGCCGCGCAGGTTGGCCCGGCGGATGATGTCCTTCTGGATGGCGGGCACTTCCTCGGGGGGGATCTCCACGCCGAGATCGCCGCGGGCCACCATCACGCCGTCGGTCTTGTCGAGGATCGCGTCGAGCCGCGCGATGGCCTCGGGCTTCTCGAGCTTGGCGATGATCGGCACCACCCGGCCGAACTCCTCCATCGCCTGGCGGCACTGGTCGATGTCTTCGGGGGTGCGCACGAACGAGAGCGCCACCATGTCGATGCCGTTCTTGAGCCCGAAGATCAGGTCTTCGCGGTCCTTGGGCGTCAGCGCGTCGGCGCGCAGGGTCACGCCGGGCAGGTTGATGCCCTTGTTGTTCTTCAGCGTGCCGCCGTGGATGATCTCCGTGCGGATCAGGCTCTTCTTGTCGGTCGCCAGCACGCGCAGCTCGAGCAGGCCGTCATCCACGAGGATGCGATCGCCCACGTTCACGTCTTCGGCGAGGTGCGGGTAGGTGGTGGACACCAGCGTCTGCGTGCCCAGCGCCGACTCGTCGGTGGTGATCGACAGCTCCTGGCCCTCGACCAGCTCGATGGCGCCCTTCTCGAGCTTGCCGGTGCGGATCTTCGGGCCCTGGAGATCGCCCAGGACGCCCACGGCCTTGCGCACCTTGAGCTGCGCCGCGCGCAACCGCTCGATGGTCAGCAGGTGGTCGGCATGCGTGCCGTGGCTGAAGTTCAGCCGGGCGACGTCCATGCCTGCGTTGATCAACTTTTCCAACATCTCCTGCGAGTTGGTGGCGGGGCCCAGCGTGCAAACGATCTTCGCGCGTCTCATGGGCACGGTTATAGGGACGGAGGTGTTGCTCTTCCAGAAACGCTTTCACGCCGGCATCGTCGATGGCGCAGTGCGTTTGACATTTCGTCTCTGGGACAAGCCGCACGTGAAGGCCGCGGGGCGCTACCGGGTGCACCCCATCGGCGTGGTGGAGGTGGACGGTGTCGAGCAGGTGACGCTCGCCTCGCTCACCGAGGCCGACGCGCAGGCCGGCGGCTTCGCCTCGCGGGACGAGCTGCTCTCGTACCTCGCCCCGGTGGCCAAGGCACCGCTCACCGCGAAGACCCGGGTGTTCCGCGTCGCCTTTCATCACGGGGGCGACGGCGACCGGGTGCCGCTGGCCCTGGAGGCCGCGCTGACCCCGGCCGACGTGGCCGACATCGAGCTGCGGCTGGCGCGCCTCGACGCGAAGGGGCCGTGGACCAGGCGCGTGCTGCAGCTCATCGGCAAGCACCCACGGGTCGCGGCCTCGCAGCTCGCGGCGAAGCTCGGCCTCGCGGAGACCGAGCCCTTCAAGATCGACGTGCGCAAGCTCAAGAAGCTGGGCCTGACCCAGAGCTTCGAGGTCGGCTACGAGCTGAGCCCGCGCGGCGAGCGCTTCCTCGCGTTGTCCCGCGGCCGAGCGAAGCGCTGAGGCTCAGCGGCGCAGCAGTTCCTGGAGGTGCTGTCGCTCCCAGGCCATGGCCGCGTCGTACTTCGGGAAGCTGCGCTCGCGCTCGCGGAACGCGCGGGGGTGGTGCACGTGGCGCCCCGTGTCGCGCGCGCTGGGGAAGAGCTGGTGGAGCATCTCGTGGAAGACGATGAACTCCACGAAGAAGCGCGGCACGTCAGGGCGATCGAGCGCCGGGTGAAGCCGGATCTCCCGCGCCTTGTGATCGTAGACCCCGAGGCGGATCGACTTGCGGCGGCGCTTGCCGGTCTGGCGGCCCCAGCCGATGCGCGCCTCCACCTTGCCCTCGAAGTGCGCGACGTTGATCTCCTCGAGCAGCACCTGGAGATCGAAACACTCGCCCCGTGACTCGAGGGCCGTCGGCTTGCGGGGGAAGGCGCGAATGAGCACCTGCTGGTGCGCGATGTAGTCGTCGAGCGCTGCGCCCGCGGCCGGCTTGCCTTGCCCCGCGTACTCGGCGATCGAGCGGATCACCTCGGGGGGCGCGTCGAGGAACATGTGGTGCGCGCGGATCTTCAGCAGCGGCGGTTGTCGCCGGAAGCTGATCATCGTCGAGCGGTTGTCATGCACCGTCAGCAGCACCTTGAACTCGGACCCCAGGATGGCGGCGATCTGCGTGGCCAGCGCCCGCGCCCGGGCAAGCGTCTGCTGGCGCGTCGGCAGGGGGGGCACGGCCACGTGCGGGACGCGCGGCGCCGGCGCGGGCACAGGCTCCGGCACCAGCGGCTGGACAGGCACCAGGACCGGCACCGGCACCGGCCTCGGGGGCTGCGCCACGGGCGAGACCGCGCGGGCCTTGCCGAACAGATCGAGCTGGCGGGGAGCGAGCATCACCGGGAGGATCGTTGTAGCCAAAGACGGGAGCGGTGAAAACGACAGGCGCCCGGCCCCTGTGAGGGAGACCGGGCGCTTGGGGTGATTCAGGTACGGAGCGTCAGTTCGAGCGGCCGAAGATGGCGTACAGCCCGCGCATCATCTCGAGCGTGCGGGTGGCGTCACGAACCTCGACCTCCCACTGCGCCGCGGTCTTGCCGTCGACCGGCTGGTTGGCGGCCACGGCGGCCTCCCACTTCACGCGGAGCCCAGCGGCGCGCTCGACCATCGCCGCACCGGCCGGCGGGTTGACCAGGCCGGTCTTCTTCATGGCGGCGTAGACGTAGCCGCCACCGAAGGGGTCGTTGAAGGTGACGACCGAGAAGCCGGCCGCGGGGGTCAGGTTGTCCGACGAACCCAGGCGGAACACCTGGTTGAAGTTCGCGAACTCCATGTTCCCGTTGGTCGTGAAGTACGCCATCGACAGGAACTGCGCGTAGAAGCGCGCCGTCCACGTCGAGATGGGGGCGACCTTCGACATCACCATCGGCTGGCCGCTGCCATCCACGGGGATCGCCGGGGCCAGGGGGTAGATGAAGCCCGGCACGAAGTCCTGCGCGCGGATGAACGAGGGCTGCTGGATCACCGCC
This sequence comes from uncultured Archangium sp., assembly GCA_903905455.1. Taxonomy (GTDB): domain Bacteria; phylum Myxococcota; class Myxococcia; order Myxococcales; family Myxococcaceae; genus Archangium_A. Next base: position 50,710 of record CAIVGN010000191.1, read on the forward strand.
GTGCCGTCGGACTGCTTGCCCAGCTGGGGCGCGTAGTACGAGGAGTTCTGGGTCCAGTAGTTGTTGAACAGCGGCGCCATCTCGAGATTGAACGTCGTGTAGTACGGCAGCGAGTAGCGCAGTGCATCGGAGCCGCGGTCCACGCCGAGGAAGTTCGTCTCGCTCGTCGCGAGCGCGATGAGCGAGGCGTAGACGTCCCAGAAGTGACCGGCCTCGTTGACCCGGTTGAAGTTGTCGTAACCGAAGGTGTCGTAGACCGTGAACATGCTGCGGCCGGGGCCGCGGGGCACGTACACGATGTCGGAGTAGGCGCCGTTCTGGGGCTTGGCGAGCTCGGTCTTGAGCGACGCTTCGGCCGCGGTCTCGAGGCGACGGTTCTGCGGGTCACCCGTAGGCACGTACTCCCACGAGCCGTCGGTCTTCTTGCCGTGGTAGCCGGCGGAGGGCACGGCGAGCTGCTGCATCAGCAGGTTCGTCGAGTCGATCACCGCCATCGTCCAGTAGTTCTGCCAGATGGGGTCGCCGAGGCCGTAGAACTTGTCCATCTCCTCGGGGGTCAGCTGGTAGTACTTCGCCAGGTAGAAGATGTTGAACAGCCACTGCTGGTAGACATTGGGGATGTTGCCCAGGTAGCGGCCGAACTTGCGCGAGGCGACGGCCGACGGAGAGAAGGTCAGCCGGTCACGGCGGAAGTTCTCGAAGACGTAGGCCTGGTTGAAGCGCTCCATCCACTTCGTGGTCATCTCGAAGACGTCGGCGCCCTGGTCGTTGCGGTTGCACAGCAGGTTCGCGCCGACTTCGTAGTCGGAGCAGAACATGTAGGGCACCTCGACGGGGATGGTGTGCCCGCCGGCCGAGAAGCGGTCAATGGTGGTGTTCACCTCGTCGACGAGCAGCAGGCGGTTGTGCGTCAGCTCGGCGGGGTTGGTGAACTCGACGGCCACGAAGTGCTTGCCCGCGGTGAGCTCGGTCTTGAACTCGAAGGTGCCGGTGAAGGGCGAGGTGGTGGGCGAGCCGAAGGTCAGCGCGCTGACCTGGGTGCCGTCGAGGCTCACGGTGAGCGTCGCGCGGCTGGTGTCGCCCGAAGGCAGCGACTCGCTGAGCTTGACCTGGATCTTGTAAAGGCCCTTGCTGAACGGCTCGATGGCGAAGCGCACCGCCCCGCGATCACGCAGCGCGAAGGACGAGCCCTCGACCTGGTTGCAGAGCACGAGGCCGCACTTGATCTCGGAAGCCGACGAGAAGAACTGGGGGCCCGTGAGGTTCTGCGAGTGCGCGTTGGTGATGATCTCGCTCGCGCGCTCGTAGTCGTTCTGCCGCAGGCTGGTCTCGGACAGGGTGTAGGTCTTCAGCGAGCGCTCGATGGCCTTGTAGTGCCCGTCGAGCTCGCTCCACCGGCGGAACGAGCGGTTCTTCATGCGGGTGATGCCCTGGTCGAGCATGCCCTCGAAGGAGGCCTGCTCGTCCGCGAAGTGAAAGGGCAACGTCGTGTAGTGGTACTTGTCGGTGTAGAAATTCGAGGCCGGCGTGTAGTGCTCGACCTGCGCCAGTGGGATCTCCACGTGGGCGCCGCGGGCGGTGAAGACCTTCGCCTGGTTGTCGAGGGGCACCGTGATGTTCGGGGCCTTGTTGGGGTCGCGCATCTCGTTGAAGACCTCGACCCAGCCGGGCTCGAAGCCGCCCGCGTAGGCAAAGAGGATCGCCGCGTCGTCGTACTTGCCGGTGCCGCGGTTCTGCGAGTTGACGCGCGCGCCGTAGTCCATGATCGACGAGTACTCGAGCTCGTACATCGACTCGTCGATCTGCTTCTGGTTGAGCTTGGCCGCGTCGACCAGGTTGGCCGGCGTCACGGGCAACACCCGCTTGCCGCCGACCTGCACGCCGATGGTGTCCTTGCGCAGGTCCCAATACCCGTCGTGGTAGTTGAGCGCGTCGGCCGAGGCGATGAAGTTGTGCATCAGGCCGAGGGTGTGGCCGATCTCGTGCTCGGTGACCGAGCGGTACGCCTCGCGGCGCAGCGAGTCGTAGACCTGGGCCTTGGCGAGGGTGAGGGCCTCTGCGTCGCTCTTGCCCTGGCCCTTGTAGCCGGCGACCAGGTCGCGCTGCATCTTGACCTTGCGCTTGGCGAGGCCGACGTAGTCCTCGTCATCGTAGGAGAACTCGTAGAAGCAGCCGACGTTGGAGTCGGGCGTGTTGCGGATCTTGGCGATGGCATCTTCGACGGGGTCGATGCCCAGCAGCATGTTGCGCGCCACCTGGCGGTAGAACGCCGAGTCGGTCTGCAGCTTGGCCTGGAAGCCCTTGTTGGTGGTCAGCGACTGCACCGCGATGCGCACCTCGGGCAGGTTGACCAGCTCCTCTTCGAGCGCGGGGTTGTTCTTGACCAGGCGCTCGACGACCGCGCGGCGGTTCTCGTGGGCCAGGGGCAGCGTGCCGTTCTGCTTCCACTGCTCGGCGAGGGTCTTGAGCTTGCCGTCGAGGTTGGCGAAGGAGCTCATGGGGCGCGTGGGCTCCGAGACGAGGCCCTGCTGCGAGTTCCACGGGCCGTTCGCCGGGCGGCGGGGGTCGGTGGGGTTCAGGTTGGCGAAGACGTAGTCCTTGATGTCCTTGCCGGTGACGAGCTCGCTGAGCGAGAGCTCGCCGCTGACGACGTCGATCACCTGCTGCGAGCTGCCCGCCCAGGTGTCGAGGCCGGGACCGTAGATGTTGGCCGCGGCGTGCACGACCATGCCCGTCTCGGGGTCGACCGACGACGGCCCGAGGCCGAGGAGGCCGCCGGCGTTCTGGTCCACGTAGGGAACGATGTTGTACCGGAGGTCGCCGATGCGGGCGTAGGTGCCGGGCGCGCCGCACGCTTCGGGCGAGCCTTCACGAACGGGCGACTCGCACAGGTAGAACATGTGGTCGACCTGGCTGACCTCGAGGCCGCGCGGCACGGCCACGGCGCGGCGGTAGGCGCGGTCCCACGAGGCTTCGATGGTCTGCTCGGGGTCGAGGCCGTGCTGCACCGCGAGGTGCCGCGAGCCGACGCCCTCGATGTGCGCCGGGGTGTTGGCCGTCATGTAATAGACGATGGGGCGCAGGCCGCGCTTGTCGACGGGAATGGTGCCACCGGCGTCGTCGTGCGCGCGCTGCCAGATGTTGTGGCGCATCGCGAAGAACTGCTGGCCCGTGTACGTGTAGCCGTAGTCGAGCGAGTAGCTGTACGACTCCTGGCGGAAGAAGCCGAACTTCTTCATCAGGCGGTTGTTGTAGACGAGGGGCTCGTAGTCGTTCGAGACCGACTCATCGACCCGCAGCACCGAGGTGCGGATGCGCACGTCGACGCTCTCGCAGTCGACGGTGGGGTTGAAGAGGCACAGCGGCAGGTTGCCGTAGCCCTCGTAGTAGATGCTCGGCGGGTTGACGATCAGCTGCGTCGTCCAGTCGAAGTACGTGAGCTTGTCGCTGGCGTCGCGCGAGAAGGTCATCGACTGGTCCTGCGGCTGCTGGTCCTGGTCGGTGATGTAGCGCGTGAGCAGGCCCAGGCCGCCGACGCACGCGAGGTTGGGGTTGACGATGCGCTGCGCGGCGCAATCAGACTCGGAGTTCTCGATCTGGTTCGCGTGCCAGTTCACCCGCATGAACTCGCGCTCGTACCAGGGGCGATCCTGCGAATCTTCGACCAGCACGTTGCTCTGCTCGCCGGTCGACGCGTTGTACTGGCGCTGGCGATCGAAGTGGCTCTGGATGCGGTACGCGAAGACCGGGTTGCCCTTGTAGGGGCGGCCGTCCTGGAAGACGACCTTGCCGAGCCTCGACTTCTCGCGGTCGACCATGGGGTCGGCGCCGGGGATCACCTCGTAGGCGCGGTAGGCGACGAGGAGATCCTCCTGCACCTCCCAGCGGATCTTCTCCATCTTGCCGCCGTAGCCGATGGTGGCGACGCCGTTGGGCGTCTTCGGCGCGTCGACGATGGACTCCTTGATGTACCAGGTGCCCTGGAGCAGGTCGGACTTCTTGATGTAGTTGGGCTGGGTGCGGTCGATCAGCTCGGGCTGACCGCACGCCGCCGCGAAGATCGCGGTGGCGGCGAAGACGATGCTGCGGAACAGGCGGTTCATGTTCATTCCCTGAAGAGTGTGGATGGCCATGTTCAGAACGCCTTCCCGAAGGCCTGGTACATGCCGCGCTGCGTGTCGAGGTCGCGGATGGCGTCCTGGAAGACCTCCGTCCAGTACTTGCGACGGTCTTCGAGGATCGCCGGGTTGTTCCCCTGGTCGGCCGGCAGGCAGGTGTAGCCGAGGAAGAAGATGTAGTCGGGCAACGGGCAGGTGGTCGGGTCGAGGACCAGCTGGCGGTACTGGTTGGCGATGTCGATCATGCGCACCGCGCCCGTGCTGTTGGGGGCGGCGCCGTCCTTCTCGATGGCCACGTAGCGGTGGCCGGTGACTACGTCAGGCACCTCGACCGTGTGGTAGCCCGGCGCGACCTGGAAGGCCTCGCCGCTGCCCAGCTTGAAGATCTGGTTGGCCTTCGAGTAGTCGAGATCGTTGTTCACCCGGAAGTACGCCATGCCCAGGAACAGGCCGTAGATGCGGCTGGTGTACGTGAGCTGAATGTTGGCCGGCGCGGGGTTCTGCGCGGTCTTCCAGCAGTCGTCCTTGAACGGGGTCTGGCCGACGGAGCAGTTGCGGCGCTCGCGGGGGTAGTTGAAGCCCGCGAAGAAGTCGGTGCCGCGCACGTAGGTGCGCCACTCGATGTTCGCGGCGTCCTGCACCTCGTCGCCGGAGTTGACCGACTTGTAACCCGTGGGGCGGATCTTCTCTTCGTCGTTGGCCCACAGCGAGCTGAAGGTGCTCTGGAACTCGTCGCGGAACACCAGGTAGTACGGGATCGCGTAGCGGTCGCTGTCGGCCGTGACGTCGACGCCCTGGATCTCGATGTCGGGGATCACGGCCGCGAACATCGCGCCGATCTGATCGTTGTAGTGCCCGGCCTCGAGCATGCGGTCCCAGAAGCCGAAGCCCGACTTGTAGTCGAAGCGGCTGTACATGCGGCGCCCCAGGCCACGGGGAATGGTCATGAAGTCGGTCGCCTGGTAGCGGCTGCGGTACAGGTCCTCGAGGCGCTGGCGGCCGGCGGGGTTCAGGTAGTCGAAGTCGTCACCCTGGCTGATGAGGTCCCAGCGGGGCCCGCCACGCAGGTTGCGCAGCATGAACAGGCCGTCCGGGGGCACCGACATCACGTTGAGGTGCTGGTTGACGCCGTCGAGCACGGCCATCGTCCAGTAGTCCTGCATCAACGGGTCGAGCTTGTAGCGGCTGACCTGCTCCTGGCCGCGCGAGCTGGTCTTGTAGAACTCGTAGACCCAGTGCTTGTACGAGTTCGACACGAAGAAGAACGTGCCGAAGGTGCGGTTGAACGCGGCGTTGCCGCTGAAGAACGCGCGGTCACGGCGGAAGTGGCTGTCGAAGTAGTAGTTCCAGTAGTCCTCGAGCTTGGTGCGGACGATCTCGTAGTAGTCCGGGCCGCGGTCGAAGCGGTTGCACGAGAGCACCGGGCCGTCGGCCGAGTCGTCGCTGCAGAACATGTACGGCACGCGGAGCAGCGGGCTGCCGATGACGCCGGCGGCGCGGTCGGGGTCGTCGATGAGGGTCGGGTCGGCGAGCATCGCGGTGCGCACGCGGGCCTCGTCGGCCACCACGGCGGTCCACTTCTCGAGGTGGCGATCACGCAGCTTGCTGATGCCGTCGTTGATGATCGCGTTGATCTCGTTGCCCTCGCCGAAGTGCAGGGGCACCGTCGAGTAGTGGAAGCGCTCGGTGTAGTTGCGCACGTTGGGGTTGGTGTGCGTGACGTTGACCATGGGCAGGTCGGCGCCGGCGCCCGAGATGGTGAGGTTGGCGTTGTCTGAACCGGGCACGACCTTGGAGGTCTTGCGCGCGCCGTTGAACACCTCGACGTAGCCGGGCTGGGTGTCACCCGAGTAGGCGAAGATGAGGGCGGCCTCGTCGTAGCGACCGATGCCGGCCCAGTCGCCGTAGATCTTCCCCGAGTAGTCCATGATCGACGAGTACTCGTGGTTGTGCATGCCGGTGGTGAGCTGGTCGGCGGTGCCGTCGGTCACCTTCTTCATGTCGGCCGGGGTGCGGGCCACCTTGGCGACGCCGTTCTGCTGGATGGTGAGGGTCTCCTTGCGCAGGTCCCAGTACTTGTCGCCGTAGTTGATCGAGTCGTACGAGCCCTGGAAGTTGTGGCGCAGGTTGAGGGTGTGCCCGGTCTCGTGGAGCGCGGTGGCGAGCCACACCTGCTGGCGCAGCTGGCGGGAGATCTCGTCGTCGGCGATGCCGCGGGCTTCGTCGGTGGTGCAGCCGCTGACGTTGGCGCAGCGCGCGTTGCCGCCGTCGACGAGCTCCTTCACGCGGTTGTTGCGGTAGAGGATCTTCTCGTTGGCCACGCCGACCAGGGTGCGGTCGTAGAAGTCGAAGGTCGTGATGCTGTGCTTGCCCAGGTACTCGAGGCGGGCCTTCTCCCAGTTCTGGGACAGCTTGATGTTGGTGAGCACCGAGCGCGAGGCGTCGCGGAGGAAGTTCGGGTCACGCGCGGCGGCGCCGCGGGCCACGGCGGGGAGCAGGTTCACGAGGTCGGCCTGCACGTCGGGGTTGTCGAGCAGGGCGGCCTCGAGCTCCGGGTGCTTGGCCAGCTCGTCGGCGGCCTTCTTCATCTGGTCGCCGCGCGAGGCGATGGTGGCCTTGTCTGCCTTGAGGGTGGCCATGAGGTTGGCCATGCGCATCGAGGGGCGATCCCAGGCGCCGACGGACTCGGCGTTGCGGGTCGGCTCGCCCTGGAGCTCGGACTGCAGCACGCCCTGCTTCTGGAGCTTGGCGATGTTGTAGACCGGGTTCTGCGCGATGTAGTCGTGCGCCTGCTGGCCGGAGATGTAGCCGTCGAGCGTCTGCTCCTTGTTCAGCAGGAGGATCCAGTTGAGCACCGAGCGGCCGTAGAGATCGACGCCCCAGGTATAGGTGTTCGACATGGCCGAGATGATCTGCCCGGTCTCGGGGTCGGCCGAGCTGGGGCCGTAGCCGAGCAGGCCGTTGGCCACAGGCTCCGCGACGGTGTTCACGAAGCTGTGCCGGAGGTCGCCGATCTTCGGCGAGAAGCCCGCATCACCACACTCGATGGGGTCGCCCGACTTCACCGGGTTGTTGCACAGGAAGAACATCTGGCGAACGGTCGAGGGGTCCTTCTGCTGGGCGGCGCCGATGGCGCGGCGGAAGGCGCGGTCGTAGTCCTTCTCGATGGTCCGGCCCGGCTCCCAGAACTCGTCGTAGCGGGCGGTGCCGCCCATGCGGGCGGCGGGGGTGAAGTAGTAACGGATGGGCTCGGGGGTACGCGCCGCCATGGCGATGGCCTGGTCGGTCACCTCGCCGTTGGCCTTCTGGTAGTACTCCTTCCAGACGCGGTGGCGGTTCGCGAGGCGGATGACGGCCGAGTCGTTGAACCCGAACTTCTTGTCGTAGTTGAGGCGGTCGGTGCGGAAGTACCCGAAGTACGACATCAGGTCGTTCGGGAACTGCAGCGGCTCGTAGTCACGCGACCAGGTGGTGTCGACCTTGGCGATGGAGACCCGCATGTGGATCTCGCTCGCGGTGCAGTCGTTCATCTGCCCGTAGCTGGCGAAGTAGCAGAGGGGAACCGCGCCGAAGCCCTCGAAGTAGGTGGTGTCGGGCGAGGCCATGTAGCGGCCAGTGACGTCGAAGTAGACGAGCTCTTTCTTCCCGTCGCCGTTGCGATCGGCGTACTCGAAGCTCGGCCAATCGTAGGGGTCGGTGCCCGGCTCGTTGGGCTGGATCCAGTTGGAGTTGGTGACGCCGCTGGCCGGGTTCTGCACCGTGCCCCAGTTCAGGCCCGAGGCCTGGTTGAGCACGTTCATCGCCCAGTTCACGCGGATGTACTCGCGCTCGTTCCACGGGCGATCCGAGGCGTTCTCGGAGACCACGTTGGTCTGCTCGCCGGTCGCCGGGTTGTACCCGCGCTGGATGTCGAAGTGGCTGACGATGGGGAAGGCCACCACCGGAGCGCCGTAATACTTCTGGCCGCCCGTGCACACGCCCGCGGCGTTGCAGTACTTGGCGGTGGTGCCGGAGATCTTCGACGTCTGGTCGACGTTGGCCTCGGCGCCGATGGCGTAGGCGTAGGAGCGGTAACCGACGAGGTTGCCTTCCTGGACCTCCCACACCAGCTTTTCCATGTTGCCGGTCTGGCCGGGGAACGTGAACTGGGTGTTGAACGGCGTCCAGGTCACGGTGTTGCGGAAGAACCACTGCCCGTCGAGCAGGTCCGCCTTGCGGACGACGTTGGGCTGAACACGGACGACATCGCCGTTGCTCTGCGCGCAGCCGACCGCGAACAGCACGGTGACGGCAGCGGCGAGCCAGCGCCAGTTGGTGGAGCGACGGGTCATGTTGCCTCCAGAAGAGAGCTGCAGGTTTCGCGAAGACATGGGGTCAGTAGGCCGCGGAGAGGGTGAAGTAGATCGACGTTCCGTTGTCGGCCCACGTGCCAAGCGAGAGGAAGGGGAAGCGGACCTGGCCGGTCGGCGTGAGCGGGGTCTGGACGGTGCTCACCCCGAGGTCGAGCGAGTAGTGCTCGTTGAGCTGGTACGAACCGCCGAAGTACGACGAGGTGCGGTCGCTCTGGCCGAGGCCGACCTTGGCCACCGGGTTGCCGTTGTCGTCGAGGGCCTTGGGCGTCAGGTCGTCGACGGCGGTGGTGATGCCGTGCTTCCACGAGCGGATGTACGTGTAGCCGGCGTAGAGGAGGAAGCTGCCCGTCGCGCGCCACTGGATCTGGCCGCCGGCGGACAGCGACCACGCCGGGTTGGCGCCGCCGGTGCCGCAGTACAGCTCGCCCGCGCGGCACACCGACAGCAGGTTGCCGTTGGAGTCGGTGGGGGTCACGCCGGTGCCGCTGACGTTGGGGTTGCGGAAGCCGTTGAACGACTGGCCGTAGAACGCGCGCGAGCCCGAGAGCACGGCGCGGAAGTCGACGGTGCCCACCGAGCGCGAGGCGGTGACGCTGACGCTCAGCGCGGTGATCAGGCCGCCGTTCCAGCTCTCGAGGGAGGTGGGGATGGTGAGGCCGACGCTCGGGGTGAAGGCGATGTTGGTCAGGGCCTTCTCCCTGAACAGCGCGGGGGCCGAGACGCCGACGCGGATGTCGCCGACCGACCAGCGACGGCCGGTCTCGGCGTCCGGCAGGGTGTACTCGTAGCTGCCGCGGATGGTGGCGCTGGCCACGAGGCGCTGCTTGCCGATGCCGAAGAGGTACTGGGGGATGATGGTGAGGTAGGCCGAGAGCGACGAGTAGTAGCGCGCGTCCACGAAGGTGCCCGCGCCCAGGTAGTGATCGAGGGCGGTGATGAACTGGAAGCCCGACTGGTTGGCCTGCTCTTCGGGCGTGCGCGCCTGGACGGCGTTGGCCAGCGGGTTGGCCGCCTTGGCTGCGTCCTTCTTCTGCGTGCTGTCGGCGGTGGCCCCCGTCGCGGTCGCGGCTTCAGGCGTGGTCGGGGAAGAAGCCGGCGCCTCGGGCGTTGGAGCGGGCGTCTGCGCCAGCGCCAACACGGGCACCAGCAGGCTCAGCAAGATTGCGGCAAGCGCCTTCTTCACGCAGACCTCCGGGACAGGACGGGGCCGGGGGGCAACATGTGTGCCGAAATTCCCCAACCGACCGAGAGCAGCAAAGACGATGAATTCACTGCCAAAACCGACGCGCCCAGGCGAAGCGAGAACATCGCAGGTGCGGCACCGGCCGCGCTGAGCGTTAGCGGAGCGACGGTCTTGGTGAGCGGCGATGCCAGCAAAGCGACACCTCGAACAGCGTGTAGGCAGACGTCTGGAAAAGGCGCGCGCTGTAACACGGGGGTCAGCGGCCGATCAATCAGGGTGACTAACGCGGCGAGTCAAGCATCCTGCGCGGTCGCCAGGAGCCGCTGGAGCCTGGCCGGTTCGAGCCGCAGGAGCATGGTCTTTTCGCGCGTGAAGGTGACCGCGCCGGGGGCCGCGTCCTTGGGTTTGTGGACGAACTTCACCGGCGTGTAGCTGACCTCGACGCGGGGCTCGCCCTTGGCGTCGGAGTGGTGCGCGGCGAGGTGGGCAGCGTCGAGCAGCAGCTCGCTGCTCAGCGTGGCGTTCTTCTCGATGGGCACCACCACGTGCGCCCCGGGGACGCCGCGGGCGTGGAGCCAGACGTGAAAGGGCCGGGCGACATGGAAGGTGAGCGAGTCGTTGTGGGTCGAGCCGCGGCCCACCCAGATGCGGTGCCCGCCCTGCCCCACGTACTCGCGGTACGGCGGGAGCGCCGGCTGGGCGGCGGTCTTCTCGCGGCGGGAGGTCAGCGGTGGCGGCGCGCTGGGCGCGGTGTCGAGGGCGGCGAGCTGGGCCTCGAGGGCCCGGCCTTCGGCCTCGAGCACCCCGAGACGCTGCCTGGCCATGTCGGCGCCGCGCACCATGCGCTTGTACTGGTGGAACCGGTGCTCGACCTCCTGCTGGGGCGTGCGCCTGGGGTCGAGGGCGATCTCCACGTCGCGGGTGGTGCCGTCTTCGAGGTACTCGGGCAGCACCACCGAGGGAGCCCCGCGCTGGAGCCGGTAGAGGTTCTGGGTGAGCAGCTCGCCCTCGCGGCGGAAGGCGAGCGCCTTATCGGTGCGCTCGGCCTCGACGCGCACCTTGGCCCTGGTGCGCTCGAGCTTCTTGAGCTTCGCCAGCAGCGGCGCCTTGCGGCCATCGACGTAGGTCTTCTGCTCGCTGGCGGCGAAGAGCGCCTCGGCGGCATGGGCGAGGCGGAGCACGGGGCGCTCGCCCTGCAGCCGCGAGGTCGAAGGCTTGAGCGGCTGCTCGTCGAGCGGCACCCACGGATGGTTGACGCGCAGGCCCGGCCGCGAAGGCACCGAGACGCAGCGCACCCTGGCCTCTCCGGTACACAGCACGATGACCGGCGCGGTGGTCACCTCGAGGATGAGGTTCAGGAAGCGCTGCGCCTTGGTGAAGTGCAGCAACAGGGTGCGCCGCGCGGGCAACACCTCGACGTCGGCGAGCTTCGCGCCGGTCAGTTCGGAACGGAGCACCGACTGCCAGCCCGGAGGCGTGGGCGGGTTCTGCGGGCGCTCCTCGACGGCCGAAAGGCGGGTGACGCCGGGGTCGGCGCACAGCAGCAGGGTCACGCTGCGACCCGGCACGCGAACCTCGAAGTACACCCGCGTGGTGGTGGGCGAAGAGACGTGCTGCACCACGCCGCCGGCCAGCTCGCGGGTGATCTCCGCGGCGATGAGGGACAGCTCTTCAGCTCGCAGCGACACGGCCGGGGCTCAGCGCGACGATGGTCGCGAGGGAAAAGGGGTTGGGGGGCAGCAGTTGCAGGGTCACGCAGTCCTTCGGGGCCTTGTCTTCACGCCAGCGCAGGAAGGTCGACGCGTGGCGGAAGCGGGGGCCCTGCAGGTAGTCGTAGCGCACCTCGCACACCAGCTTCGGTTCGAGGGGCACCCAGGTCGGGCCGTCCTTGCCCTTGTTCCAGCGGCTGGGAGCATCCGGGGTCCGCCCTGCCCCGAAGGACGTGCCGCCCTCGAGCGGCAGGAGCTTCTCGCGCAGGGCCTTCTTCTCCTTCGCGCTGAAGGACGAGGTGTGGCCCACGTGGTGGAGCACCCCGGCCTCGTCGTAGAGCCCGAGCAACAGCGAGCCCACGGTGCCCTCGGTCTTGCCGGGGCGATAGCCGCCGACCACGCAGTCCACCGTGCGGCCGTGCTTCACCTTCACCATCACCCGCTTGCCCGGCTGGTAGTCGAGGGCCTCGCGCCGGGCGATCACCCCGTCGCAGCCTGCGCCCTCGAAGTCGTGGAACCACCGCTTCGCCTCGCCGACGTCGGCGGTCTGGGGCGTGACGAAGAAGGCCCCGTGGCCTGCGAAGTGCTCGAGCAGTTTCTGGCGGCGAAGCGAGCCGGCCAGCGGCCGGAGATCGACGTCACCGAGGGCGAGGCAGTCGAAGGCCACGAAGCCCGCGGGGGTCTCGACGGAGAGCTTGTGGACCCGCGAGGCGGCCGGGTGAATGCGGTTCGACAGGGCGTCGAAGTCGAGCCCCCTGGGTCCCGGGAGGATGATCTCGCCGTCGACGACGATCTCCGGGGGCAGCGCCTTCGCGAGGCCCACCAGCACTTCGGGGAAGTAGCGCTCCAGCGGCTGCCCGTTGCGGCTGCAGAGGTGCACGCGATCGCCCTCGCGAAACACAATGGCGCGAAATCCATCCCACTTCGGCTCGTAGACCCACCCTGCTCCTTCGGGGATCTCGTCCTGCGCCTCGGCGAGCATGGGTTCGAGTGGTGAGGGGAACGGAAGCATGGGTGGGGCGTTCTACAGCGGTTCGTGGGCCGTGTTATGTGCACTGACATGAAGGGCAGCGGCGATCAGCGGCGGTTCGTGGCGCTCATCGGCGTCTCGGTCGTGCTGCACGCGCTGCTCTTCGGGGCCCTGGCCTCGATGGATCCGCCGCCGCTGCACCTCGAGCCCAAGGCCATCGAGATGGAGTTCGTGACGGTCGAGCCGACGCCTCCGCCCGAGGTCGTCCAGGCCCCCGCGCAGCCCCAGGCCCAGCCGCCCGCCGCGTCACCTGACAAGAAGAAGCGCACCGAGAAGAAGCCCACCGAGCAGGCCACGGCGGTCGCCGAGACCCCGGCGGGGACCAGCGGCGCCATCGTCGACACCGGCCCGGCCGTGGGCACCCGCGGCGATCTCCCCGTGGCCACCCGGCCCAACCTCCTGCCCAGCTCCGGCTTCGCGATGCAGCTGGGCACCGGCGGCCGGGAAGAAGGCCCCCGCGGCACCACGGTGCGCAACGGCCCCGGCGAGGCGCCTGATCAGCGTTCGCTCAACGAGTACACCGGCGAGGTCTTGAGCCGGCGGCTGAACGCCGATCTGCAGCAGGAGATCGGGCTCGCCGCGGTGGGCGTGGGCAACGTCCCCACGCACTTCAAGCGCTACGAAGAGGCGATGCGGCGCGCGCTCCCCAAGACGAACATCGACCACACCCCGATGAGCGCCAAGGACATCGTCGGGGACGTGGCCGGCATCCTCTTCAACAACGGGCCCTCGGCCGAGGCGCAGCGCAAGGTCGCCGACAGCCCCATGGGGCGCAGCATCCAGCAGCAGAACGTGATGATGCCCAACGTCGACGACCAGCGCGCCCGCGAAGGGGCGATGGCCATGATGGCGCAGGGCGAGGCCCTCAAGGAACGCATCACCCGAGAGCGGTTGCGGACGGTGCTCGAGGTGACCACCGACGCCTCGGGGGCCTTCGCCGACGTGTCGATCATCGAGAAGTCCGGTGACCCGCGCTTCGACGAGTCGGTGATGCACTTCAGCCGCAAGGTGGCCCGCGGCATCCCCGACTCCGACGAAAAGCTGCTGGGCACGAGCATGTGGCGCACCCGCTGGCAGTTCACCTGGGAGCCTCCGTCGGTGCGCGTGCGGTTGATCAACGCCTGGCGCGTCGCTGGAGGCCCGGCCGCGCAGTGAGCTCGTTCAACGCCCACTTGAAGGAGCTGCTGGCCGAGTTGTCAGCCGAGCTCCCCGAGGTCACCGAGCGGCGCATGTTCGGCGCCGAGGCGTTCTTCGCCAACGACAGCATCTACGCCATGGTCTGGGACGGCCGCGTGCTGCTCAAGTTCCCCGACGAGCCACAGTTCGAGAAGGCGCGGGCCCTCGAAGACTCGGGCCTCTTCGACCCCATGGGTTCGGGGAAGACGATGGGCCGCTGGGTGGCCATGCCCGAGGGAATGATCGACGCCCCCGAGGTGCTGCGGCCGTGGGTCGAAGAGGCGCACCGCGAGGCGATGCGGCAGCCCCCGAAGAAGAAGAAGCCGGCGAAGTCACCCGCGAAGAAGACGCCCGCGACGAAAAGGAAGAAGCCGGCGAAGCGGTAGTCAGTACGTCTCGCGCACGCGCACGCCGAAGGGGAAGACCGCCAGCAAGGCGAGCTTCACGTGCTGCACCGCGAAGGGAATGCCGATGATGGACACCACCAGCGTCAGCGCCGCGGCGAGGTGGGTGAGGCAGATCCACACCCCGGCGAAGACGAACCAGATGACGTTGAGAATGACGTTGCCCGTGCCGCGCTGGCCGCCGTCGTCGTAGTCCTTCCCGAAGGGGAAGAGGGCGAGGCCCGCGAGCTTGAAGCACTGCATCCCGAAGGGGATGCCGACGATGGTGATGCAGCACACCACCCCGGCCAGCGCGTATTCGATCGCGAGCACCAGCCCACCGCCGAAGAGCGCCCAGAGAATGTTCAGGATGAATCGCATGGCGGCCACTACGCCCGAGGCGCCGGTTCATTGCTACTCGCGCGTGACGGCCCGGAGGATGAACTCGCGGCGCTCCACCAGCTTGCGCACCGCCGGGGGGAGCGTCAGCGCGTAGATCACCCAGGCCAGCGCGGCGGCCGAGAGCACGATGCCCAGGGCGGCGAGCGTGGGGCCGGTGGTCCCGCAGCGGCGCAGCGCGAAGGCCAGGGGCCACGTACCCGCACCCGCGGCGCCGATACCGATCATCGAGGCGATGAAGGGCAGCTTGTCGCGGCGCTTGAGGTTCGCGTGGAACTTCACCGGGAAGTACAGCGACAGCACGTTGCCCACCGTGAGCACCGCGGGGATCAACGTGGACACCGAGGCCAGGGCCAACGAGACGTCGAGCCACGAGCCGTGCCGGAAGTAGGTCACGTAGAAGATGGCCACCAGCACCGCGAGGCCCGCGCCGGCGCACGCGTGCACCAGGTTCTTCGCCCGCAACACCAGCCCGAGATCGATGGGCGCCGCGAGGAACGCCGAGAACCCATGCCCGTCATAGGCAAACGCGTTCTGCGAGAACGTCGAGCCCATCACGATGGCACCGTACACGCACAGCCCGCCCAGCAGCCACGCGTCGGCCGTGTCCCCCACCACGTAGACGAACAGGGCGCGCCCCGAGAGCAGCTTGAAGAGGATGCCGAGCACGAAGGGCACCGCCACCAGCAAGCGCGCCCGAGGGTTGTGCCAGAGGTCGACGGCCTCGCGCACCACGAAGGTCCCAAAGAGCGTCTTGGGACGCACGAAGGGGTTGGCCGCCCGCTCGGCGCCGGTCACCGGGGGCGTCCGGCCGGACTGGCGGTGGAAGTCGATGAGCAGGCCCCAGGCGACGATCATCGCGATGAGCGTCATCTCCATCAGCGCCAGCACGTCGGCCAGCGCCCGCACGCCCTGCCCCACCGAGGCCATCATCAACGCGTGCGCGAAGAAGCCCGTGGGGAACCGGCCCAGCGCCTTCGTCGCGTCTTCCACGATGGTGTCCGGCACCGCCTGCACGCCAGCCTTGCCCAGCTCGAAGAGCCACGAGGTGTCGACCGGGGGAATGAACGAGGCGACCACCAGGGTGAGGAAGAAGCCCGCGCCGATCAACTCTGCGCTGCGCTGCTGACGCAACACGTTGAGCACCACGTGCAGGCCAACCCGCGAGAGCGCCGCGTTGAACAGCACGTAGGCCCCGAAGCCCAGCGCCATCAGCCCGGGGTGGGCGACGTCCCGAATGCTGAAGTAGCCCAGCGAGGCGCCGACCAGCGGCCCGTAGAACACCAGCGAGCGGGGCTCGAGCAGGCTGGCCAGCGTCGAGGCCAGCATCAGCCGCAGCGACGAGATCGGGAACGCCGAGTACCGGGAGAGCTCGGAGTGATCGTCCACGCCGGCCGAGAGGACGGGCCAGGTGACCCACACGCAGGTGGTGACGAACGAGAGCAGCCGCAAGATGAAGTCGGGCCAGATCGCCAGGTCGAGCGAATCAGAGATCCGCACCAACCCGAAGAAGCCGACCCCCAGCACCACCGCCGGCGCGCTCGAGAAGAGGAAGGCGACGATGGAGAACCACCACTGCGAGGGCGATCCCCGGTTGAGCCCGATGGTCAGCCGCAGCTTCCAGAGCAGCAGCAGGTGGGTGAAGAAGCCCGGGCGCTTCATCGCTCAGCGCTTCCCGTAGAAGCTGAGGCTCGCGTCGCGGGCCACCGGCACGCCGATCAACTTCTCGAACACCTGCTCCAGGTTGCGGCAACCGTTGCGCTCGGTGAGCTCCTTGACCGGTCCCTCGTCGACCAGCTTGCCCGCGCGGATCACCCCGGCGTGCGTGGCCAGGCGCTCGGCGATCTCCAGCACGTGGGTGGTCAGCAGCAGCGTGACGCCCCGGCGCGAGAGCTCCGAGAGCAGCTCGCGGATGACGCCGGCCGCGAGCACGTCGATGCCCTCGAAGGGCTCGTCGAGGAACACCAGCTCGGGCGCGTGGATGAGCGCGGCCGCGATGGCCAACCGGCGCCGCATGCCCTTGGAGTACTCGGCGACGAGGTTGTCCCCCTTGGTGCTCAGCTCGGTCAGCGAGAGCAGCTCTTCGGCCCGGCCCGCGGCCTCGTCGCCCGACAGCCCGTGCATGCGCCCGCTGAAGACGAGGTACTGGCGGCCCGTGAGGCGCTCGAACAGCGAGAGTTCTTCGGGCACCACGCCCAGCTGGCTCTTCACCTCGAGGGGTTGCGACAGCGCGTCACGGCCCAGCAGCTTGAGCGTGCCGCCGTCGGGGCTGTAGGTGCCCGTCATCAGCGAAATGGTCGTCGACTTGCCGGCGCCGTTGGGGCCGAGGAACGCATAGAAGGCGCCCCGCGGAATGGTCATGTCCAGGCCATCGACCGCGGTGAAGGAACCAAAGCGTTTGCGAAGACCACGCGCTTCGACCGCAGGAGAATCAGTCACCGCGCGCACTCTAGACCGTGTCGGCGCCGTGGCGGGCACCAGTCGTTTCAGCTAGGAAATCTCGCCCTGTCTCCCGTGGCCGGCGACGACAGTCCTCCAGGAAAGAAATGACGACGATGAACAACATCAAGCATTGGGTCGCAGGGTTCGTGGTCGGCATGTTCATCGCGTTCGCCCCGTCGTGTGGCACCGCGAAGTCCTGTTCCCTGTCGAGCTGCCCCACGGGGTGCTGTGACGCGAACAACGTCTGCCAGCCGGGCAACACGCCGGTGGCCTGCGGTCAGCTCGCCGGCGCCTGCCAGACGTGCGCCTTCGGCGCCCAGTGCAACCTCGGGGCGTGCGGCATCGGAATCATCGGGGGCACGGGCGGCAACACCGGCACCGGCGGCAATACCGGCACCGGCGGCAACACCGGCACCGGCGGCAACACCGGCACCGGCGGCGGCAATGGTGGCTGCGACGGCTGCTTCGCCAACGGCATGTGCATCCGCAAGGTCAACAGCTCCACGCCGTCGCTCTGCGGCCAGGGCGGCGTGCAGTGCGCGATGTGCAGCCAGGGCCAGACCTGCACCAACTACACCTGCACCGGCACCGGTACGGGCGGCGGCACCGGGACGTGTGACGGTTGCCGGCTCCCCAGCGGCACCTGCGTGCCCGCGGCGAACAGCGGGAGCAACGTCGGCAACTGCGGCCTCGGCGGAAACGCATGCCTGGCCTGCGGCGCGGGTCAGAGCTGCGTGAGCGGCAGCTGCCAGAACACGGGCGTCCCGGGGGCCATCGGCTCGCCCTGCACCACCAACACCGACTGCTCAGCCCTGGCGTTGACGGCCAAGGACCAGCAGATCGGCGTGTCGGCCTTCTGCAAGAAGGCCTCGCGGGACAACACCGCGGCCACCGGGATCGGCTTCACCTACACCGGCGGCTACTGCACCAAGCGCTGCGGCTTCGAGGAGACCACGACCTCCAGCAGCTGCGGTGCCGACGAGTGCAGCTACACCCTCGGGTTCCTCGGTGAAGTCGACAACGTGTGCTTCAAGTCGTGCACGGGCGACACCGACTGCCGCGCCGGCTACTACTGCCTGCCCACGTCGTCGACCGGCACCACCGGCGTGTGCCTCCCCGAGACGACGCTCAAGACCCAGTCGGACGGCGGCATGACGTTGATCGAGGTCGATGCCGGCCCCGGCTTCCCGGGTGCGGCCGGCCTGGCTTGCGCTGCCGACGCGACCTGCACCCCCCCGGTCGACGGCTTCTGCATCCTGGAATCGCTCGACGCCGGCTACGTGGGTGGCGCGTGCTCGGCCGATTGCTCGTCGATCTTCTACGAGGACCGGTGGTGCGGTGTCGGTGGCCAGTGCACGCCCCAGTTCGTCGGTCGTGACAGCCTCAGCGCTCCGGTGATCGGTTGGATCTGCGAGCGGGGCTGTGGGCCGACCGTGGACGGTGGTCCGGGCGCCACCTGCCGCACCGGCTACGTGTGTGAAGGCACCGCGCGCTTCTCGACCTGCATCCCGCGCTGCACCAACTCCGGCGCCGGCGCGTGCACCAGCCCCAAGGTGTGCAACGCCGGCACGGGCCTGTGCCAGTAAGCGCAGCCTCCCGGTGAAGTTCGAGGGCCGCTCGTCATCGTCGACGGGCGGCCCTTCTTCTTGTCAGGCGACCCGGGGCTTGAACTCGGCGACCAGGCCTTCGACCTGCTGGGCCAGCACGGCGCCCTCGGTGCGGAGCCCGGCCTTGAGGCGCTTGCGGCTGAGCAGCACGAAGAAGGTGCGCGCGTCGCGCAGGGCCGCCCAGCGCCGCTCGAGGAAGTAACGGGTGAAGAGCGCGAGCGGCGGCACGCCGAGCAGCGCCCCGAGCCCGAAGCCCAGGCCACCCACCCACCACGCCAGCACGGTGAGCAGGGCCCACCACAGGGGCGCCAGGAGCAGCAGGGTGAGCACCTTGACCGTCGACTCGGTGTCCACGTCGGGCTTCGCCACGCGCACCGCGAGCAGCGGCAGGTAGTACGGAATGACGAAGAGCCCCAGGCCGAGCAGCACCAGCGGCAGCGAGGTCAGCCACAGCACGTTGCGCAGCACGAACCAGGCGACGGTGGTGGGCCGGTACTCGGACGTCAGGTCGTCGGCCGAGATGGAGAGCAGCGCGAGGCGCTGGCGAAACGCGGCGAGCTCGCCCTTGAGCTGCTCGAAGCGCACGGGCTGCTCCTGCCGCAGCAGCGCCATGCCCCGGCCGAAGGCCTTGCGGCGCTCGGCGTCGGCGGCGGCCTCACCCCGCCCCAGCGCATAGAGCGCCTCGGCGGTCTCGAGGATGGGCAGGTCTTCCCAGGCGTCGAGGTTGAGGGTCACCGCGCGCAGGGCCTCGGCGATGGCGTCGGTGAAGCGGCGGGCGGCGTCGTGCGGCAGCTCGCCTTCCCGCTCGACGAAAGCGGTGGCGTCGAGGGGTGCGCCGACCTCGACGTGGAGCCGGCTGCGGAAGAGGTTCTTCGCCTCGTAGGTGATGCCCACGGGCACCAGCTTCACCGGGGCCCCCTTGCGCGCGGCCTCGAGGGCGATGCGCGCGGCCCCGGTCTTGAGCTCGGCCAGCTGGGGCTCGCTGTGGCTCTTACCCTCGGGGAAGATGGTGATCGCCCGGCCCGCGGTGAGCGCGGCGACGGCGGCGGTGAGCGTGCCTTCGTTCTTCGTGGTGTCGCCCGGCCCGTCCTGCTTGCGGAAGACCGGCAGCGCGTCGAGGCCCCGCAGGATCTGCCCCAGCAGCGGCATGCGGAAGAGCGGCTCCTTGGCGAGGAAGGTGACGGGGCGCTGGGCGAGGATGAAGAGCACGCCGGGGTCGATCAGCCCGTTGGGGTGGTTGCCGACGAACATCACCGGCCCGCCCAGCTGGAGCGCCCGCTGGGGGTCCACGGGGGTCTCCACGCGGAAGAACAGCCGGAGCGCCAGCGAGGTGACGGCCCGAAAGGCACGGTAGAACATCAGGTCTTGTCCCTCGGGGGCGAGGTGCGTTCGAGGAACTTCTCCTGCTTCTCGTAGCCCCCGCGTTCCAGGCGGCGCGCCTCGATGACGTCGGCCGATTTCTTGAGGAGATCGGCGAAGAAGCGGAAGCCGGTGACGAGCGCGCGCTCGACCTTCTCTTCGCGCTCACGCGCTGCGGCGGACGAGTTCTCTGTACGGAAGATGCGCAGCGGCATGACGGGGCCCTTCTAGCACCACCCAGAGCAGTGCTAGGCGGCCCGTCATGAGCATCAAGCGCGTGGGCTTTCTGGGCATGGGCACCATGGGTGCCCCGATGGCGAAGAACCTCAAGAAGAAGGGCTTCGAGGTGGTGGTCTGGAACCGGAGCCCCGCGCGGGCCGAGGCGCTCAAGGCCGAGGGCATCGTGGTGGCGAAGAGCCCCGCGGAGCTGGCCGACCAGGTGGACGCCTTCTGCACCTGCGTGGCCACGCCCGAGGCGCTGATGAGCGTTTCCCACGAGATCTTCGACACCGCGCGGCGCGGGCAGCTCTTCATCGACTTCTCGACGGTCTCGGTGGAGCTGGTGAAGTCGCTGGCCTCGAGCTTCGGCGCCCTGGGCGTCGACTTCGCGGACGCCCCGGTGACCGGCAGCCGCAGCGGCGCCGAGAAGGGCACCCTGGTGATCATGACCGGCTGCAGCGAGGCCACGCTGGCCCGCGCCACCCCCATTTTCCAGGCGGTGGGCGAGAAGGTGGTGCACTGCGGCGACGTGGGCGCAGGCACCCAGGTGAAGCTCGCGGGCAACGCGCTCATCGCCAGCATGTTGCAGAGCTTCTGCGAGGGAATGCTGCTGACCAAGAAGGCCGGCGTGGACCCGCGCAAGCTGCTGGAGGTGGTGCAGGCCTCGGGCTTCCGCTCGCCCTACTTCGACTTCAAGGGCAAGGCGCTGCTCGAGCGCGACTTCACCACGCACTTCTCGATCGACCTGATGCACAAGGATCTCTCGCTGTTCCTCGACAACGCGGCGACCCACCGGGTGCCCACGCCGACGGCGGCGTCCTTGCGCGAGACCTACAACTTCGCCCGCGCCGCGGGCCTGGGCGACAAGGACATCACCGCGGTGATCACCGCCTACGAGACGCTGGTCGGCGAGAAGGTGACCTGAGCGATGCGCCAGGCCGTGGTGCTGCTCTCGGTGTGCGTGGTGCTGCTCGTGGGGGCCTGGCTCGCCTCGCGCGCGCTGCTCAGCGACGTGAGCGCGCCGACGACGGAAGCGGGCGTGAACGCCGGGCCGAACCTCCCGGGCACGCCACCCGAGCCGACGCCGGTCGCGACGCCGACGGCGCCCGTGGAAGCCCTGCGCCCCCCGGAACCGCTCGCGCCGGTGCCCGTACCGACGGTGACGCCGACGGCGATCCCGCCCAGCGCGGTGGTGCACGCGGGCGCGGCCGAGGCCGATGCCGGCGAGCCCATGGGTGACGCCCCGAGCCCGTACCTCGGGCCGTCGCGCGAGCTCGACTACGCCGAGGCGATGCTCGAGGAAGCGCAGCCCACGCGAGACCGCGTGCAGTCCGCGCGCGACGTCTTCGAGCGCTGCCTCGAACTGCACCCGGACAACGAGCGCTGCGCCGCGGGCCTGGAGCGGGCCGCGGTGAAGTACCGCCGCCTGCCCCCACTCAAGGGCTACAACCAGCTCGCGCCCAACCGCGAGCTGCTGCGGCCCAACCCGAAGCGCTGAGCGCGTCGCTCAGTGCTTCTTCTGCTCGAGCTTCTCGTGCAGCGCGCGCACCTCGCCCTTGACCTTGTCGAGCTCGCCGCGCAGGGCCTGCAGTTCCTTCGCCGGTGACTTCGCGCGCAGCGCCCGCACCGCCTCTCGCGCCAGCCGCTGCTCCCGGCCGTCGAGGAAGGGGGTGGTGCTCAGCGGGCCCACGAGGCGATCGTCACCGAGCGCCGCGGCCGCGTCGATGGCCGCGAGGCGCACGCGGAAGTGCTCGTCGCGTAGCAACTGGCCGATGCGCTCGACGGCCTCGGTCTTCTTCTCGGCCACCTCGGCGAGCTTCGCCAGGGCCACCACGGCGGTGCGGCGGCCGAACACCGGCTGGCCCACCTCGAGGGCGGAGAGCACGTGCTTCCACGCGCGGGGGTCCCGCAGCTCGGCGAAGCCATCGAGGGCCCCGCAGCGAATGGCATCCTGGAAGGCGGGGCGCTCGAGCATCGGCTCGAGGGCCTCGAAGGCGCCCCGGCCGCGCAGCTTGCCCAGGGCGCGCGCCGCCTCGGCCTCGACGAAGCCGCTGGCGTCACCCTTCTTCGCCAGCGCGGTGAGCGCCTCGACGACCACCTCGTCTTCGCGGAAGGTACCCAGCGCGGCCACCACGGCGCGGCGGGCCTTGGGGGCCTTCACCTTGAGGGCCTCGAGCAGCGCGGTGCGGGCCGCCGGGGTGCGCAGCTGGCCCAGGGCCCTGGCGCAGGCGGCGCGGGAGCCCCAGAAGACGCTCTCGGTCTTGAGCACCTTCGAGAGCGCGGTGACCGTGGCGTGGGCGGGGTCCTTGCCCAGGGCCGCGGCGGCCTCGGTGCGGGCCCGGGCCGACTCGGCGTGCTGGACCTCGGTGCGCCACCAGCCCAGGGGCTTGTCGACGTCGAGGGTGGCGAGGAGATCACGCCGGGCATCGACGATCACCTGCGCGGGCTCGCGCGCCGCGGGGAGGAAGAAGACCTGCTCCTTCTTGTCGATCTCCAGTTGGTGCGCGGTGCTCTTGTCGCCGGCCACCACCAGCACCGGGAGCGTCAGCGCGAAGGGCTCGCCTTGCTGCGTCTGCTTCACCGACACGCGCACGCGCTTGTCGTCGGCGATCCAGCGCAGCTCGACCTTGAGCTGGGGGTGCCCGGCGCGAAGCACGTACTCGTCGAAGAAGCGGTCGACGTTGCGGCCGGTGGTGCGCTCGATGGCGCGCGCGAGGTCCACGGTCTCCACCGACCCGCCGGCGTGGGCGGCGACGTAGGAGCGGATCGACGCGAAGAAGTCGTCGTCACCCAGGCGGCGCCGCAGCTCGTGCAGCACCAGCCCGCCCTTCTCGTAGAGGTGGCGGTCGAAGAGATCGATGGGGGCGTCGAACTTGCGGGCGACGATGGGTCGCGAATAGCGCTCGGCGACCTCCGCGAGGTAGGCGTCGAGATCGCCCTTGCGGGTGTGGTCGGCCTCGTCGAGCGACTCGCCCTCCTCGCTCCACAGCACCTCGGAGTAGGTGGCGAAGCCCTCGTT
The DNA here is from genome assembly GCA_903905455.1 of uncultured Archangium sp. GTDB lineage: Bacteria > Myxococcota > Myxococcia > Myxococcales > Myxococcaceae > Archangium_A. The sequence goes on from CAIVGN010000191.1 coordinate 73,706, forward strand.
GAGCCAGCCGTGGGGCCAGTCGCGGCAGGTCAGCAGGTCACCGAACCACTGGTGGGCCAGTTCGTGGGCGACGAGGAACTCGGCCGAGTAATCGGCATGGGCGCGCGCGTCGTGCAGCACCGCGTCGGTCAGCGTGGTGGCCGAGGTGTTCTCCATGCCTCCGAAGATGAACTCCGAGACGAAGACCTGCGCGTAGTCGCCCCAGGGGTAGGCGCGGCCGGTGAGCTTCTCGAAGAGCTGCAGCATCTTCGGGGTGCGGGCGGTGCAGCGCAGCGCGTCGTCCTTGCGCCCGGGGGGAAAGAGCGTGCGCACGGTGGTCGATCCGGCCTTCGCCTCGTGCACCTCGAAGCGGCCCACCACCAGGGTGACGAGGTACGGCGAGTGCGGCGCGTCGAGGCGGAAGTGCATCGTGCGGCGCTCGCCCTTGACCTTGTCTTCGAGGAGCACGCCGTTGCTCAACGACGTCAGCGCCTTCGGGAAGCTCGCCTTGACCTCGCTGGAGCACTTCTGCGCGGGCGTATCGAGGCAGGGGAAGTAGTGCCGCGAGTCGATGTCCTGGCCCTGCGTCCACACCTGGTCGTCACCGACGAAGTACAGGCCGCGCTGGGGGGTCGCGCGGTAGGTGAGGCGCACCGCGAACTCGGCGCCGGCCTTGATGGCGCGGGGAAGACGCACGTGCACCGCGCGGCCCGAGCTGGCATCGAAGTCCACGGGCTTGCCATCGACCTCGACCTTGCGGATGTCGAGATCGACGGCGTCGAAGGTGAGGCGCTCGAGCGCGCGCACGGCCTGGAGCGAGTGCGCGGCGACGCCGGTCAGCGAGCGCGCGGCGAAGTCGAGATCCAGCTCCAGCGCGAGGTGCAGCGCGTGCACCGGGCGATCTTCGGCGTAGTGCAGCGTGGCGGTCTCGAGGCTGAACGGGTGCGGCTCGTCGATGCGGTGCATGGGCGCGGGAGTGAAGCACCGGGTGGGCCACTGGCCAAATTCAGCGCTCGACGACCCGGGTGCCCGCGATGTGGTCGCCCCAGCGGCGGTTCTGGGGCTGGAGGATCATCCCCAGCACCTCGCCGAAGGCCACGGCCAGCCCGACACAGGCCAGCACGCCCCGGTCCCACATGCCGGCGTCGCCCTCGAGGCCCGACCAGCCGGCGGTGATCAGCGCGCGGCCGAAGGTGGGGAGCCCGAGCACCACGTTTCGCTTGAGGGCGGCGATCGCGGTGACCTGGCTGCCGTCGACCATCACCACCCGCAGCCGCAGGAGCCACTTGCCGGGGGAGCCGCTCCAGTCGGAGAGACAGAACCAGCTCACGCACAGCAGCGAGGCGAGCGGCAGCGGCATGAC
>CAIVGN010000192.1 GCA_903905455.1 uncultured Archangium sp.
GGCGCTCCCCCTGGCCACCGACCTCGTCGCGGCCGCGCGCGCCGTAGGCGACGTGGCGCTCGAGGCCGAGGCCCAGCGCGTGGTGGGCATGGCGGCCATCGGCACCGGCGACCTGCCCTTGGCCGAGAAGGCCCTGCGCGCGGCCATCGCCGGCGCGATGCTCACCCACGCCGAGCGCCTCGAGGCCGAGTGCTGGACCGAGCTGCTGGGCGTGGTGGGCGATCGCGCGCGACGCTACGACGAGGCGCAGCGCCTGGTGGCCATCGTGCGCGCGTCGGCGGCCCGCCTTCCCGAAGACGTCGAGCTGCTGTCCCAGGAGCGCTTTGCCGAAGCGGTGCTGCTGGGTGACGTGGGCGATCTCGCCGCCGCCAGCCCGCTCGCCGCCGAGGCCGTCACGCTCGCCGAGCAGCGCGTGCCCCGGGACCCGCGCCTCGTGAGCAAGACCCACAGCGCCTACGGCAACCTGCTGGCGAGCCTCGGGCAAGTCGACGCCGGCATCAAGGAGCTGGAGGCCGCGCGCCGGGCGCTCGACGGGGCGCTGCCGCCGACCCACGTGTCCTTCGCGAGCGTGGAGAACAACATCGGGCTGCTCTACCAGCGCAAGGGTGACCGGGCCGCCGCGCGCCGCGCCTTCGAGGCCTCGGTGAAGATCTTCGAGGCCAGCGGGAAGAACCCCGTGGTCGGCGTGCCTCTCGACAACCTTGCCACGCTGGCCCGTGAAGAGGGTCGCACCGCCGACGCCCGCGCGCTGTACGAGCGGGCCGGGCAGATCTTCCTCGAGCGCTTCGGCCCCAACCACGAACGCACCGTCAACACCCGGCTCGGCCTGGGCCTCGTGCTCCAGGACGAGGGGCACTTCGCCGAGGCCGCCCCGCTGATCAGCCAGGCCGTCGAGACGCTCGTCGCCCAGAACCCCAACACCCGGCCCACCCTGGAGGCCCTGCTCGCGCGCGCGACGCTGGCCTTCGAAGCGGGGGCGCCCACCGCCGAGCTCAGCGCCGCCATCGCTGCGGTGTACGCGCACCTGGTGATCAACGACGACTTGAAGGGCCCGCGCGCCGAGCTCGCGCTCCTCGAGGCGGCGAAGGCCATCGAGGCGAAGGATCTCCCCACCGCACGTACCGCGTTGGCGACGGCGCGCGCCGGGGCGGCGTCCGTGCGCTGGTATGGCTTCGACTCGGTGGTCGACGGCTGGGCCCTGCTGGCCGACGGTCGCGCGCCGGCGTGTGCCTCCCTGGTCAGCGGGGTCCCGCTCTCGCGCAAGCTGCGCCCCCGCTGTCACTGAGCCGGGCAGCGCCCCGCGAAGGTCGTGCTAGAGGCCGGCCATGGCGACGAAGCAGCGCGCGATCGGCATGTGGTTGCTGTTCATGGCGGCGGCGGTGTTGGTGCAGGTGGGCATCGGAGGCATCACCCGGCTCACCGATTCCGGGCTGAGCATCACCGAGTGGAAGCCGCTGCTGGGCGTGGTGCCGCCGCTCGACGAGGCGGCCTGGGCCGAGTCCTTCGACAAGTACAAGCAGCTGCCCCAGTACGTGCAGCTCAAGTCGCACCTCACGCTCGAGGAGTTCAAGGGCATCTACTTCTGGGAGTGGTTCCACCGCCTGTGGGGCCGGATGCTGGGCGTCTTCTTCGCCCTGCCCTTCCTCTACTTCTGGCGTACCCGGGCGCTGACGGGCCTCGGCCCGAAGCTGGTGCTGCTCTTCGTGCTGGGCGGGCTGCAGGGCGTGCTCGGTTGGTTCATGGTGATGAGCGGCCTCGCGCAGCTGGTCTACGTGAGCCACCTGCGGCTCGCGGCGCACTACCTGCTCGCGCTGCTGCTCTTCTCGGCCCTGTTGTGGATCGCCGCCCCGCTGGTCTGGCCCACGCGGCAGGTGCAGGCGCCAGCGCTGCGTCGCGCGACGTGGGTGCTGCTGGGGGGGCTGGTGGTGCAGCTGGCCTGGGGCGCGTTCATGGCCGGCCTCAAGGCCGCGCTCATGGCGCCCACCTGGCCCACCATCAACGGGGCGTGGGTGCCGGTGTCACTGTGGTCGGAGTCACCGTGGAACCACCCGCTGTCGGTGCACTTCATTCACCGCACGCTGGCCCTGGTGCTGCTGGGCGCCGTCGGCGCGTGGTGGTGGGCGACGCGCGCGAAGCTGGGCCTCGAGCGGCACCTCGTGCTGGGCCTTTCGTGGGCGCAGGTGCTGCTGGGCATCTTCACGCTGCTCAACGCGCCCTACGCCGGGCGGCTGCTGTGGTTCGGCCTTTTGCACCAGCTGGTGGGCTCGATGCTGGTGGGCGCGGTGGTGGTGGCGCTGGTGAACCTGAAGCCTCAGTTACAGAGCGAGAACTCGCGCCCGTCGGCGTTGATGAGGGGCGAGCCGTTGGAGTTGCGCGTCACCGAGAAGCCGCCCACGGGCTGAAGCGTCGGGCTGTCGGGGATGGCCATGAACAACTGGCCGCCGCGCGACTCCCAGCGGCCGCGGTTGCTCGAGTCGTACTGGCCGGCCACGGTGCCCGCGGCGCCCGAGTTGTAGGTCTCGGTGCGGCCGTCCGTGCTCCCGTGGTGTCGCTCCGGCGGGAAGGGGCTTCACGACCTGACGCGCAAGCGCTGACGAAACAGGCTCAGGAAACTACTCCACGGCGCGCAAGGTGGGGATGGCGTCGAGGGCGGTGACGAGCTGCGCGGCCTGCTCGAAGCCCCGCTCGCCGAGGCGGCCCCAGTCGGCCACGAGGCGCTGCGCGAGCGCGTAGCCGTCGTCGATGAAGCGCACCGCGCGGTGCTGCTGGTCCCACGCGCGCAGGGTTCCCAGCGCGCGCAGCACGGCGGCCGAGCGGCGCCGGGCCTCGGTGCGCTCCCGCAGCGGGGCGTCGGTGGCCATGGCGCGGGTGAACTCGTCGGCGCTGCGTTCCGGGGTGAGCCAGCTCGCGCCCACGTCGACGAGGAAGGTCGCCAACTCGTGCCGTTCGGCCGCGTGGATCGCCGCGAGGAACGCCTCCAGCACGTCGCCCTGGGCGCGGCCCATGCGGGTCAACAGGTCGGGCGCGGACACGTCACGCTTGGCGCGCTCGGCCGACAGCCAGGTGCGGGCGAAGAGCGAGCGCAGCCCCTCGACCCACGGCGCGATCGCGGCGACGTCGAAGGTGGGCACCTCGTCGAAGCCCACTTCCCGGGCCATGGCCGCCGCGTGGGCCAACGTGGTCAACGGCAGTCGCCGCAACGCGAGCTGCTGGGCCAGCGCGCCTTCGCACCCGGTGCCCCGCAGGCGCTCGATGAGCAGCGCCACCAGCGCGTCTTCGGCCAGGGTGAGCTCGCCCTTGAAGACGAGCGGGCTGTAGTCGAGCTCGGACAGCGGCGTGGAGAGCACCCACGAGAGCAGGCGCACGGTGTTGCCGGTGAAGGCCAGCCGCGGCGCGGGGGAGCGTTCCCACAGGCGTTGCTTGCCCTCGGCGAGCCAGCCGCCCTGCCTGGCGAGCGCGAGCACCGAGCCCTGGGCCAGCGTCTCTGACAGGAGAGCGCGCGCGGTCGGCCCCAGCGTCTGCGGCGGGGCGACCGACGTGACCAGCAGGCGCATGGCGTCCATCGGGGGCACCGCGCCCACCGCGACGCGCGCGACGGTGAGCAGGTTCGCTTCGGCGCGCGTGACGGCGAGGGTCATCGGCCGCGCACCGCGTCGGCCGCCTGGGGCCACCCGTTGATGGTGAGCTGGCCGTTCTCGAAGCGCAGCTCGACGGTGTTCGACGCCCAGAAGCGCGGCTCGGTGCGGGCGTAGCGCGGGCTGAAGAAGTGCATCACCTGGTTGCGCGAGCCCACCCACCGGCGAGACGTCTCGGGCTGGCCCTGCTCGTAGCGGCCGTCGACGAGGAGATCGACCGTGGCCAGCAACGCGTCGACGTGCGGCGACGACAGGGCCTTCAGCTCGGCCAGCGTGTAGCCCGTGTAGATCATCACCGAGCGCCCACCGGCTTGCACCAGGCGGCACAGCTCGGCCAGCGCCTCGGGTTGCTGGAAGGGCTCGCCGCCCAGCACCGAGATTCCCTCGATGCCCGGCGTCGCGAGGATGCGCGCGGCGAGCTCAGCGGGCTCGCTCAAGGCGCCGCCCTTGTCGGGGGCGAACATCTCGGGGTTGCAACAGCCAGGACAGCGCAGCGAGCAGCCCTGCACCCACAACGCGAAGCGCTTGCCCGGCCCCTCGGCCTCGGTGTCGGCGATGGTCTGGGCGACGCGCAGCAGCACGGGTCAGGGCTTCGCGAACTCGACGGTGGCGAAGGAGGTCATGAACTTCTCGATGGGCATGGAGAACAGCCCGTCATCGCGGCCGTCGTGGCCCGGCTCGCGCTCGCCCCAGGGGTTGCGCAACTGCACCAGCTTCTGGCCGTTGACCTCTTCGACGCCCAGCAGCGAGTACGCGTGGTCGGCGACGACGCCCTGCTCGGCGGGATCCCACGGCTTGCTCAGCGCGACCACGCAGCCCTTGCCGGCGACGGCCTGCTTCAACTGCGCGAAGAGCGCGTCGGGCTTCGACTCGGAGGTGACGGGGAAGAAGCCGGGCTTCGCGCCGGTCAGCGCCTCGAGCGCGGTGGCGGACATGCCGCCTTCGATGGCGCCGAAGCCGCCCTTCCACGAGGCGTAGGCCTTCTCGAAGATCATCGGCCACAGCTCCTTCGTCTCGCGCGCGGCGGCGTACTCGAGGCGGCCGTGGCGGTTGGCGAAGGAGCCGTCGATGGTGACGCTGACGGGCGAGAGCTGCGCGCTGCCGGTCTTCTGCTCGAAGAAGGTGACGGTGTACGTGCCGTCCCGGTTGGCCTTGACCGCGTTGGCCAGCAGCTCGGGGTGGCTCTTGGCCACCGAGGCCAGGGCCGAGATGAAGTAGCAGTCCCCGACCTGGCCCTGCATGGGGTCATCGAAGCCGATGCCGTTGACCGCGAGCTCGCCTGGCCGCGCGTCCCAGGTCACCAGGCCCGTCTTCGCCGAGTCCTCGGTCAGCACGGGCTGCTTCACCGGCGACTTGAGCCCCGAGTCGTGGGCGATCTTCGCCAGCGACTGCATCTCGCCGCCCACGAAGGCCACCAGCTTGGCGCGGGCCGCGGGGTCGAACTTCGACTTCGAGCGATCGACGAAGCCCGAGAGGTAGTGCGCCTCGACCTCGGTGAACTTGCCCGCCTTCGCGTCCTTGATGAGCGCGTCGGCCTCGGTGGTGGTCACCTTGTTGTCGGTGAGCGTCTTGTCCAGGCGGAGGCGGTAGCGGTCGGCTTCGCGTTCGATTTTCGAGGGCATCGGAGGGCGCATTCTCGCCGGATCAGCCCCCTCGGCGCCAGCACCCCGAGGTCCCGCCCGGGGAAGACAGCGCCAGCCAATCGCAGCAGGCTGCGTCCCGGCCCCATGTCCCTCTCCATCCGCCCTGCGACCGACGACGATTTTGAGCTCTACGTGAGGCTCCTGCCGGAGCTCGGCGTCGACGACCCGCCCGCCGTGCTCGAGAAGTGGAGGCGCACGCAGCGCGACGACACGCTCGTCGCCGAGAACGACGGCCAGCCGCTGGGCCTCGTGTGGTGGCAGCGCCTCGAGGGGAGCGGGTACGTGCGGCAGCTCATCACCTCGCCCGGGGCGCGCCAGCAGGGCGTCGGTCGCGCGCTGATGGAGGCCGTCGCGTGGCGGCTCGCTGCAGCGGGCTGCAACACGTGGCAGCTCAACGTGAAGCCCACCAACATCGCGGCGATCGCGCTGTACCGCTCGCTGGGGCTCCACCGCGACTACGGCTCGGCGTCGTTCAAGGTCGAGTGGCCGTTGCTCGAGCGACTCCCCTCCGGAGAGACGGCGCGGCTCGTCACCGAGGCCGAAGAGGCAGAGGTCGAACGCATGCTGGGGCTGCCCCCGGGACAGGTGACGAACGATCGACGCCTCGGGCGCGTGCTGCTCACCGTCGGGCCACCGTTCACCGGCCTGGCGGCATTCAACCCGGACTACCCCGGCGCGTTCCCCTTCCGGGCGAAGTCACCCGCGGTGGCCCGCGCGCTCCTCGAGGCCATGCGCGCGCACTCGAAGCCCGGCGCGACCTTCGCGGGCGTGGTGCTGGAGAACGACGACGCGCTGGCCGTGGCGCTCGAGCGCGCCGGTGCGTTCCTGCGCATGAAGTTCGACCACTACTCGGGCTCCGTGAAGGCTCCCCACGCGCCCTGAACGGCTTCTCGGCCTTTGACCTTCGCGGCGCATCTCGTTAAACATGTTCAATGAACGTGTTCAACGCACCTTCGCGACAGGCCCGTAAGGAGGAGACCGCCACGGCGGTGCTCGAGGCCGCGCGCGACGAGTTCGAGCGGGTCGGGTTCGAAAAGGCCAACCTGCGCGCCATCGCGGCGAGGGCCGGCGTCTCGGCCGGCACGGTGCTCCACCACTTCGGCGACAAGCGCGAGTTGCTCCACGCGGCGCTCTTCGACGAGCTCGACCGCACGATCCAGGAGGCGCTCGCGTCACCGGGCGCGGGGCCGTTGGAGGCGCAACTCGACCGCCTCGCGCACGCAGTCCTCGGCAGCTACGAGGCCCGGCCGAAGCTCTCGCGCACGCTCCTCGCCGAGTCGCTCTTCGCGGCCCCGCCGTGGGCCGAGCGCTTCGCCGCGCAGACCGGCGCGGTGCACGCCGCCATCACCGTGCTGGTGAAGCAAGCCGTGCAGCGCAAGGAAGTCCGCCCCACCCTCGACGCGCCGCTCTTCGCCGTGGCGTGGCTCTCGTTCTTCTACTTCGCGCTCATCTCCTGGGCCCAGGGCGCGCACCCCAGGCCGCTCGCGCTGGTCGAGAAGCTCACCGCGCAACACCTCGCAGGCCACGCCCCCCTCCGGAGATCCCGATGAGCGAACTCTTCAAGAGCGACACCGCGAAGTCGAAGGTGCACGCGTGGCACGACCGCTTTCGCGCGCGGGTGAAGGCGCCCACCACCAACCGCGAGGTGATGACCCGCTTCGGGAGGACGCACGTGTTGATCGCCGGCCCCGAGGGGGCTCCCGCGGTGGTGGCACTCCACGGCGCCATGGCCAGCTCGGCACACCTCCTCGTCGAGCTCGAGCACCTCGTCTCGAAATACCGCGTCTACGCGGTGGACGTCCTCGGCCAGTCGGTGATGAGCGAAGACACGCGGCTCTCGGTGAAGAACGACGACTACGGCGCGTGGCTCGGCGAGACGCTCGACGGGCTGGGCCTCGACGCCGTCAACCTGCTGGGCATCAGCTGGGGTGGCTTCGCGGCGCAGCGCCTGGCCGCCACCGCGCCGCACCGCATCTCCCGGCTCGCGCTCCTCGTCCCCGCAGGCATGGTCAGCGGCTCGACCTGGGACGGCCTCGTGAAGATGGGGCTGCCGATGACGATGTTCCTCCTCGCGCCCAACCAGCAGCGGCTGCGGAAGTTCGTCTCGCAGTTGATGACCACTCAGGACGACGAGTGGATGGCTTCGCTCGGAGACGCCTTCAGCTCGTACGAGATGAGGAAGATGGTCGTGCCGAAGCTCTCGAGCCTCGGCGAGTTCGCGAGCTTGAAGGCGCCGGTGTTGGTGCTGGGCGCCGAGCACGACATCAGCTTCCCCGGCGCGAAGCTCGTCGCGCGCGCGAAGGAGCTGTTCCCCACGCTCACCGACAGCGAGGTGCTGCTGGGCAGCAAGCACTCCCCGCCCACCACGGACGCCTTTCGCGCGTGGCTCGGCGCCAGGCTCGCCGCGTTCTTCGGCTGATCAGGGCGCCGCGATCACGCGCACCAGGTGCGCACGGCGTCGAGCAGCGCGCCCAGGCCCCGCTCGAAACCCTCGACGGGAATGCGCTCGTCGTCGCCGTGAAACAACTCCGAGAACGCGACCTTCGGGGTGGGCGGAAAGACGATGGGCGCGAAGCCGTAATAGGTGGTGCCGAGGCGCGCGAAGGCGGCCGCGTCGGTGAAGCCGGGGATCAGGTAGGGCACGGGCACACCCGCGGGGTCCATGCGGCGGATCGCGTCGCACAGCACCTGGAACATCGGCGTCGCGTGGGACGCTTCGACCGGCTCGAGCGAGCGCAGCACCTCGAGGGTCACCTTCGGGCCCAGCACCTCCTGCACCTCGCGCAGCACGTCCTCCACCCGTTGCCCGGGCAGCGAGCGGCCGTCGATCTCCGCCTCGGCGTGCGAGGGGATGACGTTGGTCTTGCTGCCGGCGCGCAGCACCGTGGGCGTCGCCGTGTTGCGCAGCACCGCGCTCATGGCCCGCGCCGTGCTGCGATCCGGGAAGAGCCCCAGCACCCGGTCGGCGAGCTTCGGCTGGAGCAACAGCGGCAAGAGCGTGCGCGTGAGGAACGGCTGGGTGGCGGCCATGCCCTCGAGGAACGAGGCGAGGGCCGGCGTGGGGTGCACCGGCAAGGCGTCGGGGACCAACTTCGCGAGCGCGGCGGCGAGGCCCACCACCGCGTTGTCTTCGCGGGGCATGCTCCCGTGACCCGGCGTGCCTTCGACGCGGGCCTTCATCCACACCATGCCCTTCTGCGCGACCTGGATGGGGTACAGCCGCGCGCTGCCCATCTGCAGCGTGAAGCCGCCGATCTCCCCCAGCGCGTACTCGGCGCGCACTTCTTCGGGGTGATGGTCGACGAGGTACTGGCTCCCCAGGGCGCAGCCGGCCTCCTCGTCGGCCACGGCGGCGAAGATGACGTCGCGCTCGAGCAGCTTCCCTTCGCGCTTGAGCACGCGCAGCACCGTGGCGCTCATGGCGGCCATGTTCTTCATGTCGACGGTGCCGCGGCCGTAGAGCCAGCCGTCGTCGATGACTGCGCCGAAGGGCGGGTGCTTCCACCGGCTCGGCTCCGCGGGCACCACGTCGAGGTGGGCGGTCAGCAGCAGCGGCGGCTTCTTCCCCGTGCCCTTGAGCCGCACCACGAGGTTCGTGCGCCGCGGGCCGGCGTCGATGAGCTTGGGCTCGAAGCCGTCGGCCGCCAGGGTGTCGGCCAGCAACACCGCCGCGTCGTACTCGTTGCCCGGGGGGTTGGTGGTGTCGATGCGCAGCAGCGCGCGGAAGAGCTCGAGGGCTTCCTTCTGCATGCGCGCGACGGTACGCGCACCGGGCAGGGGCAGCTGCTATTTCTCGCGCCTCCATGCACAAGGGACGACTCGAGGCCTTCAGCGACGGCGTGTTCGCCATCATCATCACCATCATGGTGCTCGAGCTGAAGGCCCCCCACGAGGCGACCTTCGCGGCGCTGGCTGCGCTCGGGTCCAAGTTCTCGAGCTACCTCCTGAGCTTCGTCTTCGTGGGCATCTACTGGAACAACCACCACCACCTGCTGCAGGCCACCCGGCACGTCGATGGCCGCGCGCTGTGGGCCAACATGCACCTGCTGTTCTGGCTCTCGCTGGTGCCCTTCGTCACCGACTTCATGGGCGAGAATCACTTCGCCCCGCTCGCGGTCGCGCTCTACGCGGCGGTGTTGCTGGTCTCGGGTGGGGCGTACTGGCTGTTGGCGCAGGCCCTCATCTCGACCAACGGCGCCGACTCCCCGCTCGCCGTGGCCCTCGGAAAGGACCGCAAGGGCTTCATCTCCATGGGCTGCTACGTGGCCGCGGTCGCCCTGGCGTGGGTCTCGGTGTGGGTCTCGGGGGCCCTGTTGATCTTCGTGGCGCTGATGTGGCTGGTGCCCGACCCGCGCATCGAGAAGACGCTGGGTCGCTGAGCAAGCGTCAGGCCGCGCGCGCGGGCCAGCGCAACGACGCGCCGAGTTCATTGCGCACGCCTGCATTCCTCGCCTCGGAGCCGCCGGACCACGCGCGCACCGCAGGAAAAAACGCCCGGGCCCGCTGGAGCAGCGCGTCGGCCTCGTGGGGATCCCACTGGTGGGGGGCGTACTTCGTCTCGCCGTTCGCGGCGCGGTAGCGGTCGAAGGCCACCTGCGTGTTCTTGAACTCGAGGTGCTTCTTCTGGCCGAGGTAGTACGGCTTCACGAAGGCGAAGGTCTTCTCGATGCGCGCCTTCGAGGTGTCGCTCACCGCGCCCGGCGCGTACATCGCGAGGTCGAGCAGGGCCTCGGAGTTGTACAGGTGGTAGTGGAACGAGTCGCGGTGGTGGAAGTCGAGCGACGAGCCATCGCTGCGGATGGTCTCCTTGAGCAGCGTGTCGAGCTCGTGGCGCACCTTGCCCAGCGCCGCCTGGTCACCGACCGCCGTGGCCGCCGCCCCGCGGATCTGCAGGCTGAAGGTCTTCCAGTTGTTGATCTTGCACATGCCCTGGAGCGGAAAGTGCTCGGCCGCGGGCACGAAGGAGTGGATCCACTTGCGCACCGTCTGCTGCTGCGCCGCCGACATCAGGGGCATCACCAGGTCGGCCGCCTGGAACATCGAGAGGAACTTCTGCTCGTTGATGGGGTTCCCGTTGGGCTTGTACTTCGTGGCCCAGCTCATCAGCGTCGAGATGGCGGCCTTCTGCGCCGCGGGCTGCAGCGCGGGCGGGCCCATGCGCGCCGCCACGGCCCAGGCGTAGACGTCGTCGAAGCGGCGGGTGACTGCGCCGGTCTTCTGCTTGCGCGGGTCGCTGGCCAGCAGGCCCTCGCTGTACAGGTGGGCGAGCGTCGGCAGCGGCGTGCCCACGGTGTCCTTCGCCTTCTTCATCACCACGCGGAGATCGTGGGCCAGGGCCGGGCTCGTCGTGGCGGCCTGCGCGAGGGCGGCGGGCGTCCAGGGCTTGCGCGTCGTCGGGTCGAGGCCCCACGAGAAGTGACCCAGGGCCTGCTGGTACCCCCGCGGCATCGCGGCCGGTGCCGTCGGAGCCGCCACCACCGGAGCAGCAGGGGCAGGAGTCACGGCGGCAGCGGGCTTCGATCGACCTGGGCCGACGAGGGGGGCGGGCATGAAGCAGTATCGTACCGAAGCCCGCTCGGTCCCTGGAAGCGTCTGTCAGCGCCGCTGACGTTTCGGCCGGATTTCGGGGCGAATTACAGCGAAAGCACGCCCGAGGCGGTGGTCATCAGGGCCACGCGGCGCTTGGTCACGGGGCTGCTGCCGTCGATGAGCGCCCGGGTCTCGTCGAGCACGCGGGTCAGCGGGAAGCGCATCACCGAGCTGTCGGCGGTGGCGATGCCGCCGGGCACCGGGGGCATCCAGCCGACCATCTCGTCGCTCGCGCCCTCGAGCAGCGAGTTGAGCGCGCCGAAGCCCAAGCGGCCGGCGACCGCGCGATCGGCGTAGCTGGGGTTGCCGCCGCGCACCACGTGGCCCAGCACGGTGGCGCGGATCTCGAGGGTGGGGAGCTCGACCTTCATGCGCTCTTCGGTCATGCGCACCAGCCGGGTACAGGGCACGGTCACGCCCTCGGCCTTGATGATCAGGATGCGCCGCTTGCCGCGCGCGAAGCCGGTGTTGATCACCTGCCGGATGTCGTCGATGAGCTGGTCTTCGGTCTTGCCGGACTCGCGGATCAACACCGCGTCGGCGGCCATGGCGACCGCGGAGGCCATCGCCAGGTAGCCGCAGTCGCGCCCCATCACTTCGACCACGAAGGCCCGGCGGTGGGCGCGGGCGGTGTCGCTGATGCGATCGCACGCCTCGACGATGGTGTTGAGCGCGGTGTCCACGCCCAGCGAGGTGGCCGTGCACCCGATGTCGTTGTCGATGGAGCCGGGGATGCCCATCACCTTGATGCCCGACTCGGTGGCGAAGGCGTGCGCGCCGGTGAGGCTGCCGTTCCCGCCGATGACGATGAGCCCGTCGGCGCCCAGCTTGCGCAGCTCGGACGCCGACTTCGCGCGACCCTCGACTTCGCGAAACCGCGCGCTGCGGGCCGAGCCGATGAGCGTGCCACCCTGCCCGCCCGCCGCGTCGACCTCGATGTCCACGGTCAGCGTGCCGTCGCTGAGCACCTTCGTCAGCTCGCGGAACTGGCCGTCGATCAGCCCGTCGTAGCCCTCGAGGCTGCCGAAGACCTGCAGGCCCTGCGCGGCGCCCAGCTTGGCGACGGCGCGCAACGCGGCGTTCATACCCGGGGAGTCACCACCTGAGGTCAAGACGACGATGCGCTTCATGCGTTCCCCTCCCGGGACGAGCAGCGGGGGGGAGGCTACAACGAGTCGAGCCCAGCGCTCAGCTCGCCTTGCGCTCGAGATCATCGAGGCGGTCTTCAATCGACTCGAAGCGGCTACGGCTGCCGTCGGCGAAGGACGCCAACAAGCGCGCGACCTGGCCCAGCTGTTGCTCCATGACTCTCGACAGCTTCGCGCTCGCGAGCAGTTGCTCGGCCTGCTGCTTCAGGTCCTCGTCGAGTTCGTCGACGCGCGTCGAGACCCCACCCAAGCGGGTCGAGATGACATCCACCCGATGCGAGAGCTCGCGAAACCCGTGCGCAAGATCCGCCATCTGCAGCGACAGCCCGTGCACCCTGGTGCTCGTGCCCATCGCCAGCGTCGCGATGGCCTCGATCTTCTCGGCGTGTGCGCTCGTCGTCCGCTCGAGCTTCGCCACCGCGTCCAGCAACGCCACCACCACTTCCCGCCCCTTGACCCTCGCCATCCTGCGCCTCCGTGCGTGTTGAACGGGCGTGAGTCGAGCGGCGGGGTCCGACAGGCGGCGGGGCGTGGCTCGAAGCTAATTGATCTCCGCGGCCGCCGAGAAGCCGGCCTGGGCCGTCTTGAGGCGCCGGCTGACCACCGCCCCGAAGGCCGCCGCGGTGAAGAACATGATCAGGCTGTAGATCGCCGGGGGCACGGCCATGGTCGAGTTGTTCAGCAGCAACGGGCTCGAGGCGATGGCGATGGCCAGGGTGCCGTTGTGGATGCCGATCTCCATGCCGATGGCCACGGCCTGCTTCTCCGGCAGGCGCGCGAGCAGGGGCACGAGGTACCCGACGGCCAGGCTCGCGAGGTTGAAGGCCAGCGCCGGCAGGCCCACGAGCTGGAGGTACTCGACGAGGTGGGCCCGCTCCTTGAGCACGGTGGCGAGCACCACCACGAGCAACAGCACCGCCGACATGATGCGCACCGGGCTGTTGAGCCGCGCGGCGACCTTCGGCGCCCGGGCGTGCACCACCATGCCCAGGGCCACCGGCACCAGCACGATGGCGAAGACCTGCAGCACCTTGTCGAGTTGCAGCGGGATGGTCTTGCCCCCGCCCAGGAAGGCCTCGAGCGAGAACTGGATGATCAACGGCAGCGTCAGCAACGAGAGCACGCTGTTGACCGCGGTCAGCGTGATGTTGAGCGCCACGTCGCCGCGCGCCAGGTGGCTGAAGAGGTTGGCCGTCGCCCCGCCAGGTGACGCCGCGAGCAACATCAGGCCCACCGCCAGCTCGGGCGGCAGGGCAAAGGCGCGGGCGATGCCGAAACACACCGCGGGCAACAACACCATCTGGCACGCGAGCCCGACCAGGACCGCCTTCGGGTAGCGCACCACGCGCTGAAAGTCGGCGACCTTCAGCGACAGGCCGAGGCCGAGCATGATCACGCCCAGCGAGATCGGCAGGAACACCACGGTCAGGACACTGGACTGCATGGGAAGCCCCCTCGGGCGCAAGACGAAGGGGCCACTCCTACCCCACGACACCGGCTCAGGGCTACGGGGCCGGCTGCGCCACGACGTTGCCGTCGAGGTTCACGGCGGTCTGGGCGAGCAGCCGGCCGTTGACCGACGCCCCGGTACCCAGGGTGATCGCCGTCTGCGAGAGGACGACACCTTCGAGGTGCGAGGTCGTGCCCAGCTCCACGCGACCTTCGACCTGCCAGAAGACGTTCTTCGGCAACGCCCCGCCCTGGAGCAGCACGCTCACCCCGTTGCGCACCGTCAGGTCCTGCGCGACCTGGAAGACCCACACGTCGCTCGCGCTGCCCCGCAGGGTCACGTTGGTCGGCACGAGCAGGCCGGTGCCCCACTTGTAGACGCCCGGGGTCAACGTCATGCCTCCGATGTTGCCCGCGCCCAGCTCGGTGACGCTCGGCGCCCGCCCGGCCGCGGCGGTGAACGCGAGCTCCATGTCCCCGACCGCGGTGGTCAGGCGCGCCGCGGTGGGCGGCGTGGAGTCGGCCGCGTAGAGCTTGCCGGTCACCTGGGTCGACGTGGCGAAGGTGTTGGTCGCGTCGGCCACCATCGAGAAGCCCGTGAGGAAGGTCGCGGCCGCGGGGCTGACGCCGACGTCGCCGGTCACCGCCGAAATGGGCACGGTCGACACCCCGCTCTTGGCCAGCACCACGAAGCTGCCCGCGACGCCGAGGGGGACCGCGCTCGTGGTGGGGTCGCCACCGTCGGCCAACTTGCCCGCGTCGAGTGTCTCCTCCACGGGGCGACAACCGACGAGGGCGACCAGACAGCTGACCCAGAGAAGGGATTGGTTCATGCGGCCGCCCTGAGCACCATCGGTGCCACCAGCGGGGCCGACTCGTTGCCTGCGCTTACCTGTGTCAGCGAGCCGGCCTTCATCAGGAATGAAATCGACCTCCATCACCTTGATGGACCGACGGGAGGACCGTGGCGGCAAGCCACCTCAATTGCTGGGGAGGTGCCGGTGGCCCGAATGGTGCTCAGTGACCGCGCATGATGCCGTCAAACGAAACCAGGGCAGGCGCGGGGCGCACCACCTTCGGGCAGATCGCCAGGCGCTGTGCCGTCGCACTGGCCGCCGTCGCCGTCATGGGATCGAGCCCGGTGCAGGCCCACCCGGAGCGCCCCAACCTCCTGCTGCTCAACGTGGGGGATCTCCTCGGCGGCGTGGTGTCGGTCGAGTACGAGCGCGCGTTGGCCTCGTGGTTCGGGCTGACCGCGGGCGTCTCGGTGTGGACCTTTCGCGGCCTCTACACCCCGCTGGGTGAGCCGGCCTACACCGGCATCAGCCCCGAGCTGGGCGCCCGCTTTCACTTCATTCGCGACGCCCCGGGAGGGCTGTGGTTCGGCCCGACGCTGAGCGCGGGCTACCTCTTCTCGAGCTCCACGGGGACGTTGAACCGGGTCTGGTCCTGGGGCGTGGGCGCCGCGGTCGGCTACAACTTCATCTTCGGCAGGCACTTCACCTTCCAGCTCGGCGTGGGTGGTGGCTTCACCGACTACGGAGATCGCATCGTCTGGTCGCCCCGGCTCCGGCTGGGCCTGGGCGTGGCCTTTTGAGCTCGCCCCGGGAGACCACCGGCGAGCTCGCCGCCCGGGCCGCGGAAGGCCTGACCGAGACGCGCCGCCAGGAGGCGCTGCTCAAGACGGGCGCGCTGCAGAACGCCATCTTCAACAGCGCCAACTTCTCGTGCATCGCCACCGAC
Source organism: uncultured Archangium sp. (assembly GCA_903905455.1). GTDB lineage: Bacteria > Myxococcota > Myxococcia > Myxococcales > Myxococcaceae > Archangium_A. The sequence continues at coordinate 15,208 of CAIVGN010000192.1, forward strand.
GAGATGGGCGTCATCCAACTCTTCAACGTGGGCGCCGAGCGCATGCTCGGGTACACGGCGGCCGACGTCCTCAACAAGATCACCCCGGCGGCGATCTCCGACTCGGGTGAGATCGTCGCCCGCGCCACCGCCCTGAGCCTCGAACTGAGCACCACCATTCGCCCCGGCTTCGAGGCGCTGGTGTTCAAGGCGTCGCGCGGCATCGAAGACATCTACGAGCTGACCTACATCCGCAAGGACGGGAGCCGCTTCCCCGCGGTGGTCTCGGTCACGGCGCTGCGCGACGACCAGGACGCGATCATCGGGTACTTGTTGATCGGCACCGACAACTCGGCCCGGCGCCAGGTCGAGGCCGAGCAGAAGAAGCTCGACCAGCGGCTGCGCGACCACCAGTTCTACACGCGCTCGCTCATCGAATCGAACGTCGACGCGCTGATGACCACCGACTCGTCGAGCATCATCACCGACGTCAACAAGCAGATGGAGGCGCTCACCGGCTGCACCCGCGACGAGCTGATCGGCGCGCCCTTCAAGAACTACTTCACGGACCCGGAGCGGGCCGCCGCGGGCATCAAGCTGGTGCTCGCCGAGAAGAAGATGACCGACTTCGAGCTCACGGCGCGGTCCCGCAGCGGCCGGGAGACCGTGGTCTCGCTCAACGCCACCACCTTCTACGACCGCGATCGCAAGCTGCAGGGCGTGTGCGCCGTGGCCCGCGACGTCACCGACCGCAACCGCCTCAACCAGGCCCTGCAGGACAAGAACGTCGAACTCGAGGCCGCCCGCCTGGTCGCCGAGAAGGCCAACCTCGCCAAGTCGGACTTCCTCTCGAGCATGAGCCACGAACTGCGCAGCCCGCTCAACGCCATCCTCGGCTTCGCGCAGTTGATGGAGTCGGACGCGACGCAAGCGCCCCAAAGCCAGAAGGAGAGCATCGCGCAGATCCTCCAGGCCGGCTGGCACCTGCTCAAGCTGATCAACGAGATCCTCGACCTGGCGAAGGTCGAGTCCGGCCAGGTTCCCCTGTCGTCCGAGCCGGTGTCGCTGGCCGAGGTGCTCGAGGATTGCCACGGCATGATCGACCCGCAGGCCCAGCAGCGCGGGCTCACCATGAAGTTCCCGCGCTTCGAGACCGCGGTCTTCGTGCAGGCCGACCGCACGCGGCTCAAGCAGGTGCTGATCAACCTGCTGTCGAACGCGGTGAAGTACAACTTGAGGAATGGCACGGTGGAGGTCTCGTGCACCGAGGTCTCGCCCGAGCGGGTGCGCCTGAGCATCCGGGATACCGGGGTGGGGCTGCACCCCGAACAGCGGGCCCAGCTCTTCCAGGCCTTCAACCGCCTGGGCCAGGAAGCGGGCGGCGAAGAAGGCACCGGCATCGGACTCGTGGTGGCCAAGCGGCTGGTGGAGTTGATGCACGGCACCATCGGGGTCGAGAGCACCATCGACGAGGGGTCGACGTTCTGGTTCGAGCTGGTGAGGGTGCCTGAGCCCATGCTCGGGGCGCCCGACCGGCCGTCGCATGCCCTGCCCCACGCGGTCGCGCCCGGCGAACCCGGGCGTCACACGGTGCTCTACGTCGAGGACAACCCGGCAAACTTGAAGCTGGTGGAGCAGATCATCGCCCGCCACGGCCACGTCAGCCTCATCTCGGCCATCAACGGCGATCTCGGCGTGCAGCTCGCCCGGGCCGCGCTGCCCGACCTGATCTTGATGGACATCAACCTGCCGGGCATCAACGGCTTCGAGGCCCTGCGCCTGCTGCGCGCCGACCCTGCCACCGCGGGCATCCCCGTCGTCGCGGTGAGCGCCAACGCCATGCCCCTGGACGTCGAGCGGGGCCTGCGGGCCGGCTTCTTGCGCTACATCACCAAGCCCATTCGCGTCGCCGAGTTCATGGAGGCCGTGAACGTGGCCCTCGCCTCGGCCGGCGCGCGGAGCCCGTGATGATCAGCGAGCGTGACATCCTGGCGGCGAAGGTGCTCGTCGTCGATGACTCGAAGGCCAACGTGCTGCTGCTCGAGCAGATCCTCCGCCGGCGCGGCTACAGCGACGTCACCTCGACCGTCGACCCCATGCAGGTCTGCGAGTTGCACCGCCACAACAGCTACGATCTGATCATCCTCGATCTCCAGATGCCGCTCATGGACGGGTTCGAGGTGATGGAGGGCCTCAAGGCCGTCGAGGCCGGCGGCTATCTCCCGGTGCTGGTGATCACCGCCGACCCGGCCCAGAAGGTGAAGGCGCTGCAGGCCGGCGCGCGCGACTTCCTGAGCAAGCCCCTCGAACTGGCCGAGGTGACCATCCGGGTGCGCAACATGATCGAGGTGCGGCTGCTCAACCAGGAGTCGAACCGGCACTGCGCGCAGATCGCCGCCGAACAGCGGGTCTCCGACCAACTGCTGCGCAACGTGTTGCCCCAGGCCATCGCGGAGCGCCTCAAGAACCGCTCGGCCGACAGCTTCACCGACCTCATCGCCGACAACTTCGACGACGTGACGGTGCTCTTCGCAGACCTCGTGGGCTTCACCCGCTTCTCCGAGGGCGTGAGCCCGCGCGTGCTGGTCGACGTGCTCAACGACATCTTCACCCGCTTCGACGCCATCGCCGAGGAGCGGGGGCTCGAGAAGATCAAGACCATCGGCGACGCGTACATGGCCGTCGCCGGGCTGCCCATGCCCGTGGCGGATCACGGGGAGCGCGCGGCGAACATGGCCCTCGACATGCTCGACGCCATCGCTCGCTACAACGTCGGCACCCAGCACCCGCTCATGCTGCGCATCGGCCTGAGCACCGGCGCCGTCGTCGCCGGCGTCATCGGCCGGCGCAAGTTCCTCTACGACGTGTGGGGCGACACGGTGAACACCGCCAGCCGCATGGAATCGCACGGGGTCTCGGGCCGCATCCAGCTGACCGACGCCACGCGCGCGCAGCTCCCCGACCGGTTCACCCTCGAGGCGCGCGGAGCGATCGAGATCAAGGGCAAGGGCGAGATGCACACCTGGTTCCTCAACGGCCGGCTCGAGGTCGCCCGGGGCGTCGCGCGGCTCGTCGAAACGACGGAGCACGCGTCGCTTTGACGGGGCGGTGAGGCGCCCGCGCCCACTTCCCCCCCCAGCGCCCCGGGGGTGATGGGTCATGGCGCATGCGGTGCACCAGCGCCCCGAATGACCAAGCAACGGGCGGCGCTGAATGTCTCATCTGTGGCGATGACTGTCTGTCTTTCACTCTCGGGCGCTGCATGGGCCGCCACCGCGCCTTCACTGGGGCAGGCCGCCAGCTTCTCGGTGCTCGGCGGCTCCGACGTCAACAACACCGGGTCCTCGCGGCTCTACGGAGACCTGGGGGTGAGCCCCGGCTCGGTGATCTCCGGCTTTCCTCCGGGCCAGGTGATCGGCGGCGGCACGCACACCGCCGACGCGGTGGCGGCGCAGGCCCGCGCGGACACCACCGCCGCGTACCTGCAGCTCGCTGGGCAGGTGGCGACGAGCGACCTGTCGGGCATCGATCTCGCGGGCCTGACCCTCACCGCCGGCGTCTACCGCTACACCTCGGCGGCGCTGCTCTCGGGCACCCTGACGCTGGACGCGCAGGGCGACCCCAACGCCGTCTTCGTCTTTCAGACCGGGAGCACCCTCACCACCGCGAGCGGCTCGCGCGTGCAGGTGATCAACGCAGGCTCGAACTGCAACGTCTTCTGGCAGGTGGGGAGCTCCGCGACGCTGGGCACCACCACCACGTTCGTGGGCAACCTCCTCGCCTTGACCTCCATCACCCTGAGGACGGGCGCCACGGTCTCGGGCCGCGTTCTCGTGCGAAACGGCTCGGCCACGCTCGACGCCAACGACGTCACGGCGTGCTCCGCGGTGTGCGGCGCGGTGACCGTCACCCCCGCGACGCTCGCCGCGGGCACGGCCGGCTCGTCCTACACCCAGGCCTTCACCGCCACCGGCGGCACGGGCCCCTGGGCCTGGTCCGTCACCGCCGGGGCGCTCCCCGCGGGCCTCACGCTCACGGCCGCTGGCGGACTGTCGGGCACGCCCACCCTCGCGGGCAGCTCGAGCTTCACGGTCACCGCCTCTGACGCCAACGCCTGCGCGGGCAGCCAGGGTCTGTCCCTGGTGATCAACCCCACCGGCGGCGCGGCCGGAGACCCCCACCTGCGCACGCTCGACGGCCTGGCCTACGAGTTCCAGGCCTGCGGCGACTTCGTGCTGCTGCGCGCGGGGCCGGCCGCCCTCGAAGTGCAGGTGCACCAGGAGCGCTGGCACGACACCCAGACGTCGGTGAACACCGAGGTGGCCCTGCAGGTCAACGGTCACCGGGTGCAGCTCACGCCGTTCGCGGCCACCTGTGCTCCCAACGCCACCTCCACCACGGGCTGCGTCGAGGTCGACGGCCACGAGATCACCTTCAGCTGTGAGGGGACCGACCAGGCGCCCGGCTGCCTGCAGACGGCGACGCTGCCCAACGGGGGCCGCCTCGAACACCGCGTGGCCGGCCACAGCGGAGATCGGCACGCGAAGAAGCTGGCGACCCCCTGCGACCCGGCGCTCGAGCCTGCCTGCCGCCCGAGCGCCGCGCCCTGCGCGACGAGCTTCACCCTGCAGCTGGGCACCGGGGAGCGGGTCGAGACCTGCGTGGGCGCCGGCTACCTGAACCTCGACGTCGAGGTGCCCTACGCCTCGCGCGGGCTCACCTCGGGCCTGCTGGGCGACGCCGACGGAGACCCGGCCAACGATCTGCAGGGCGCACGCGGAGAACGGCTCCCGCTGAACCTCGGCTTCGAGGACTTCTACCTGCGCTTCGGCGAACACTGGCGCGTCGCGCCCCAGGCGTCGCTCTTTGCGCCCCGGGCGTCAGCCGACCGCTGCCCCAGCCGCCCCTTTCGCCTCGACGAGCTCTCGCCCCAGGTTCGCGACGCCTCGGCGCAGACGTGCCGCACGCTGGGCATCGGCGAAGCCAACCTCGAGGCCTGCACCATGGACGTGGCGCTGCTGGGTGACGCCGCGGCCTTCTCCTTCGTCGGCCTCGCCGCGCCCCGGGCGGTGGTGACGCTCACCGATCCCGCCGGCCCGGGCTGCGAGGGCTGTGGCGCCACCGGGAGCAGCCCGATGACGCTCGCGCTGATGCTGGCGGGCCTCGCCGTGTGGGCCCACCGCCGCCGTCACCCCGCGCCCTGACCCCGCCGGGCGGCCCACGCACCGGCGAGTCGCACCGCGCGCTCGCCGGCTTGCCATGCGGGCCCCATGCCCGTCCGCACGAGCACCGCCTCGCGAGCACCGACGCCGCCCGAAGACGTGGCGGCGGTCCGCCTGCGCAGCGAGGGGCAGCTGGAGCGCCTCGAGGCCTCCACCGCGCTCTACGCGGCGTTCACCCAGCGGCTCCGCGGCCGCTCGACGCGTACGCCCGACGCTGACCTCGCGCTGGTCGAGACCCAGGCCCGCGAGGCGGAGCTCGTGCTCCAGCGCCTGCAGGAGCGCGAGCCTTCGGCGCTCCTCGACGGCGCGCTGGTCGCCTGGAATGCCGCGCGCAAGGCGCTGGCCGAGGCCGCAGCGGAACGCCTCGACGGTCTTCACCTGCCTCACCCCGAGGGTTTCGCGCAGCTGGTCGGCAATGCCTGCACGACCCTCGACCTCGAATTCGACCGACCGGTGAGCGACTGGGGCTCGATGCTGGTGAGCGTGTCCCCCCCCCTGGTCGCCGTCGTCCTGGGCATCTGGGAGCTGGGGCGCTTCGCCGACGCATCGTGGCGCTGGTTCCCCCAGGCCGAGCTCATCGCGCTCGCGTTCGCCCTCGCCTGGTACGCGCGGGCACGCTGGCGTCGGGCCCGGCACGCCCAGAAGCGCGTGCGGCTCACGACCTTCGGCGTCCACGCCCACGACACGTTCTTCCCTTTCGCAGACATCGCCGCCGCGTGGCTCGGGCCCGGCGGCGCGGTGATGCTCGAGACGAAGCAGCGCCAGCGCCTGCGGCTCGAGACCTGGCACTCGGTCGAGTTGCAGCAGGCGCTCCAGCACCACGGCGTCGAGCTCGTTCGCCGCCCACGCTGAGCTGGCGCACAGCAGAAGGGCTCCCCGGGTCGTCGACCTGGGGAGCCCGCGCCCTCGACCGACTCGCGTCGGGTTCAGGGCACGACGGTCAGACACTCCGTCGGACAACTGAAGGTCGCCGAAGCGCACGAGCGGTCGTCGATGCAGGCGCTGCACATGTCTGCCTTGTGCCGGTAGTCGGTGTCGTTCGCGGAGTTCGAGCGACAGCGCGACTCGCAGGCGCCGACGTCATACTGGGCGTCGAAGCACGCCTGGTAGCGCAGGCAGATGGCGTGACAATCAATGGCCGCGTCAATGGGACCGCAACCCAACAAGCCGACGGAAAGACAGACACTGGTGATGAGCTTCTTCATGGTGCTCCCTGGTGAGGTGATGGTGGAGGTGAAGGGTTGCTGGAGAGGCCGCCCGCTCAGGGCGACGGCTTCACGATGGTGTTCGAGTCGAGCGACACCGCGGCGATGCGCGCCAGGGCCCGGCCGGTGAGCGTCGCGCCGGTGTTCAGGGTGATCGACTGGTCGGCCATGATCGTGCCCTGGAAGGACGTGGTCGACCCCAGCGTGGCCGACGAGCCCACCTGCCAGAAGACGTTGGTCGCCTTCGCCCCGCCGGTGAGCACGACCTGCCGCCCCGCGGTGGTGGTCAACGTGGAGGCGGCCTGGAAGATGAACATGCCGTCAGGGTCGCCCTGGGCGTCGAGCGTGAGATCCCCCGAGGTGACCGCGAGCGACGACGTCGACTTGTAGAGCCCCGGGGTGAGTGTCTGCCCACCGATGTTGCCGGAGACGGTGACCGGGCACAGCGAGCGGCCGGCGGCCTCGGCGTAGGCCGTGGCCAGGTCGGCGATGCCCTGCGCCGCGGTCGGGTCGCCGATGTGCAGCGTGCCCGAGACATTGCCCGGAGGAAGGCCGACCACCGCGGTGCCCGGGCTGACGCCGAGGTCACCCGTCACGAGGCTCGCCCCGGTGGTCGTGACGGCCGAGCCGGCGAGCACCGCGAAGTTCGCCGCCGAGCCCAGCGCGATCGGCGCCTGCCCGCAGGCGTTGGTGGTGAAGCTCCAGGTGAAGTCCTGGGCGAGCGCGTTGCCCACCACGTCGCGAATGCCGGTGGTGAGCGTGGCGGTGTAGGTGGTGTTCGCGTCGAGCGCGACGAGCGGCACGAAGGTGGCCGTCACCCGGGCGGACTCGAAGGTCACCGTGCCCGGGAGCAGCGTCAGCCCGCGGGCGAGGGTGAAGGTCGAGGCGTCGAGCGTGGTGGCGTTGAGCGGTTCGCTGAAGGTCGCCGTCAAGGGGGTGGTGAGGGACACCGAGATCGCGAGATTCCGCGGGCGGTTCATGATCACCGCGGGCGGCGTGGAGTCGACCAGCATCGCCGTGGTGAAGGCCCACGTGGAGCTCACGGCCAGTGGGTTGCCCGCGAGATCAGTGACCGCGGTGGTGAGCGTCGCCTGGTAGAGCAGGCCGGCCGACAGCGGACTGGTGGGGGTGAAGGTGGCGAGCGCGCCGACCACGGCCACGCCGCCTCCGACCGGGAGGCCGCCCTGGGTGACGGTGAAGCTCGCCTGGTCGACCGTCGAAGCGCGCATCGGCTCGCTGAACGTGGCGGTGACGGTGGTGCCCAGGCCGACGTTGGTGGTGCCGGAGAGCGGCGTCAGGCCGATCACGACAGGCGCCGTGAGATCGACGATCCCGGAGTCGGTGAGCCCCGCGTCGGTGAGCCCCGCGTCGGTGAGCCCCGCGTCGGAGTCCCCACCATCGGGATCGACCTGCATCAACTGGGGCCCGCACGCGGGCAACAGTGCCATGAGCAAGACCAACGCACTGCGCTTCATCGTCATCATTCGGGACCGGGGGTGGCGGGGTGAGTGGGGCGTGTCGAACGAGGGTGAGAACTCGCGACGACGGAACACTCAGCAGCATTCGGGCCACCCACCGCGCTCCGTCTTTCCGGCGACCTGGCGACGCGGTGCCCGCAGCGTCCATCATCTTGATGAGGCGCCCGCTCCCTGCGTCGCCCGCCCCAACGCAAACGCGCGCGTCACCCCGGGGGGGATGCCGCGCGCGCCTCCATCACGTCATCACGGAGGCCCGATTACGGGGTCGGCTTGACGATGGTGCTGGAGTCGAGGTTGACGGCGCCGATGCGCGCGAGCGCCCGACCATTGAGCGTCGCGCCGGTGTTCAGGGTGATGGCCTGGTCAGCCATGATCGTCCCCTGGAAGGCGGTGGTCGTCCCCAGGGTGGCCGCGGTGCCGACCTGCCAGAACACGTTGGCGGACTTGGCGCCGCCCGCGAGGATCACCTGGCGACCCGAGGTCGTGGTCAGCGTCGAGGCCATCTGGAAGATGAACACCGCGCTGCTGTCACCCTGGGCGTCGAGCGTGAGGTCGCCGGCGCTGATGGAGAGCGAACCGGTCGACTTGTAGAGGCCCGGAGCGAGCGTCTGCCCGCCGAGGTTGCCGGCCACCGAGACCGGGCACAGCGTGCGCCCAGCGGCGTCGTTGTAGGCGACGGTCAGGTCGAACTCGGCCGCGGCGGCCGTGGGGTCGGTCACGTGCTGCGTGCCCACCACGGTGCCCGGGGGGAAGCCGGTCACCGAAGAGCCCGGGCTCACGCCGAGGTCACCGGTCAACGAGGTCGGGCCGGTGTTGGTCACCGTCGAGCCAGCGAGGGCCACGAAGGCACCTGCCGCCCCGAGGACCACCGGCGCCTGGCCACAGGCCCCCGTGGTGAAGGTCCACACGTAGTTGCTGACCATGGGGTTGAGCGCCAGGTCGCGGGCCACGGTGGTGATGGTCGCGGTGTAGGTGCTGCTGACGTCGAGCGGGTTGGTGGGCTTGAAGCTCGCGGTGGCGAGCACCTGGTCGTAGGTCACCAGGCCGGCGATGGGGGTCAGCCCCTTGGCGAGCGTGAAGCTCGTCTGGCTGATGCTCAGCGCGTCCATCGGCTCGCTGAAGGTGGCCGTCAGCGTCCTGAGAATCGAGACGTTCATCGCCAGGTTGAGCGGGCTGGTGAGGATGACCGTGGGAGGCGTCGAGTCGGGGATGGTGCCCGTGGTGAAGCTCCACACGTAGGGCGTGGCGAGCGGGTTGCCCGCGAGGTCCGTGGCGCCCGTGCCGATGGTCGCCGTGTACGTGGTGCTGCCCATGAGGCTCGCCGGGGTGAAGGTGGCAGTGACCCCTGCGTAGCTCACGAGGCCGGAGATGGACGTGACGCCCTGCTTGAGGGTGAACGTCGTCATGTCCAGCGTGGAGACCTTCATCGCCTCGCTGAAGGTCGCGTTGACCGTCGTGCCCGCCGAGACGCCCATGGCCCCGGTGATGGGAATCGTGGAGATCACGGTCGGCGCGGTGCGATCACCCGCGTCGGGAATGCCGGAGTCAGGAATGCCGGAGTCAGGAATGCCGGAGTCAGGAATGCCGGAGTCGGGAATGCCGGAGTCGGGAATGCCGGAGTCGGGAATGCCGGAGTCGATGATGCCGGAGTCGATGACCCCCGAGTCGCGGTAGCCGGCGTCACTGACGACGCTACCCGCGTCGGGAAGACCGCCGTCTCCACCAATTGCGCCCGAGTCGATCTCGAACTCCACCAATTGCTGTCCACAGGCAGAGATGAAGACCAGCGAGAAGAGCAGCACTGCGTTGAAATGGGTCTTCATTGGTTACCTGGAGCCATCGTTGATGATGATGAAATTGACGACGAATTCGACGCGACGGTTGTTTTCACGACCCTCGGGCGTCTTGTTGGTGTCGAGCGGAACGGTCGAGGCGAAGCCCTTCGAGACGAGCCGGTCCTTCGAGACGCCGTGGGCGACGAGGTAGTCGAGGACGGCCTGTGCCCGGTTCTCCGAGAGCGTCTGGTTGTAGTCGTCGGTGCCCTCGGAAGAGGTGTGCCCTTCGACCTGCACGCGGAAGTTCTTGTTGTCCTGGAGCGCCTGCACGACCTCGTCGAGCGTCGGCTTCGATTCGTCCTGCAGGGTCGCCGCGTTCCAGGCGAAGTAGAGCTTCTCTTTGAGCTCCAGCTTGTCCTTCTTGACGATGATCTTCTGGTAGGCGGGGCAACCGTAGAAGTCGACCGGTCCCGAGACCTCGGGGCAGTGGTCGACGTCATCCAGGAGGCCATCGGCGTCGCGGTCGGGACACGAGACGCGCTCGGTGGTGATGGTGCGCAGCTCGGCGGGGGCGGACTCCACGAGCGCCACGCGCTCCCGATCGATGCCAGCGCCGATCTCCAGGCTCAGGCCAAGGGTGACCAACTTCGCGTCGTGGTTGTCGTAGCCCGGGCGATCCAACTGGATCAGCTGGGTGTAGCGGGCGAACGGGCCAATCCAGAACACGCGGTTGTGCCCGATGGGAATCGAGGCGCCGATGGCAGCGGCGAAGCCCGGGCGGTTCAGCGGCCCGGTGCGCACGTAGAGCGCGTCGACGTCGAGCCACGGCGAGATGCCGAAGAACTTGTCGTCGTCAGGCGCGTGGTGGGGGCGCTTGAGCTGCAAGCTGGCGCCGAAGTTCCACGCCGTGCCCGGGTTGCTCTGGGTGTCCTGGCTGGGCAACGCCATGAAGGTCACGCTGGGGCCGAGGTCGAGGTACGGCGTCAGCGCAAACAGCGCCTTCACCGTCTGCCCACCACCCACCATGAAGCGCTGCGACTGCGGCGTGGTGAGGGGGATGACGACACCCGTCTCGATCTTCAGCGAGAACGAGCCAGGCTCCGCAGGCAGCGGCTTGCCGAGCACCGGCTCGTCCGCGGCGGACGCCAGCGGCGCCAGCAACAAGCCCGCGGCGAGCGCCGCCTTCGTGAGAATCTTCGGCGATCGTGTCTTCGACATGTGGGTTCCCCGGTCGTTGGCAGGGTTGATCCCCGCCAGCTTCACCAGGAACCCAGAGCAGCATTCGAGCCACGCCGGCCCCACAGAAAAGACAACCACCTGCGTCCACCCCCGCCTCGCGGCCCCTTCAGTTTGAAGGCGGCATCCCCAAATCGATTGCACCGAACTCAAACGAACAAGGGGCCGGAGCACCTGAGCGCTCCGGCCCCCTGCTGTGACGACGGTGACTTCAGCGCGCGGTAACGGGCGCCGGGGCGATGACGATCTCCACGCGGCGGTTGTTGGCGCGATTCTCGGGCGTCTTGTTGTCGGTGATCGGCTTGCTCGAGCCCATGCCGATGGCCGAGATGCGGTCCATCGCTACGCCGCGAGACACGAGGTGGTTGCGCACCGCGGTGGCGCGGTTGAAGGACAAGGGCTGGTTGGTGGCGTCAGAGCCCTGGCTGTCGGTGTGGCCCTCGACGACCATGCGCTTGTCGTCGTCTTGTGCCTTGAGCGCCTCGGCGACCTGGTCGAGCTTGGTCATCGCGGTGTTCAACAGCGCGTACTTGCCCGAGGCGAAGAGCACGCTGCCCGAGAGGGTGATCACCACACCGCGGGGTTCCTGCTTCACCGCGGCGATGGTCGCGAGGTCCTTCATCGCGCCCGCGAGCTTGGCCTCGACCGACGCCCGAGCCTGTCGCTCCGCCTCGAGCTCGGCGGTGGTGGCCTGCAGCGCCCGGCCCTGCGCATCACGCGCGGCCAGCAACTGGGTGGTCGAGGCGGCGTTGTCGCGGCGCTCGGAGTCGAGTTGCTGACGCGTGGAGGCGAGCGCGGCCTGGCCCGTCTTCACCTGGTCATCGCGCACCACCACGCCAGCCCTCACCGCGGCGGCGATCGACTGGCGGTCCTTCTCGGTGCGGGCCTTGACGTCGGCCAGCTCGACCTTGCGCTGGGCGACGTAGGCCAGGTCGCGACACTCCGCGGTGTCGCCGTGGTCCTCGAACTCGCGGTTGGCCTCGTCGAGCACCTTGCGCGCGTCGTACAGCTCGGTGGGGCTCAGCGTCGCCGCCAGGCCCCGGGTGGAGATGGCGTACGCCTCGCGCGCGTCGGTCAGCAGTTGAGGGGCCACGCTGACGCAGCTGGTGAGCAGACCGGTGAGGCTGAGGGCGGCGAGCGAAAATCGGGTTCGGGTGTTCATGGCGAAGTGCTCCTCGTGGGGCGTGAAGGGGGGGAATCAGGGGGTGCGCACACGGACGGCCTCGAGGTCTTCCGCGGCACGAAGCGCCTCGCCGTGCACCGAGACCTCGCGGGCGAGCCCCAGCGCCAGCTCCGCGTCGGCCTGCGCGCGCCCGAGCACCAGCACCGCGCGCGGGTCACCGTCCTTGGCCATCTTGCGGGCCTGCTCCGCCTGGTCCGTGGCGAGCTGCATGTGCAGCTTCGCGGCAGGCACGCTGGCCGCGCCAAGCTCCGCGGCGCCGCGCAGGCTGGCCTCGGTGCCTTCGAGTCGATCAGGGGGAATCTGCACGGTCGCGCAACCCGCCGTCAGTCCAACGACGGCGAGCGAGCACATCAGTCTCTTGTTCATGGGTGTGTCCTGGTGATGGGTGGAGGTGCTGCGGAAATGCGGGGCGTGCCGAGCACGACGCTGACGAGCACCATCACCGCGCCCAGGATGAGGAGCGCGTCGACGGAGCCGTCCATGCCGTCGCCCGTGAGTGCCCCGAAGACCCACGCGAGAAGCAGGACGGCGGTGACGACCCAGGCGATGCGCGACCAGGTCCGCTGAGCGAAGTGCGGCACGGCTTCAGCTCGCGTTCAGGTGAATGACGCCGTGGTGGGTGCGATCGAGGTCGAGGTTCTCGACCAGCGCGTCGAACTGCAGGGAGGCCTCGGCCGCGGTCAGGCCCGTGCGCTCCTGGAGCCGGCTGATGAAGCCCTCCTTGGTGCCATCGAGCAGCAGGAAGTCTTCGTCCGTCAGCCGCGACCACTTCTGCTGCAGCCGCCCACGAACTTCCTTCGCCTCGTTCCGCACGCGATCCCAGTCCATGAGTCCAGCTCCCGGCAGGGGCGAGAGAGATTCACGCCGCCCCCACGTTCAGCAGGCGCCGCGCCAGCCGGGGACCATCGTGAACTGGCGGCCTTGCGGTCTCGCGCGCCCCGGGTCGCCGGTGCGTGGTCCATCAACTTGATGCGATCACCGTCATTACGACCGGGACGAATTTCGACCGCCATTTGGCCGGGGGAATCCGAGCGCGCTTTCGCGAAGAGGGTATAAGGAATGCGAGGCGCGACTGCGCCTCCGGCCTCGCGCCCCGCTTCAGTCCTTCGCGAACTTCTCAAAGGCCGCCCATGCGTACCCTCCCCCTGATCTCGAAGCCGAGCCTGCACGCGGTCGTCTCATGATCAGCGCCACGGACATTCTCCGCGGCAAGATCCTCATCGTCGACGACCAGGACACCAACGTGCGGCTGCTCGAGCGCGTGCTGCGCGGCGCGGGCTACCTCTCGGTGGACTCCACGACCGACTCCAGCAAGGTCAGCGAGCTCCACCTCGTCAACCGCTACGACCTGATCCTCCTCGACCTGCACATGCCGGGCATGGACGGTTTCCAGGTGATGGAGAACCTCAAGCAGATCGAGACCGAGGGCTACCTGCCGGTGCTCGTGGTCACCGCGCAGAGCGAGCACAAGGTGCGCGCGCTCAAGGCCGGCGCGCGAGACTTCGTGAGCAAGCCCTTCGATCTCGCCGAGGTGCTGGCGCGGGTGCACAACATGGTCGAGGTGCGCCTGCTGCACCGCGAGGCGAAGCTGCTCCACGGCCGCGTGCTCGCCGAGCACCGCCTCTCGGAGCGCCTGGTCACCGAGGTGCCCGTCGCCATCGGCGAGCACTTCAAGGCGAACCCCGAGGGCGCGACCCCGCAAGGCGTCGGCCGCATCAACGAGGGCACCGCCGAGTTCATGGTGCTCTTCGCCGACGTGCTGGAGTTCACCCGCTACGCGGAGGGCGCGAGCGGCGCGGTGCTCCAGGGCGTGCTCACCGCCATCTCGTCGCGCTTCGACGCGAACCCCGAGCGCGGCGCCTTCAAGCGGACCACGGCCGTCAGCGACGCCTACCTCGCCGCGGTGGGCCTGCCCGAGCCCGTGGCGATTCACTCGATTCGTGCGGCCAACAAGGCCCTCGACCTGGGCGAGGCGATGGACCGCTTCAATGGCCACAGCCTGTGCAAGCTGAAGCTGCGCCTGGTGCTCGACGCTGCGCCCGCCGTCGTGGTGTAGGGCGCGCCGGTCGTCAGCCGCTGAGCAGGTCTCCGGCGGACGACCAGTTGAAGCCCCCGTGCCCCTCGAGCTCGAGCCACACCTCGTGGCGACTCCACTCGCGCTCGAGGCGCGACCGCTCGTCGAACAACGAGGCCAGCGCCGCGGCCACCACGTCCATCGGGGAGCTGCCCTGCACCGGCCAGCTCGCCGACGCCACCACCGCCTGGTCCCACCCCGTCTTGCTGAGCTGCCGTCGCAGCCGCTCGACGAGTAGCCACGTCTCGGCCGGGCCCGCGTGGCGCACCACGATGACGAACAGCGTCTCTCCCGCGAGGTGCACCGCGCCGCCGGGAATGAACGACGCCAGCTGTCGCTCGAGCCAGCGCACCCGCGGCGACGGCAGGCCCTGCGCTTCCACCACCAGCACCGCGCCCTGCCCCGCTCGGGAAAACCCCTCCCCGACCACCTCTTCGAACGTCGCTGCCTGCTCGAACTCCCTCGCCGCGCTCATGAAGCCTCCCCGTTGAGGCATCGGCACGTTTTGCGCGGCCGTTCACTCCCGCAGCCCATGACGCGAATCGTGTCGTTTCAAACGCAGTGCGTTAAGCCTCCGCGCCCGTGGTCCGCGCTGCGCTGCTGCTCACCCTCCTCTCTACCGTGGCGTTCGCCCAGGCCGACGCGGGCACCGGTGTGCTCACCCGGGCTCCCACGCTGGTGCGCCAGGTCGACCCGGTCTTTCCCCCCGAGCTGGTGGATGCGGGCATCGGCGGCGCCGTCACCCTGGCGATCGACATCGGCGCCGACGGCGCGGTGCTCGAGGCGCGCGTGGCGCAGAGCGCAGGTGAGGCCTTCGACCAGGCCGCGCTGACCGCGGTGCGCCAGTTCGCCTTCACGCCCGCGGAGATCGACGGCGCGCCGGCCGCGGTGCGCATCGCCTTCACCTTGAACTTCGTCTACCGCGCCCCGCCCCCGGAGGAAGCGCAGGTCGATGCGGGCACGAAGGTGAACTTCAGCGGCCGGGTGGTGGAGCGCGGAACCAGAGACGCGGTGGGCGGCGCGCAGCTGGTGGTCGAGGGCCACGAGACCATCACCGCCGAAGACGGCACCTTCGAGTTCACCGACGTGCCCGAGGGCACCTGGCCGGTGGTGGTCGTCTCCAGCGACTACAACAAGTACGAGGTCACCGAGACCTTCAGCGCGGGCAAGCGCACGGTGGTCACCTACTTCATCCGCAAGAAGCTCTACGGCGCCTACGAGACGGTGGTGCGCGCGCCCAAGGAGCGCAAGGAGGTGGCGCAGGTCACCATCACCCAGGAGGAGATCAAGCTCATCCCCGGCACGGCGGGTGACGCCTTTCGCGTGGTGCAGAACCTGCCCGGCGTGGCCCGCGCGCCCTTCGGCATCGGGCTCCTCATCGTCCGCGGCGGCAAGGCGTGGGACACCAAGACCTACGTCGACGAGGTGCCGGTGCCGCAGCTCTTCCACTTCGGCGGACTCTTCTCGACCTACAACGCGAACCTCCTGGAGACGATCAACTTCCAGGCCGGCAACTTCAACGCCGACTACGGCCGCAGCATCGGTGGCCTCATCACCGCCGAGGCGCGCACGCCGTCCAAGAAGGGCTTCCACGGCTACGTCGACGTGAACGTGGTGGACACCTCGGCGATGCTCGAGGGGCCGATCTCCGAGAGCTGGAGCTTCGCGGTCAGCGGGCGCCGCAGCTACATCGACGTGGTCTTGCCGGCGGTGCTCAAGCTCATCCCCAGGGCCGAAGACACGGTGAGCTTCACGCTGGCGCCGCGCTACTACGACTACCAGGCGCGCCTCGAGTACCGGCCGAAGCACAGCAAGACGCGCTTCTTCGTCTCGTTCTTCGGCTCGTCGGACGCGCTGGTGCTCGCGCTGCCCAACCCCACCATCGACCCCGAAGGCCGCGGCACCTTCGGCACCTCGATTCTCTACAACCGGCTGATGGTGGGCCTCGACCTCAAGCTCTCGGAGCGCATCGACTTCCGCTCGCGCACCAGCATCGGCCTCGACGAGCTGAACTTCTCGCTGGGCGAAGACCTGTACGCCAAGGGCAAGCAATACCCGCTGCGCACGCGCGACCAGGTGATCATCGCCCTGCCGGAGATCCACGCCGAGCTGAGCACCGGCATCGACCTGGGGGTGATGCCCTACTCGGTCGAGGTGCAGTCACCGCCGCTGCCCAAGCTCAACCAGGTGCCCGACCCGTTCCAGTCGAAGTCGTTGGTGCTCACCAAGGAGTTCACGGTGCAGGCCGAGCCGGGGATCTTCGCGCAGCTGTTGTGGAAGCCGCTCGACACCCTGCGCGTCGTGGGCGGCGTGCGCGCCGACTACAACTCGCAGATGAACAAGGTATGGGCCGACCCGCGGCTCTCGGCCTTCTGGCAGCTGCACCCGAAGGTGGCGATCAAGGGGGGCGTGGGCATCTACCACCAGCCCCCCGACTACCGCACCGGCCAGCTCTCCCCGAAGCTCGGCAACCCCAACCTCGAGCCCGAGGGCGCGCGCCAGTTCATGCTCGGCGGCGAGGCCAACATCACCGACGCCATCAGCGTCGACCTGCAGCTCTATTACAAAGACCTCTTCAACCAGGCGCGGCAGACGCTCGGCGAGACCAGCGGCAACGTGAACCTGGACCAGGTCGACCTGCGTTACACGAGCGTCGGCCACGGGCGCAGCTACGGCGCGGAAGTGCTCCTGCGGCACAAGCTGACGAAGAACTTCTTCGGGTGGATCTCGTATTCGCTCTCGCGCGTGGAGCGCGACTTCTTCGCGGGCACCGTCTTCGGGCTCTCGCAGTTCGACCAGCCGCACAACCTGGTGGTGGTCGCCAGCTACAAGCTGCCCTTCGACTTCATCGTGGGCGCGAAGATCCGCTACACGTCGGGGCCGCTGACCCGCCCGGTCAACGCGGCGATCTACGACGCCAACGCCGACTACTTCTTTCCCATCCAGAGCCAGCAGTACTCGCGGCGGCTGCCCGACTTCTTCCAGCTCGACGTGCGCATCGACAAGCGCTTCGTCTTCCGCGACTTCATGCTCGCCGCCTACGTCGACATCCAGAACGTCACGTACCAAAAGAACGTCGAGGCGGTGCTCAACAACTACGACTACACGCAGGAGGCCTGGTTGACCGGTCTCCCCATTCTCCCGGTGCTCGGGCTGCGGGCGGAGTTCTGATGTCTTCACGCGCGCCCTTGCTCCTGTTGCTGGTGCTGACCGCCTGCGATCCCGGCTTCAAGCCCGAGTCCCTCGTCAGCGACCTGCGGCTCATCGGCATCAGCGCCGAACCCGCGAACGTGCGCCCCGGGGAGTCGACGCGGCTCACCCCGTTGGTGCTCGACCCTTCGCGGACCCTGCCCAGCACCGTGCTCTGGCTGGGCTGCGAGGCGGACCCGTTCAACCTGAACCGCAGCCCCTGCGCCAACCCGGCCGTGCTGCAGGACCCGTCGAGCCTCACCGGCGGCACCGGCACCCTGCCGCCCGGGGTGAGCGTCATCGGCTTCAATGATCGCGCGGCCTACTCCGTGCCCGCCGGGCTCTTCGACGTGCTCCCGGCTGACGACGCGCGCCGACAGACCGGCACCGTGGGCCAGGTCATCGCCTTCGCCGTCGCCGAGACCATCAACCCGCAGGCGCCCATGGAGGAGCTCACCGCCCTCTTCGAGCGCGTGCAGCGCAAGGAGGTGAAGTCGATCATCGCCCTCTTTCGCATCAACGTGTCCGAGTCGATGGTGCGCAACCAGAACCCCGCCGTCGACGCGCTGGTGGTCGCAGGCGAGCGCTGGCCCGCGGGCGCGAAGGTGCTGCTGCGCGAGAAGGAGCCGGTGACGCTGGACCTCATTGCGCCGGACTCGAGCTTCGAGACCTACGAGGCGACGACGCCGACCGGCCCGCAGACCAAGACCGAGCGCATCTTGTCCTCGTGGTACTCGACCGGCGGCCGCTTCAGCGTCATCGCCACCGCGCTCACCGAGGGCGTGAAGACCATCTTCACCGCGCCCGGCAGCGCCAGTGACCCGGTCAGCGAGAAGCGCACCGGCCTCATCTACACCGTGCTGCGCGACACCCGTGGTGGCCAGGCGTGGCGGCAGTGGCCGTTCTTCGTGTGCGACGACGCGGCGGCGGCGCCGGTGGTGAGCAGCGTCGACTGGCCTGCGAGCGCCAGCGATCCAGTGGTGGTGCATGGCAGTGAGCTCGCCTCGGTGGTCGACCTCGTCGTCGATGGCGCGGCGCTCGAGAACGGAGCCTTCAGCCCTTCGACCAACACCTGGCGCGGGTTTCTGCCGGCGGGCATCGCGGTCGGGGTGAAGCGCGGCGTGGTGCACACCAGCGCGTGCACCCGCGTGGCGTTGCCGTAGACGGCGTCAGAGTTCGCGCGACGCGGATCGAAACGACAGCCACAGCGCGAAGCAGACCGCCGCCATCGACAGGCCCCCGCACGTGCCGAGGTAGAAGAAGATCGCCCCCGGGCCATCGCTCTTGCCACCGGTGACTACGAGCAGCCCCACGCTGCCCAGCCCCACCACCAGGAAGAACAGCATCGCCAGCAGGGCCAGGATTCGCAGCACGATCATCTCAGGCGGTCCCCGGTGAGTTCATGCGCGAGAGCATCGCCTGCCCTCGCCATGAAACAAGCACGGCGTCGCCCTCAGGGCATCGGCTCGAGCAGCATCAGCACCTGCCCGCGCTGCGCACCGAATGCGTTCGCGCCGCAGTCGGTGCGCCCCCGAATCGTGAAGGCGTGCGCACCCGGCTGCAGGGACCAGATCGACGTGTGGTTGATGCCGCGGTGGTGGTCCTGGAAGGTGTTGCTCCCGCCGAAGCGCATGCCGTTGGAGAGCTCCGCCGACGCGCCGTCGAAGTACACCGCGTAGAAGCCCGCCTGCCCGTTGCACCCCAGCGCCGAGCGGAACGTGTCCGAATAGGTGAGCTTGTAGTGGCCCGCGGTCGCGACGTTCACCGTCAGCGCACGGCCCGGCACCTGGGCATACGAGGTGTTGGTGAGGTCACCGGAACTCGACGGCGCATTGATGAAGGTGAAGTTCGCCGGGTCGCGCTCTTCGATGAGCAACATCGAGTGCTCGGTCGTTCCCCCCAGGGACGCCTGGCCTCCGAGGGCCGAGAGCCACACCGTGAAGACATGTGGCCCCACGGGTACGCCCGCGAGCACGCAGGTCATCACGAAGGGAGCGCTGTATTCGTTGAGGTCGCCGCCCTGCGCGTCGGACGTCATCAGCGAGCAACTGGTGTCGACGCCGTCCATCCGCACCCGCACGTGCCCTTCACCGCCGAGGCCATTGGTGGCCCGCAACGAATCGGACAGCGTCACCTTGAGCAGCGTGGCCGCGCCTTGCTTCACATAGGTCACGGTGCGCATCGCCGCCTGCGCGGGCGTGGGGCTGGCCACCAGCGTCTCGTCGCTCGTGGCGGTGTAGGCGAAGCGTCCGTCGTTGAGTTCCTCGACGACGGTCTGCGCGTCGAGCGAGTTCCAGCCCACGTAGGCCGTGCCCATGTTCCCCACCACGAAGGTCTCGAACTCGTACAACCCCGCCCTCAGGCCGGGCAACACGCAGACCATGGCCAGCGGGTAGTAGATCTCGTTGGCCGTGTTGCTGCCGTTGCGGGAGGACACGCCGGTCGCGCAATTGAGCCAAGCGCCGTTCACCAGCACCGAATAGGTGCCCGAGGTGGCGCCCGTCGCGCCGTGCCCGAAGCGCACGTTGTCGGTGACGGTGATCTTCAAATAGGTCTCGTTGCGCTGCTTGAAGAGCGTCGCCTTGCGCCGCGCCGACTGCCACGTGCCCGGCGCCACCTCGCCGCTGTCGAGCTGCTTGAGGAAGGACGCCGTCCACCCGGTGTCGAAGTAGTGCGGTGGGTCGCAGAGATAGTTCGTCGCCGTCACCTCGTTGGCGTCGAGCAGGCCGTCGCGATCGAGGTCGAGGCCCGTGCGCAGCAGCACCCCACCGAAGGCGCAGTTCACTCCCACCGGCTCGGGCACCTGGCTCACCAGGCTCTGCTCTCCGGCGGCGCCATCGCAGACGTAGGCCGTCTGTTGCACCTCGGCCGCGCCGAGCTGGCCATCTCCGTCCGAGTCCACGCCCGAGCGCACCATCCGCCCCCCGGCGCGGCAGTTGGTGCCCGCCGGCTCGACGTCGACACGCACCACGGAGACCGTGCCCATCGGTCCCGAGAGCCCCGTGCTACCGCTCTGCCCGTTGCACAGGTACCGCGTGGAGGTCACCTCGGTCGGCGCGAGTTCCCCGTCGGAGTTCAAGTCGAGGCCCAGCTGGAGCATCAGGCCACCGGCGGTGCAGTTGGTGCCCGAAGGCTCGGGGACGGTGGTGCTGAGCATCGCGACCCCCACGCCGGCGTCTCCCGCGAGCCCATCGCAGAGGTGGGCCGTCGAGGCGACTTCGTCGGCGTCGAGCGCGCCGTTGCCGTTGGCGTCGAGCCCGCTGCGGATGATCAGCCCGCTCACCGTGCACGGCGCGCCCATGACGGGAGTCGAGGTGACCAGCGCCCGGCTCGTCGTGCCTCCGCAGACGTAGTCGGCCTGCTTGATCTCGGCCGGGTCGAGGACTCCATTGTGGTTGGCGTCGGGGCCCGTTTCGATGCGCGTCCCGCCCGTGGGGCAGTGCGCTCCGGCGGCCTCCGGGGTCAGCGCCACCAGGGGGCTCACGCCGTCCTCGCCCTTCGTCCCCGCACAACCCATCGAGACCACGACGATCCACATCCACGCCCGCGTCGTTCCGCACATACCGACCTCCCCCAACTCAAGCGCCACTGGCCCACTCCGACCCCGGCCCAGATTGCTTGCAAGGCGGGCTCCAACCCGACGGGAATGGTGGCACCGCTGCGAGGGAGCTGAATCTGCGCCCGGCTGGTTCCGAGCCACTACGTGGGTGGACGCAGAGATCGCGCGCCTGGGGTCCTCCCGGTTCTTCACGGGGGTGGCGTCGCTGGTGGGCGCGAGACTTCGTCGCGGTAGTCGAACCAAACGCGGCGTGGCATGAGTCGTTCGTGCTCGGTCGGTCGGTCGGAGTGTTCGGCGTTCTGGTCCTGCTCGCGCTCGCGAGTCCCGCGTGGGCCGTGTGCAACGGCGCCGCGTGTTGCCTCCCGAACACCGACTGCAGCTGCAGCCCTTCGAGTTGCTCGTGCTCCGGCCTCGGAACCTGCGCCCTGACCTGCGACGGGGCCTGCACCACGACCTGCGACTCGGACTGCACCATCGACGCGGGCACCGCCGCGGTCACCTTCTCGTGCCCGACCCAGGGGCTGTGCGTCGGCTCGCTCGGCCCCGCCTCGACTG
Source organism: uncultured Archangium sp. (assembly GCA_903905455.1). Lineage (GTDB taxonomy): Bacteria > Myxococcota > Myxococcia > Myxococcales > Myxococcaceae > Archangium_A. Next base: position 36,663 of record CAIVGN010000192.1, read on the forward strand.
CCGTCTGCGATGGACAGGCGGACTGCCACCTCTCGCTGGGCGCGGGCGCGTCGGCGACGTGCCTCGCACAGTCAATCTGCGCGCTCTCGCTCGCGGACGGAGCTTCGGTCTCTTGCACCGGCCTCGCTGACTGCAGCATCAACTGCTCCGGCCGCTGCGCGATGACCTGCAGCGGAGGGCTGACGACGTGCGGCCTGACCTGCGGCTCGCTCGCACGCACCACCTGTGGCGGCGGACGCACCGTGTGCGGTGCATGCGACGGGGGGACCGGGCTCAGCGACGGCGGCACCATCAGCGACGGTGGCACCATCAGCGACGGCGGCACCATCAGCGACGGTGGCACCATCAGCGACGGTGGCACCATCAGCGACGGCGGCACCATCAGCGACGGTGGCACCACCAGCGACGGCGGCACCACCAGCGACGGTGGCACCTCCAGCGACGGCGGCACCTCCAGCGACGCGGGCACCACCCGCGACGGCGGCATGGAAGACGGGGGCTCACCGGGTGACCAACCCGAGCTCCGCGATCTCACCGTGGGGTGCGGTTGCGCCAGCGCTTCGCCCCTCCCGTGGTGGGCGTTCGCTGCGGTCGCGCTGCGGCGCAGCACACGTCGTCGTGGCGATTGCCTCGCCCCGCGCCGCGGTGTGTAACCCGCTCCGACTTCTTCCCCTTCTGGAGAACCCCATGAAGCGCCTGATCCGCGTCACCTCGATGCTCGCCTTCGCCGGTTGCGCCACCACCGCCAGCACCACCGCGGTGCCCGCCAAGAAGGCCGCCGAGCCGCAGAAGCTCGCCATCACCAACGTCATCCCCTTCGACCTCGCCGCCTGTGGCCCGCGCACCCTGGCGCTCGCGCCGCTCACCGGTGACGCGCTCAGCGGCGCCATGTTGTCGCTCAACCCCGCGCTCCAGGAGTGCTTCGTCGACACCACCGCGCGCGAGGGCCAGGCCTTCGACCTCCAGGCGAAGCTCACCGTCGCCGAGACCGGGTTGAGCATCGAGCTCATCGGCACCGGCGCCAGCGCGAAGGGCAAGGCGTGCGTCGAGGCGACCTTCAAGAAGCTTGCGTTGCCCACGCTCCCCGCCGGCAGCAAGCCCGTCGTCGCCCAGACCCCGGTGCCGCTCGGCGCGCAGACGGTGAAGTTCGGCGACAACGCCGCCAACGACATCGCCGGCACGCTGCGCCTCGCCCAGCCCTCATGGTGTCCCTGCTACGCGCCGCTCGCCGCCAAGGCCCCCCCGGCGCTCGCCGTGGACGTCGAGGTCGCCGAGGGCGGCGCCGTCAAGGTCGCCTTCGCCACCAGCGACACGCTGACTGCGTGCCTGACGGAGCACATGCAGGCGCTCGAGTTGGGCACCACGGCGACGAAGCTCGGGTGGCCGCTGCTGCTCGACAACAGCTACGCCACCGAGGTCGACGCCTCGGCCCCGGCGGCGCTGCGCTTTCAACAGCTCGAGGGCATGCGCGCCCAGCGCACCGCCGACGTGCTCATCGCCGCGGGCCAGCGCACGGCGGCGGCCCTCGCGTTCGACGACCTCGCCGGCAAGTACAAGAAGAAGCCGGCCAAGGGCCTGCTCGAGGAGCTACAGAAGAAGTGCGCCGACGTCGCCGCCGGTGACGACGCCCAGGCCGCCGCGGTGAAGGGCCTCGTGGCGGTGCTCGAAGACGCGCAGAAGCTGGTGCTCGCCGAGAAGACGAAGGACCCCCAGTGGGCCGCCGTCGAGCCGCAGCTCGCCCAGCAGCTGACCTCGTCCACCGCCGAGGTGGTGCGCGTCGAGGGGCAGAAGAAGAACGACCTCAACGCCTGCCCCAAGGCCAAGTACTGACATGCCGCGCTTCACCGACATCGCGCAGCTCGAGGCCGAGGGCCGGCCCTTCGTGCTGTGCACGGTGACGGCGTCGCACGGCAGCACGCCGCAGAAGCCCGGCTCGCGGCTGGTGGTGCTCGCCGATGGCGGCCTGCGCGGCACCATCGGCGGCGGGGCCATCGAGAAGCAGGTGGTCGACGCGGCGCTGGCGCTGCTGGGCGACGCGCAAGCCGAGACCCGCACCCTCGAGACCCACCTCACCCACGACCTGGGCATGTGCTGCGGCGGGAAGATGACCGTCTTCCTGCAGAAGCACGGCGCGCCCGCCTCGCTCTTCGTCTTCGGCGCCGGGCACGTGGCGAAGGAGCTGGCCGCGCTGGCGCACCACGTGGGCTTCCACGTCACCGTCGTCGACGAGCGCGCCGAGTGGCTCAACGTGGAGCGCTTCCCGAACGCCACGCGCCGCCTCGAGCCACCCGACGTGGTGGCGAAGGCGCTGACCGGCGGGCCACACGTCTCGTGTTGCGTGAGCACCCACGATCACCCGCTCGACCAGGCCTGCGTGGAAGCGCTGGCCCGTACCCCGCTCGCCTACCTCGGCGTCATCGGCAGCGAGCGCAAGGCCCTGCGCTTTCGCCAGCGCATGGAGGCCGCCGGCTTCTCGCGTGACGAAGTCGCGCGCTTCGAGAGCCCCATGGGCATCGACATCGACGCGCTGACGCCCGCGGAGATCGCGGTGTCCATCGTGGCGCGGTTGATCTCAGTGCGACGGAAGAAGACGTGAGCCCGCGGGCCTCAGCAGCCTGACGGCCACGCGGTGTTGCAGAAGGTCGCGTCGCGGAGGATCTGCCGCGTCACTTCGCGCTTCCACACCCGTCCGTCGGTGGAGAAGCGGAACCCGTAGTCGAAGGTCTGCCACTTCGGCCCGTAGTACAGCGCGCTCTTCGGCACCTCGTAGTGGAAGCGGTAGTTGTTGCCGAAGCGGCCCATGAACACCAGGTCGCTGACCGGCTGGATGACCCCGTCGAGCTTGGCTTCGGCCTGCGCGAAGATGGCGCCGGCCTGGGTGTCACCCGAATCCGTCAGCCCGGGCACGTACACGTCCACCTCGACGAAGGCGCAGGTGCGGGTCCAGATGTACGAGTCCATGGTCTCCACGGCGGGCGCGCCGTCCTGGCGGCCACAGGCGCGCGTGAAGCTCGAGCCGGGGTTGCCCACCCACTCGACCCGCGCGGGCGAAGCGGCCGACACGGGGAAGCGGTAGTTCGCGCCGAGGTTCGAGTCCCACGCCTCGCACTGGCTGCCGGCGCCGCTGCTGTTCTGGAACCAGACCTCCATGGAGGTGGTGCCCCGGGGGATGTTCACGTCCAGGGGCACGCTCTTCGCGCCCGAGGCCGAAGGCACGCCGTTGGGCGCGTCGAAGCCGCGCACCGAGCCGTCGACGATGGTGCCCGACGGGTTGAAGCGCACGAAGGCCCGCAGGTCCCACGCGGGGAAGCCGTTGTGCGTGGCGCGGCAGTTGGGGAGGCGCTCGAGGCCGTAGGTGATGGTCACCGGCTGGCCCGCGACCATGGCGCCGCGCTGCTGGGTGCGGAACCCGTTCTGGAAGTCGAGCGAGCGGCCCACCACCGCGTCACCGCCGCAGATGGCCGCGTCGTCGCCGATGCGCCAGCCGCCCGCGTTGTCGAGGACGTAGGCGTCGAGGTCGACAGGCACGCGGTTGTGATCGAACAGCCGGGCCCCGGTGCTGGTGAGGAGGAACGGGGCGACCTGCACGTTGGCCCGCGTGTACGCCGTGGCCGACATGCCATCGCGCAGCGTGTCCTTGGCGAGCTTGAAGCGGTAGCGCACGTAGCCCGCGGGCGCGCCCGTCGTCTTGGTGCCCGACACGCTCGACCACCGCGCGGCGTCGAGGTTCTTGAACAGCGCGCGCGGGCGGGCCCCTTCGGCCACGGCCTGCGACGAGACGTCCATCAGGCCGGTCCACGACCACCAGCAGACCCCCGCGGAGCACACCGCCGGGCCTCGCTCGAGGCTGCGCAGCACCACCTGGCACCCGCGCTCCGCGGCGTCCTTGCCGTCGGCGCCCAGCAGCGGGGCGTCGGCCACCGCCTGCACGTCGCTGAGCTCACCCTCGTCGAGCACTGCTTCCTGGACACCGCACCCAACGCAGAACACCGCCAGCCAGAGCACGTTCTTCATGGTGTGGAGGCGCTATCACACCTTATCCCACACACGCCAGCCGGGCGGACCCTTTCGTCACCTGCCTGCGACAGCGCCCCACCTTGCGGGCACATCACTTCGGTGGCACATGATTGTGCAGCGGCGCGCGCCCCCCGGCCGAACTCGCGCGCCTCGAAGAACGTGACGTGAAGCTCATCTCCTCTCCATTCCCTCTCGTGGTGGCGCTGGCCTGCCTGGGAGCAGCCTGCAGCTTCGCGCCGTCGGTGCCGGCCCAGGCTGACGCCGGCCGTGTCGATGGCGGCGCGCAGCCGGCCGACGACGGGGGCACCGCGCTCGACGGCGGGCTCGCGGCGACCGACGCCTGCCGGGTGCTCAACCTGAGCCGCTGCGAGTACCTCTCGCGCTGCGGGCTCATCGAGCCGTCGGCCGTAGGCCTCGAGGCCTGTACCCGGGCCGCCGAGGCGACCTGGTGCGGGCCGATGACGTGGCCCAGTCACGTGGCGGCGGGCGCGCTGCGCTACGACCCGGTCAAGGCGCAGAGCTGCGCGCAGGCGTTCACCACGCAGGTGTGCGCCGAGTGGGTGACGCTCCCCGACTCGTGCACCAACTTCCTCAAGCCCCGCGTGCAGCTGGGCCAGCCTTGCTACGACGGCTACCTCGAGTGCGCCGACGGCGTGTGCCGCGGCAACTCGTGCCCGCGCACCTGCCAGCCCCGCGCGCTCCTCGACGAGGCCTGCGTGTCCGACGGGGACTGCCGCACCGGCCTGTACTGCCGCTTCGCCACCTTCATGTCGTCGGTGGGCACCTGCGCCGCCTTCAACGGCCCCGGCGGGAGCTGCGACACCAACATCAAGTGCCTCGACGGCCTGCGCTGCGTCAACCAGCAGTGCCGCGCGCTGCCCATCGTCGGCCAGGCGTGCCTCGACGGCTTCTGCAGCGACCAGGCGTACTGCGACGCCCAGGCCACCGACGGCGGGCTGTGCCTGACGCGCAAGACCACGGCCGCGGCGTGCGACGGCAACCAGTGCCTCTCGACGCTGGTGTGCGACCCCACGAGCCAGTCGTGCCAGCCGGTGAAGCTCTCGTCGGGCGAGCCCTGCACGCCGCTCCAGCAGTGCCCCGGAGGCCAGGTGTGCGTGGCCAGCGATCGCACCGGCGCCGGTACCTGCAGCCCCCCGCACGCCGACGGCGAGCCGTGCCTGGGCGCCGCCGACTGCCAGCGCCACCTCTCGTGCCGCGGCGGCGACGGCGGCACCACCTGTCAGCCCCGCGCCACCATGGGCGCCGCCTGCGTCACCTCGCTCGACTGCCTCACCAGCGCGGTGTGCCACCAGGGCGCCTGCGTCGAGCTGCCCCTGCCCGGCGAGAGCTGCGCCGAGACCCGGGTGTGCCGCTGGGGCCTGTGCCGCGAGGTGACCAACACCGACGGCGGGGCCATCTGCGGGGCGTTGCTCAGCGCGGGCCAGACCTGCGTGCGCGGCGAGCAGTGCGCCTCGGGCGCGTGCGACAAGGGCACCTGCCTCGCGCGCTGCGTGCCCTGAAGCACCGCCTCACGGCAAGCGCAGCAGCTCGAGAAACGGCCCGCGCGACACGCCGGCCATCGCGGCCACCATCTGCTTGCGCACCCACGGCACCCGCGTCACCTGCGCCATGCCCACGTCGCGCAGCGGCCGCAGCCAGGTGTGATCCGACTGGAAGAAGGGCGTCAGCCAGCGGGTGATGAACTGGTACCAGTCCAGGTGCCAGCGCCGGTTCCGAGAGTAGGTGAACAGCGCGTCGGGCACCGACTCGGCGCCGCGCATCGCCTCGGCGAGGTACCACGCGTCGAGCAGCGCGAGGTTGCAGCCCTGGCCCAGCTGGGGGCTCATGGCGTGCGCCGCGTCGCCCAGGTACACCACGCGCTCGGTGTTCCACGGCCACATCACCACGTCGTGGTAGTGGCTGAAGAGCAGGTCGGACGGCCCCTGCAGTTGGTCGAGCACCGGCGCCGCCTCGGGCACATCGGCCAGCACGCCCGCCTTCCACTGCGCGAAGTCACCGCCCCGGAAGGCGTCGACCGCGTCGCCCCGCAACGAGAAGAAGAAGCTCACCTGCCGCGGCCCTCCGTCGGGCCCCACCCCGGTGGGCATCAGCCCCATCAGGCGCTGCGTGCCGTTGACCACCTGGAAGAGGCGCCGGGTGTAGCGGTGCTCGAGATCCGGAACGATGGCCCACAGCGCGCCCCACGGATAGCGCTCGACGCTCTTGACGAACGAGGTGTCGTCGCGAAGCGAGCTCCGCGCGCCGTTGGCCACCACCACCAGGTCGTGCAGCCCGTGGCGCTTGCGGTGCTCGCGCTCGACGATGGACAGGCGCCCGTCGCGGTGGGTGTGGAGATCCTCCACGTCGAGGCCGGTGCACACCGTCACCCCGTGCTCCGCGAGCGCGGCGCGGTACAGCGCCCCGAAGAGCACCCCGCGGTGCAACCCCACCCCGAAGAGGTCCGGCGAGAGCTGCGCGTACTGCAGGTCCATCACCTTCTGGCCGCCGGCCGTCTGGATCCACAACGACTCGATGCGCTCGCCGTGGGGCACCACCTGCTGCTCGAGGCCCAGCTGCCGCAGCACCGCCATGCCCGAGGGCTGCAGCATGATGCCCGCGCCCACCGTCTCGGGCTCGGCCACGCGCTCGTAAAGGGTGACCCGGTGCCCCTGCCTCGCCAGGAAGAGCGCGCTGGCGCTGCCCACCGTTCCCGTGCCCACCACTGCCACGTCGCGACGCTGCATCGGGGGATGCTACATCTGCGCCTTCCATGAGCGAGAAGAGCCTGTTTCTCGGAATCGACCTCGGCACCACCAACTCGGCGGCCGCGGTGTTCGACGGCACGCAGGTGCACCTCGTACGCACCCCGCAAGGCACCACGCTCACCCCGTCCATCGTGCGCCTCGACGCCAAGGGCTCGGTCACCGTGGGCGCCAAGGCCCGGCGCCTGCTCGACCTCGACCCCGACAACACGCGCGGCGAGTTCAAGCGGTTGATGGGCACCGGCCAGGCCCTCGACTTCCCCGCGGCCAAGCGCCAGCTCAAGCCCGAGCAGCTCGCAGCCGAGGTGCTCAAGTCGCTGCGCGCCGACGTGCAGGAGCAGTTCGGCCTCGCGCCGGCCCGCGCGGTCATCTCCGTGCCCGCCCTCTTCGAGCTGCCCCAGTCTTCGGCCACCAGCGAGGCCGCGCGGCTCGCGGGCTTCGAGCGGGTGGAGCTCATCCAGGAGCCCATCGCCTCGGCCCTCGCCGCGGGGTGGACCACGCACAACGCCGCGGGCTCGTGGATGGTCTTCGACCTCGGCGGTGGCACCTTCGACGCCTCGCTGCTCGAGACCCGCGACGGGCTGTTGCGCGTCATCGGCCACGACGGCGACAACTTCCTGGGCGGCCGCGACTTCGACCACGTGCTGGTCGACTTCGTGCTCGAGACGCTCTCGGCGACCCAGGGCGTCCGCCTCGCGCGCGCCGACCCCGCCCTCGCCGCCGGCCTGCGCAAGCTCAAGCTGGCGGTGGAGGACGCGAAGATCGAGCTGACCCGCGAGAAGGCCACCAGCGTGCTGGTGCCCGCGCTCCAGCTGGGCGCCCACGTGCTCGACGTCGACGTCACCCTCACCCGCGACGACGTGACCCGGCTGTGCACGCCGCTGGTCGATCGCAGCATCGCGGTGTGCGTGCGGCTGCTGCGCCACCACGGCCTCGACCCGGGCCAGTTGAGCCGGCTGGTGCTCGTCGGCGGGCCCACGGTGATGCCCGTGCTGCGCCAGCGACTGCAGGACCTGCTGGGCGTCACGCTCGCCGACGGCCTCGACCCCATGACGCTCGTGGCCCAGGGCGCGGCGCTCTACGCGGCCTCCGCCGGCCTCGACGCGCGCCCGGCGCCGAAGCTCGAAGAACAGGGCCGCCGCATCTGGCTGCAATACCCGGCGATGACCAGCGACCTCTCGCCCCACGTCGTCGGCCGCCTCGTGGAAGAGCCGGGTCCGAAGCCGGTGAGCATCCAGCTCGAGCGCCACGACGGGTGGAAGAGCGCCGAAGCGCCGTTCAACGAAGAGGGCGCCTTCGTGCTCGCCGTCGACGTCGAGCCCCGCAAGCCCAACGAGTTCACGCTGCGCGGCAAGACCGCCGACGGCAAGGCCATCGCCCTCAAGCCCTCGAAGTTCAGCATCGTGCAGGGGCTCACCCTCAACGACCCGCCGCTCTCGCGCACCCTGGGCGTGGCCATGGCCAACGACCGGGTGAACACCTACTTCGAGCGCGGGGCCCCCCTGCCCGCCCGCCGCACCTTCCGCCACGAGACCGTCGAGGCGCTGGTGAAGGGCCAGCAAGAGAGCGTGCTGCGCATCCCCATCGTGCAGGGCGAGTACGACCACGCGCACCTCTGCCGCCTGGTGGGCGCGCTCGAGGTCCGCGGCGACCAACTCGACGCCACGCTCCCCGCGGGCAGCCAGGTCGAGCTGACCCTGGAGCTCGATCGCGGTGGCCGGCTCTCGGCGCGCGCGATGATCGTCTCCACCACCCAGGTCTTCGAGGAGATCGCCCAGTTGCTGGTGCCCGAGGCGACGCCCGAGGCGCTGCACGGCGGGCTCCAGGCCACGCGCGATCGGGTGACGCAGCTGCGCACCGCCGCCTTCCGCCACGGCCTGACGCGCCACATCGAGCAACTCGGACAGGTCGAGCAGACCCTGGGGGAAGTGGAGCGCGACATCGGCGCCGCGCGCGGGGGAGACACCGACGCCGCGCAGAAGGCGAAGCGCGGCCTGCTGGAGATCGACGCCACCCTCGATCAACTCGACGGGGACTCGAAGTTCCCCGAGCTCGAGGAGGAGGCCGTCAGCGCCGTGTCGTGGGCCTCGAGCCTCGTCTCGCGCTTCGCCTCGCCGCAGGAGCAACGGCTCTTCGACGAGGCCGTGGCCGGCGTGGAGAAGGCGCGCCGCGCGCGGCAGGTGCACGAGCTGCAACGCCGCCTGCGCCAGGTGCGCCAGCTGGGCAACGCCGCCTACTACCGGCACCCGGACGCGTGGCCCGAGCAGTTCGAGCACGCCGCGTCGAACCTCTCGTCGATGACCGATCTCCCGAAGGCCGAGAAGCTCGTCGCCGATGGGCGCGCCGCGATGGCGCGTGGAGACACCACCACCATCAAGCGCGTCACCGAGCAGCTCTGGCGGCTGGCCCCGGCCGACGCGCGCGAACGGCAGCAGGGCCACAACTCGAGCCTGCGGTGAGCGGCCCCATGGTCCCCGGACTCTTCGAGCGCATCGCCCAGAACCCGTTCTACGTGCTGGGCCTCGCGCCCACGGCGAGCCGCACCGAGCTCGAGCGCGAAGGCAGCAAGCTGCTCTCGATGTTGCAGCTGGGGTTCAAAGACGCGCTGACCTACCGCTCGCCGCTCGGGGAACACCCGCGCACCGAGGAGGCCGTGCGCGCCGCCATGGCGGAGCTGCGGGACCCGAAGCGCAGGTTGGTGCACGAGCTGCTCGCGGCCCTGCCGGCCTCGCAGACCGTGCCCGCCGCACCCCAGGCCGCGCCCGAGCTGAAGTGGCCGCGGGCGCCGCGCGTCTTCGGCTACGGCCCCAAGCGGGAGGGCTGAGGTGGTGTTCCCCGTCGGCGCGGTGGTCGCGGTGGTGGTCATCGCCCTGCGCGCGGCGTCCGCGGCGTCGAAGAACAAGGACGGTACGCCCACCCCGGCAGCCGCCCCGGTGCCCGTCTCGCGCGGCAGTTCGAGCTTCGCGCAAGACACCGGGGCCGCGGGCACCCTCCTCTACCAACTGCTGCTCCTGGGCGGCGTGTCGGCCGGCCTGGGCCTGGGCGTCGCCCTCGGGAACCCGCTCGCCTTCGGCCCGGGCGCGCTCGCGCTGTACCTGCTCTTCCCCGCGTGGACGGGGCGCGTGGTCTTCGTGCCGCTGGGCCTCGCGCGGTTGGCGTACCTCAGCGGCTGGCTCTCGCGCGTCGCGTGGCGGCGAGACAAGCCCGGCGGGCCCGCGCTGCTCGCCGCCTGGGCGCTGGTCCACCAGGCCCGCCCTTCCGCCGCGTCCATCGCCTGGGTCGAGGGGAAGCTGACCTCGTCGAAGCGCGCGGTGCAGGGCTCGGGGGTGGTGGCCTTCGGGCTGCTCGAGGCGGCGAAGGGCAACCTCGAGGGGGCGCGCGCGTGGCTGCAGAGCGTGGCGCTGTTCGACCCGCGCGTGGCGCCGACGCAGGTGCGCCGGGTGGCCGCCGAGTGGCTCGCCACCGACGCCGCGGCGACCGGTGACTGGCCGCGCGTGAAGGCCCTCACCCGCGATCGCGCCTGGCCCCCGAGCGCCACGTTGACGCTGCTGGGCGCGCTCGCGGATCGACTCAACGGAGAGCCGCTGCCCACCAACGCGGGCCTCACGCTGTGGTGGCTCTTCGCGCCGCGCCGGCTGTGGTCGCGACGCTTCGTCAACGAGGTCTCCGCGCGCGCCCCCCAGAAGCGCGCCCGCGAGCAGGGGCTCCCGTCACCGCCGCAAGGCCTCGACGGCCCAGCCCGCGCGACGTTCCTCACCCTGGCGCTCCAGGCGCGACCACGGCCCACGGCCAGCGCGGTGGTCGCCGTCGCCCGCACCTGGGAAGCGGCGCTCGGCGACGACCTGCGCGCGCAACTGCACGCCCGGGCCCAGCTCAATGGAGGGGGCGAGCCCGAGGACGCGATGCACGAGGTGCGCACCCTGCTCGAGCAGGCGCTGGGGCCGCTGCTGCCGGCGAAGCTCGAGGGCGTCAGCGGCGAACTGCCCCCGCTCGTCGAGGCCGCCGTCGTCGCCCGCAAGGACGCGCTCTTCGCCGACCTGGAAGAGCGCATGAACCGCATGGACGCGCGCAAGCTCGACCAGCGGGAGTTGCCCGCCTTCGAGGAGTGGCGCGAGGTGATGACGCTGCGCCGCGTGTACCTCGAGAGCTGCGCGCTCGGCTCCGAGGGAGATCGCTCGCTCGCCTTCTCCATCCTCCGCGACAAGCTCGTGAACTACGGCGCGTGGCTCTACAACCAGCGCCTCGAGCGGCCCATCGCCAACGCCGTGTTCCGCCTGCTCGAGGCCGAGGCCGTGGCGCTGGGCGACGACGAGTCGGCACGCCTCAACAAGAAGAACGCGGGCTGCGACCTGTGAGGCGCTGACCCGTCAACGCCGGGGCAGCACGCGCACCGACTGTCGCGACACGAAGCGGACGAAGAGCGGCAACAACTCCGGGCGGAAGCGCTGGTTGACCTTCTGGGTCATCACCTCCAGCGCCTGCTCGAGCGTCATCGCCGCGCGGAAGGACCGCCGCGACGTGAGCGCGTCGAAGGTCTTGGCCAGCGACACCAGGCTCCCCAGCAGCCCGACCTCGTGCACCTGCGCCATCGCCCCTTCCCGGTTCTTGGCGCCCCAGTCGAGGCCGTGCTCCACCACCACGCAGGCCCACGCTGCCGCGGACGGCGCGTCGCCCCGCCGGGTGAAGGGCAAGCGCGCCGAGGCCCGGCGCGCGGCGAGCAGCTCCTGCTTGTCTTCCGCCGTGAGCTCCCCGGCGCGCAGCAGGGCCTGGTCGCTGAGCTCGTACATGCCCACGTCGCTGAAGAAGGCGTACTCGGCCAGCTCGACCATCCGGTGGAGCGGCAGCCCCAGCTCGGCGGCGAAGCTCAGCGCCAGCACCGCCACGTTGGCGTGGTGGAAGATGACCGCGTCGTGACCCGCGCTGTTCGGCGTCAGCCCGTGGAAACGCACCGCGCGGCTCTGCATCAGCGCCGCAAACTCGTGGAGGGTGATCCGCACGTCGGGCAAGGCCAGCGTGGGGTCGTCGCGCCGCCCCAGGAGGTACGCGCGCAGGGCGAAGACCAGGTCGACGTAGCGCACCATCGCGTCTCGTGACGGGTCGCTCATCGGGGGCGCGGGGACCGGCGCCGGTGCGGGGCGCTCGACGTCTTCCGGCGACGAGAGCCGCGCGATGTTCGGGGTGTGCACGCCCTCGGCAGCCGGCCCCTCGGCGAGCCACCGCACCAGGTGCTGCAGCTCGACCGGGGCGACGGTGGGCCCAGCGAAGGCGAAGCTCTTGATGCCGCGGCTGGAGAAGGCCGCGGCCACACCCTCGAGCGCGGCGTCGGCGTCGCTCGCGGGCTGCACCTCGGCGCCGTTGAAGGTCACGCCGGCGCCCCGGAGCGAGACCATCGCCCGGTGCTCACGGCGCAGCAGCCCCTCGAGGCGCGCACGGAGCCGGGTGAAGGCGGTGTCGAGCAGCGGGCTCTTCACGTCGAGCAGCCGCGCCGCCTGCGACAAGGCGAGGAGGTCGAGCAGCACGTCGCGCGGGGTGCTCGGGGTACGCTCCCAGCGGCGCAGCTCGACCGCTGACGAGCGGGGCAGTTCCCGGGCGAACGAGGCGCGGGTGATGAAACGTTTGGCCGCGGCCAGCACCACGTCGGACTGCGTGCGATCGCCAGCCACCGCCTTGAGAAGCTCGGCGCCTTGCGTGCCCTTCATCGCCGCGAGGCCCTCGAGCGCGTCGAGCTTGAGGGCGTCGACCCGGCTCTTCTGCAGGAGCGAGGGCCGCTGCTTCAGCACGTCGACGATGGCGTAGTAGGCCTCTGGCTGGCTCGACGCCCCGATGGCCTTCCACAAGGCGACGCGCTCCGCCGCGCTGCGCGCCTGGTACCCGGTGGGCTCGAGCAGGGGCTCCAGCGCGCGAAACGCCCGCTCGGGGAAATGCTGGGCGAGCAGCTCGATGGCCTGCAGGCGCGTGGGCTCGGCGCGGTCACCCAGGGCCTGGACGAGGAGGTGGTGGGCCTCGTCGGTCCCGGCGCGGGCCACGCCGACCAGCACCTCGCGCACCTGCGTGAGATCGCGGCGGCCCAGCACCTGGCGGAACGCGCGCTGGCGGTCGGCCACCCGGCCCTTCTCGAGCACGTAGACGAAGTCCGCGAGGCGGCGCGCGCGGGGGTCGAGCGCGCGCTCCAGGAAGGGCTGGGGGTCGAGGTTCGCCAGCCCGGCCAGGCCCAGCAGCAGCACCTCGCGGCTGCCCGCCACGTCCATGGTGTCGCTGACCGCGATCCACGCCGCGGAGAACTCGGCGCCGAAGCAGCGCAAGAGGCGGCCGAGCCCCTCGGCGTCAGCGGGCGCCCCTTCGCGCAGGCGGGACGCAAGGCGCTGCACCTGGTCGGTGGTGGCCAGCGCGGCACGCACCGTCTCGTACACCCAGGCGCTGTCTTCACCCTGGCTGGCGACGGACTCCAGGCGCTCGAGCAGGCGCGCCAGGGGCGCGTAGGCCTCACACAGCAAGAGCCCCTCCACGGCGCCGCGCAGCCGCTCCGAGAGCCCCTCGCGGCCCTCGGGGTGGGCGGGGACGAGCCGCGCGCAGTGCAGGGGGAAGCGCACCAGCAGGTTGAGGGTCTCGTCTCGCTCCAGCTCGGCGCGCACCGCCGCGAGCTCTGCGGCGGGCGCCAACATCGGGCCGGCCTCGTAGGTGCGCATCACCTCGGCGTCGGCCAACACCGCGTGCGCGCGGGCCTCGTCGGCGCCGCGAGTCGAGGCCTGCCCTGGCGCTCGGGGCCCGGGAATCGGGGGCCGGATCAGCGGCGAGGTGGCGTCGTCAGGCGCGTCGTCGCGCAGGCTCGCCATGACCGGGAAGCTGCCGCTGACCGGTCTGGACATCGACGGAAGCACCACGGGAAAGGTCCCGCTGACCGGTCGCGCGGTCACCGGCGCCAGCTCCAGCTCCAGCGCCGTGAAGCTCCCGCTGGTCGACCGCGACGCCGCGGGGGCCACCACCGGGAAGGTCCCGCTCACCGGCCTCGAGCCCACCGGGGCGAGCGCGGGGAAGCTCCCGCTGGTCTGCCTCGACGTCGCCGGCGCCACCGAGGGGAAGCTCCCACTGACCGGCCTCGACGTCGCCGGCGCCACGGCCGGGAAGCTGCCGCTGACCGCCCGCGGCGCCGTGCCGGAAGGATAGCTCCCGCTCGTCGGGGTGGCCTTCGAGCCAGAGCCGCCATGGGAACCGACCCCAGAGCCCACGCCGGGGCTCGACCCGCCCACCGCGCGCAGGCCCGTGGCGCTGGTGGAGTTCGCCGCGATGCCCCCGACGAGCTGCGCCAGTTGCACGGTGCCCACGCGCTCCCCCGTGCCCACGATGAAGTCGTCGAGCGCCGCCGCCAGCTCGCGACAGTCCTGGAAGCGCGCCTCGACCCGGCGAGCCAGGGCCTTGTCGACGATCATCGCGAAGTCGGGCGGCACGTCGGGTGCGCGGGCCAGCAGGGGCGTCGGATCGCGCTTGAGGATCGCGGTCATCAACTGCACGTCGGGCATCTGCTCGTACGGCCTCGTACCCGCCGCCAGCTCGTAGAGGATGACCCCCAGCGCGTACACGTCGGACCGGAGATCCGCCTCGCCGAGGATCTGCTCCGGCGGCATGTACGCGATCTTCCCCTTCACCGTGCCCGCCAGGCTCGTCGACACCTGGCCCGCGACCTTGGCCACACCGAAGTCGACCACCTTCACCGCACCCGTCCGCGCGAGCAACAGGTTGTCGGAGCTGACGTCGCGGTGCACCAGGCCATACGGCGCGCCCGTCACCGGGTCGGCGAACTCGTGCGCGTAGGCCAGCCCCTCACACGCGGCCGAGATGATGCGGGCGCCGAGGGTGACGGAGATCTGCCGGCCCGGCGACTTCCGCAAGATGGTGCGCAGGTTCGGCCCGTCGACGAACTCCATCGCCAGGTAGTAGGTGCCGTCGACCTCTCCGAAGTCGAAGATCTGCACCACGTTGGGGTGGTTCAGCTGCGCTGCCAGCCGCGCCTCATGCAGGAACATCTGCACGAACGACGGGTCCTCCGCGAGCTCCGGCAAGATGCGCTTGACCACCAGCGTCTTCTCGAAGCCACCCGGCCCCATGGCCCTGGCGAGGAACACCTCGGCCATGCCGCCGGTCGCCAGCTTGCGCATCAACTCGTAGCGCCCCAGCATCGTGTGGTCGGAACTCGACATACTCACCTGCAACGAGGGTAACGAGCCCACGGGCCCGCCAACCATCCGAAACACGGGAGAATATCGGGCGGTCGAGGTCGACTCCCCCTTCCGTGTCAGGCGAGAAAAAACCTCGGCCCTGGCGGCGAAGCGCGCGTGCGATCTCCACTGGTTGGCGCGCCCGCACGAGGCTCGACCGCGCTCAGGCCGGCTGCACGAAGTTGAGCCGGTAGCCATCCGGGTCCGTCACGACCAGCTCGCGCGTGTGCCAGGGCTGCGTCTCGGGCCCCTGCGTGGGCGCGTTCAACGCCGCAGCGCGCTCGGCGATCACCGGGAGCTCGGTCTGCGAGGTGAAGCACTGGAGCACGCCCCACCCGCGCTTGCCGTCGACGCGCACCCCGGTCGGGGCCGAGACCAGCAGCACGTCGCCGCGCTCTTCCCAGCGCATGTGAATGAAGGTGCCGTCGGCGCCGACACGGGTGAAGCCAAGCGCCTCGTAGAACTTCGCGGACGCGGCCTGATCGAGGACGAGCAGCTTCGTGAAGAAGCCCAGGGCAGGGGTGGTCATGCGCCGCGTGTATCGGAGAGCGCGTCGGCGAAGAAGCGAGAGTGTTTCGCCAGCTCCGCCATGTACCCCTCGACGTCCCGCTTCGCCTCGGGTGACAGGGCCTTGAAGGGCCTCACGTGCTCGTCGGGCACGTAGCGGAAGGTGAAGTTGATGCGCCGCGCCTGGAAGTCGGGGACCTTGATGTCGAAGCGGTGGCCGCCCTTGGTGTCCACGCGCTGCACCCGGTGGAAGGTGCGGTTCTTCCACTGGTCGCCGCCGAAGATCTGCAGGCTCCCGTCATCGAGCCACTGCTGCTCGATCACCCCGTCGCGCTCCCCGGGCTTGCGGCTCTTGACGAACTGGATGAGCGCCTTCTCCCCCAGCGACAACGAGGCCACCGGGCCGGGCTCGAAGTCCTTGTGCTCGCCCACGCGCGCGGTGTCGACCCACTTCCCGTGCTCGAGGCAACTCCCGTAGAAGTTCACGAGGCAGGTGTTGAGGTGCCACTTGGGGGGCATGTCTTCGCCCTTGAACATGCGCCGCGCGCGCTGCTCCATCACCGCCACCAGCTTGGTGAACACCGCGGGGAACGGCTCGGCCTGCACCGCGCGGTTGAGCACCCCCAGCGGCGGCCGGTAGTAGTCGAGGCACGCGAACTGCCAGTTGCCCAGCCAGTACACCGGGCGCAGCAGGCGTCGCTGGGTCTCGTCTTCGGGCAGCGGACGGAAGTCGGAGAACCGGTTCTCCCAGATGGGCTGCAGCGTCGAGAGGTACGAGAGGATGTGGGCCCGGTCGGCCATGGAGAGAAAACCGGCGTCGTAGTGGAGCCCCTGGACACGCTGGGGCTTGGTGCGGAGTGGCCAGCGGGGATCCATGCCTGCGCACTACCACAGCGAGCGGGACCCGATGGCTTCGGGTAGACCGCGGGGCCATGAATGAACGCAACCTGCTGATGATCCCCGGGCCCATCGAGTTCGAACCCGCGGTGCTCCGCGCGCTGGGCGAGAAGACGCGCAGCCACCTCGACCCCGTGTTCATGAAGGCCTTCGCCCGCAGCTTGAAGCGCCTGCGCGAGGTCTTCGCCGCCCCCAGCGCGCAGCCCTTCGTGGTGGCCGGCAGCGGTACCCTGGCCATGGAGATGGCCGTCGCCAACCTGGTGCAGCCCGGCGACAGGGCGCTGGTGGTGAACACCGGCTACTTCTCCGACCGCATTGCCACGATGCTCGAGCGGCACGGCGCGGCGGTGACCCACGTGCGCGCCGAGCCCGGCGCGGTGCCCTCGCTCGACGAGGTGGAGCGGGCGCTGTCGGGCGGCGGCTTCAAGGTGATGACCGTGACCCACGTGGACACCTCGACGGCGGTGCTCGCCCCGGTGCAGGCGCTCGCGGCGCTGGGCCGCAAGCACGACGCCCTGGTGGTGGTCGACGGCGTGTGCAGCGTGGGCGGCGAGGCGCTGGAGATGGACGCCTGGGGCGTCGACGTGGCGTTCACCGCCTCGCAGAAGGCGCTGGGCGTGCCCCCCGGCCTCGCGGTGCTGCTCGCCGGCCCGCGCGCGATGGCGGCATGGAAGGCGCGCACCCGGCCCGTGGCGTCGATGTACCTCGACTTCGCCGAGTGGCTGCCGGTGCACGAGGCCTACGAGGCCGAGAAGCCCGCGTACTTCGCCACCCCGCCGGTGAACCTGATCATGGCCCTCGACGTGAGCCTGGGGCAGCTCGTGGAAGAGGGCATGGCGGCGCGCGTGCAGCGCCACGTGAAGATCGCCGAGGTGGTGGGCCGCGCATGGAAGGCCCTGGGCCTCGAGCCGCTGCCGAAGAACGAGGCGCACCGCGCGCACACGCTCTCGGCGCTCTATTACCCCGCCGGGGTCGACGCTTCGCTGGTCAAGGCCATCGCCCAGGAAGGGGTGGTGGTCGCCGGCGGGCTGCACCCGGCGCTCAAGACGAAGTACTTCCGCGTGGGACACATGGGCGCGGTCACCATGAACGACGTGAGCGCGACGCTCGGCGCCATCGAGCGCGCGCTCGAGGCGGTCACCGTCGCCACTTCGCCGGGTCGCTGAGCGCCGACCAGCGCTCGAGGCTGCGGTGCACGGCATCCCCCAGGGCCTCGGGGGAGCCGAGCACCGTCACCGACTTCCGCGCGCGGGTCATGGCCGTGTAGACGACCTCGCGGCAGGCCAGCGAGGTGCTCTCGTCGGGCCGCTGGCGCTCGGCGTCGGAGGGCAGCACCAGGGCCACGTGATCGAACTCCGAGCCCTGGGCCTTGTGCACCGTCATCGCCCAGCAGGCCTCGACCTGCGTGCCCAGCGCGCCGGGCTCGAACAGCTCGAAGGCTCCCTTCACGCGGAACACGTAGCGCAGGCGCGGCGCGTCTTCGCCCGGCCGCCGCACCCACAACACGAGGCCCTGGTCTCCGTTGAAGAGGCCGAGCTGGTAGTCGTTGTGGGTCATCATCACCGGGGTGCCAGCGAGCAGCGCGTCGCGGCGCCCTTCCCCACCCCAGGCCACGTCGCGCAGCAGGGTCGTGAGCCGCTCGTTGATCTGCTCGGTCTTGCGGCGCGTGAGGCACAGCACCCGGCCGCGCTGGTACTCGCGATCGAGGCGGGCGAGGCCCTGCTGCGCCTCCGCAGAGAAGCCCACTTCGCCCGCCGGCCACGTGCCCTGCAGCCCGGCCACGAAGCCCGGTGCCGCGGCGATCACCTCGAAGAACCAGCGCTCGAGAAAGGGCTTGAGCGTGTCGTCACCCGACAACAACTGCACGCCCGCGAGCGTGACGTCCTTCACCGAGGCGCGCGCGAGCAGGTGCGCGGTGGACTGCGGCGCCTCGACCACCGGGGGCACCTCACCGCCGCGCACCGCCTGGCTCACCAGGTAGATGCTGCGGCCCGCGGGGTCAGCCTCGTTCATGCGGTAGCTCTTGGTGAGCCGCACGGCGCTCTCGGCGCGGAGGTCGTCCCCCGCGGCGCCACCCTTCGTGCCCACCAGCGCGTCCCACGGGCGCTTCGGCGTGGCGAGGTCCAGCGGCACGAGATCGCGAAGCACCGCGCCCGCGTCCACCGAGGGCAACTGCTCGGCGTCGCCCAGCAGCACCAGCTTCGCCTCGGGCCCCACCGCGCGCAGCAGCTGGTCCATGAGCGCGAGGTCGATCATCGAGGCCTCGTCGACGATGACCACCGAGGGCGAGAGCGGGTTCTGCGCGTGGTGACGGAAGCGGTCTTGTGAAGGTGAGTACCCCAGCAGCCGGTGCAGCGTGGTGGGCACCGGGCGCTGGCTGAGCAGCAGCTCGTCTTCGGGCGAACGCTGGGCGATGCCCTCCAGGTACTTCACGACCGACTCTTCCATGCGGTTGGCGGCCTTGCCGGTCGGCGCTGCGAGCGCGATGGCGGCCACCGGAACCCCGAGCCGCAACAGCAGCCGGAGGATGGACACCACGATGGAGGTCTTGCCCGTGCCCGGCCCACCGGAGATGACGGTCAGCGACTGGTGCGCGGCGGCGACGATGGCGCGGCACTGCTCCTGCGAGAGCTCGATGGCCGTGCCCCCCAGCATGGGCGCGCGCGCGGTCACGTCGGCCAGCGCGGCCTTCACCTTCGGCCCGTCCCAGGCGTCGGGCTTCTTCTCGAGTCGCACCCGGAAGCGGGCACCGAGATCGAGCTCCTGGGCGAGCATGCGCTGCATGCACAGCGCGCCCGCATCCACGATCAACGGCCGGTAGTCCGCCACGCCGCCCACGATCTTCGCGTCGGAGAGCAACTCGAACGCCCGGGCGATGGTCTTCGCGGGCACGTCGAGGGCCTCGAGGGTCGTGGCCAGGGGCCCTTCCTCCGGCGTCCCGACGGGAATGCGCGTGCTCCCCCCTTGCGAGGTCGAGAGGCACGCCGCGGCGAGCGCCAACACCGCGTCACGATCGGGCTTCGTCTGCGCCAGCGACTCCGCGAGCTCCCGGGCCACGACGTACGCGTCGTCGCCCATCGCCTCGCGCAGCTTCTCCCGCCACCCCTCGCCCCGCGGCGCGAGCACTCCCAACGGAGACAACCTCGTGAGCCTCATGACCCGACCTCCCGGCGGCCGAAGTCGTGTTCGAGCAGCTCACGCTCCCAGGCCTGCACGGCGTCCCAGGTGGGACGCTCGAACCACAACCCGCGCGTCGGCTCACCGGCCGGCGTCTTCTCCATCTCGCGCAGGAAGAAATAGAGGAACCCGCCGAAGCGCTTCTCGAAGGTCGCCTCGTCCCGAATGCCCAGCAGCCGCAGCACCGCCACGCCGTACACCACGACCTGCCAGTGGAAGTGCGAGGTGACGTAGGCGTCGAGCGCTTCCGGAGACGCGTCGCGCAGCACCGAGCTCTTCCAGTCTCCGAAGTACAGCCGGCCGTCGTGCTCGAAGACGACGTCGATGAAGCCCTTCACCAGGCCGCGGTCGACGAAGAACGGCGCGTGCTCGTCCTTCGGCGTCTCGCCCAGCAACCGCTGCCCCTTCTCGGGGATGGGGAAGAGGAACTCGCTCTCGCGCAGCACCTTGGACAACGAAGCGATGCCGGGCACCACGCCCGCGCCGGCGAGGTCGAGGGGCCGGCGCACGGCGGCGAAGAGCAGCCGGTACGCGTGGGGGCGCTGATCTCCGGCGATGCCCGCGCGGTCGGCGAGCGCCTCGACGAGCGCGTGCACCTTCGCGTCCTTCATGAACACCTCCCAGGTGGGGAAGGCGTTGACCTTCGGCAGGTCGAGCTCCTCGAGCGCCTCGTGCAGGAAGTTACCGACGATGTTCGAGGTCACCAGCTCGTGGGCGTCGGTCTGCGCGTAGTTGGTCTCGCCGGTGGTCTCCTCGCGATCGACCTCGGTGGGTGCCTGCTTCGCGGTGTGCGTGGCCAGCTGGGTGTACGAGGTGACGAGCGCGCCGCGCCGGGTCCGCGCGAGCGAGCGGCGGGCGAAGTCGAGGCCGGGGTCGACGGTGAGCGATGCGGGCAGTGTCCACTTCGAGGGCGGGCTGGCCGGGGCCTGGGCCTTCGCGTCCGGGGATTGCGTCACGGGTACGACGTTGAAGTGCTGGTCGTCGAGCGCGGTGCTCGCGAGGTGCCCGAGGCGCGCGTTGAGCACCCCGTACGGCCCCTTGAACTCGACGGACTCGGTGACGTTCGCCTCGTCGACGAACCACGGCAGGTACAGCCGCACCCGCGCGCGGGTCAGCGCCACGTAGAGCAACCGCTCGTCCTCGCCGCGCGACTCCCGCTGCACGCGTTCCTTGATGTCGGGGGGCATCGACCCCAGCCAGCCCATGCGCACGCCATCGCGATGAAACACGTGCAGCGAATCGTTCGGCGGGGTGCTCGTGCCACCGATGAGGAACACCACCGGCGCCTCGAGCCCCTTCGCGGCGTGCATGGTCATCAACTGCACCGCGGGCCGCTCGGTCTCCAGCGGCTGTACGTCGGCGTCTTGCTGCGAGGGCTGCGCGCGGCCGGCGTTCCACGAACGGAGCAGGTCGACCAACTCGCCCAGCGTGGCGTGGCGACGGCGTGACTCCTCGGCGAGGAGATCGAGCACCCGCTGCACGTTGGTCAGGGGCCGCTCGCCGCCCGCGAGGAACGCCGCGCGCCGGGCAAACCCGCTGTCTTCGATGAGGGCGGAGAAGAGGCGCCGGTAGTCGCGGCGCTTCCCGAACTCGTGCCAGTCGCGCAGGCGCTGCACCAGGGGATGATCATCGGGGACCTCGAGCGCCGCTTCGACCTCGTCGGGGGTCAGCTCGAAGAACGGCGTCAGCCAGGCCTTGGCGCGACGCACGCGATCGAAGGGCTCGATGACCGCGCCGAGCACGTCGAGGAGATCCAGCACCTCGCCGGTCTGGAACAGGCCCGCGAGCTTGTAGAAGGAGAACGGCACCCCGAGCAGCCCCAGCTCCACCGACACGGCCTCGGCGTCGGTCTTGCTGCGCGAGAGCACGTAGATGTCCCGGGCGGTGAGCACCCGGCCCTCGGGGCTCGCCTTGTCGACCAGCTTCGGACCATCGGGTCCCAGCAGCCGCGCGACCTCGGCGGCGATGAACTGGGCCACGGGCGCGACGGTGAGCGACTTGTTCTTCGCCTTCCCCAACGGCACCTGCACCAGCGTCACCGGAGCGAGCTCGGCGCCGGCGGCATCGACCAGCCGCACCTTCGGCTCCCCGCACGTCACCTCGGAGCGCGGGCCATAGGCGATGCGCTTGTCGGCCTGGAAGAACGTCGCCTCCGCTTCCGTGGCCTGGCGCAGCACCAGGTTGTAGGCGGCGATCATCCGCTCGCTCGAACGGAAGTTCTGGGTGAGCCGCGCGATGCGCGCTTCGAACTTCACCGGGTCGGACTCGTTGAGGAGCGTCTCGCGGGCGCCGAGGTACGTCTCCACGTCGGCCGCGCGGAACCCGTAGATCGCCTGCTTGGGATCTCCGATGACGGCGAGGCTGCTGGTGCTGCCGGCCTCTGCGAAGAGCTTGTGGAACACGCGCCACTGCACCGGGTCGGTGTCCTGGAACTCGTCGATGAGCACGAAGGAGAAGCGCTCGCGCAACGAGGCCTTCACCTCGTCGGCGGCCTCCCCTTCCAGGCTCGCGTCGACCACCTCGAGCATGTCGTCGTAGTCGAAGAGGCCCTGCTCTTCCTTGCGCGCCTTGAGCGCCTGGCGCAGCGGCTCGCGGTACAGGCGCGGGAGCAGCGAATCACCGTCAGGGATGCTCGGTTCGAGGGCGCGCAAGGCCGCGCTGAGCTGGGGGCCGGCGCCGAGCTTCGCGCCATCGAGCGCCTTGAGGGCGTAGTCGATCCGGCGGTCGGCGCGTCCCCCCTTTTCCAGCAACTCCCCGAGGGCCAGCCAGCGCTGGGCACCCTTCAAGTCCCTCGCACGGGAGAGGGCATCGAGCACCACCTGGAGCACCTCGGCGATGAGGGCGGGCTTCATGCGGCCCTTGTAGGCGTCGGCGACGTCCTGGCCCGAGGGCCACGGGGTCGGCAGCCCCGCGAGCACCTTGCGCACGGCGGCTTCGTCGATCACCGGCTCCAGCTCGCCGTGAAAGCGCACCACCTTGTAGAGGTACTTCTCGAGCTCGAGCATCGCGTCGTCTTCCTCGAGCCCGGTGCCGAGGTGCGGTCGCAGCAGCAGCGCGAAGTCGGCGTCGTCCTTGAGCGCGCGGCGCAGGAAGTCGCGGAAGACCGAGGAGAACAGCTCCTTCCCGTCGGTGAGTCGCTGCGAGAACAGCCGGCGATGCGCGAAGGCGTTCTCGGTCAGCAGCCGCTGGCAGAACGCGTGGATGGTGGAGATGGTCGCCGCGTCGATGCGCGACAACGCGTCGAGCAGCCGCTTCACCGCGACGTCGTCCAGGGTCCACGCGGGGTCGTTCACGGGCTTCGCCGGCTCGCGCGCGGCCACGACCAGGCGCCACAGCAGGGCGCGAATGCGGGTGCGCAGCTCGGCGGCGGCGCGCTCGGTGAAGGTGACCACGAGGATCTTCGTGAGGTCCACGCCCTGCAGCACGCGATCGACGACGAGGTGCTCGAGGGTGAAGGTCTTGCCGGTGCCAGCCGAGGCCTCGATGACGTGGTGGCCGTCAGACCCGAGCTGCTCGAGCACCAGCGGGCGCGCGTACCGCGGGAATTGGG
Source organism: uncultured Archangium sp. (assembly GCA_903905455.1). Lineage (GTDB taxonomy): Bacteria > Myxococcota > Myxococcia > Myxococcales > Myxococcaceae > Archangium_A. The sequence goes on from CAIVGN010000192.1 coordinate 59,786, forward strand.
GGGCGCTCATGAGGCCTCTCCGTCCAGGGTGAGACGGGAAAAGAACGGGCTGAAGCGGCGCTCGATGAGCCGGCGGGCTTCGTCGTCGTCGGGAATGCGGAACCGCTCCGGGCGCCGCACCGGGCCGCTGCACGCCGGGCGATCTCCTCCCAGCGCAGCCGTCACCAGGGCCTCGAAGTGGATGGGCTCGGCAGACTGCAGGTCGACCTCGTCCACCGCGGCCAGGGGCAATAACAGCTCGTTGTCCCCGCACAGGAGGTCCTCGAGGAGCGCCTGCAGGTGGGCGCGGGCGTCGTCCCGGGTGATGGGCGCCAGCGTCGCGCCGAGCTCCCGGTCCCGGTACGCGAGCAGCACGTGATGGGGCCGGGGCTCGACCACGCCGCTGGCGCTCAACACCACGTGATCCAACCAGGCGCGCAGCAGCTCGCGGGTGTGCTTCTCGCGCCCCTTCCCCGGGAACTTGCGGCGCAAGAGCAACAACGTGCGCTCGGTGCCGATGAGGGGCTGCGTCGCGCCGACCAACTGCACTCGCATCCCGGCATCGAACTCCAGCGCCTGTTCCACCCGCTCGATTCGCTCGTGCTCCTCGGCCGGCCCGAAGCGCACCACCTGCAACCCCTTCCCGGCCCCCAACGCCGCGCGCCACGCCTGCATCACCTCCAGCGCGTCTTCCTTCTCGGCCTCGAGGAACACGCCCAGCGGCAACTGCCCCTGGGCCACCAGGCGCTCGGCCCGGTGTTGCCACGCCTGCTCGAGCGCCGCGTCGTCCTCTGGGAACGCCTGGCCTCCCGCGTCGCGCCACGCGTCGACGAACGAGTTCTTGAGCAGCGAGACCGCGACCAGCGCCGAGCTGTTGAACACCTCGTCGGTGCGATCGGAGCGCTCTTCCTCCTCGTCGCCCAGGCGCAACCGCACGCGCGCCGAGCCCTGCAGCGGGCACTCGAGGTAGCTGCGCAACTGCGAGAGCGACACCCGCCGCACCTGGCCCTCGACGAGCGGGGCCTTCACCGGCGCGGCGAGGAACCCCAGCATCGCAGAGAGCACCCCGCGCGCAGCCTCGGGCAACGCGCCCAGCACCTCGCGCACCGGCGTGCCCGGAGACAGCACCCCGCTGGCCTGCGAGAGGGACTGCCCGGCCGACCGCAGCGCGCGCTCGGTCAGCCCCGAGACCGACGGCGCGATGAGCGGGTCCTGCTTCACGTCCGAGTCGGCACGCCACAACGGCACGTGGTGAATCAGCGGGTGCGCCGTCGGGTCGTCGACGCTCCGGCCGAGGTAGCCCTCGTCGAGCAACCGCAACAACTCCACCACCACCGGCGAAGGGCTGCGCTCATCACCCGTGCGCTCGTCGCGCGCGAGGTACGAGAGGACCAGCCGATCCTTCGTGCACAGCAGCGACTCGAGGAAGAGGTACTCGTCCTTCTCGCGCCCGCTGGCGTCCCCGGCCTGGGGCTTCGTGGGGCGCAGGTCGAGGGCCTCCGCGCGATCGCTCGCGGGGAAGGCGCCCTCCGACAACCCGACGATGAAGGTGACGCGCGCGGGGATGCCGCGGGACGCGTTGAGCGTGGAGACCCGCACGCCACCGGTGACCGCGCCACCCGAGCTGGAGCCGGCGGCCGCGAGATCGTCGCGCACCAACTCCTTGGCGAGGAGAAAGGACACCTTGCGGTCGCCCAGTTGGCGATCGGCGAGGCCGCGCACGGTGCGCAACACGGCATCGAGCGCGCGACGCTGCGGCTCGTCCTGCGGCACGAGGTACGCACAGAGGAAGGTGTCGAGCGTGCGGGACCACTGCGCGACGGTGAGCTCCGCGTCTCTCAAGGTGCGCGTGTCGGCGAGCAACGAGCGCGTCAGCAGCAGCAACGCCCCTGCGCCGTCTTCGAGGTGCCGCCCGGCGGGGTCTGCGAGGTAGCGCTCGCCGTTCAACTCGACGAGGCGCTCGTCGTTCTCCGCGTGCGTCGAGACGAAGGCCCCGAGCGCGAGGCGCTTGAGCCCCTGGTCCCAGTTGAGGAGATCGCGATCGACGTAGGTGTCCTCGTGATCGGCGTGGCTCTGCCCGTGCACGATGCCCAGCGCGTCGACCCAGCGCACCCAGGCGTCGACCTCGGCGCCGGGGAAGCGCCCCGCGATGACCGGGTGGGTGAGCACGCGGAGCATGTCGGCGCGGGTGAAGCGCGAGAGCGGCAACTCGAGCAGCAGCAGCGCGGCCTCGACCACCGGGCTCGTCAGCGCGAAGGGCACGCCCACCAACTGCCAGGGGAGATCGTGGTTCTCGCGGAACGCCGAGAGCAGCGGCGCGACGTACGATTCGGCGTCCTTCGCGGAGATCTGCACCGCGATGTCGTCGAGGTGGAGGTCCTTCTCCTGGCGCAGCAGGGCCCAGATGCGGCCGGCGACGAACTCGCACTCGCGGCGCAGGCTCGGCGCGCGGGCGATCTCGATGCCGTCGAAGGGCGTCACCGCGCTGGCCTCCGCGGCGCGCTCCGTGGGCTTGCGCACCAGCATGTCGGCCTGCAGCCTGCGCAGCAGCGACGCGCTCTGCTTCGAGGGATCGATGAAGATCCCCTCAGTCTTTCCCCCGGTGGCCTGGTTGAGCAGGCGCACCGCCTCTCGACCCGGGCGGCCCCACAGCGCCAACGGGCGGCACTCGTCGGCGCGCAGCGAGAACGGGTCTTCCTTCGCGAGTTCTTCGGGCGTCAGCGACGCGGTCTTGTGCAGGAAGCGCTTGTTGCGATCGCGCACCGACTCCACGTCCTCCCAGAACTCCATGCACGGCGTCAGGGTGAAGAGGAACACGTCGGTGGCGCGCGCCAGGTGCACCAACAGCTCGTGGTAGCTCGTGCCGAGGAACGAGAGGCCGAAGACGAAGAGCGGCTCTCCCGGGGTGAGCAACTTCTCCGGCGCCACCTCGAGCACTTGAGTGGGCAGCACCAGCTTGCCCTTCGCGGAGCTGAGCACCTGTTGCCAGAGGTGACGCTGCCACCGCGCGAGCTCCGAACCCCCGTCATGGGGAGAAGCACGACCCCGGCCCCACGCGTCGAGCATCTCGCGGCGGCTGAAGACGTACTCCTCGAAGACGTGGCCCAGCTGCGTGGCGAGTTGCACGGCGCGCAGCTCGGCGCTCGCGCCCCCGCGGGGCCCCAGGTAGTGCCGCACCGGCCCGAGCTCCGGACCCGACACGTCGCCCTCGAGGAAGCGGGCGAGCAGCAGGTCGCGCAGCGCCTCGCCGTCGAGCACCTCGCGGTCGGGAAAGGCGCGGTCGACCAGCTCCGACGAGAAGCGCCGCAGCAGCCAGGTCTCGAAGTTCGCGACGATGCCCGCGCGATGCACCAGCTGGTGCTTGAGCCACGTCTCGAGCGGCCGACTGGCGATGATCAGCTTCGTCGGTCGAAAGAGATCGCGGGGCGGCAGACCCACCTGCGCCTCGAGGTGAACCTGGAACTGGGCGACGAGCGCCTCTGGCTTGTTCGAATGGAAGACCTTCAGCACCTGGCCAGTGTCGCGTGGGGATCCGGAGACTGACAGCACCAAGTGGACGCGATGACCCGTGGTGTCACAGTGGCGCGCGGGAGTTCGCGCTGGTGAGCGGCCGCTTCATTGGTACCGTCGGCGCCTTGAACGGTTCAGCGTCGGCCGCAGCGGTGAGGTGCCTGGTGTTGGCAACCCTGGTGGGCGCGTGCAGCCCGCCGACCCCGAGCCGCACCTGCCAGCCGGGCGAATCGCGGGCGTGTGTCGGGGTCACCGGTTGTGCTGGGGCCTCGGTGTGCATCGCCGACGGCAGCGCCTTCGGTTCCTGCGTCTGCACTGCTGTCCTCGGTGGAGGCGCGGGGGGCAGCGGCGGAGGGAGCGCGGGCGGTGGCGCTGGCGGCGGTGGTGGCGCCGCGGTCACCGACGCGGGCTTCGATGCGGGAGTCCCTGACGCCGGCAGCAGATGCCGCGTCGACTTCGATTGCGGAGCCCACCAGATCTGCAACGCCACCACCGGCGCCTGCGTGACGGGCCCGACCTGCACCTCCGACTTCAACTGCCAATCGCTCGACCCTCAAGACCGCTGCTACCGCTACGGGCAACAGTGCACCTGCGACACCTCGGCCCAGGGTGGCGGCGTGTGCCGACTTCGCAAGGGGCCGTGCGAAGAGTGCACCAGTGATTCTCAGTGCGGATCCGACGCGATCATCTTCGGGCCGCCGGACGGCGCCGGCGCCGGTCGCTGCCTGGAGCTCCCCAGCGATCCCTCGGGGAAGAAGTACTGCCGCTACCAGCGCGTCGGGTCCTGCGCCTGCGGCCGCGTGAACGACGGCACCGACTACTGCCGACCGCTCTCCAACACCTGCGGCACGCCTGGCTGCAACGTCGATCGCGAATGCCCTGGCGGCACCGTGTGCAGCGTCAAGCTGCCCATCTCCAGTACCTGTGGCGGCAGCTGCGTGCCCCGCTGTCGCTGGGACTTCGCGACCAGGAGCCTCGCCGCGCCGGGCTGCCCCGCAGGCGAGAGCTGCTGGGTCGACTCGGCGAACCTCGACCCCAGCGCGATCGCTTACGGCACCGGTCACTGCAAGCCACCCTGCAGCAGCACCACCGACTGCCAGGCATCGAGCACCAACCCCTTCGGTGGCACCAACCTCACCTGCGCCAGCGAGCTCCTCGCCACCGGAACCCAGTCGCCCAGGCGGTGCCGCGCGAATGGCGCCTGCATGGACACGCTCGAGTGCCCCGCGCCCGCCCCTGGCCAGCCCAACCTCGGCTACTGCGACCCCGCCTCGTTCACCTGCCACGCCGACTGTCGCACTGGCACCGAGCCGAGCACCGGCCTCCCGTTCCCGGACTGCCGCCCGCCCTCCACGTGTGTGGTGGGCACCGTGTCGAACACCTGCCTCCCCTGAACCTGTCAGCACCGGGCCGCGCGGGCTCCGACCTGCGCTAGCGTGTGCCGCCATGACCTCGCGCACCCCGCCGGCGTCCTCCGTTCGCGAAGGCACCCTGATCAAGGGCTTCCGCGTGCTCCGCTGCATCGGCACCGGCTCGATGGGCGAGGTCTACGAGGCGCAGAACGAGGCCACCGGCCGGCGGGTGGCCATCAAGCTGCTGCGCGACGGCGCCGAGGAGGCGCTCAACGCCAGCCGCCGCCTGCTCGAAGAGGCCAGCGCGGTGAACGCCATTCGCCACCCGGGCATCGTCGAGGTGTTCGACGTGGGCCTGCTGGGCGACCGGCGCCCCTTCCTGGTGATGGAGCTGCTCGAGGGCCAGTCCCTCTCGGCGCGGCTCAAGCAGGGCGTCATCCCCGTGCCCGAGGCGCTCGTGCTGCTCGAGGGAATCCTCGCGGCCCTCGAGGCGGCGCACCGGTCGGGCGTGATTCACCGCGACCTCAAGCCCAGCAACGTGTTCCTCGTCGAAGGGCCCACGCGGGTGAAGCTCCTCGACTTCGGCGTCGCGCGACGCGAGGGGCGCACCGAGCTGCTCACCGGCCCCGCCATGGCCGTGGGGAGCATGGGCTTCATGGCGCCCGAACAGCTGCTGGGCAACGCGGTGGCGTCCAGCGATCTCTACGCGGTGGGCTGCCTCGCGTTCCTCCTCTTCACCGGCAAGCCCGTCTTCCCGCTCAAGAACATCCCCGACAACGCGCGCGCGCACATGATGGAGCCGCCGCCGAAGCTCCGCGCGCTGCGCCCCGACGCGCCCGCCGCCCTCGAGGTCTTCGTCAACGAGCTGCTGGCCAAGAAGCCCGAAGCGCGCCCGGCCTCGGCGACCCTCGCCCTGGCGCGGCTGCGCTCGCTGCGCGGCCCCGGTCCCCAGACCGGCACCCACGCCCAGGAGCGTCGCACCGAGCTGGTGGCCGCCTTCGTGCCGTCCTCCGAGCGCGCCACCAACCCGCAGGGCGGCGCGCCGTCCACCGCGCGCACCACTGCCGTCGAGGCGCACCAGCTGGGCCCCGACAGCACGCTCATCGACTCGTGAGCGGGCTGGCCCTCTTCTCGAACCTGCTCTTCCGCGAATCCACCCGCGCGCTGCTGCGCAACAAGGTGCGCTCGTCGCTCTCGGTGCTGGGCGTCACCATCGGCGTCGCCTCGGTGGTGCTGGTGGTGGGCGTCGGACAGGCGGCCTCGGCGCGCGCCATGGCCCAGCTGCAGGCCCTCGGCGACAACCTGGTGTGGATCGAGTCCGGCTCGCGCACCGTCGGCGGCGTGCGCACCGGCAGCCACGGCACCCAATCGCTGACCATCGGCGACCTCGAGGCCCTGCGCCGCGAGGTGAAGCTCCTGCGGCTCTTCTCGCCCCAGGTCGACGGCACCGTCACCCTCATCGCCAGCAACCGCAACTGGACCACGCGCTTTCGCGGCGAGACGCCCGAGTACCTCGCCATCAAGCGATGGAACGTGGTGCTCGGCGCGTCGTTCTCGGGCGAAGACGTGGAGCAGGCGGCCAGCAAGGTGCTGCTGGGGCAGACCGTGCGCGAGCAACTCTTCGGCGAGGCGAACCCCGTCGGCCAGGTGGTGCGCATGCAGAAGATGGCCTTCGAGGTGGTGGGGGTGTTGGAGGCCAAGGGCTCCAACGCCGACGGCCGCGACCAGGACGACTGGGTGCTGCTGCCGTACACCACCGCCCAGTCGAAGTTGCGGGGCAAGTCGGTGATGCCGTGGCTCGACGACATCCTCTGCTCGGCGATCTCCCCCGAGAGCGTGCAGCCGGCCATCGACCATGTCACTGCGCTGCTCCGCGAGCGCCACCACATCGCCCCGGGCGCAGACGACGACTTCAACATCCGCCGGCCCGACGAGGTGCTCAAGGCCCAGGTCGAGGCAGCGCGCACGCTCTCGTTGCTGCTGGCGAGCATCGCCACCGTCGCGCTCCTGGTGGGCGGCATCGGGGTGTTGAACGTGATGCTCGCCTCGGTCGCGCAGCGCACCCGCGAGATCGGCGTGCGGCTCTCGGTGGGCGCGACGCCGGGCGACGTGCTGGTGCAGTTCCTCGGAGAGGCCCTGGTCCTCTGCCTCGTGGGCGGGCTCGCCGGGGTGCTCGCCAGCCTCGCCGGTGCCTGGGGCCTCGGCCGCTTCCTGGGTTGGGAGCTCGGCCTCTCGGCCTCGGCGCTCGGCGTGGCGCTCGCCTCGTCGGTGTCCGTGGGCCTCGCGGCAGGCCTGTACCCCGCCGCGCGCGCCGCCCGCCTCGACCCCATCGAGGCGCTGCGACACGAGTAGCCCGCGGGGCGACGCCGGCGAGGAAACAGAGGCACCCTTTTGGTTTGCGCCGCCTAGGGTCCGGCCCCATGCGCAACCTCCTCATTGCTTCCTTCGTCGCCGTCATCGCCTTGGCGACCAGCTGCGGCCCCTCGGCCACCAACCTCTCTGGCACCTGGCTGGGCCCCATCACCTTCACCGGCGGCGGCACGAGCCTCACCGCGGACGGCGGCGTCGGCATCGACGACCGCGACTTCAGCGACGGAAGCAAACACATCTACGGACTGACGGTGGGCAACCTGAGCCTCCTGGGCGCGAGCAAGTCGTCCGATACGGTCATTGGCCTGTCGGGGACGAACACCAACTCGGTCCCCACGTCGTTCGACATCTTCTGCCAGTCGCAGGGGCTGAGCATCGCGAGCTTCGCAATCACCTCGGGCACAGTGGAAGTCACCGGCAACCAGGCACGCGTCGCGGCGGTCGGCGTAGCCACCTGCCGCAACGCCAGCGCAACCACGGTCGACGTCACCATCGCGGGACTGGCGACCAAGTAGAAGCAAGGCTGACCTGGACGCGCCCGGCGTGAAGAGTTCCCCATCGAGGCGCTGCGACCCGAGTAGCCCGGAGACTCAGCCGCCCAACTGCACGGCCTGGCCCAGGAAGGTGTTCGAGGTGCAGCTCTCGACGAGGAAGTCGGCCACGTCGGCGCGCGAGATGGCCGAGGGCACGGGCACCAGCTGGGTGGTGCGGGTGTAGGTCCCCTTCGCCTTGCCGTCGGTCAGCCGTGACGGCCGGGCGATGACGAACTCGAGGCCGCTCTCGCGCGTCAGCCCCTCCTGCACGTCGTGATCGAGGAAGGGCAGCTTGAGCAGGCCCCCGATGACGAAGGTCCGCAGGAACCAGTTCGCCGTGGCGATGCTCTCGCCTGCGCCCAGCGCGCTGAGCACCACCAGGCGCTTGACCCCGTGCTCCTTCATCGCGTCGATGCACAGCTTCGTGCCGCTCGAGAAGTAGTCGGGCTTCAACTTGAAGCCGGCCAGCGAGGTCGACGAAGCGCAGATGATCACCGCGTCGTGCCCGGCGACCGCAGCGCGCATCGAGGCCGCGTCGTGGAAGTCACCCGCCACCTTCGTCAACCGCGCGTCGGTCAACGCGAGCTTCGCCGGGGTGCGGGCCAGGGCGGTCACCGTGTGCCCTCGCGCCAGCGCCGACTTCACGCACCACGCACCCGTTCCCTGCGAAGCCCCGATGACCAGAATCTTCATGGGAGGCACCATCGCAGCTCCCGAAGACGGCGGCGCCCTCCACGACGCGCGGTGGGAGGCGGGCGAACTACCGGCCTCGTCGGGCCAGCCACGCCAGGGGGTGCCCCAGCCCCCACAGCGACAGGAGCACCAGGGCGACCACGAGCGCCCGGCGCTCCCTGAGTGCGTGCTCGGCCTCCGGCTCGGCCATCAGCTCGACGAAGCTGGGCCCGGCGGCCGGTCGGGGTACATGGTGGATTTCCAGGGCGTGCTCCCAGGCCTCGACGGCGCTGGTGCCGCGAAAGTGCGAGAGCCGGAGCGCGCCGATGGGGCCCGGTTGCAGGAATTGCGGAGGATCCAGCGCCCAGAGGGGAAGCGGCGAGCCCGGGGACCAATCTGCGGGCACCAGGGGAACGACCGTGTGGGTCGTGGACCTCGAGTACTTGCCGCCGCTGGTCGTCGTGCGGCCGGCGTGCGACCACAGCAACTGCGTGGCCGGCGCGGACAGGTGGTGCGCCGTGGCGGGCCACGGAAAGACATCGCGCACCGTCGCGCCGAAGAACAAGACGCCCAGCGCTGCCACGGCCGCCGCAGGCAACACCGCGTCACCGAACACCACCACGCCAGCACCGATGACGATGGCGACCAGCGCGAGGCAACTGACCAGCGCCGCCGCGGCCCCTTCGAGTTGCGCCGCCAGCGCCGTGACCGCGAGGCTCGCACCGATGACCAGCGTGCCCCCGAGCCAGGTTCGCCCCGGCCGGGAATCGCGCAGGCCCTCGGCCCTGTCTTTCTGCGTCCCCATCGGCAGCGAAGCATAGACCGCCGTGCGACCCGGCTCTCGTCCTCCCGGAGGGATCACGAGCAGGAAGGGTGCAACTGACTGGCAAAGGCAGAGCCCGTCAGCGGAGACGGGGGCGAGGAGGAGGCACCCCTGCGGCGCGCCTACCCGACTCCGATCGAGGTCACGAAGATGAACGTCTGCACGTCGAGCAGATCGCGCGCCCCCAGCGGCCGCAACCGCTCCATCAGGTTGGCCGCCACGCCCAGCGCCGACGCATACGTCTTCCAGTTGGGCGCGGCTTTGTAGTCGAGCGCCATCCCGACGCGCGAGGCCGCCTCCTTGACTTGCGTGGGCCGCAAGAAGAGGAACCGGTCCGGACGGAGCAGTGCCGGCAGCACGGTGGTGGCCGGCCAACGGGCGATGGGTCCGTGCTCCGACTTCAGCGCCTCGACGGAGAGTGCGAGCGCGTTGAACAGCGCGGGCGTCACGGTCTGCGCGTCGGTGAGCGCGAACACCGCCTGGAAGTAGGCCCTCGCCACCTCGAGATCCCGCAGCGCCTCGGCGAGCCGTGGCTTCTCCCAACGCGGGTGCATGAGGTTCGTGGTGTCCAGCGAGAGCACCTGAGTCACGACCGCTTCGACGCGACCCTCCTCGAGGAGCGCGAGGCCGCGGCCGTTGCCGAAGGCCGCCACGAGCGCCTCGCTCGCCACGACCTTGTAGTCGCGCTCACCGGAGAGGTAGTCCGGGGCCTCGAAGCCAGTGGGGAAGAGCTTGCGGAAGGCGGCGAGCGCCTCAGGGAAGGTACGGCCGCGCTTCTCCATGCGGAAGCCACCGTCGATCTTCACGAAGCGCGGCAGCGAGTCGAGCTCCTCGTGTGTCTGCAGCGTGGGTCGGTCGAAGTTTGCGACGGCGAAGCTGAGCTGGAATGCCGTCGCCTTGTCAGCTTCCTCCTGCTCCAGGAAGTAGACGTACACGTAGCCGCGCTCCGCCGCGACGACCTTGCCCAACCCTCTCGTCCGATGTTCGACGAGTTGCCCCACCTTCAGATCAGTCTCAGCAATCGGCATTGGTCTTCCCTCTCGGCGCGCATGATGACGCAGCCTCAGCGCTGGCGGACGCGCAAACTCAGCCGCGAGCCAGGGGTCTGACCCCTGCTGTCAGCGCTGATCAGGACGACACCAGTCGTGCGCGGCCCGGTGCCCGTTCCGTCTTTTCGTTCTGCAACGCAGGCGCTGGCGACGAGAAAAGCCGGTCAGCGCGTCAGTCGCCCCAGCTCGGTGATCACGGGCTCCATGCCTTCGACGACCACCTCTTGCTGCGCCACGCATGCGTAGAACGAGTCGAGGTACTCGATGGTCTGCGTTGCCGTGGTGAGCGTGAGCCTCAGCGTCGGCGCGTCGGCGCCGCACTCCGTGCGCGAGCTGCGGGACATCGCGTTGAGCTTTTGCTGAACACCCTCGATTTCGCCCGGCGTCAGGAAGCTCGTGCCGGCATCGATCTGCGTGTGACCACTGACCAACTCGCTGTGGCACACGCGCCAGGTCATCACTCCGGAGTCGAGGCTCAGGTTCCACGTGGAAGGACCAAAGAAGCCGCCATCGGCCTCTCTGCACGATGCCTGGAACCCACCCAGGCCGGCCGACGCGACGAGAGACTGGACTCCAGCCGGGACGACAGGCGCGCCACCATCGCCCTGAGAACCAGCATCGCTGCTCGGAGACATCGCGCCACAACCCAGTACAGCCACGCACGCCCACGCCATCAGTGCTCGCATGCGCGGAAGGTCTCACGGCCCCTGCGCAGACACAACGAGCGCCGGCCCGTCGCAACCGGAACGAGGTCACGGGGGTGGTGGGTGTCGGCGGTGGTGATGGTGGGCTTCGCGCAGGTCTCAGCGGCAAGTGAAGATGCGTTCGGTGGACCCGAGCCGGTGCCGGAGCTCGCGACGCCGCTTCGCTTCGCAGTGGGTGGAGTGTCGGGCCCCTGGACGCTGCTGGAGTCCGGCCTCTTCCTGCGCCCGCCCACCCCGCGTACTTGAGCCTGGGACCGTGGGCCAGTCTCGTGGTCGGCTGGGGCTTCGAGGCCGGCCCCGTTCATCTGCGGCCGGCCGCCCGGTTTGCACTGAGCTACTTCCTGGACTCAGACAGGTTGCCCGCTGAGCGCTGGAGCCCCACGCCGGTCGAGTTGAGCCTCGCGGCAACCAATCTCCTCGACGACGAGCGCTACACCGGGTTTCGCCTCACGCCCGCGCTCGGCGTCACCATCCCCACGCAGTTCGGCGAGGAGCTCGCCTGGTCGACGGTCTCCGTGGCACTTCAGCTCGAGCGACGCTTCGGTCCCGTGGAGCTGGCGTGGAGGGCGGAGACCGGTAAGCCCTTCTTCCCGCCCGCTCCCCCCTGTCTCCAGCCGGCCTTCTGCACCGTCAACCGCAACCCCATCAACTGGACCCTGGTGAACAGCCTGCAGGGCGAAGGGTGGATCGACCCGACCCTCTCCATCGGCCTGCGCCTGGGCTTCGGCGTCGCGTGGAACCACCTGCTCGCCGGAGCCCAGGGCGTCCCCGCCCAGACCGTGGCCGACACCCGGCTGAGCACCAGCGGACACGTGTGGGTATCCCGGGCCTTCGCGCGGCTCTTCGGCCTGAGCGCCGACCTCGTCAGCGTGCAGCCCGCCACGGGCGGGGATGGCAGCGTACGCATCCCGTTCTTCGCCCTCGCGGGCCTGGCGACCAAGCAAAAGCCACGCTGACCATGACCGCGTGACCTACTTGCGATCGTAGATGCTCGAGCCGATGACGATGAAGCGATCCCCGGTGGCTCCGATGATGCTGATCCACGACGGCCCTCCGTTGGGTTGAAACTGGATGAGGTAGCCGTCGAGCAGCCACCGACCGCGGGAGCCGGCCGCCAGGGTGTAGTCGCGGCCCACGTCCACCAACCCCGACTCGTAGGTGCCGTCGGCGTTGAAGACGAATTTGCCACCCGGCGTGCCCCAGGTGCCGATCAGTCCATCTTCGGTGGGCGGCGCCAGGGGCATGTGCCTGGCCGCGCCCGTCTTGAAGAAGTCCCCGTCGCGATCGCTGCCCGTTTCGAAGTCGTCCGTCGAGGTGTAGCCGTCGCCATGCTGGACGAGCTTCCCGTCGTTCACCTCGAAGGTGCCCACCCCGGTGCTGCCCCGCTGCGCCCGCTGGCCCTCGAGGTCGAAGGCCAGGCCGCCGCCGAGCCGGGGATTGGTGGCCCGCGTGCCGTCCGCGAGGAAGAGGATCAGCCCCGCATTCATCTTCGAGGCGCTGGTCGTCTGCCAATGCCACCACAGCCCCTCGGGCCGGCCGTCCACCACGCGCGCCTCCGGGATGGGGACGCCCCGGCCGCTGGGGAGCCAGCCCACGCCGCCGGGGTAGAGGTCGGGAGTGTTGCCGGTGGGCAGCCCACCACTGCGGGGCCGCGAGGAACTCACGTCGTCGCCCGCGATCAGTCCCAGCCCCATCACCCCCAGCGTCATCGCGCTACAGACCGCGCAGGACACCCCCGCCACCACCAGTATCCAGAACACCGCGCTTCGTCCCCAGGGCCGGCTCAAGGCGCGAGGAGACTCCGTCCGGCGCCTTGATTCAACTGCGCTGCCACGCGCGCCCCGGCTCCCGCCCCGAAGAAGTGGGGGGAATCAGTTTCAGGCCGGCGGAGTCAGGGCAGCGGAACGCGAAGCGGCGAAGGAACGCGATGCGGAGCATCAAGAACAGCCACCTGTCACCGGCAGCGACCTCATGCAGATGTCAGTCATGAAATGAGTCGAGGTCACCGCACGGCTGGGGCCGAGGAGGTCTCGAACGCCAGCAACTGCTCGGCACGCACCCAGACCGGAGAACCCGCATCGATGGGGCCCGGCACGAACGGCTGGTTGTCGAGCGGGCCGAGCCACCATCCGTCGGCTCCAATGCCCCGCAGCATCACCCACATGAACTCGACGCGCTCCGAGACCTCCCCAGCGGCGTCCGCGGCCAGGAACACCAACGCGACCTTCGCCAGGTCTCCCTGGCGCGGCGCCGTCGTCAGTGGGTGGAGTTCGCGCCCCACCTGCTCGGGCCTCGCGACGAGCCAGCCCTCGAGTTCCAGGCTGGGTTCCTTCCTCGGCGGCGTCGCCTCGGCAGTGGAAGCGTTCGAGAAGCGCGGTGCGCGAAGAGGCAGATCAGCGCGAGTGTCGCGGCGACGTCACCCTCGCGCGGAATGGGGTGGAGCGCTGAGCGACCTCCACCGCGTCATGGTCTTCGCGGCCAGCACGATGGCGTCTCCCACCAGCGGGGCCGTGAGGTAGCGGCCGCCAAAACTGAACCCCACCAACTCCGCGGTGCGCAAGAGCCCGTCGCGCTCAGGCCGATCGCGCAGCGTGGCGTCCCCCAACACGAAGCCCGTCGCTGAAGGCGAGATGCCCAGCACCAGCGGCCCGGAGTCGACGTCACCCTGGCTCAGCCCTTCGCGAATGCCGCGCAGCCCACCCCACGCCGCCTCGTCACCGAAGTGGGTCCACATGCGCGACGACTGCTCGGACGCCAGCTCCTCGTCGACGAAGGGCAGGAAGAACGAGTTCCACGCCGCGCCACTCCCCCGCGCACCCTGGCCCGGCGCGAACACGAGCACGCCGTTGGCTGGGTCCCGCCACTGCGCCTCCAGCTTCGCGCGCCACCGCTGCTCGAGCGCCCGATGCCGCGGCTCGCCGATGCACGCGTCGAATTGCATCAGCCCCGCCATCACCACCACGTTGTCGGGCACGTAGATCTCCCCGGGGTACGTCTCGATGAGCCCCGTCGGTGACTGCTCGATGCGCCGCGAAAGCGCAGCCACGAGCGCCTCGTGCAAGGCCACGTCTCGCGCCCCGCCCAGCAGGCACGCCGCGTCCAGCGCCAGCACCACGTGCCCGAGGTAGCCCGCATGGCCGTCGGAGCTCTCGAGCGTGCGCAGCGCGTCGCGCCCCCACTGCTTCGTGTCGTAGGCCCGCACCGCCTCGGAGCTCAGTCGCGCCGCCCAGTCGCTCACCTGCGCCGCCCGCACCGCGCGAGTTTCAGGAGAGCGCATCGCGAGGTTCGTCGCCGCGATGGCCGACATCGACAGGGTCCCCAGCGTCCACTCGCCGTCGAAGGGGTGACCCGGCGCGAAGCCTGGGAGGTCTCCCTCCGCGATGCGCCGCGAGAGGTAGTCGAGCCGGGCCTCGGCGTCGTCGCGCGTGGCGCAGGCCGCGGTGCGCACGAGGTTCAACACCAACAACGAGAGCAGCCCCACGGCGGCGCGTTTCTTCATGCCCGTGAGCCTCACCGAGCCCAACGCGCCTCGGAGCCCCGCCCACCTGAGCGGTCGAAACCCGGCGGTGAGCCGTCGTCACTTCCCCGCGTCGGGCCGCGAGAAGGGCTCGTCGCGCAGCGGGTACTTCGCCGCGTCGGGCAGGTCGTAGTGCCACCACTCCATGCCGTTCTTCTTGAAGCCGAAGGACTCCATGGTGGTGCGCAGCAGCTCACGGTGTTCGCGCGCGACCTTCGTGCCCCCGGTGAACGAGTGGTGGGCCTCCTTGCCGAAGAAGTCGTAGGGCGAGGGGAACTCCACGTCTTTCCCGTCGAGCGTGACCAGCCCCAAATCCACCGCGCCGCCCCGGTTGTGGTTGCTGCCCTTCTTCGGCTCCGCCACGTACCCGGGCACCGGCATCACCTTCCACAGCTCGAACTGCACGTGGTGCGGGCGGTAGCAGTCGTACAGCCGCAGTCGGTAGCCCTTCTCGCGCAGCACGTCGGCCGCGGCCTTGAGCTGGCTGGCGCTGCGCTCGAGCAACAGGCACCGCGCGTCGGAGGGGTAGACCTGCTTCTTCATGAAGTTGTCGGCCGTCGCGTAGCGCAGGTCCACCACCGCGTCGGGCACGAGCGTGGTGACCTCCACCAGCGGGGCGGGAGCGGCAGACAGCATCGACGACAGCAGCAGCGGGAGCATCGGACTTCAGCGTCCCACGTAGCGGGTCGGGTCGGGTACCCCGGCCTCGTCGAAGCCCTTCTTGCGCAGCAGGCACGAGTCGCAGCGCCCGCACGCCAGGCCATCGACCGAGGGATCGTAGCAGCTGTGGGTCATCGAGTAGTCGACGCCCGCCGCCACGCCTGCGCGCACGATGTCCGCCTTGGTCATGCCCGAGAGCGGCGCGTGCACCGTGAAGCGCGCGCCCTCCACGCCGGCCTTGGTGGCGAGCGTCGCGAGCTGCTCGAAGGCGCGAATGAATTCCGGCCGGCAGTCGGGGTAGCCCGAGTAGTCGACCGCGTTGACCCCGATGTACAGGTCGGTCGCGCCCACCACCTCGGCCAGCCCCAGCGCGAGCCCGAGGAAGATGGTGTTGCGCGCGGGCACGTAGGTCGAGGGAATGGAGGTGCTCACCTGCGAGACGTCGTCGTGCTTGGGCACCGCGACGTCGGAGGTGAGCGACGAGCCGCCGATGGCGCGCAGGTCGAGCCGCACCACGCGGTGATCCGTCACCCCGTGGGCCTTCGCCACCGCCTTCGCGCGCTCCAACTCCACCGCGTGTCGCTGCCCGTAGTCGATGGACAGACACACCGGCTCGAAGCCCGCGCGGATCGCCATCCCCAGGCACGTCGTCGAGTCGAGCCCACCCGAGAGCAGCACCACTGCCTTCTTCTTCGCAGTCGTCATGGCCCTGCTTTGCGTCAGCGCCGGTCGCCGCGCAACTGGTAGCGCACGGTGCAGCCGTCGCACTTCGCGTCGCAGGCGCCCCCGTCCGAGAGCCCGGCGGCCACCACCCGCGTCGTCAGCTCGCCGCACAGGCGCACGGCGTCGAAGCCCCGCGAGGTCTGCTGCGGCCCCGTCACGCCCGCGTCGCCGGAGGGCACCGGCACGCCCCCGTCCAGCGGCGCCTCGGGGCACTGGCCGCCCAGGGCGTCGGCCTGCGAGCGGCTGAGCACCGCCACCGCGATGGTCTCCACCACCGTCGTGGTGCACTCGCTGCAAGCAGTGAAGATGCGGCCGGCCTCGCGCACCCGGGTCAGCGTCTGGCCATCGAAGGTGCCTTCGCCCGGCCAGGTGCCCAGCGTCACCCACGCGCGATCCGACGCGCTGTCCCGGGTCAACACCGCCTCGAACGAGAAGTCCGCGCCGGTCACCTCGTCGAGCTCGCAGGCCCGCGTCGCCCCGCTGGCGCTCATCGCGTAGGTGCCGATGACCTCGTCACCGGGCGGCGCCGTCACCAGGCACCCCGTCGACACCACCGAGAGCAGGAGCGCGAGGCGGCGCACGTCAGGCCTGCCCGCGCAGCGACTCCACCGCCGCCAGGGCCACCGCGCGGAACGCCTCGCTGCGACGGAGCACCGCGCCCACGTCGACCCGCGCCGGGTCACCGCTACGCACCGAGGAGTCGAGCTGCGCCAGCACGCGGAGGAAGGCGAGCGACGCGGGGTAGGACTGGAAGGCGTTGACCGCCGACGAGGTGAAGTCGGGCACTTCGCCCAGGGCGCGCAGCCCGAGACCGGCCTCGCCGAGCGCCAGGGCCATCGCCACCAGCGCGGGCAACTCGGCCTGGCCGAACACCGTCAGCGCACCGGCGCCGAGCACCAGCGTCGAGCCCGCCAACCACGCCTCGACCCCACCCTGCACGTCGAGCACCACGCTCACCCCCGAGGCGCCGAAGGCCTTGAGCACCTCGTCGAGGGCGGCCGCGAGCCGGGGCATCGTCTCGGCCGTCACCGGCACCGCGTGCGCCGGCGCCGCGTGCGCCGTCGGGGTCCAGGGCATCGGCGTGGGCTTCACCGCGTGCGCCCCACCGGCGGTCGAAGAGAGCGCCGCGCCGAAGCCGTCCGCGAGGGTCGCCGCGACGTCACGGCCCGACTTGCGCAGCGCCTCGGCGTAGAGCGTCCACCCGTCGACGTCGACGACGTTGGCCCGCAGCAGCTCCGGCCACGCCTGGACCGAGAGCGCCGCGCCCTGCTGCGTCGTCGCCAGCCGCTCGGCCAGCAGGCGCAGCAACGGGCCCGGCAACGGCGCCTCCGTCATCAGCCGCGCGCCCAGGCGCACCGCGAAGGGCACCAACTCCGAGAGCAGGTACCCCTCGAGGATGCGCTCGAACTCCCCGCGCGAGTCGGCGATCTTCTCGGCCAGCGCGAAGGCCTCGCCCTGGAGACCCAGCTGCTGGGCGAGCGCCACGCGGCGCCCCACGCGCTCGGGCGTCTCGTCGAGCTGGCCCAGCAGGCGGTACGCGTCCTTCACCCGGCCCTGGGCCTCGTAAGCGTCGGCCAGGGGCTGCCGCCACGGCACCAACGCCTCGTCACCGGCGAGGCTCCCCAGCCGCTCGACCATCGACGAGAAGCGCTCGGGCGCACCGCCGCGGTACAGCTCGACCAGCTCGCGCACCGCGGCCAACTGGGCGCTGTCGTCGACCAGCGCGCGCTCGTAGGCGGCCTGCGCCAGCTCGCGCTCACCGAGGTGGTGCAGCAACAACCCCGCGCGCTCGATGTGGAGCACCGCGCGCGACGAGGGGGCCTGCTCCAGCTGCGCGAGGGCCCACAGGGTGTCGACCGCTTCCTGGAACCGCCCCGCCTCGCGACGCAGCGTCGCCAGCGCGCGGAGCATCGGCGCCCGGCGCGACGGCTTCAGCTCGGCGAGGGCGACGAACACCGCCTCGCGGCGCGCGATCTCGAGCGACGGGGCTTCGGGAAGCAGCGCCACCAACACGTCGGCGGCGCGGGTCTCGAGGGCCTTGGCCGCGAGCGCGTCGAGCGCCCCCAGGGCCGTGAGCACCTCGACCAGGTCGAGCTGCTTGAAGTCGATGACCAGCTCGATGCGCAACGCGATGGACCGCGCCGGCGCCTGCTCGGCGATGGACTGGGCGAAGCGATTGAGCCCCTCGACGTCGCGGGCCTCGCGCAGCAGCGAGACGTAGCGCTCGGCCGCCGCCGACTCGGGCGCCGCCGCCGCCAACAACTGCAGCACCTCGCGCAACCGGGCCGGGTCCTGCGCGGCCTCGGCGAGGGTCAACGCCTCGTCGTGACGGGCGGCGCGCATCGCGGGCACGAAGGCCACCTCGAGCGCCCGGGCCGGCGCGTTCAACTCGAGGAACTTGCGCCCGGCGTCGGTGGGGCTGACCACGCCCGGCACCTCGCGGAGCACGCGCTCGAGCACATCCCTGGCGGCGTCGAGGTCGTTCGCCGCGCGCCAGGCCTCGAGCGCCTGCAGCAACATCACCGCGCGCTCCACGCCCTCGCCCTGCTCTGCCAGCTGGGTCAGCGCCCGCGCGAGTTCGTCGTGGCGGCCGCCTTCGCGGGCGAGCTCGACCAGCAACGAGAAGCCGGCCTTGGTAGGCCGCGCGCCGAGCGACTCGCGGGTCAACGCCAGGGCCCGATCCAGCAGCTTCGCCTCGCGGTACGACTTCGCCGCCTCGAGCAGCCGCGCCGCGCGCTCCTGCGCCCCGAGCAGCTCGGCCTGGGCCACCTGGATGTCGGCCAGCGCCGCCGCGTCGGTCAGCTCGATGGCGATGCGCTCCAGGGCTGCCAGGCACGCCGCGTAGCCCGGCGCGCCCGCGCCCTGCCGGCGCAGGCTCTCGAGCGGGGTACGCGCGGCCTCGAACTGCCCGCGGCCTTCGAGCGAAGCGGCGAGCTCGAGCTTGAGCTCGGCCGCGCGCTGCTCGTCGGCGGTGGCCACGGAGATGCGCACCAGCATCAGCTCGAGGAGGTCGACGTCGTGGCGGCGGCGCGCCTCGATCAACACCGCGTCGGCGGCCTCGAGATCGGTGGGGTCGGCCTCGTAGGCGGCCTGGCGCAGCTCGAAGGCCCGCTGGCCCTCCTGCAGCTCGGTCTCGACGAGGGTGGCCGCGGACAGCAGGGCCCGGGCCGCCGCGGAGCCGCCCGACGCCGCGGCGAACTTCTCGTGCAGGGCCGCGAGCTCGCCGATGCGACCCAGCTCCCGGTACGCGCGCTGACCCTTCTCGTAGAGCGCCTGCTCCCCGGGGTGCCGCGCGAGCAACCACTCCAGCGCGCCGATGGCCTGCTCGGGAACGTCGAGCAACGACAGGGCGCGGCGGTGCAGCGCCTCGGCCTCTTCACCCGTGGCGCTCGCGGCAAGGCGCATGGTGGTGCGGTACTGGCCGGGGGCGTCGCCGAGCCGGCCGTAGGCCTCGTTGAGCATCGAGAGCGCCTCGCGGCCGCGCTCCGACTCGGGGTCGATGGCCCAGGCCGCCTCGAAGGCGTCGACGGCGTCTCGCCAGGCGTGCGACTCGACGGCGGCGCGGCCCAGGCGCGTCCACACCACCAGGCGCGTCGCGGGGGGCAGCGTGTCACCGGCGAGCTGCACCAGGCGGCGATCGAAGGGCTGCGCCGCGCGCGCCCCGCCCCCGGCGGCGGCCAGCGTGCCCCGGGCCTCGAGCGCGCCGAGGTCGTCGGGGATCTGCGCCAGGTATTCGTCCCACGCGGCCGCGGCCTGGAGCGGCTCGCCGGCGGTGGTGAGCAACTCGGCGCGGCGCCGCAGGAGCGACGAGGCCTCGGCCGGCACCGCGCGGGCGCGCAGCGAGAGGAGCTCGGCCTGGCGGCGCGGATCGTCGGAGGCGCGGTCGAGCAGCGACTGGAACGCCTCGAGGTTCGCCGGTGCCGCCTCGAAGGCCTGCGCCTCGCACACCTGCGCCCGCTCGTCGGCCCCGGCGCGGCGGAACGCGTTCGCGGCCTCGAGCCACACCCGACCCGCCTCTTCGCCCGTCGAGGCCTCGGCCCGCCGCGAGAGCACCGCCGCCAGCGAGAGATCGTCGCCGGTCTCGATGAGGAACGCGGCGTGGCGGGTGAAGGAGGGGTGGAACGGGTCGGCCTCGAGCAGCAGCGCGTCGAAGTCCGCGGCGTCCTGGCGGCGACCCAGCTCGATGAGCAGGTCGGCCACGCGCGTGGTGAGCGAGAGGTCGTCGGGGTTCGCGGAGCGCGCGGCGAGCAGCGCCGCGGCGGCGTCGTGCGGGCGACCGGCGCGGTCCTTGTAGAGCTGCGCGGCCTTGATCAGCAGCTCGGCGCGCTGCGTGGGCTCCGTGGTCCGCGTGGCGGCGGCCTCGTACCAGGCGGCGATGTCGCCCACCCGGTCCTGGCGCTCGTAGAGCGCGAGCAGCATGTGCTCGGCCTCGCCCAGCGACGGCATGATCGACAGCGCCCGCTGCAACGCCGCCTCGGCCTGGTCGGGGGCCAGCATCGGCGCGGTGGCCACGTCGCCGCCGCTCTCGGCCGGCAGCCCGAGGTGCAACCGCGCGAGCTGCACGAAGGCGATGGCCTGCTCGCCACCGGAGAGCAGCGCCAGCACGCGCTCGAGCCAGTCGATCTCCGAGTCGGGGTCGCTGCGGCGACGGGACAGCGCCAGGCCCTCGCGCGCGAGGTGCAGCGACGGCGCGTATTCCCAGGCCCGCTCGAGGGACTGCATCGCGCCGCCGAGGTCGAGCTTCGAGTCGCGCAGCAGCTCGGCGCGGTGAATGAGGTGACGGCCGGCCTCTTCGACCCGGCCCTCCTCGCTGCACACGTCGGCCATGGCCGAGAGCGTGCGCAGCGCGTCGTCGATGCGGCCCGAGCCCTCGGCCAGGCGCGCCTCTTCGTCCCACGCCGCGAGCGCGCCTTCGAGGTCGCCGGTGGTCAGCTCGAGCTGGGCGATCTCCGCCAGCTCGGCCATCAGCTCGCCGGTGCGGCCCGCGTTGCGCAGCACCTCGGCCAGCTCGAGGCGCACCGGCAGCGGGTGCTCGGAGGCGCCGGCCGCCTTGCCATAGAGCCGGGTGGAGGTCTCGACGTCGCGGTGCGCGCGGATCGCCTCGCGGGCCAGCTCGAGCAGCAGCTCCGCGGTGCGCTCGGAGCGGGAGAGCGTTTCCGTCCACCGGGCGCGCAGCTCGAAGCCCGCGCGCGGGTCCTTGAGGGCCACGAGGGCCGCGAGGCGCTCGACCGCGTTGCCGTTGAGGGGGCGCTCGGTGACCACGCGGCGCAGGCTCGACTCGGCCAACGCCTCGTTGCCCACCTGCTCGGCGAGATCCGCCAGGCGCAGCCACACGCGCTCGGCGACGTCGGGCGCCTCGTGGAACGAGACCGAGCCCGCGAGCGACTGCTGCAGCGGCAGGGCCTCGCGCACCGCGCCCTGCAGGTAGAGAAGCTCGGCCAGGCGCTGGAGATCGTCGCCCTTCGCCGCCTGGAGCACGTGCGCGCCCCGCATCAGGCGCAGCTCGAGCTTGGTGTCTTCCTGCAGCGCGGCGAGCTTCGAGGCCTCGCGCAGCGTCGCCGCGGCCTCGGCCGGCTCGAGGTGCGCCGCTGCCTCTTCCAGCAGGGCCATCGCCTCGACGCGTTCGCCGCGCTTCGCCAGCAGGCCGGCCAGCCGGCGCCGCGCGGGCACGTCGGCCTCGTCGAGGTTCACGATGCGCCGCAGCGCGGCCTCACCGGGGCCGGGCGCCGCGAGCTTGTCGAGGTGCAGCGACGCCAGCTCGACCCAGGCCGCCAGCGACTGCTCCCGCGGGAGGTGCGGGGCCTCGCCCGTGAGCACCTCGGCGAGGCCTTCCCAATCACCCAGCGCCCGCAGCGCGGCGATGAGCCCGGCGGTGGCCTTCGGCTGCCGCGGCGCGAGCGCGAGCGCGGCGCCGAACGAGACGACGGCGGCCTCGAGATCGTTGCGCGACTCCTGCAACTCCGCGCGCTCCAGCAAGGCGGCGACCCGGCGCGTCGAGGGGCCCTGCTTCGAGGCCTCGAGCAGCGCCTCTTCGGCGCGGCGGGGATTGCCCGCGGTGCGCGCCACCTGGGCCAACCCGAACCAGGCCTCGAAGCGCTCGGTGGGCACCAGCGGCAGCGTGACCAGCGTCTCGAAGGCCTCGAGCGCGCGCACGGTGTCCCCCGCGCGGGCGCGGTTGCTGGCGATGGACACCAGCCGCTCCGAGGCGTCGGTGACCACCGCCTGGTCGTCGCGGGCGTGCCCGAGCACCATCTTGAGCGCCGCGAGCTCCGCGGCCTCGTCGTGCGACTGGCGGCTGAGTTCGGCCAGGGCGCGCAGCAGCGGCACCGGGTGCGGCGAGAGCTGCGAGGCCTCGAGGAGATCGGCGCGGGCCGCGAGCAGGTCTCCGGCGACGCGGTACAGCTCGGCCCGGCGCGCGAGCAACTCTGCGCGGGGCTCGCCCTCGGCCTGGGTGATGAGCCGCGAGAGCAGGTCGAGGCGCTCGGGCTGGTGCGCGTCGTCGTTGGGCAGCAGCGTCAGCAACCGCGAGGCGGCCCACACGTCGGTGGGCTCGTCGGCGAGCATCGCGCGCAGCGCCTCGAGGGCCGCGGCGGTGCGGCCCAGCGACAGCGCGCCCTCGGTGAACTCGCGGCGGGTGGCGACCTTCTCGGCGCCCGCGAGGCGCGGCCACAGCGTGCCGAGGAGATCGACCAACGGCTCGAGCGCGCCGGCGCGACGGTGCAACTTGGCCAGTTCCTGCAGGGCCTCGAGATCCTCCGGCCTGGAGGCGACGTACTTCGCGAACAGCCGCCGGGCCGCGTCGTAGTGGCCGGCCTTCTGGGCCGCGAGCGCCGCGCGGCGGGTGAGCCCCGCGAGGTCGAGCTGGAGCAAGGCGACGTCGTCGTCCTTGAGCTCGGCCCCGGCGCCCAGCACCACCTCGAAGTCGGCCAGCGCCTCGCGCGGGTTGGTGGCCTCGATGAGCTCGGCCCGGCGCAGGCGCGCGGGGATGAAGGTGGCGTCCTTCTCGAGCGCCTGGGCGAGGAAGGGCTGCTCGCGCGGGGTGTCCCTGGTGAGCGTGGCGGCGCGGAAGAACCAGCGCGCGGACTCGCGGGGCTCGGTGGCCAGCAGCGCGCGACGGCCGAAGAGGCGCGCGGCCTCCTGCGTGGCGCCGCGCTCCAGCTCGAGCTTCGCCATCGCCTCGAGCACCTCGCCGGCCTTCTCCCCGGTGGGCGCGGCGTCGAGGGCGGCGGTGAGGCGGAGCATCGCGCCCTGGGAGTCGCCTTCCTCGAGCAGCCTCTGGGCGGCGCGGAAGAACAGCGGCGCGGCGTCGTGCGCGCGGCCGGCCTGCAGCAGCGCCTGGGCCCGGGCCGCCCACAGCTCCGTCAGCTCGCGGGTCGAGCGGTCCTCGGCGTAGATCGCCTCGAGGCGCGCGGCGAGCTCGTCGTCGAGGCGGCGCAGCGGGAAGGCCAGCGCGTAGTTCTCGCGGGCGGCGTCCTTGTCCCCCAGCTGCTCGCAGGCGCGGCCGAGGCGCGCGCGGACCTCGGCGAGCTTCTCGGGCGGCGCGTGGCGGGGCAGCAGCGCGAGCACGTCTTCCAGCGCCCGGCGCGCGTTGAGCGGGCGCTCGAGGCGCAGCGAGAGCGTGGCCAGGTCGAGCAGCCCGTTGATGTCGGGGAACAACCGCGTGGACTTCTCGAGGGCCACCAGCGACTCGCCGGCGCGACCCAGCCGCTGGTCGAGCACCTGCGAGAGCTCACGCAGGGCGGCCGCCGCCAGCCGCTTGTCGCCGGCGTTCTCGGCCACCCGGGCGCGCTGCTCGAGGGCCCAGGCGAGGCCGGCCATGTCCGAGCGGCGCCGCTCGAGGGCGGTGAGCTCGCCGAGCACCGGCAGGTCGTCGGGCTCGACGCGGAGCACCTCGCGCGCCGAGTGCACCGCGACGTCGAGGTCGAAGGCGAGATCGCGGGCCGCGACGATGAGGCGCCGGTAGTGCCGCGCGCGCTCCTTCGGATCTTCCGCGAGCTCGGCCAGCGCCTTGAGGCAGCGCACCAGCTGACCGCCGTCGCGCTTGCTCTCGGCCAGGGCGAGCATGCCCTCGAGCGCCTGGCGGTTCTTCGGGTCGGCCTCGAGCGCCTGGCTGAGGAGCCGCTCGGCCTTGTCGGGCTGGTTGAGGCGGCCGCGGTAGAGCTCGCCGGCCTCGGCCCACAACGCCGCGCGACGCGAGGGCTCCTCCATCACCGCGGCGGCCTTCTCGCAGGCATCGGCCAGCTCGGGCGCCTTGCCCGAGGCGCGGAAGTACGGGAGCAGCTCGTCGAGGGCGACGGTGTCCTGGGGGTCGAGCGCGAGGGCCGCCTCGAGGTGGTCGCGGGCGCGCGCGGGCTCGCCGAGCCGGGTCTTGAGCAGCCGCGCCAGGGCGTGGTGCGAGGCGTGCGCCGCCTTGCGGATCTCCTCGGTGCGCGGCGCGGGACCCGCGAGCTCCACGGCCTGCTGGTAGCCCGCCACCGACTCCTGCAGCTTGCCCAACGACTCGGAGACGCGGGCCGCGAGGAAGTGCGGCTCGGGCTCGCCGGGCAGCAGCGCGGTGGCCTCGCGGAAGCGCAGCAGCGCGTTCTCGGGCTGCTTGAGGCCGGTCTCCCACACGAGGCCCGCGAGCACGTTGGCGCGGCCGACGCGATCGACCTCGTGGCGGCTCATGGCCACTTCGCGCACGCGATCGAGCGCCTTGATGGCGCGCAGCCACTCGCCGCTGCGGTAGCAGAGTTCGCCGAGCTGGAAGAGCGCCTCGGGGTGATCCGGCGCGAGGCGCAGCGCCGCTTCACAGTGCAGCCGCGCGCCAGCGAGATCGTCCTCGGTCTGGGCGCACAACCGCGCGAGCTGCACGTGCGCGTCAGCGGCGTCGGCCGGGTCCCGCGAGAGCGCGGCGAGGCGGCGGTAGGCGCGGATGGCGCCGGCGCGGTCCCTGGCCTGGTCGGAGGCGCGGGCCAGCGCCTTGAGCGACGGGAGGTGGTCGGGCTTGAGGCCCAGCAGCTCGTGCAGCGCCTTGACCGCCATCTGCGGCGAGTTGTCGCGCGACGAGCGCGCCGCGGCCTCGGCAGCGAAGAACGCGCCGGCCTCTTCCTGGTTCTTCCGCGCCAGGCTGCACAGCGCCAGGTAGCGCTCGGAGGCGCGGGCGAACTCCCCGCGACGCTCGCGCACCACGGCCTCGGCCCAGAGCGCGGTGGCGCTGTGCTCGCGGCGGCGCTGCAGCGACGCGGCGATGTCCAGGGCCAGCTCGTGGGCCTGGAGATCGGCCACCAGCAGGGTCAGCAGCCGCTCGACGGCGAAGGGGTGCGCCTCGTTCGCGTCGCCCAGCCGCAGGTACGCCTCGCGCGCCTGGGCCAGCTTGTTCTGCGCCAGCAGCTCTTCGGCGTCGGCGAAGGCCCGCGCACCCTCGAGCGCCAGCAGCAGCTCCTCGTCGGGGGCGCCGGGCGGAGGCAGGCCACCGGAGCTGAAGCGCAGCCGCAGGCCCTTGGAAGACACGGTGGCCTCGGCGAGCCGCGCCTGGTCGAGCGAGGGCATCTTGTAGCCGCGCCCCACGGCCGCCTGCTCGACGAGCCCGGGCAACACGCGGGCGGTGAAGCCGTTGGCCCCGCGACGCTCGACCTCGGGCAGCACGCCCAGCTCGCGCACGGCCTCGCTGATGATCGCCCCCAGCCGCGCGGCCGGGGTGGTGCTGAACGAGTAGAGGCGGAAGTCGTAGAGGTAGACGGCCAGCTTCTCGCCGTCGCCGTCGAAGGCCACCTTGAAGGTGACCGGGGTGCGCTCCGGGCCCCGCAACCGCGCCTGAACCTCGAGGTGCCCCGGGCGGAAGTGGAGCTTCACGTCGTCGAGCTCGGGCAGCTTCGGCGAGAGCGCGCGCACCTCTCGCTGGATGACCTCGGCGTCGATGGCCAGCTCGAGGAACCCGAAGTCGAGCTTCTTCTTCTGGTACTTCGAGGCGCCGCCCGAGAGGTTGAGCGGGAAGGTCACGTCGGGAATCTGCAGCGCGAAGTCGGTCAGCACCACGCCCGGCGCAAGCTTCAGCTCGGGGAAGCCCACGAAGGCACGGCGATCCACCAGCCGGAGCTCCGGGCCGATGATCTTCGTCGCGCTGGCTGTGGTGTCCTTCTCTGCCATTGGGGGCTGCCGAGGCGCGGGACGGTAGCACCCGCCCCATCACCCCGAAATTTCTCTTCTCTTTGGCTCAGTCGGTGAAGTCGCTGACGTCGTTGAAGGGCGTGCCCGTCATGGGTTTGGCTAGGCTACCGCGCTCCCATGAAGACGCTGACTGAATACCTCTGGTTCGAGACGCCGCAGCGCCGCGAGCTGGTGCGCATCACCGACACCGTGTCCGGCCTCGTGCGCAAGAGCGGCGTGAAGGAAGGCATGGTGCTCGTCTCGGCCATGCACATCACCGCCGGCGTCTTCATCAACGACAACGAAGAGGGCCTCTTCGAGGACATCTGGAGCTGGCTCGAACACCTCGCCCCCGAAAAGCCCGACTACCACCACCACCAGACCGGCGAGGACAACGCCGACGCCCACCTCAAGTCGATGCTGGTGCACCACCAGGTGATCATCCCCATCACCAAGGGCCAGCTCGACCTCGGCACCTGGCAGCAGGTCTTCTACGCAGAGTTCGATGGCCAGCGGCGCAAGCGGGTGATCGTCAAAGTGATGGGCGACTAGCAACTCCCGGCGCACATCTGCCGACAATGCCTACATCGCCGCACCCACGCAGCCCCACAGCGCGGTTCAAACCCCTGTAGTCTGATGACTTTCCGCAGTTCCGAACTGGAGAACGAACATGTCGGTTGGTGACGTGAAGAGCGCGTTTCAGCGAGTGACGGCGGACAAGAAGATCGACGTGAAGGACGTGGACACCATCCTCGAGTCGGCCGGTTCGATCTCCAAGGACGAGCAGGCCGCGATCAAGGCCGAGGCGGACAAGTTCGCCGGCATGATGGCACCCGACGCCAAGCGCAAGCTGCAGACCAAGCTGGGCGAAATCGACGGGCTCCGCTCGCAGGCCGCCTCGAACAACCGCACGGTCAAGATCGAGGCCAGCAAGCTGAGCACCGAGGCCGGCAAGCTGCTGACCGTGGGCACCGACACCAAGAGCTTCGGCGGCTCGAAGATCCCCGACGCGGTGAAGAACGCCGTGAACAACGCCATCAAGGGCGGCGCCACGGCCTACGACGTGCGCGAGCTCAAGCCCGACCCGATCTACGACACCTCGCACGGCGACCCGGAGATGACGGTCGAGGGCAAGTTCAACCCCTACTCCCAGGAGTCGACCGCGAAGGACTCGCTGGCCTTCAGCCACACCGAGCTGACGCCCGAGAAGATCGCCGCGGACATGAACACGGTGCAGGACTTCAACGTGATCACCGGCGTCAAGGACAACCAGGCGACCTACGAGAAGGTCTCGATGAAGGGCAACGGCCGCATCACCGAGCTCTACGACGAGGCCAACCACAAGGACACCTTCGCCCGCGGTCCCGGCGGCCAGAAGTTCGCCTCGAACTTCGCCATCCTCGCTGACGGCTCGCTGCACGCGGTGCCCGCGGCGCGTCGCTCGAAGGCCAACCCCGGCCTGATCCTCACCACCGCGTCGCTCGCCCGCGGCAAGCAGATGCTCTTCAACGGCCACGTGCACATGGAGGCCGGCGTGGTGACCTACGTGGGCATGTCGGGCCGCCTGTGCAAGCAGCAGAAGGACGGCATGAAGTTCGCCGAC
>CAIVGN010000193.1 GCA_903905455.1 uncultured Archangium sp.
GCTGGGGCGCCAACGACATCGGCAGTCCAGGGCGGAAGCGCGTCCTCGTTGAGGGCATCGGTGGGCCGTGCCCTCATTGCCATGCGGACAACCTCGACTTCGATGTCCTGCTCAAGAACGACGAGTTGGTTGAGATTGAGCAGGTCCGTGGATCGCGTACTGCTTCCAGGCCGCAAGGGTTCGTGGTCCTGGAGCCCTGACGCCTTCCACTCGCGCGCGCTGGGCGAGCGGTCAGGCGGCCTATCTTGATCAGCCTTCGGTGAGCAGCGTGGTGGCCTTGCGAATCGCCTCGCCCGTCCCCGCGAGGAACACGATGTCCCCCTTCTGAAACGGCACATGCGGGTCGGGCTGCTCGAGCACCGCCAGCCCGCGCTGCACAGCGATCACCAGCGCCCCTGTCCGCTTGCGGATGTCGAGCGCCACCGCCGACTTCCCATCACCCGGGCTCCCGGCCTCGATGGACACCCGCTCGAGCTTCATGTCGGCCAACGCCTGCATCTCGCCGAAGGTGCGCCGGGGCATGGTCACCTTGCGCTCGCTGGTCTGGGTGGCGTCGCGGGCCTCCTTCATCCGCTTGTCGATGACGTTGCGCGGCGTCTCGAGCCAGCGAAGCACGCGCACCAGCATCTCGATGCCGCCCTCGACCTCCTCGGCCACCACGTCCTGCGCCCCCAGGGCCATCAGCGCCGGCTTCTCGCTCAAGTACCGCGCGCGCAGCAGCACCGGCACCTTGGGCGCCACCCGGGCCGCGGTGCTCAGCACGCGCTGCACCGCCGAAGGGTCGTTCATCACCAGCACCATGGCCTTCGCCTGCCCGAGGTGCGCGTGCTCCAGCGCTTCCTGCGAAGTTGCGTCGCCGTAATAGACCGTCGCCCCCTGCGCCCGCGCCGCGCGCACGGTGTCGGCATTCAACTCGAGCGCGATGTACTTGAGCCCGCACGACTCGAGGGCCCGGGCGATGAGCTGCCCCGAGACGCCGTAGCCCACCAGCACCACGTGCCCGCTGGGCGCCTCGACTCCGGGCGTCTCATCGACCTCCTCGATGCTGCGCGCGCCCAGCAGCTTCACCAGCGGAGAGAGCAACTTCTCACCGGCGGTCACATGCGGAGCCGCGCGCACCATCAAGGGCGTGAGGAACATCGAGATGATGCCCGCGGAGAGCACCGGGGCGAGCCCCTCGGCGTCGACCACCCCGCTCTGCTTGCCCAGCGTCGCCAGCACGAAGCCGAACTCGCCGAACTGCGCCAGGCCCACGCCGGCCAGCCACGCCACGCGCGCGGGGAAGCGCATCACCAGCGCCGAGAGCGTCGCCAGCACGCCCTTGCCGAAGACGAAGGCCGCGGTGAGCCCGAGGATCAACAGCGGGTGCGCCATCACCACGCGCGCGTCGAAGAGCATGCCCAGCGAGACGAAGAACACCGAGACGAAGGTGTCCCGCAACGGCATCACGTCGCCCATGGCCCGGTGGCCGAACTCGGTGTCGGCGATGGCCATGCCCCCGAGGAACGCCCCGAGCGCCAGCGAGAGCCCGGCCAGCGAGGTCAGCCACGCGGTGCCGATGCACAGGGCCAGCACGGCGAGCAGGAACACCTCCCGGCTGCGCGCGCGATCGACCCAGCGGAACAGCCGCGGCACCACCAGGCGGGACGAGGCGATGACCGCGATCACCACCGCCAGCGCCTTGAGCAACGCGATGGCGATGCCCGAGGCCGCCGAGCCCATGGAGTTCCCCTGGCCCAGCAACGGGACGATGAGCACCATGGGCACCACGCACAGGTCCTGGAAGATGAGCGTGCCGACGATGAAGCGGCCGTGCGGGGCATCGAGCTCCCGGCGCTCAGTCAACGCGCGCAGCACGATGGCGGTGCTCGAGAGGGCGAAGACGAAGCCGAAGAACACGCCCCGGCCCACCGGCTGCCCCAGGGCGATGGCGCCCAGGGCCACCGCGAGCGTGGTCAGCCCGACCTGCAGCAACCCACCGAGCGCGACCTGGCGAAAGATGTCCCGCAGGCGCGAGAGCGAGAACTCAAGGCCGATGGTGAAGAGCAGCAGCACCACGCCCAGCTCCGCGAGGACCTGGATGGCGTCGAGCGAAGTGACGAGGCCGAAGCCCGCGGGCCCGGCGAGCGCCCCGGCGAGGAGCAACCCGGCGACCGCGGGCAACTGCAGGCGGGACAACACCAACGTGACGGCCACGCCGAGGGCGGCGATGGCGGCCAGTTCATCGAGGAGCGGAATGTGTCCCATCAAGGCACTCCGCTATCGACGACCACCGGCTCGGGCAGCACCATTTGATCGTCGAGGGCGAAGCGGCCCAGCGTGCGCTTGAGCACCTCCCACAACACCTTGCGGTGCTCGGCCAAGGTGACCGGCCCTTCGAGAATGAGCCCGGCCCCCACGTAGCGCGCCTTCACCCGCCCCTTGGTCACCGCCAGCAGCCCCTCCTGCACCGAGCGCAGCTGCGCCTGCATCACCTTGCCCTCCAGCGTGAGGTCGAGCGCGCGCGCCTCGAAGGCGTCCGCCTGGAACAGCGAGAGCAGCGCCTTGCGACAGGGCTCGTCGTTGACCGTGACCGTCAGCCGCACGTCTTCCAGCGGAGTCGCCTTGAAGTCGGGGCACGCCTTCTTCGCCAAGGCCTGTCCCGGTTCGTCAAGCTGGGGCACGCCGCCCACCCGCACCCGCCACGCCGCCACCTTGCCATCGGCGCCCAGGAGCACCGTCGCCCGGCCCGCCTTGAGCCCGCTGATCAACAGCTCGTTGGAGTCAGCCATCCACTCGATGGAGACCACCTTCGGATCGTCGACCTCCACCCAGTCGAGCCGGGGGAGCTTGAGGAACTTCTCCTTCCCCACCTCCACGTCGTGGATCCAGTCGACGGGCCAGGCGAACGAAGGGAACGAGAGCAGCACCCCGAGCACCAGGGGCACGAGCCGGAAACGGAGCATGTGGGCGAACATGGCAGGTTCGACAACCACCCGAAACGGCGGGCATTTCTGGACGCTTCCGCCGAGCGCGGTGGGGGTGCGGTATGAAGAGGCTTATGCCGACCTGGGGCATGTGGGTGTTGTTGGGAGCGCTGCTCTTCGTGCGCGGGCTGTTTGCCGCGATGGAAGCCGCGCTCCAGGCCCTGTCGGACGACCGTGCAAAAGAGCTCGCCAAGGCGGGCTCGTACCGGGCGCAGCGCCTGTTGCGGCTCAAGACCGACGCGGAGGGTACGGCCGCCTCCATCCGCTTCGCCATGGTGCTCTCGGGCTTCATGGCGGTGGGCACCGGAAGCCTGGCGATCCCCGGCCTGCTCTCGCTGCCCCTGGCCGACGTCATCGCCTCCGACTGGCTGCTGTGGCTCTCGCCGCTCTCCTCGGCGTTGCTGGTGGCCCTGACGGCGACGCTGGCGGACATCACCTTCCGCTCCGCCGCACTGCAGAACCCCGAGCCCTGGGCGCTGACCCTCTCGCGCCTGGGCGTGGTGTCGGTGTCCCTGCTCTCGCCGATGGTGAAGCTGCTGGTCGCCCCGCTCAACCTCGCGCTCAAGCCCTTCAACGCCAAGGTCTCGTTCCAGCCGCCACCGCCCCCGCTGGAAGAGCTCGAGAAGCAGCTCATCCGCCAGGCGCAGCAGAACGAGGTCGATCGCGGCGCGCCGCAGCTCATCCGGTCGATCTTCGAGCTCAACGAGAAGACCTGCCGCGACGTGATGGTGCCGCGCACCGACGCCGTGGTGCTGGCCTACGACGCGCCCACCGAGGAGATCCTCCAGCTCATCGCCGAGGAGAACCACTCCCGCATCCCGGTCTTCAAGAACGACATGGACCACGTGGTGGGCATTCTCCACGTGCGCGATCTCGTGCCCATGCTGCAGAACCCCGAGCTGATCGTGATGAGCGACCTGCTCCGGCCCGCGGTCTACGTGCCGTGGGTCAAGCCCATCGGCGACCTGCTGCGCGACATGCAGCGCCAGCGCATCCACATGGCCGTGGTGGTCGACGAGTACGGCGGCTTCTCGGGCATCGTCACCCTCGAAGACATCCTGCGGGAGATCGTCGGCGACATCCGCGACGAGTTCGACGAGGAGGTGCGCTCCTTCGAAAAGCAGGCCGACGACACCTTCCTGGTCGACGCCATGCTGCCCATCGAAGACTTCAGCCGGGCCTTCGACTTCAAGTTCCCCGAGGGTGACTTCGAGACCCTGGGCGGCTTCCTCTCGCACCGCGCCGGCGCCATCCCCGAAGTCGGCGACCGCACCACCGAGAACGGGTGGACCTTCATCGTGCACTCGAAGGAAGGCCCGAGGCTCGAGCGCGTGCGCGTGGTCAAGCCGCGACACGCGCCGTCACCGGAGCAGCCGCGCCGCCCCAGCTACGAGCGCCTCGAGGCCGTGAAGGCCTGATCAGTCGCCGAAGGCCGCCTTGAAGGCCGGGCGGTCCTTGATGCGCTCGACGTACACGCTCAGGTTCGGCGCCTCGCTGATCAACCCCATGGCGTTGGCCCACGAGAGCACCGCGCCCACCACCACGTCGGCCGCCGAGAACTCGTCGCCGATGAGGTAGTCGTTGGCCGAGAAGCGCCGCTCGAGGGGGCGCACCGCCATCGAGAACTTGTCCTTCGCCAGCGAGGCCTCGGGGCTGCCTTCGGTCTTCGCGCGCAGGTGCAGCGCGTACTCGATGCACGGCGGCTCGAGCTCGGTCATGGCAAAGAAGAGCCACTGGTAGGCCTGCGCCCGGGCGTGCGAGCCCGGCGCGCCCAGCAACTTCTTCTCGGGGTGGAGATCGGCCAGGTGCAGCACGATGGCCGCCGACTCGAAGATCGACCCCTCGCGGGTCTCCAGCACCGGCACGTGCTGCAGCGGGTGCCGCGTGGTGTGCTCGTCGGTGCGGGTCTCGCCCTTGGCCGGGTCGAGCCGCACCAACTCGTAGGGCACGCCCAGCTCCTCCAGCATCCACCGGGGGCGCGTCGAGCGGGTACGAGGCACGAAATAGAGCTTCATCACGGCGGGACTCCTGGGGCTGCGGAAGGCGGGTCAGTCGAGGGGGATGTTGAGCAGCGGGCGGCCATGCACGGGGACCTCGCGGCGATCCCGAAACGGGAGCCGCCCCCCGGGAATACCGACGTCGACCTCGCCGCGCACCGCCACGTCGAGGGACGCTTCGCCTTCGCGCCACGCCAGGTGCCGGCAGACCAGCGGCGTCTCGACCTTCACCTCGCCCGCCCCCTGGCCCACGTCGCCCTCGAGGCCCGCTGCGAAGCGCACCCCGTCGAGGAACAGCTCCCACGAGACCTGGGCGACCGGCGGCGTGCCGGGGGGAAGCCGCAGCCCGAAGCGCAGGAACCCGCGCTCGCGCGAAGGGAAGTCGACGTCCAGCGTGGTCACCACCACCGCGGCCGTGGGAGGCGAGAGCGGCCGCGCTGCGCACCCGGCCACCAGCAAGGCCCAGAGGGGCGCGAGCCGGAGCACCGTCAGCCCCCGAGCAGGGGCTTGAGGGCGTCGACGCTCACGGGCCAGCCGTTGCGCCTGGCGAGGATCTCGAGCACCCGCACGAAGTCGCCGGCCGTCTGGAAGCGCTGGCTGCGGTCGGGCTGCAGGGCCTTGCGGGCGATGGCGGCGGCCATCTCCGGCGCCTCCATGTTGAACTTGCCCACGGGCGGCACGCGGCAGTCGCGCACCCGGTGCATCATCTCCATCTCGGAGTTCCCGGCAAACAGCCGCTGGCCGGTGAGCAGCTCCCAGAAGATGGTGCCCGCGGCGAAGAGGTCGGCCCGGTGATCCACGGCCTGGCCCAGCACGGCCTCGGGCGCCATGTACGCGATGGTGCCGCGCAGCGCCCCGGAGTCGCCGCGCATCACGCCCTCGACCTCGGCCACGCCGAAGTCGGTGAGCTTCACGTCGCCGGCCACCGAGAGGAGGATGTTCGCCGGGTTGACGTCCCGGTGCACGATGGTCGCGCCGTTCTCGCCGATCTTCGCCCGGTGGATGTAGTCGAGGGCCTTGAGCAGGCAGATGGTGATGTACGTCGCCGCCGAACCGGGCATCGCCGCGCCGGCCTGGCGAAACGCGTCCTGCATGTACTGGAGCGTGCGGCCGCTCACGAGCTCCTGGACCATCAGGTAGTCCATGCCCGCCTTGAAGCAGCGGAAGGTGCGCACGATGTTCGGGTGGCGCAGGCGCACGGTGAGCTTCGCCTCGTCGACGAACTGCTTCACCCACGCGGCGTCGTTGCGGTAGCTGGGCAGCAGGCGCTTGATGACGATGTCGTCGGGCTCGCCGGGGCTGCGCTGCGTCGTCGAGCGGGCGCGCGCCTGGTAGACCTCGGCCATCCCACCGACGGCGAGTCGCCCTACGAGCTGGTAGCCACCGAGTTCTGTTTCCTGCGCCACGTCGCGTTCACCGTAATCGAAGGACCCTCAATCGCCGCACGACAATCGCCGGGGCGTTTCAGGGTGAAGGGGGACCCCGGTACAGCTGCTCATACGCCGCCGCCGCCCGCCCCCATCCGAAGTCGGAGTTCATACCCCGCCGCTGCACCGCCAGGTAGCGCGCTGGGTCGCGGAACAGCTCCACGCAGCGCACCAGGGCCCCGAACATCGCCTCGGGGGTGGGCACGTCGAAGATCACCCCGTTGCCCTCGGGCTGCGAGAGGTCGACCACCGTGTCCTTGAGTCCCCCCACCGCGTGCACCACCGGCACCGCGCCGTAGAGCAGCGAATACATCTGGTTGAGGCCACAGGGCTCGAAGCGCGAGGGCATGAGGAAGAAGTCACTGCCCGCCTCGATGCGGTGGGCCAGCGACTCGTCGAAGCCCACGCGCACCGCGAGCCTTCGCGGGTACCTCGCGTCGAGCTGGCGCCAGGCGTGCTCGAGGGCCGGGTCGCCGGCGCCCAGCACGATGGCCGAGGCGCCCTGCTCCAGCAGCCGGGGCAGCGCCGCCTGGAGGAGATCGGCCCCCTTCTGCCCGGTCATGCGGCCGATGATCCCGAACAGGGGCATGCCGTCCACCGGCGGGTCGATGCGGCACGAGGCGATGAGCTCGCTGCGGCAACGCGCCCGGCCCGAGGGCTCGGTGGCGGTGAAGGTCCTGGGCAGGAAGACATCGGTGGCCGGGTTCCACTCGCGGGCGTCCACGCCGTTCAAGATGCCGTGCAGGTCGGCGCTCCGGTGGCGCAAGAGCCCGTCGAGGCCCACGCCGAAGCCCGGCGTCTGGATCTCCTTCGCGTAGCTGGGCGACACGGTGGTCAGCACGTCGGCGCAGACCAGCGCGGTCTTCATGTACGAGAGCTGATCGTAGAACTCGACGCCGTCGACGGTGAACAGGCTCCAGGGGATGCCCAGGGCCTCGAGCTCGCGCTTGGGGAACATGCCCTGGAAGGCGAGGTTGTGAATGGTGAACACCCGCCGCGCCCGGCCCAGGGCGGTGTGCGCGTAGCCGGTGCGCAGGGCGAGCAACGCGGGCGCGCTCTGCCAGTCGTTGCCGTGCACCACGTCGGCGGCGAAGCCATCGCGCTGGGCAAACGCCAGGGCCGCCAGCGAGAGCACCGCGAAGCGCCGGGCGTCGTCTCCGAAGCCGTAGAACGCGTCGCGATCGAAGGCCGCCGGGGCGTCGACGAAGACGGTCTCCACGTCGCCCACGGCGCGGTAGCTGCGCACCTCGACGTCGCCGAAGGGGAAGTGGAGCGTGACCGGGGAACCGAAGAGCTGCAGCGTGGCCCGCGGCACCGAGCGGTAGAGCGGGGTCACCACGCGCACCTGGTGCCCACGCAGCGCCAGCGCCCGGGGCAGCGCACCCGCGACATCACCCAGCCCGCCCGTCTTCGAGAAGGGAGCGACCTCGGAGCTAATGAACAGAATTCGCATCTGGCTGACGGGTGGAGGCCTACTCCGACTCGGGCGCGAGGCGAACGTCCTTCGTCTGGTAGACCCTCGACCCATGACCGCCGAGCTCGACCAGCGCGTGGCACCCCTGGGCAACCCCACAGGCCAGAAGTTCACGCCCGTCGACCCCGCGCGACCCAGCGGGGCGAAGATGAAGGGCTTTCCCCTGCTCCACCTGCTCGACCTGATGGACCAGCGCGGCCCCCAGGTCGCCGCCGCCTGGCGCGCCACCCTGCCCGAGGCCCTGCGCGCGGGCACCGAGCGCCGCGCCCTGACCTCCGTGTCCTGGGTGCCGGTGGAGTTCTACTTTCACGGCGTCACCTTCCTCGCCCAGCAGCAGGGGGGAGGACCGCGCGGGGCGATCTCCGTCGGCCACCACACCGCCTCGCAAGACATCGGCGCCTTCTTCCGCTTCGTGCTGGCCATGACCTCGCCGGCCACGGTGCTCGGGCTCTCGGGCCGCTTCTGGAAGAGCTACTTCGACCGCAGCTCGCTGCACGTCCTCTCGTCCACCCCCACCTCCGTGGTCGTCGAGGTGCGCGACTGGCCGCTGAGCGACGAGCACTCGCTGTACGAGATGGCCGGCAGCCTGGTGGCGTGGATGGAGGCGAGCCGCGCCCGCGACGTCCGCATGCCCCGGCTCGAGCTGACGAAGCCCGGGAACCTCTTGATCGAAGCCAACTGGAGCTGACCCATGGTGCACACCGACTGGCAGGAACCCTTCACCCGCTTCGCCAAGGTCTTCGACGAGGCGAAGCTGGCCGTGCCCAAGGACCCCAACGCGATGTCCCTGGCGACGGTCGACGCGAAGGGACGCCCCAGCCTGCGCGTGGTGCTGCTCAAGGACTTCGACAGCAAGGGCTTCGTTTTCTACACCAACCACCAGTCGGCCAAGGGCGAGGCCCTGCTCCACGCGAAGGTGGCGGCGCTCAACTTCTACTGGCCCGCGCTCGAGCAGCAGGTGCGCATCGAAGGCGCGGTGGTCACGGTGCCCGAGAGCGAGGCCGACGCCTACTTCGCCACCCGGCCGCGCATCTCGCAGCTGGGCGCCTGGGCCTCGTCCCAGAGCCGCCCGCTCGAGACCCGCGAGGCCCTCGAGATGCGCCTCGCCGAGCTGACCACGAAGTACGAGGGCCAGACCGTGCCCCGCCCGGCGCACTGGGGCGGCTTCCGCCTCGAGCCCGATCGCATCGAGTTCTGGAAGGCCCACGAGTTCCGGCTCCACTGGCGCGAGCAGTACGTGAAGTCAGGCGACGGCTGGGACCGCGGGTGGCTGAACCCCTGAGCGCCTCACCACGAGCCGCTCGACCCGCCGCCTGACGAGCTGCCCCCGCCGAAGCTGGAGGACGACGAGCTCGAAGACGAAGAAGAAGAGGAGCTCGAGGACGAGGTGCTGCGCTCGATGCGCGCGGTGGTGCGGGTGTAGCTGTTGCGGTACGAGCAGTTCTCGCAGCGCTCGTCGATGCGCTCGCTGCCGGTGGAGTACTCGGTGGCGTGGCTCAGCGTGGTGGTCTCACACTTGCGCGTCTTGGCGTTGCACTGCGGACAGCTCGAGTAGCTGGTGAAGAACGCGCCGTAGCGCAGCACCAGCACGTCGCTGCAGCGGCCACACCACCACACGTCGTAGTCCACCGAGCCCAGCGACTCTTCCTTGAGCTGCGAGCGCTCGAGGTGCTCGTCTTCTGCGACGTCGCCCAGCAGCTGGCGCGGGCTCTGGCACTCCTCGCAGTGGCGGACGCGCTTGCGGTTCCACCGCTTGAGGAAGGCGAGCCCCCCGAGGAGCACCCCGCCGCCGGACCACATCACGGCGCCCTTGTTGCGCTCGTAGCCGCGCTCGAGGGCCTGCATCGTGGGCCTGGGGGGAATGCCGGAGACGATCGCCTGCTGCGCGAAGCGCTGGGCCTCGAGCATGGCCCCCACGCGATCGAGCGCGGCGCCATCGCGCAGCGCCACCTGGGCGGCGTCGACCTGCTCGGACTCCCAGAGGTTGGTCACCACGCCCTGGGGCAGGTGGAGCTTCGCGCCGGGACCCCGAAGATCGAGGGCCACCACGGCCAGCGGCAACTTCGAGAGCGGGCGCACCTGGCTGACGAAGCGCGCCACCACGGCGTCGAGGGCGGGGTAGTCGGCGGTGCTCTTGACCACGAGGAAGAACACGCGCCCCTGGCCGCCCGAGTAGATGTCGCTGGCGGCGACGTCGAGCTGCGCGCGCTGCGAGCTGTTGAGCATGTCGTTCAAGTCGACGACCCAGCTGCGCGGGCTGCGCTCGGCGAACGACTTCTCACCGTTGGCGTACGCGGCGAGCACCGCGTCCCTCGCGGGCGCCACGACGGCGGGCGTCACGTACGAGTCGGGACCAAGGCCGGTGTTGTCGTGGGAGGTGGGAGCAGAGGCCTTCCCCCCGGCGCGGCGCATGAGCGCGTCGAGCGAGCGGGCGGCGTTGAGCACCGCCGCGTCGAGGTTGCCCCGCTTCATGTTCGCCACCACGTCGTCGCGCATCACCACGTCGGTCAGCGCGCTGCCGACCTTCGAGCCGTCACCCCGAACGATCTCCGACTTGCGATCGTTGACCGCGAAGAAGAGCAGCATGCCGTCGTTGCTGCCGGCGTGGCCCACGCCCCAGGAGTTGAAGACCCCGGTGGCGAAGTCGCGCGGGTTGCGGCCGCCGGTGGTGGGGATGACGAGCACCCCCAGCTGGCCCGCGCCCGAGGCGTCGAGGGCGGAGGCGAGCGCGTCGATGGCCTGGAGCGTCGAGGCCGACACCTTGCCGGTCTGATCGAGCGCCCAGCGGCCCCGGGGCGGCGGCGTGATGTCCCAGGGCTCCGCGAGCGCAGAGACCGTCCACAACGCCACGAGCACCGCGAGCAGGTTCCGCATGGCGGTGAGCCAAGCAGAACCGGGCCGCTACTTCAGCGACTTCACGACGGCGAGCACCTCGTCGACGTGGCCCTTGACCTTCACCTTGGGCCAGACCTTGGCGACCTTGCCGTCCTTGCCGATGACGAAGGTGCTGCGGATGATGCCCATGAACTTGCGGCCGTAGAGGCTCTTCTCTCCCCACGAACCGTACTTCTCGGCGACCGCGTGCTCGGTGTCGGCCAGCAGGGTGAAGGGCAGGCCGTGCTTGCCGGCGAACTTCGCGTGGCGCTTCTCGTCGTCGGGCGAGACGCCCAGGACCACGGCGCCGGCCTTCTCGAGCACCTGGTGCTGGTCGCGGAAGTCGCAGGCCTCGGTGGTGCAGCCCGGGGTGTCATCCTTCGGGTAGAAATAGAGGACCACGTTCTTACCCGCGTAGTCCGAGAGCTTCACCGTCTCGCCCGCCTGGTTCTTCAGCGAGAACGCAGGGGCCTTCTTGCCTTCTTCGATCATGGCGGCCTGAGTAACAGACCGCTCAGCGCCGCGCAGCGACCGTTGGCCCACGGCACCGCGGGTCCGGGACGGGACCTGTGAGAGGCTGGGGCCCCAGATGATCGCCGCCGTCCCCCAGAGCTCCATCGTCCGCGCGACCTGGAAGGCATTGCTGCAGCCGCGGCGCCTCATCCCCTCGCTGGTGGTGTGCGTGACGCTGCTCATCGCCCAGTCGCGCTGGAGCATCGACACCCGCGGCGTGTGGGTGGGCGCGTTGATGTGCCTGAGCTTCATCGTGGTGGCGCCGGTGAGCTACCGGGTGCTCTTCCCCGATGGCCTCGAGTTCTCCCACGGCGCGGTGCGTCTGCTGCTCTACGCGCTGGTGGGCGCGGGCACGATCCTGAGCGTGGGCGCGGGCGTCCCGAAGATCGTCGGCCTCGGGTACACCTTCCTCACCGAGCGCACCTCGCTGCTGGTGATCACCGCGCTGTTCCTCGTCGGCGGCTGGGGCCTCGGGCGCGACATCGGCTTCGAGCAGCGCGTGAAGCGCCTGACCGCGGAGGCCGAGCGCATGCAACTGCTGGCGCTCAAGTCGCACCTCGATCCGCACTTCCTCTTCAACACCCTCAACGCCATCGCCGAGTGGTGCCGCATCGACGGCGAGGTCGCGGAGGCCGCGGTGCTCCGGCTCTCGGCCATGCTCCGCGCGGTGCTCGACGGGGTGAAGGCGCCGCTGTGGCCGCTGGAGAAGGAGCTCGAGCTGGTCACCATGTTGTTCGAGCTCCACCTGCTGCGAGACAAGGCCCTCTTCACGCTGACCCGCGACGTGCCCTCACCGTTGCCCAGCGTGCGCGTCCCGCCGATGTGCCTGGTATCGCTCGCGGAGAACGCGGTGAAGCACGGCCCGAGTGCGGGGCATCGCGGGGAGCTCTCCCTGGGCGTGCGCGAGGACGCGGGGCAACTGGTGGTCACCCTCGAGAACCCGGGCCCCTTCCGTGGGCCGCGCGAGGGCAGCGAGGGGTTGCCGTCCCTGCGCCGCCAGCTCGAGCTCACCTGGGGCAAGGACGCTTCGCTGGAGGTCGCCGCCCAGGGCCCCGAGCGCACGCGGGCCACGTTGCGCCTTCCACTGCAGCCTTAGGGGAACGACATGAGAGTGCTCATCGCCGATGACGAACAGCTTGCGCGCGCGCGGTTGACCCGGTTGCTGGGCGCGATGGAGGGCATCGAGCTGGTGGGCGAAGCGACCGACGGCCAGCAGGTGCTCGCGCGGCTCAAGCAGGGCGGCATCGACGTGGTGCTGCTCGACATCCAGATGCCGAAGCTCACCGGCGCCGAGGCCATGGCGCTGTGGCCGGCGGACGGGCCCTTCGTCATCTTCTGCACTGCCCACGCGGAGCACGCGGTGGAGGCCTTCGAGTCGGGCGCCGTCGACTACCTGCTCAAGCCCATCGAGCCCGCGCGGCTGCAGAAGGCGCTGGAGCGGGCGAAGCAGCGCGAGAGCCAGGCGAAGTTCGGCGCCGCGGTGAAGCAGACCCAGCTCACGCGCCTCGCCATCACCACCAGGCAGGGCGTGGTGCTGCTCGACCCCGCGGCCATCACCCACGCGTCCCTCGAAGACGAGCTGGTCACGGTCTTCACCCGCGAGGCGCAGCACCTCACCGACTTCACGCTGCAGGAGCTCCACGAGCGCCTGCCCACCTTCGAGCGGGTGCACCGCCGGGCGCTGCTCAACATGAACGCCGTGGCCCGCCTCGAGCCCCTGGAGACCGGCGGCTACACCGCGCGCACGCACGGCGGACAGGCCGTGGAGATCTCTCGCCAGGCCGCGCGGGAGCTGCGGAAGCGGCTGGGCCTTCGCAAGGCCGACGACGAGTAGTCAGCGCCACCACGGCGTCGGTCGCTCGACCTGGGAGGGCTCGAAGACGGAGCCGAGCTTCGGCGTGAGCACCCTCACCTGCTGGGCTTGCGCGAGCGTCACCAGGGTCTCGGCGGGCTCGCTCCACGCGTGGAGCGCGAGGTTGAAGGTGCCCCAGTGCACCGGCAACAGCGTGCCGCCCCCGAGCATCTGGAACGCCTTGAGCGCGTTCTCGGGCCCCAGGTGAATCGCTCCCCAGCTGGGGTGAAACGCGCCGACCTCGAGCATCACCAGCTCGAAGGGCCCGTGCTTCGCGCCGATGGCCTTGAACTGATCGGTGAGCCCCGTGTCGCCCGAGAAGAAGACCTTCCGGTTCGCCGACGCGATCACCCAGGACGACCAGAGCGTCGAGTTGCGATCGGCGAGGCCTCGCCCCGAGAAGTGCTGGCACGGTGTCGCGGTGATGCGCAGCCCCTTCACCTCGAGCGACTCTTCCCAGTCGAGCTCGGTGATGCGGTCGGCCGCCACGCCCATGGCCTCGAGGTGCGCGCCCACGCCCAGCGAGGTGACGATGGGCACCGTGAGCTTCGCCAGCGCCTCCATGGTCGGGCGGCAGAGGTGATCGTAGTGATCGTGCGAGAGCACCACGAGATCCAGCTCGGGCAGCTCGGCGAGCGTGGCCGGCACGGGGTGAAAGCGCTTCGGGCCCGCGAAGGTCAGCGGGGAAGCGCGATCTCCGAACACCGGGTCGGTGAGCACGCGGAAGCCGTCGATCTCCAGCAGCACCGTGGAGTGCCCCAGCCACGTCACGCGCAGCCCGCTCGAGACCTTCTGCGTCCACGCCTCGTGGGGGCGCTCGATGGGCAACGGACCGGTCGGCTGGCGCTTCGCGTCACCGAAGAAGAACTCCCCCAGCAGCGGCAACGGGTTTCCCTGCAGCCCCGGCCCGAGGCCCGTGGGGTTCTTGAACACCGAGCCGTCGTACTGCTTCGAGGCGCGCACCCGCTCCTGTCGAAGCCCTGCGCTTGGAGTCTTCATTCGCGATGCCATGAGCGGCGCACACGAGCGCATTTTCTGCGCGCGCGCGACGACGGAATGGGCAGGGGAAGCGCGCTACCGTGCCGCGCATGCCGACGATTCGCCTGACTGTGAATGGCGTTCCGCGGACGCTCGATGTCGCGCCCGGCGAGACCCTGCTGGAGACGTTGCGTGAACGTTGTGGCATCCGATCTCTGAAGGATGGGTGTGCCCCTCAAGGCCAGTGCGGCTGTTGCCTGGCGATCATCGAGGGGCAGGCGAAGACCACCTGCGCCATCACCGCCGAGAAGTGCGACGGCAAGCGCATCGTGACCCTCGAGGGCGTCGAGCCTTCGGAGCGCGAGCTGCTGGCGCATTCCTTCGTGGCCACCGCTGGGCTCCAGTGTGGCTTCTGCACGCCGGGCATCGCGCTGAAGACCAAGCACCTCATCGACGCGAAGCCCTCGCCGACGAAGGCAGAGATCCTCACCGCGCTCGACCCGCACCTGTGCCGCTGCACCGGCTACGTGAAGGTCATCGACGCGGTGGAGATGTACGCGCGCGCCAAGCAGGGCGTGCCGCCGCCGGGGCTGCTGGAGTCGGGTGGCGTGGGCAGCTCGTTGCCGCGCTACCAGGGCCTCGCGCTCGCGCTGGGAGATCGCGCCTACGTCGCCGACCTGTCGCGCGACGGCATGCTCCACGGCGCGCTGGTGTACTCGCAGCACGCGCGGGCGAAGGTGAAGGGCATCGACGTCTCGGCTGCGCGCGCCCTGCCCGGCGTCCAGGCCGTGGCCACCGCCGCCGACGTGCCCGGCAAGCGCTGGGTAGGCATCCTCTACGCCGACTGGCCGGCCATGGTCGCCATCGGGGAAGAGGTCCGCTACGTCGGTGACGTGCTCGCGGTCATCGCCGCGGAAGACGAGGCCACCGCGCGCAAGGCCGCGGCCCTGGTGAAGGTCGACTACGAGGTGCTCCCGGCGGTGCTCTCGCCCGAGGCCTCGATCGCGCCCGGCGCCCCGCGCGTGAACCCCACGCACGACAACGTGCTCAGCCGCTCGGTCATCAAGCGCGGCGACGACGTCGACGAGGCACTGGCCAGGAGCGCCCACCGCGTCAGCGGCAGCTACCAGACGCAGCGCATCGAGCACCTCTTCCTCGAGCCCGAGTGCGCGCTGGCTGAGCCCACCGCCGCGGGCCTCATGCTCTTCACGCAGGGCCAGGGCATCTTCGACGATCAACGCCAGGTGGCGAGCTACCTCGGGCTCACCATCGAGCAGGTGGGCGTGACGCTGGTGCCCAACGGCGGCGCGTTCGGCGGCAAGGAAGACATGTCGGTGCAGGCCCACGCCTCGCTGCTGTGTCACCTCACGAAGCGCCCGGTGCGCGTGCGCCTCAACCGCGAAGAGTCGGTGCGCATGCACCCCAAGCGGCACCCGATTCACCTCGACTACGAAGTGGGCTGCGACGCCGAAGGCCACCTCACCGCCGTGAAGGCGCGGTTGCTCGGTGACTCGGGCGCCTACGCCTCGGTGGGCGGCAAGGTGCTGGAGCGCGCCGCGGGTCATTCATGCGGGCCGTACAAGGTGCCGCACGTCGACGTGGAAGCGGTGGCCGCGTACACCAACAACCCGCCCTGCGGCGCGATGCGCGGCTTCGGGGCCAACCAGTCGGCCTTCGCCCTCGAGGGCTGCCTCGACGCGCTGGCGAAGAAGGCCGGCCTCGACGCGTACCAGATTCGTGCGCGCAACCTGCTCGCCGTGGGCGACGTCTTCGCCACCGGCCAGGTGCTCGAGAAGTCGGTGGGCATCGGCCGCACGCTCGAGGCGGTGAAGGACACGTTCTACGAGGCGAAGCGCGCGGGCAAGGCGGTGGGCCTGGCGTGCGGGGTGAAGAACTCCGGCATCGGCAACGGCGTCGCGGAGTGGGGCCGCTGCCGCCTCGTGGTGGAGCGCGACGGCACCGTGTCGCTCTACAACGGGTACACCGAGATGGGCCAGGGCCTGCTGACCATCTGCCAGCAGTTCGCGGCCGAGGTGACCGGCCTCAAGACGCGCCTCTTCCACCCCAGGGTCGACAGCACCTTCGCCCTGGGCTGCGGGCAGACCACCGGCTCGCGCGCCACGCTGTTTGCGGGCAACGCGGTGGTGGCGGCGGCGAAGAAGCTCCGGGCGGATCTCGATCTCGGCTTCGGCCTCGAGCAGTTGATGGGCCGCGTCTACGAAGGCGACGTGCGCATCGACGACAC
Source organism: uncultured Archangium sp. (assembly GCA_903905455.1). Lineage (GTDB taxonomy): Bacteria > Myxococcota > Myxococcia > Myxococcales > Myxococcaceae > Archangium_A. The sequence goes on from CAIVGN010000193.1 coordinate 16,327, forward strand.
CACCCCGCTGGGTGCGAACGTCCCGAAGATCAAGACGCACACCACCTTCGGCTGGGCCACGCAGGTGGTGATCCTCGACGCGGCGGGCCGGGTGGAGCGCGTGGTGGCGGCGCACGACGTGGGGCGCGCGGTGAACCCGCAGTTCTGCGAGGGGCAGATCGAAGGCGCGGTGCACATGGGCCTCGGCTACGCGCTCACCGAAGAGCTCCCCTGCGAGGACGGCCTGCCGGTGACATCGAAGCTGCGGGACATCGGCGTGCTGCGCGCGCGGGACATGCCCATCGTCGAGGTGCGGCTCATCGAAGATCCCGAGCCCGAGGGTCCCTACGGCGCGAAGGGCGTCGGGGAGATCGGCCTCGTGCCCACGGCGGCCGCGGTGGCCGGCGCGCTCGAGGCCTTCGACGGCATTCGGCGCACCACGCTGCCCATGAAGGATTCCCCGGCGGCGAAGGCGATGAGCGTGGGCAAGCTCAAGGGGGACCGGAGTCACTGGCGATGACCATCCTCGATCGACGTGAGCTCGGCCCCTCGTGGGCCACGTCCGGTGGCGTGCTCGCCGCGCCGCTCCCGGGGCAGGCCGGCACCCGGCTCGACTGCGCGTGGGATCCCCGCGTGGAAGTGCGTCCCGGCGCGGTGAACGCGCACACGCACCTGTACTCGGGGCTCGCGTCGCTGGGCATGCCGCGCGCGTCGCCGGCGCCCGAGAACTTCCTGCAGATCCTCGAGCGGGTGTGGTGGCGCCTGGACCGGGCCCTCGACGCCGCGTCCCTGCGCGCCTCGGCCCGCTACGCCCTCGCCGAAGCCGTGCTGGCGGGCACCACCACCCTCATCGATCACCACGAGTCTCCCGCCTTCATCGAGGGCTCGCTCGACGTGCTGGCCGACGTGGCGGAAGAGCTCGGGGTGCGGCTGCTGGTGGGCTACGGCGCCACCGAACGCAACTTCGGCCGCAAGGAAGCCCAGCGCGGGCTTGCGGAGTGCGAGCGCTTCCTCACCTCGAACCGTCGCCGCCTGGTGCGCGGCGCGGTGGCCCTGCACGCCTCGTTCACCGTGTCCGACGAGACGGCCCGCGAGGCCGGCGCGATGGCGCGGCGGCTGCGCGCGCCGGTGCACGTGCACGTCGCGGAGGATCTCTGTGACGTCCACGACGCCAAGCAGCGGGGCTACCCGGGGCCGCTCGAGCGGCTGCTGCACCTCGAGGCGTTGCCGCCCGGCTCCATCGTGGCCCACGGGGTCCATCTCTCGGCGGAGCAGGTGCGTCGCGCCGAGGCCATGGCGCTGTGGCTGGTGCAGAACCCGCGCTCCAACGAAGGAAACAAGGTGGGCTACCCCACCGCGATTCACGCCAGCCGCATGGTCGCCCTGGGCACCGACGGCTGGGCGTCCGACATGGAGCTCGAGGCCGCGGCCCTGATGCGCCTGGGCCACGCCCACGGAGAATCGGACGAGGCGCTCCGAGCCCGCTTGACCACCGGCCACACGCTGGCGGGCGCGCTCTTCGGCCTGCGCATGGGCACCGTCGACGCCGGCGCGGCTGCCGACGTGGTGGTGGGCGTTCCGGGTGAGCCGCCGCGGCACGTGGTCATCGCCGGCCGCTGCGTGGTGCGTGACGGGCGGCTGCAGACCGGGAACTTCGACACCATCCGCGCCGAAGCGCGTGAGGCCGCCGCGTCGCTGTGGCAGAGGATGAGCGCGCTGTGAGCGCGAGGAGAACACCATGAGCACCCACATCAACTCCGAGCGGCTGACCGCGAGCCTCGACGCCCTGGGCCGCATCGGCGCCTACCTCGACGAAGCCAGCGGGCTGACCGGCGTCCGCCGCCTCGCGTTCTCTGCTGAAGATGGCGAAGGCCGCCGGCACGTGGTGGCGGAGATGAAGGCCGCGGGCCTCGAGGTCACCGTCGATCGCATTGGCAACGTCTTCGGGCGCCGCGCGGGTCGCGAGCCGGGCGCCCGGCCGGTGATGGCGGGCTCGCACATCGACTCGGTGGCCACGGCGGGGCGCTTCGACGGCTGCCTGGGCGTGCTCGGCGCGCTGGAGGTGGTGAAGGCGCTCAACGACGCGAAGGTGACGACGCGGCGGCCGCTGGTGGTGGCCTTCTTCAGCGAAGAAGAGGGCGCGCGCTTCGGCACCGACATGCTGGGCAGCGCGGTGGCCGTGGGGCGCATTCCGCTCGAGCGCGCGTATGCCTTGAGCGATCGCGACGGCAAGACGGTGCGCGCCGAGCTCGAGTCCATCGGGTTCCTCGGAGACGCGCCCACCGAGCTGCCGAAGCTCCACGCGTACCTCGAGTGTCACGTCGAGCAGGGCCCGTTGCTGCGCGCGGCGAACATGGACGTGGGCGTGGTGACCGGGGTGCAGGCCATCTGCTGGCACGAACTCGTCATCTCCGGCCGCAGCGCACACGCGGGCACGACGCCGATGAACCTGCGCGCCGACCCGGGCATGGCCGCCTCGCGGGTGCAGTTGCTCTTGCGAGACCTGGTGCGCAGCGGCCGCTTCGGAGACCAACTCCGCGCCACCATGGGCGTCACCCAGTTCTTCCCCGGCCTGGTGAACGTGGTGCCCAACCGCGTGGTGGCCACGGTCGACATCCGCCACCCCGACGACGCGGTGCTCCGCCTGGCCGAGGCCGAGCTGGTCGAGCACTACGCGCGCATCGCCGCCGAAGAGAAGGTCACCCTCACCCACCGGCAGACCGCGCGCACGCCCGACATCTCGTTCGCCCAGAAGGTCCGCGCGCTGGTCGCGAAGTCCGCGAGCGCCCGCGGCCTGAAGCACCAGGACATCGTCTCCGGCGCCGGCCACGACTGCCAGGAGCTCGCCAAACACTGCCCCGCCGGCATGGTCTTCGTGCCCGGCGAATACGACGGCATCAGTCACAACCCACGCGAGTTCTCGACCCCGAAGCAGTGCGCTGACGGCGTCAACGTGCTGCTCGACGTGGTCACCGCGTTGGCCGAAGAAGAGGGTCCATGAGCCAGTCACGAATCGTCCGCGCGGCCCTCACCGAGACCGCCAATGCCTTCCCCCAGATGCCCGCGTCGGTCGACGGGCTCCCGGCCCTCGCCACGCGCCTCGAGGACCTCCGCCGCGCCAACGTCGAGCACCACGTCAGCCTGGTCACCGCCGCCGCCGCCCAGGGCGTGAAGGTCATCTGCTTCGGTGAGCTCTTCCCCGGCCCGTACTTCGCGCTGCGCAACGATCCCATGTGGCTGGGCCTCGCCGAAGACGCGCGCGAAGGCCCCACGGTCACCACCCTGCGCGAGGCGGCGAAGCGGCACCTGATGATCATCATCGCGCCGATCTACGAGCTCGCCCCCTCCGGCAAGCGCTTCAACACCGCGGTGGTCATCGACGAGACCGGCGAGGTGCTGGGCACGTACCGCAAGACGCACATCCCCCACGGCGCCAACGAGCAGGGCTCCTTCCTCGAGGGGAACTACTACGAGCGCTCCGACGGCCAGAACCTGCTGGGCCCGCGCAACGTGTCGAAGAACGCCGCGTTCCCCGTGTGGCAGACCTCGGTGGGCAAGCTCGGGGTCTCCATCTGCTACGACCGGCACTTCGAGGGCGTGATGTCGAGCCTGGCGCAGGAAGGCGCGGAGCTGATCTTCAACCCCTCGGTCACCTTCGGCGCGAAGAGCCAGCGCATGTGGCACCTCGAGTTCCCCGTCGATGCCGCGCGGCACAACGTCTTCATCGGCGGCTCGAACCGCAAGGGCACCGAGGCGCCCTGGAACCAGCCCTACTTCGGCGAGAGCTACTTCGTGGGCCCCAACGGCGTGCTGAAGAACGCGAGCCCCCACCCCGAGCTGGTCATCGCCGACGTCGACCTGGGGGAGCTCAGCCGGCCCGACCCCAGCGGCTGGAACCTGCCGCGCGACATCCGCCACTCGCTGTACTCACCGCGCCCCGTCACGCGTTGACGTAGTTGACCGGCAGCCCCTGCACCGCGTCGCGCAGCCAGCGCAAGACGTGGAACCAGGTGAGGTCGACCTCGACGCCTGCGTCCACGCGGCCGGTCGGGGACTCGGGGTCGACCACCTCGAGCTCGAAGCCGGCGCCGCTGAACCGGGTGCCGCGAAGCTCGAACTCGTGACCCTGGAAGCGACCGCGCGTGGTGCCATCGGAGAGCACCAGGATGCCGTCACTCTTCGGCGCGTGCGCCCACGAGGCCTCGCTGCCGAAGAAGCGCGGCTTGAGCACGTAGGGCCCACCGTCTTCGGGGCAGAACACGTCGCAGTTGCCGCACTCGTTGCAGAAGTCGACGTAGTTCGCGAGCTGGTGCTTCTCTGCGATCACCAGCGGCGCCGCGCTCGTCTTCTGCCACGCGCCGTCGGCCGCTCGCGTCAGCTTGACCACCGGCAACGTCGCGGGCGGAAGCGTGTACGTGAAGTTCGCGTGGTTGGGGCACACGGGCACGCACTTGTCGCAGGTGAGGCAGTCGAAGAGCACCAGCTTCGAGCCCACCTTCTTCGGGGCCCGCGCGTTCTGGGCCGAGGTGTAGCGGGGGTTGCCTTCGAGCGAGGCCACGTAGCGCTTCGTGTTGTGCATCCGCGCCGCGCTGAGATCGCTACCCTGGTAGCCATGCGCGCGGAGCACGAACTCGTCGAGGTTCGTCGCCCCCACCGCGTCCATGCGCGTGCCGAGTTCCTGGAAGTAGGTCGAGAGCCGCCCGTAGCCGCCGGGCCGCAGGAGATCGGTACACACCGTCACCGGCACCAGCCCCAGGGCCACCGCGTCGGGGAAGTTCTGGCGATCGATGCCCGCGCTGAACGACACCGGGAGCCGGTCCCCGAACGCCTCACGGAAGCGCCCCACGAGGCTCATCGCCAGCACGTGCAGCGGCTGCCCCGAGAGGTACGCCGACTTCTCGCTCTTGGGGAGGAAGTCGCCCTCGTTCTCCACCACCAGGGTGTTCGAGAACTTCACGCCCAGCTCGCGACCGGTCTGCTTCGAGGTCTGCTCGAGGCGGCCGATGAGCTCCATGGCCTGGTCGAAGGTGGGATCGTTGGCGAAGGCCGCGTCGGGGATGCGGTAGCGGTAGCCGAGCACGTCGTGAAACAGCCGCCGCGCTTCCACCGGGCCGCTGAGCGTCGGGTTCAGCTTGACCACGCAGTGCAGGCCGACGCGCTCCATGAGGTGCCGGCAGATGCCCTCGATCTCGCCCGGCGGGCAGCCGTGGAAGGTCGAGAGGGTCAACGAATCAGACAACCGCGTCCGGAACGGGAGATCCCGGTACGGCTTGGGCAGCTCGCTCCGCAGGCGATCGATCACCGCCGTCGCGTCGAGCATGCCCGAGAGGAAGGCCTGCACCCGCTCGCCCTGGATGCCCTTCAGGTCGTAGCCGACGCTCAGGTCGAAGGCGAAGCGCTCGAAGCCCGGGTCGAGGTTCAACTTCCCCGAGGCCACCAGCACCTCGAGGAGCATCGAGGCCTTCACGTACTCCTCGAGCGACTGCTCGAGCTTGAGCTCCTGGGACCACTCGACGTTGAAGCCCACGGTGCGCGCGTCGATGCACGGCCGCGGCAACACCAGCTCGTCCATGATCTGCACGGTCTTCAGCTCGAAGACGCGGCACCCACCGAGGTACGCGAGCACGATGTTCTGCGCGAGCTGCGTGTGGGGACCGGCCGCGGGACCCAGCGGCGTGGCCACCCGGTGCCCGTGCACCGTCGTGGAGAAGTCACGCCCGCCCGCCCCGCGCACCACCTTCGCGCGAGGGAGATCGAGCACCGCGCCACCGCCGTCCAACTCCCGCTGCAGCCGCGAAGCGAGGCGGCCCAGCGGGTACGGCACGAGGTGCGCCATGCGTCACATCGCCGCGAGCACGCCGGTGCGCGCGTTGAAGGAGTCGATGAGCGCGTCCCACCCTTCGGCCTCGGCGTACTGCGCGTCCCAGAACGCGGGATCCCACAGCTGCCGCAGCTCGTCGCTCGTCTTCCCCTGCTGCTCGACCCAGGTGAAGTACTTGAGGTTGTGCAGCGCCTTGCGGTCCCGGTAGCCGAGTTCGCGGAAGTAGTCGGTCTTCGCGCCGTGCAGCCGGCGGTCGAGATCCCGCGCCGCGTCCATTTCGGTGTACGCGCCGCGCTCGACGTTCAGGTCCTCGAGGCGCGAGGTGTACAGCTCCTCGGAGTCGGTGAAGACGGTCAGCACCACGTCGTCGGGGCCCAGCTCGTAGTACTTCGCGAACTTGATCGCCGAGAGCAGGTTGCAGATGCACGAGATGCCCAGCAACGGGAGCTTCTCGATGGCCTCGGCCGGCACGCCCTGCTTGAGCAGCCACGCCTTGCCCGCGGGCTCGTTGAAGAGCCGCAGCAGGCGAATGGTGTCTTCATCGTCGATGGCCACCACGGCGTCGGTGTTGCGCACGTTGTGGATCCACGGCACGTGCTTGTCGCCGATGCCCTCGATGCGGTGATCGCCGAAGCCGTTGTTGTAGAGCGTGGGGCACTGCAGCGCCTCGACCGCGCCGATGAGCGAGCCGGGGTACTTCTTCTTCAGGTAGTCGCCCGCGGCGATGGTGCCCGCCGACCCGGTGGCCGACATGAACGCGGCCAGGCGCGTCCTGGGCGTCTTCACCTTCTCGTACACCTCGGCGAGCGCGGGGCCGGTGACGTGGAAGTGCCAGGCCGGGTTCCCGAACTCTTCGAACTGGTTGAAGATGATGTCGTTGGGGCGCGTGCGGCGCAGCTCCCAGCACTTGTCGTAGATCTCCTTCACGTTGCTCTCGGTGCCGGGCGTGGCGATGACTTCCGCGCCGATCTTCTTGAGCCACTCGAAGCGCTCGCGGCTCATGCCCTCGGGGAGGATGGCCACCGCGGTGGTGCCCAGCAGCGCGCAGTCGAAGGCGCCGCCGCGACAGTAGTTGCCCGTCGAGGGCCACACGGCCTTCTGCGAGGTGGGGTCGAAGCCGCCGGTCACCAGGCGGGGCACGAGGCACCCGAAGGCCGCGCCGACCTTGTGCGCGCCGGTGGGGAAGTACTTGCCCACGGCGCCGATGATGCGCGCGCTGACGCCGGTGATCTCCTTGGGGATCTCGAAGGCGTTGACGTCGCCGTACAGGCCCGACTTGACGTCGTTCTTCCACGAGATGCGAAAGAGGTTGAGCGGGTCGATGTCCCACAGCCCGATGCCCGGGAGCTTCTTCTTCACCTTCTCGGGGATCTTCGACGAGTCGCGCATCTGCGCGAGGGTGGGGATGACCACGCCACGTTCGCGGCACAACTTCGCAGAACGCTCCAGGACGGCCTCGTTGAGCTTCGTCATAGGGCGCGGACCATACCGCCCGGCGTTGGGAGGGAAACGCGAAGGAATTGCGCGGTCGCGACGCGGTGGGAAGGCGTCACCCCGGAGCCTAAGGTCGCGCCCCCGATGACTGCCTTCGTGTACCGATGTACCGACTGCCGCCGCGAGTACGCCCGCGACGAGGTGCGTTACCTGTGTCCGACCTGCGGCGCCGCCTACCGGCCCGGCATCCCCCTGGTGGGCGTGCTCGAGGCGGTGTTCGACGCGGAGCACCAGCGCGCGAAGTTCGATCGCAGCCGGCCCGACTGGTCGCTCTTCTCGGCCGTCGACCCGGTGCACTACCCGCCGCTGATGGTGGGCCACACCCCGCTGGTGCCCGCGAAGCGGCTCGGCGAGACCCTCGGCCTGCCTGCGCTGTTCATCAAGAACGACGGCCAGAACCCCAGCGGCTCGCTCAAGGATCGCGCGTCGTTCCTGGTGACCGCGGAGGCGAAGCGCCTGGGTGAAGCGCAGGTGGTGTGCGCGTCGACGGGCAACGCGGCCTCGGCCCTGGCAACGGTCTGCGCCTCGGCCGGCGTGCAGGCGCTCATCTTCGTGCCCGAGAAAGCCCCGCGCGCGAAGCTGGTGCAGATGGTGCTGGCCGGGGCCCGGGTGATCCCCGTGAAGGGCACCTACGACGACGCCTTCAAGCTCTCGCTGGAGTTCACCGCGAAGCGCGGCGGCCTCAACCGCAACACCGCGTACCACCCGCTCACCATCGAGGGAAAGAAGACGGTCTCGCTCGAGCTCTTCGAGCAACTGGGCCTGCGCGCCCCGGACGCGGTCTTCGTCTCTGCAGGCGACGGCGTCATCCTCGCGGGCCTGCACAAGGGCTTCGTCGATCTCCAGCGCGCAGGGCTCATCGACACCCTGCCCCGGCTCTTCGCCATCCAGGCCGAGAAGAGCGACGCCATCCACCGCTACGTCGAGACGGGGACCTATTCGGACGCGCCGAACCCCAGCACCATCGCCGACTCCATCTCGGTCTCGTGCCCCAGCAACTCGCACTGGGCGCGCCGGGCAATCCTCGAAACGAAGGGCCGCACGTTGACGGTGACCGACAGCGAGATCCTCGACGCCCAGGCCCAGCTCACCGCCGGGTCAGGCGTGTTCACCGAGCCCGCGGGCGCCACGGCCTACGCCGGGTTGCTCAAGGTGCAGGCGGGCCCGGGGGCGTTGCCGAGGGACGCGCAGGTGGTGGTGCTCGCCACCGGTCACGGCCTCAAGGACGTCGACGCACCGCTGTCCCGCGTGAAGATCCCCGCGGCCATCGAGCCCACGCTCGACGCGGTGGGAGAGACGGCCGAGGCCATCACCCGCTGAACCTTCGGGGCGATGCGCTCCACCAACTCGAACACGACGTCGTCGGGCCACCATCGCAAGGAGGATGACCCGGGGCCTATGGCGTCACCGAGACCCAGATGAAGCCCGAGCTCTGGTGGGTCCCGTTGGAGGCCGTCACGAGGTGGGACCGGGTGGCGGCGAGGGCCGTGGGCGTGCCGACGAGGCCACCGGTCGCGGCGGAGAACGAGAGACCCGCCGGCAAGGCGGGGCTGACGGTCCACGCGGTGGCCCCGGTGCTCTGGGGCGTGATGGCCGCGATGGAGGTGTCCTTGTTGAAATGAAAGACCGCGGGGCCGTAGGAGAACCAGGGCATGCCCGGAGCCGGGTCCTGCGGATCGAACACCTCTGCGCTCTCGTCGCCCCCGTACCCCCCGGTCAGGAGCACCTTGCCACCGGGCAGCACGGACGCGCCGTGTTGCTCCCGCTTGACCACCAGGAAGCCCGTGGGGCTGAAGCTGCCGGTGCCGGGGTCGTACAGCTCCGCGCTGTCGAGGGGGACGAACGAGACCTCGCCCCCGGCCACGAGGACCTTGCCGTTGCCCAGCAGCGTGGCGGTGTGAAGTCGCCTCAGCGCGCCGGGGCCCGAGGCCGTGAAGATGCCCGTGGCCGGGTCATAGAGTTCCGCATGGGCCGCGTAGGTGCTGGACTGCCCGGCGACGATCAGGACCTTGCCATTCGGGAGGAGCGTCGAGGTGTGAAACTCCCGGGGCGTGAGCAGGGAACCCGTGGCCGTGAAGTGCCCCGTGGCCGGGTCATACAGTTCCGCAGCCGGCACGTATTGCCCGGGGTTGTAGCTTTCTCCGCCTGCCAGCAAGACCCTGCCGTCCGGGAGCAGGTTCGCGGTCGCCTGGTTCCTCGGGCCCAGCAACCTGCCCGTCGCCGTGAAGAGGCCCGTGCCGGGGTCATAGAGTTCCGCGGTCGCCAGCGAGGAGCCGGTGACGCCGGTGCTTCCACCGTCCGCGCCAAGCCATTGCACGAAGTTGGTGCCCCCGGCGATGAGCACCTGGCCGTCTGGCAGCAGGGTCGCCGTGTGGTGGTAACGCGCCGTGAGCAAGTGCCCTGCGGTGGCCGTGAAGCGTCCGGTGGAGGGATCGTAGAGCTCTGCGTCCGGGAGGCTCACGGCATTCGAAGAGCTGGGGTAGCCGCCGGCGATCAGGACCTTGCCGTCCGGGAGCACGGTCGCCGTGTGGTAGTGCCGCGGCACGCACGAGGTGAGGTTGCCCTGGGTATCGCGGGTGGGCGTGAATGCGCCGCTCGCGGGGTCATGCAACCTGCTGGGCACGAGGTTGTCGTTGCCCGCCCCGCCCGCCACCAGGGTCTTGCCGTTGCCGAGCAGGGTCGAGGTATGGGCATACCTCGGCGAGGGCAGCGTCGCGCTCGGCGTGGCCGTGAAGACCCCGGGGACCACCGCGTAGTCCTGGGCGGTCTGATCACTGAGGACCCAGGTGTAGCGACGGTTCGCCGGCGTGAAGGCCTGTCTGAGCGGCGATCCCGGCGTCACCACTCCCGACCAATTGTAGGAGACGCTGAAGCTGTAGTTCCCGGTGGCGTCCGCCGTGGCCGTGCGGGCCGTGTCGTCGCTGTAGGCGAGGATGGCCCCTGCCAGGCCCGCGTTGCCCGACACGGTGTGCGCAGGCCCGGTGTTGGCGACGAAGTCCTGCCCGCCCTGGTTCGAGAGGACGTTGGTGTAGCTCCGGCTCACCGGCGTGAAGGCGTGTCCGAGCAGGCTGGGCAGCACCGTGCCCGACCAGTTGTAGGAGACGCTGAAGCTGTAGTGGCCGCTGCTGTCCGCCGTGGAGCTCTTCGCGGAATTGTCGGTGTAGTCGAGCCTGGCGCCTGCCGCGCCCGCGTTGCCTGCCACCGTGAAGGTGACGGCCGTCGGGACGAAGCCCTCGGTGAACAGGTCCGCCTGGAGATCCGTGTACGAGCGGTTCGCGGGCGTGAAGGTGTAGCCCGGCTTGGTCGGGGTCAGCGTGCCCGACCAGTGCTCGGGCAACCACAGGAAGTACATTCCGCTGGCATCCGCCGTGACGGTGATCGCCTCGCTGCCGACGGCATAGGCCATGGTCGTCGCCGCCACCTGCGTGGTGCCCATGATCAGATGCGCCACTCCCGCCGTGTAGTCCTGCCCGGGAAGGTCGGTTTGGACGTTCACATAGGTCCGGCTCGCCGGTGAGAAGGTGTGGCTGGTCGCCGCTGGAGTCACGGTGCCCGACCAACCAGAGGGAAGCGTCAGGGTGTAGTTGCCGCTGGCGTCCGCGGTGGCCACGATCCGGGTGCTGTCGGTATCGAAGAGAAAGGCACCCGCGAGCCCCACGTTGCCCGAGAGGGTGATGGTTCCGGCCGCCGCCGTGAAGTCCTGGTCCGTGAAGTCGGCCACCACGTGCTCGTAGCTGCGGCCGTAGGGCGTGAAGGCGTATCCCAGGAGGCTCGGCGTCACCGTGCCCGACCAGTCTCCGGGGACGTCGAGGCTGTAAGCGCCGGTCTCGTCGGCCGTGACGGTCTGGGCCGTACCGTCCACGTAGGCGAGGACGGCGCCGGCCACGCCCGCGTTGCCCGAGAGTGCGTGATTCGGGCGTTGGTTCGGGCTGCAGTCGCAGGCGGCCACGAGGCCCAGGGACAAGGCCATGCACGCGGCTGCCACGAAGCGCGGCGCGGCCTGGAACCACGCGTTGCCAAACGGGGACGATCGGGTAGGCAGCATCATCGGAGCTCCTCGCAGCCCCGCGCCGAGCACCACGGGGCGTTTCGGAGGGGCGCTACCGATGACGAAGCAGCATTCACGCCACGCAGGCGCCCGGAGCAACGGCGGCCTGTTGGACATCGGCACCCGCCGCGCGACGCGCAAGAGATGGAACTGCGCCTCTCCTCATGCGCCGATGGCTCAGCGCACGCTCGAGACGCGGTGCCGGAGGCTCACGCCTCTTCTTCCGCGTCCCCTTCTTCGGGCGGCGCGAAGAACGCCCCGTCGGGGCTGAGCACCAACTCGAACTGGCCCAGCTCGACGGCGTCGACCCAGGCCGAGAGCCACTGCGGCACCGAGGCCGCGACGAAGTGCAGGTAGGGCGCCTCGTCACTGCCGGCGAAGACCCGCCCCGACTTCGAGTGCACGATGACGCAGGAGCTCCCGCGGCTCGCCACCGGGAACCAGGCATCGGACGCGGACTCTTCTGCGGTCAGCCCCACCTGCTTCAAGGACGCCGCGTCGGCCCGCGCGCGCGCCAGCAGCTTGAGCGTCGCCGGCCGCTCGTTGAGCACCCAGGCCACGGGCAGCAGGTGCAGCGAGCCCACGAGGCTGTCCACGTTGCGGCGCTGCCCGTCGTGCATCAGCCACAGGGCGCGCAGGCCGGCCGGCACGGGGAACCCCAGCTTCTGCTCCAGCTTCGAGAGCTGGATGGGCTTGGCCCCGGGCGAGAGCGACTGCATCAACGCCATCGCGTCGTGCTCGCGCAGCCAGGCCGCGAGGCGGCGGAACGAATCGACCAGCGAGACCTGGTCACCCTTGGGTTTGACGGGAACAAACGGGCGATCGAAGGGCATGGGGCCGCCCTACCGCATTCAGGCGCGGGCGGGGACGGTTCCGGGCACCACCGCCGCCAACGCCATGTCGAGGTCGCGGGTGTTGAGAGGCTTGGTGAGGTACCCGTCCATTCCTGCGGCGAGGCAGCGTTCCCGGTCGCCGACCATCGCGTGGGCGGTCATGGCGATGATGTATTGATGCCCGTGGGTCACCTTCTCGCGGAGGCGGATCTGCGCCGTAGCCTCGAGCCCGTCCATGCCCGGCATCTGCACGTCCATCAGCACCAGGTCAAAGGACCGTCGGTCGAACTGCGCCAGCGCTTCGATTCCGTCGTGGGCCGAGGTGACGGTGTGGCCCCGGTGCTCGAGCACGCGCCGGGCGATCAGCTCGTTCACGTCGTTGTCCTCCGCGAGGAGGATTTCCAGCGGCAGCACGTCCGGGAAGGGCACGGTCTGAATCGCCGCGACCACGGGGGCCCCGCCCAACGCCAGGCGCAGCGCGCTCGAGAGTTCGTCCTGGGACACGGGCTTCATGAGCAGCGCGGTGCTCCCCAACTCGCGGTAGCGCCTCGCCTCGCGCACCTCTCCGGTGCGCATCATGGAGATCACCCGGGCGCCCCACGACGGGTCGGCGCGCAGCGTGGCGGAAACCGAGGCGTGCTGGGGGCACTCCACCAACACCACCGCGAAGGGATCTCGGGTGCGGCGCGCCTGTCGCAGGGCCTCGACGGCTGCCGGGGCGTCGTGCACCACCGTGGGCCGCATCTGCCAGCCCAGGAGATACGACTCGATGATCCTCCCGCTCGCCACATGGCCATCGACGACCAGCACGCGGCGGCCCGCGAACGAGGGGCGCGCCCGGGCCTCGGCGGACAACGCGCCCTGGGCGCAGAGCCCGAGCCTGACGGTGAAGAAGAAGCGGCTGCCGACCCCGGGCTCGCTCTCGACGCTCAGGTGACCGCCCATCGAAGTGACGAGGCGCGACGAGATGGTCAGCCCCAGCCCGGTGCCGCCGTAGGTGCGCGAGGTCGAGCCGTCGGCCTGCACGAAGGCCTCGAACACCTGCTGCTGCTTCTCGGGAGGAATGCCGATGCCCGTGTCGGTCACCGAGAACTGGATCTCCACCGTCTCGGCATCACGCGACAGCTCGCGCACGTCGACGAAGATCTCGCCTGTGGCCGTGAACTTGAGGGCGTTGCCCACGAGGTTGACCAGCACCTGCCGCAGCCGACCCGGGTCTCCGCGCAACAGCACCGGGAGCGCCGAGGAGACGCCGTACGCGAACTCCAGCCCCTTCTCGTGGGCGCGAATGCTCAGCGCGTTCATCGAGAGGCGCAGCGTCTCGCCGAGGTCGAACTCGATGGGGTCGAGCTGGAGCTTGCCTGCCTCGAGCTTCGAGTAGTCGAGGATCTCGTTGACCAGCGAGAGCAGCGCGCCGGCCGAGGCCTTGAGCAAGTCGAGATAGTGGCGCTGCTCGATGTCGACCTGGGTGTCGAGCAGCAGCTCGGTCAGACCGATGATCCCGTTCATCGGGGTGCGGATCTCGTGGCTCACGTTGCCCAGGAACTCGCTCTTGGCGCGGCTGGCGACCTCGACCAGTCGGTCCTGCTCGGCGGCCTTGGTCACGTCGCTGAGCAGCACCATCAGGGCCTGGCCAGCGACGCGATGCACGGTCAGCGCGATGACCAGCGGCGAGCCGTTGCCGCTGCGCACCACCGCCCGGGTCCCTTCGAAGAGGCACCCTTCCACGCCCTCGTGGCCCCGCAAGAGCTCACGCAACGAAGGTCGGAGCGCGTCGAGTGAGTCGAAGAGGTTGGTGTGGCTGAGCGTGGGCGCGATGGCCAACAGCAACTGCATGGCCGCGGGGTTGATGAGCGCCACCGCCCCATCGGCGCGCACCTTCACCGCCCCGAGAGGCAGCAGGTACAAGAAGTCGAGGACCGCGTCGTCGGGAGCCGCGCTCAAGCTCCGCGCTCGACCAACAGGAACATCTGCGACGACGTGGCCGACCGCAGCATCCGCAACTGCACCGGCGTAGGGCGCATGCGGAAGGTGAAGACGTAGGGGATGGTGGCGTCGAGCTCGGCCTCGTCGAGGAAGCGCTGGGCCACGAGGTAGTTGTTGGTGCAGGGCGCGACCTCGGTGAAGAAGTGGCGCCCGAGCGTCGCCTCTCGCGACAGGTGGCTGCTTTGGCTCTCGGTGGCGTTGTACGCGGTGACCGTGCCGTCGAGGCTCATGCGCACCACGCCGAACGCGAGCGCATCCAGTTCGGCGTCGCCCAGGGCTGCGAGTTGGTTCAGCGCATCAGGGGCATCGAACGGCATGCGGCGCACCTCAGAGAGAAGACAACTCTTGTTGTCTAACCTCGTGGCTCGGCGCGGCGGGGTTCCTCTCCTGAGGAGTTCCCGCATCGAGGACTTCCTCCGCCGAGGATGCGCGACGTCAGATGGTCGGCCGGCGCAGCCTCGGGGCGCGCTGCACCAGGGCCTTGAACTCCGGCGAGTCGACACGCATCAACATCACCTTCAACTCGATGTCCGCGCCCAGCGTGATGCGCCGCTCTTCGCCGTGCAGCAGGCCGATGTGCCCCAGGCGTCGCCCGCTGGGCAGTTGGAGGTCCAGCTTCACCCCGTAGCCCTGGCCCTCTTCGCGCGGCATCAGCACCAGGCGGTAGTCGGCGTTGGGTGCGTCCGGCTGGCGGCGCTCGACGGTGATGTTGCGACCCTCGAAGCCGACCACCTTCGGCTGGGCGACGGTGTGCCCGTGCTCCTGCACTTCGACCGCGAGATAGAGCGCCTCGGGAGCGCGGGTGGCCGGAGCCTGCGCGGCACAGCCCACCGAAACGGCCAGCACTGCGAACCCTGCGAGGAAGAAGCGCGCGCTCATGCCGGTTCCTCGTGTGCAACTTGAAGACCCAACCCCATCACGAGCGAATTCGGAGGTTTTGGAGGCAGCCCCGCGACCCTCGACTGACAGGAGTGGGCGGGCTGACGCGCAAGGCTGTGACATCGTGTCAACGGAACGCGGTGGGCTGAGGTCGATTGCAAGGAGGCCTCCTGAAGCCCCGCAACAAGGGCCGCGCGTGGGCTATTCCCGCCCTCATGACGCCTGCCGAAGTGCGCGCCCAGTTCCCGGCCTTGAAGAAGCGCGTGTGGCTCAACGCCGCCGCCTCGTCCCCCACCCCGCAGCCGGTCTTCGACGCCATGGAGCGCTGCCTGCGCGACGCGCTCGAGAACGGCGACGTCAGCTACCCCACCTGGGCCCGGTTCAAGGACGACACCCGGGCGCGCCTGGCGAAGTTCATCGGGGCGACCAGCGGCGAGGTGGCCTTCACCCAGAGCACCAGCTTCGGCTTCCACGTCATCGCCCAGATGCTCAAGGCGCGCGGCATCACCGAGGTGCTGACGCTGGAGTGCGAGTTCCCCAGCACCACGCTTCCATTCCTCTACGACGGATTGACGCTGCGGGCGGCGCGGCTGCGGGCCGA
>CAIVGN010000194.1 GCA_903905455.1 uncultured Archangium sp.
CCTCGACGGTTTTCGTCGACGGCGACGCGGGGCGCTGAAGCAGCAGCATCCTGAAGCAGCAGGTGCTGCCCTTCGGCAGCCACGACAGGAAGTCAGATGTTGCTGCCTGGGCGGTGGATCCGGCGCATGCCAAGACCATCGAGAAGAAGCGTCTGCGTCCTGCGCTGCGGCTGGTCCTGCACATCGAGGCCTTGCCCCATTCGACTCTGGATCCCGTCTGGCCCCCGCGGCCGAGCGGTCCCCTTTCCCCGGGGGGAAAGGAAGGGATAGGGGCGACCCCGGGCACCCAAACCGCAAGATGACCTGTGCCGATCGCAGGAGACGAAAACCTCCCATCGCAGCCTCCCGCGTCCCCGCACCTTGACGAAGGTCAGCCCGCACGCAGAACCTGCATGACGATTTCCCGAAGTATCTGCCTCTCCCCTGATGACAACGCGCTCCGTACCCGCGTTGATCACCCCTCGTCGCCGTCCGGGGGAAGCATGCAGACCACGCAGGAGCCACAGCGCACCGTTCGACTCCCCGTGCGCGGGCACCGCAAGGTCACCAGCGACGGCCCCCGGGGCCAACACGCCTCCGTCCATTGTCCCATCGCGGCAGGTTCTCGACCGCTACCGCAGTGCCTGCAGTGCGTTCGTCTCGAACGGGAGCTGTCCGCCATGGGCCACGAATTCCTCGAGTGCCGCGTCCCCTCCGACCTCGCCGAGCCCCAGGACCTCTGCGGCGAGCTCCTGAGCGGCGACGTCACCTGCCTCGACTCCGACCTCGAGGTGCGGGCCGCCCTCGCCCTGCTCGATGCCTCCGGCGTTCCGTCGGCGCCCGTCGTCGACGACAACTCCGTGCTCGTGGGCGTGGTGTCCACCCGGCGCCTCGCCCGCCTGCGTGACGCCCGCGGCGCCGAGGTCGACGACGCCATGGACACCGACGTCATCAGCGTCTCCGAGCGGGCCCCCATCGCCGAGGTCGCGCGCCTCGTCGCCCGCCACAGCCTCGAGCGCGTGCCCGTCGTCACCCACGACGGTCACCTCGTGGGCATGCTCACCGCCACCGACCTCGTGCGCTGGTTCGCCAGCCGGCTCTGAACCGCCGGCCGCCTTGCCTCACTCCGACAACACGCGCGCGCCGCGGGCGGGCACCCGCACCGCCGGGCCACTGACCGACTCGGCGTTGAGCAGGTCCCGCAGCGACTTCGCCGGCAACCCGCTCACCGTCTCCTCCACGTCACCCCGGTTGATGGCGACGTACAGCGTCTCCGTGCCGTCGCTCATCGCGTAGACGAAGGTCTCGCTGGTCGCCGTCAACACGGTGCGCGTGCCACGGCGCAGCGCCGGGTGCTCCTTGCGCAGCGCCCCCAGGGCCGCCACCCGCGAGTGCAGCCACTGCTGGTCCACCGACAGCCCGCTCCACTGCATGAAGCGCCGGTTGTCCGGGTCTCCGCCGCCCGGCAGGCCGATGTCGTCGCCGTAGTACAGCAGCGGCACGCCCGGGCTCGTCAGCAGGAAGGTGAAGGCGTTGGCGATGCGCTCGAACGGCCGGCGGTAGGCGGGCAGGGTGGGCGGGTTGTTGAACGCCCGGTCCTTGCCGTCGGCGTAGCCGCTGTTCCACATCGGCATGTCCTCGGCCATGTGGATGACCCGGCCCAGGTCGTGGTTCCCAATCCACGGGCTCATCAACGCGTTGGGCCCGTAGAACGTGTCGTTGCTCAGCACCAGGTCGCGCAGCGCGGTCATCGGGGCGCGGCGCGCGATGATCGACTCCAGCACCTGCATCCGCAGCGGGAAGTCGAACTGCCCGTCGAGCTTCGTCTTCGGGTCGACGAAGGACTTGAGGTAGTCGCGGTTGCCGAAGTCGTAGGTCTCCCCCACGAAGTACATGCGCGGCCTCGGGTGCCGCGTCGCCGCGAGCTTCTCCACCTCGGCGCGCAGCAGCAGCAGCCACGCGTTGTCCACGTGCTTGATGGCGTCGAGGCGGAACCCGTCGGCCCCGGTCTCCTCGAGAATGCGCACCGCCTGCTTCACCGTGTACTCGCGCGCCGCGGCCACCGTGTAGTTCCAGTGCGGGAGGTAGTCGGTGAACCAGCACCGCTGCCCCTGCGAGTTCCACGGGCACACGCTGCCGTCGTCGCACACGCACTGGCCCCCGTTGAAGGCCAACGGCCAGAACCAGTCGGGGTGCTGCGCGTAGAGCGCCGACGACGCGTGCACGTGCACCATCGCGAAGTCGAAGAGCACCTGCACCCCCTTCGCGTGCGCCGCGTTCACCAGGTCCACGAGGTCTTGCTGCGTGCCGAAGCACGACTCGTAGCGCTCGAGATCCACCGGCCAGTAGCCGTGGAAGGCCGAGTAGATGCGCCCGTCGCTCCCCAGGCCGCCCACCGTCGAGTTCTTCACCGGCACCGTCAGCCACAGGGTGTTGACCCCCAGTTGCGTGAAGTAGCCCTCGTTGATCTTCTGGGTGACGCCCTTCCAGTCACCGCCCTTGTACTGGCCCGCCGGGTCCGCGCCCGGCACCGCGCAGTTGTTCGAGGGGTCCGCGTCCAGGAACCGGTCCACGAAGACGAAGGCCATCACCGAGTCGCGCCAGTCGAAGGCGCCCTGCTCGGGGGCGTTGGGCTCGCAGGTGAAGGCCTCGCAGCGCACGCTCTCGCGCACGCTGTTGCCGCCGGCCGAGAGCTTCAGGTTCGCCGGGTCCGTCACCCAGAGGCTGTTGTTGATCAGGAACTTGTATTCGACGCTGCTCCCGAAGCCGACGCTCGCGTGCGCCACCCAGTCGCTGCCCTGGCGGGTCATCGGCACGCCCACCGTCCACCCGTCGGCGGCGAAGTCACCGCGCAGTTGCACGCTCGACTCGTCGAGCGCCCGGAAGCGGAACTCGGCGTCGCAGCGGCGGTAGGGCTCCTGGCAGGTCGTGGCGCCCGCGTCGGTTTCGGGCGTGCCTGCATCGACGCCCCCATCGGCCGATTGAGTCACGGGACCGCACGCAGCGAAGAGCACGCAGAGAACGAGCGGAGTCAGGCGCATGTCGAGTCGAAAGCAGAGTAGGCGACCCGAAGCAACAACCCTCCCTCTCCCTGCGCCAGCGGGGAGAGGGCCGGGGTGAGGGGCCGACCCGAGCACGGAGCCAGAGCGAGCCCCTCACCCGGCCTGCGGCCGACCTCTCCCCGCTCTCGCAGGGAGAGGTGAGAACTCACGGCACGAACGTCTCGACGCCCACCCCGAACGCGCCCTGCGTCACCACCCCGAAATCAAACAGCGCGTGCCACATGGTGCACCGGCTGCTCTCTTCCCCGCTCTCGACACACGCCTCGTGCGCCGCGGCCATCGACTCCACGCTCACGAAGCTCCCGGGCTGCGGCTTGTAGGCCACCGAGACGAAGGCTCCGGGAATCGAGTCGTGCGGCGTCTCATCGCGGTGGCACAGCGCACACGTCGTGTCGGGGCGGCTGAACAGCACGTGCTTGAAAGGGTCTCCAGGCGCCACCTTCGCCACCACCGGCAGCTCGAGCTCCCCCTTCAACGTCCGCGTGGCCGTCACCCACTCCCCCAACTCGAGCAGTTTCGCGCCGTCGCCATCAGGCACCACGCCCGCCACCAGCGCCGGCAACATCAGGAAGATGCGCGGGCTGGCGCGGCTGTTCGCGGGCTGGGCGCTGGTGATGCCCGTGGTCGCCACCAACGCCAGCGGCCTCGGCACGCTCGCCGCGAAGCACGCGCCATCGGGCTGGCCCGGCAGCGCGTTGAGCCGCTCCACCACGGCCGCGATGGAGCCCACCTCGCCGCTCACCTTTGCGCAGGCCTGCAACTCGGCGCTCGCCGCGTGCGGCACCGTCACCTGGGGGCCGCAGCTGATCAACCCGAGCGCGAACGCGATGAGCACCCCTCTCGACACGCCCGCACCAAATCACGCTGACCCGGCTCGCCCGCGTGCAATCTCTGCGTGCATCACCGAGCGCCAGACCCTATGGCGAGGGCATGAAGATGTTCCGCCTGCTCAGCCTCTGCGTCGTCGCCACCCTCTCGGCCTGTGGCGCGGTGGTGGGTGATGCGTGCACGGTGAACTCCGACTGTGGCCCGGGCATCTGCCTCAACCGCAACGACACGCCCGGCGGCATGTGCAGCGTGACCTGCACCCTCAACGGCACCTGTCCTGCGGGCTCGCTGTGCGTCTGGAAGTTGGTCGACAGCGAGACGTCGGGCTGCGCGCACGTGTGCACCAGGGACGCCGACTGCCGCGCTGGCTACACCTGCGAGGTGCGGCTCTCGTTGGGCCCGCGCGTGTGCATCGGGCCCGTCGGTACGCCGTAGGCTCAGCTCGCCGCGCGGGGGCGAATGATCAGCCCCTGGGCACCGCGACCGAACGGCCCCTTCTCGTCCCACAGGCGCGTGTCCGCGAGGCCCATGCCGTCCTTCGTGACGGTGGTCTTCGCCTCGAGGCAGATCCACTCGCCCTTCGGCCTGCGCAGCAGCGAGAGCGTCAGGTCGGCGTTGACGAAGGTGAAGGTCTTGATGTCCACCGGGTGCGACACGCCGGCCCCGGAGTCGGCCGCGCACGCCGTCCGCACGAACGGTGACGGCTTCTCGTCGGGCAGCAAGGGCACCTTCATCCGCATCCACGCGGCCACCGACGACGCGCCGAGGCCGCCGCGCGCGAAGCGGGTCTCCATCGCCGTGTGGTAGCCGACCGGCGTGGGGAAGAAGGGGGCCTCGAAGGGCTCGGGCGTCGAGGCCGGGAGCGGCGGCGGCGTCTCCTGCCCCAGGTCGAGCATCAGCGGTTCCTTGCGGAAGGCCATGGCCGTGGCGCGGATCAACGCCTTGCCGTCGGCCGTCTCGAGCACCGCGGTGCCGCGCCGCACGTTGGCGCCTTCGGTCTCGACCTCGGTGCGCAGGGTCAGCTTCTCGAAGCCCACGGGCCGCAGCAGCTCGAAGGTGACGCGGGTGAGCTGGAAGTCGTCGGGCAGCTTGCGCTCGAAGCCCCGGGTGACGAGGGCGCAGGGCGGGCCGCCGTGGAGGAACTCCGCGCTCCACGGGCCGGTGGCGTGCACCTGCGGAAGGAAGCCATCACCGTCGGGGAGGAAGAACGCGTCAGTCATGCGCCCTTCATACGCGCATCGCGAGCCGGGCCGTCACCCTTCAGGAAATCGGCGTCCGTGCCGAAGAGACCTGGAGGACGACCATGGCCCTCTTGCTGCCCCTCAGCGCCGTGGCCCTCGCCCCTGCTGCGCAGCCGTCGAGAACCGCGCGCCCCGGTGAGCCCTCGTCGGCGCTGCCCGCGTCCACGCTGCTCCCCGTCGACGTGGTGCGCCTCTCCGCGCGGCACGGCGAGCTGGTCCCGGGAGCCTCGACTCCCCCCGGAGACCACGCCGCGCTCCTCGGACTCCCGGTACCGCCGCGCGCGCTGCGCCCCGCGCGTGAGGCGCTGCCTGGCGGCGCCCTGCAAGCGAAACTGGACCTCGTCGTCTCGTCCCTCCGGCCAGAGCCGCTGCGCTCGGCGCCCTTCCCCCCGAGTGGGGTGAGCGTGCCCTCCGCGCCGAAGACCCCGGTCGCCGGGGCCGAGACCTCCTCCAAGCCGCGGGTCCCGCGCTTCGACTCGCCAGCGCCGCCCCTCGCCGCTCCGTCTGCGCCGCTGCCCCCCTCGCCTCGCGCGGCGCTCCTCGGCCTGCGGGGGTGGGCCGCTGCCCAGGCTCGCGTCGAGTCGCCGCACCGGCCTCCTCCTCCCGAGGCGCGCGACCTCGGCCCGCTCGCCCGTCCCTCCGAGGGAGCCCTGGAGCCAGAGCCGCGCCAGGGGCCGGCGAAGCGACGCGCGCCCGCTGCCCCGTCGCTCCGCGAGTCGCTCGCCGCGCTGAAGGAAGGGCTGACCCGGGTCGAGGCCGAAGGTGAGCCCGTCACCAGGACCCTGGGTTTCCGCGCCCTGCAGCGCGAGGCGGCGCCTGACGCCCTCGAGCCCGAACACCTCGAGCGGCCCGAGGAGCGCGAGTGGGCGAAGGAGCTCCTGCAGGCGGTGCGCACCGGTGAAGCGCGCACGCAACTCGGCCTCGGGGACGAGGCGCGGGCAGACCTCGGCCTCTTGCTGCACCTCGAGCAGCTCAGGGAAGCGCGCGCGCAAGCGGCTCAACTGCGCGAGGCCGCGCTGCACGCCCAGCGAGAGCACCGTTCCGGCGCGGACCGGCTGGCTCGAGAAGAAGCGCGCCTGCGCCGCCAGGCCCAGACCCTCGCGCGGCCCCGCTCCACGCAGGTGGTGCTCGGGGTGAGCCTGGCGCTGGTGGGCGCGCTCGCGCTCGGGGGGCTCTTCGCGTCGGGCCTGGGCTCGCGGCTGGGGGTGACCGGGTGCGCGCTGCTGGTGCTCGCCGGAGCCTGGCTCAGCCTCGCGCCCTGGCAGCGGCGGGCGTGGGTGCAACGGCGCCTCGCAGAACTCGCGGCGCTTCAGAAGTCCCAGGCGGCCCGTGAGGCCGAAGACGCGGAGCGGCTGGTGCGCGCTCGCAAGTGCTTCGAGGACGTGGACGCCGAGTGCCAGCGCGAAGAGGCCGCGGCGCTCGCGGTGTTTCTTCGCCGCCCGGGGGCGCAACGGTACCTGCGCCTCACGGGCCCGGCCGTGGCCTTCGCGCCGCCCGCGCGCTGACGGGCGTTACTTGCCCTTGCCCGCCGGGAGCTTCGCGTCGAGGACGAAGAGGACCAGCAGCTCCTGCCCGCGCTTTTCCCCCGCGCGCAGCTGGCAGGCCGCCAACGCGAAGTGCGTGGCGTCGTTCGAGGGGAGGTCGCCCGCGAAGCCGGCGAGGTCCTCGGGCAGCACGCGGCTGGACATGCCCGCCACCCACGCGCTGGGGCCGTTGAGCTGGGCCGCCTTCAGCGCGGCGACGAGGTCGTCCTTGGCGAGGGGCTGGCCGCTCTCGCAGGCCTTGTTCACCGCCGCGAGGAGCCCCGCATCCAGCTTCGCGTCCTTCAGCAGCGCGGGCTTCTTCGCGGCGCTGCGCAGCTCGGTGAAGCGGGCCTCGAGCTTCGGGAGCTCCACGGCGAGGTCGAGCACGCCGACCGGCTGCGCGATGACCTCGGCGAAGACGAAGTTGCCGTCGGGGCGCAGCTCGAAGCCCACGCCGTGCACCGGCGAGGTCGGCGAGAGCAACGACGCGCGGTACGAGGGCCGCGACCACTCGAGCCACACCAGCTCGTCGAGGAACTCGGCCTCCGAGGTGTGGGCGAAGACCTCGCGCGAGACGACGCCCAGCGCGTTGACGTGGCCCACGAGGTTCACGTCGGGAGGGGCGTTGGGGTCGGCGGCCGTGCGCTGGGCGTAGTTCACCGCGAGCCCGTCGAGCTGCGGCGAGGCCACCAGCGGCGGGAGCGCGAGCTGCTGCCGCTTCGCATCCCACGCAGCGCGCACGAAGGCACCCCAGCTCTTCACGTCGGCGGGGTTCGGCCTGGGTGTCACCACCTCGGGCTCGGCGCTTGCGGGCTCGGTCACGTCGACGAGCAGCGGCACCAGCGTCACCGGGCGCAGCCAGGTCTGCGCGCCCACCGGAGAGGGCGGCAGGCGCACCAGCTCGAGGAAGCGGCGGCCGGCCTTCGCGGGCGCGCTGACGGTGAGCTGGAAGCGGCCCTCGGCGTCGAGCGGCACCTCCACCTGGCGCACGGTGCGCGCGTCGTCTTCGAGCGAGAGCAGCAGCTTCTGGGCGGGCACGCGCAGCCGGCCCTTCACCTCGAGCGGCGCGCCGGCGTGGACCACGCGGGGCACGTCGAGCTCCACGGCGTCGTCGGCGAGCACCAGGGCCTGGGCCTCGTCACCGGTCGACGTGTCGAAGCGCACCACCGCCCACGCGCGCGGCTCGTTGACCTGCTGGTTGAGGCGCGTGGCCCAGGTCGCCAGCTGCCGGTCGAGGGCCGTGCCGCGCCCACCCCCGTCACCGGCGACGACCCAGTAGCCCGCGGGCCGGCCTCCGACGCCCGCGCGCCAGTGGAGCCACCAGAGCAGGGTGCGGGCTGGAGGCTGGCCGGTGTCGGCGTAGGTCTCGCCGATGGCGCGGGCGACGTGCTCGAGGGCGGGCTCGTAGCGCAGCAGCGCGGCCGTCGAGGGCGAGAGGGCGCCTTCGACCTGGCTGCGCAGCTCGTTCGTGGTGGGCGCACCCGTGGCGAAACGCGCCGCAGGCGTGACTTGCCGCAACGCCTCCGGTGAGAGGGCTCGAATGGGGCGCGTGGCGCGCGGTGCACAGGCGACGCACAGGAGGCTGCACAGCAGGGTGAATCTCATGGGCCCGCAGCCTGACCGATTCCACGCGGATCCGCAGAACTGACAGGGGAGCACGCAGTTTTTCGCAGGAACTGCGCTCCTCGCGCGCGGCCTTGCTGGGTGGGGCCGTGGGCTCCCGGCTTGCACTCGCAGCGAGGTGCAACATCGAAAGGGGGCACCATGCTCTCCGTTCTGTGCCTGTTCCTGGCGGCTGCGCCGAACGCAGCAGCATCGACCCCGGCCATGCGCAACGCGCTGGAGTCGATGGCCACCGTCACTCCCTGGCTGGCCAGCCCCGACCCGTTCCGAGACCCGAAGCACCGCGCCGACATCGCGCGCTCGCTCGACACGCTGGCGCAGCTGAAGCACGGCTTCTTCCGCGGCCCGACCTCGTCGACGGCCGGCCTCGCCGAGCTCTTCGGGAACCAGGCTGCCTGGGCCCGCGCCGACTTCCTCGCGGGGAACACCGAGTCGGCGCGCTACCGGGTGCGCGGCCTCACGCAGCTGTGCATGAGCTGCCACCTGCGTGAGCCCTCGCGCGACTTCATCGACGCCCTGAAGGTGGTGGACCGGGTGCCGCTGCCGCCCCTGGAGCACGCCGCGTTCCTCGCCACCACCCGGCAGTTCGACCGCGCGTTGGACGTGTGGCGGACCGCCCTGGTGCGGCCCACGAAGCTCGAGCCGGAGATGTTCGAGCAGCTCGACGGGCTGCGCCTGGCCCTGCGGGTGGCGGTGCGCCTGCGGGACGACGTGAACCTCACGCACCGGTTGATCGTGCCCCAGCTCCTGCGCGTGGAGCTCCCGGGCATCGCGGTGCGCGAGCTCGAGGGCTGGGAGCGCGACGCCGTGGCCTGGGAGCACGAACACTTCCTGCTCGCGGAGCAACCGCCTGAACAGCTGCTGCTGCGGGCGCGGATGTTGGTGGAAGGCAGCGGCGCCGAGAACACCGTCGCCCCCATGCCCGAGCACTTCATCGCCTTGCTGCGCGCCGCCAGCTACCTCGACGAGGTGCTGCGCCGCGACCCCGAGGGGCCGTGGCGGAGCGAGGCGCTGTACCTGCTGGGCGTGGTGCACCCCTCGGTGTCCGACAGCCCGGTATGGCAGCTCGAGTGGATGTACCTCGAGGCCTGCATTCGAGAGAACGCCGGCACCTCGCGGGCCCGCACCTGCGCTCAGCGCCTCAAGGACCGCACGTGGTTCATCTGGCACTCGGAAGCGGACATGCCCGCGGCCACCGTCGCCGCCCTGGGGGAGTTGCTGGCGCTCGCCAGCGCCCCCAGCCCGTGAGGCTTCCTTCGAGAGCCGCCCGGCGATGACGTGCGTGGCGATGCGGCTTCGCCTCGTGGACGTCGCGAGGGCCCGGTGAGACTGTCCGGACTTCCGTGAAGTCGCGCTCGCTGAGACCTCCGCTCGTCGGATTGATGTGCACGCTCGCGCTCGGCTGCGGACCCGCAGACGCCGTCGATGCGGGCGTTCTCGATGCGGGAGTGACGCTCTGCGCTCTCCCCGTGCACACGGCTCCCGCACTCACGAGTTGGCTCGCCCCACCCATCGACCCGCTCGATCCCCAGGCGTTCACCCTCACCGTCGATGCCCTCTGGAGCTCGCCCGCGGCCGTGCTCACGCTGCCCCATGTCGGTGGTGCCTGGCTCAGCCATCAAGCGCTCCGACGTCACCGACTGGTCCACCGTCTCGTGGTTTCAGGACAGCTCGCTGATGTTCGACCCGGCGCAGGGCAGCCTCTCGGTCTTCGACGTGCCGCTGCAGGGGCTGAACGTCGAGGGCGTGGAAACCAACTCGCGGCTGCCCCTCTACCGTTCCCAGGGGGAGGGCACGCAGTTCGCCCCGTTTTCGAAGAAGACCTTCGACGTCGCCATCGAGTGGCCGCAGTTCATCAACGCGCTCAAGATCGTCGTCGCCCGCAAGAACGCCACGCTGCCGGCCCCCGTCGGCGCAAGCGAGCTGGCGGTTTTCTGGGGCTCGGCGTGGGGAGACCCGTCACAGTGGGTCCTGCTTCAGGTCGAGTTTGGGCAAGAGACCTACAACCCCCGCGTGACCACCACGGCGGTCGAGGTCACCGGCGCGTGGCACGACCTCTTCATCGGGCCACAGGCCACTGCGCTGCAGTCGGTGCCGCTCACGCAGGGCTTCCTTTGCAGCGGCAGCACCGACGTCCTCTATGCCTGCGGCGTCGGGCACGCGGCGAGGTCAGCGCTGTTGGGCGCGGGCTGGGTCGACGTCGGCGATTCCTGCTTCCATCACGTCGGCAATGGCGCGTGCAGCCAGGCGCCGACCTGCGCCAGCCGGGGGGTGCTCTGTCGACAGAACCACTCCATCGAATTCCTCTGTGACTGCCCTACGCCGCCCGTGGGCTTCGTCTCGACCCCCAGCGGCATCTTCGAGCACGACACCGGCGTGGGCTGTCTCTGACGTCAGAAGGCCGCTGCCCCCCCACGGCTGGCGTTCTCACCGGTGCTCGAGCCGCCGGGCCTGGTGTCTCCACTCCATCGTTCCACGCCCGACGTCACCGAGTTCACCGCCCTCGTGGGCCAGCGCGATGCCCTCGTGCACAGCCAGCCGTAGGCGCGGTGACCGCGCGACTCCAACGAAAGCTACAAAAGCGGGGGTTGAGCCCGCTCTTGTCACCCTCACGGCAACTGAGTTGTCAGACCCACCTGCTATCTGCCGTGCTCGAGGGAGAACGAAGCCATGACGGAACAGGAAGTGGCGTGCCTGAAGAGGGCAGCAGCGCAATTCGGAGTGGTGACTCGCGCAGGGGCGCTCCGGTTTCTCAGCGTCGACCAATTGCGCTCGCGGCTCGCGTCGAAGGCGTGGGTTCGGATGTTCCCTTCGGTGTACCGGGTCGAAGGGGCGCCGACGAGCTGGCGGCAGTCACTCGAAGCGCTCTCGCTGTGGGCAGGACCGAAGGCGGCGCTGTCGCATGCAACGGCTGCGGCGGTACATGGACTCAGGGGCTTCGGCGAGGGCGCGCTGGAGGTCACGGCGCCGTACGCGGTGCGCGCGCCGAAAGGCGTGGTCGTTCACCGGGCGCTTCGGCTGTCGAGGAGCGACGTGAGCGACCGCAGCGGCGACCCGCGCGTCACCAGCGTCCCGCGGACGCTGGCCGACCTTGCCGCGACGACCGGGCTCCGGGAACTGCGTGACGTCATTGACCATGCGCTGCGGGTGAAGAAGACGACACTCGGGGCGCTGGTGGAGCGCGTCGAGGCCTCGAAGAACAAGCCAGGTGTCAAAGACCTCCGGCTGCTCTTGCGCGAGTTCGAGGGCGCGGGAGGACCGACGGAGAGCGAGCTCGAAGCCAGGGTGCTCGACCTGATCGTCTCCAACGGGCTGCCGCGCCCGCGCACGCAGCGCGTCGTCTGGAGCCACAGGCAGGTGCGGCGGGTGGACTTCTGCTTCGAAGCGCAGCGAGTGGTCATCGAAGCCGACGGTTACGCGTTCCACGCGAGCGTGGACTGCTTCGAAGACGACCGTCGCCGGAACAACCAGCTGCTGCTCAAGGGCTTCCGAGTGCTGCACTGGACGTGGGCCGCCCTGAAGGAACGGCCCGAGGAGCTCCTCAACGAGCTGTTCGCGCTCCTGGCGTAGCGTGGGCTCCGGCCTGGCGCCGGGGCCGGTGTTCGCCGAGATCGTCGGCACGCCACCGCAGCTCGGCGCAGGCGAGGCGCTCGAACCACCTTCCTTTGGTCCTCGTGGACGGACCACACGCGTGCCCCGGCCGGTAGCTCAGCGACGAAGAGAGTCCCCGGGGGCGCTCAGAACGGAATCTCCCCGTCGAACAGGACCACTTCGGGCGGGATCGCCGCCAGGACCCGAGCGGCTTCCTCTGGACGGGCAAGGAGTTCCCACAGCTCGGCACACTGAGCGGCCTGCTCCCGTGCGTATCCCGTGGGCCGGAGCTCATAGGCACGCGCCAACTCGACGAGGTCCAGCTCGATCTCCAGCTGCCGCAGGAGGTGCTGTTCCAGCCAGTAGCCAACATGCACC
Organism: uncultured Archangium sp.; assembly: GCA_903905455.1. GTDB lineage: Bacteria > Myxococcota > Myxococcia > Myxococcales > Myxococcaceae > Archangium_A. Next base: position 12,226 of record CAIVGN010000194.1, read on the forward strand.
GCCGCGTCTTCGGCATCTCCATGCTCCAGGTCGAGGTCCACCTCGCACGGAGGTACGGACCAGAGCACGTGACGCTCGAGCCGCTGGTCGACCCGGATTCGCAGCTTGCCGGTCGCTCCCCTCCACGAGCGGTGGAAGGTGATCACCTGCCGGAGGCATCCCCTGTCGCGGAAGAACATGCTCCCGCCCCCCGGCCTCTTGAAGTGGTGACGCCGCAGCACCGGCCGTGCCCCGAGCTGAATCACCCTCCAGGCCAGCGCGCGCATTCCGTTCATGCGCACACCCTGGCCGGCTCGGCTGACATCAGGGGTCACGGCTTCGGGTCTCGACGGCGCCACGGCGTGCTACTTCGCCAGCAGCCCGGCGATGACCTGCTTGGCGATGGGGTGCATGCGCTCGCGGTTCTTCTCGAAGAGCGCCTTCGCCCCGGCCTTCGTGTCGGCCCGGGCGTGCAGCGCGGTGAAGAGCGGCTTCAGGTACTTCATGCGGCCGAACTTGCCGACGAAGGCCTCGACCTGCGGCACCACCGAGGTCACCCCGCACGAGAGCGCCAGCAGCAGCCAGCCCACGTGCACCTCGGTGTTCTTCGCCTTGGACAGCGAGAAGCGCGCGTCGAGGGTGGCGAGTTGATCCGCGTTCAGCTTGCCGTGGCTCCCCTCGAGGTAGAGCTGCCACTCGGTGGGGCTCCAGGCGCTGGCGTCGGAGCTCTCCGGCACCTGGCCCTTGAACTTCTGCAGCGCGTCGAGGCGGGCCGAGTGGGCGCGCGGGGCGTTGGCGGGAATGCCGGGCTGATCAATCCACTCCAGCGCGTCGACCTTCGCGAGCAGGCCGGGCGCGTGCTGCTCGAAGTGCGCCAGGAAGTCGTCGGTGGTGACGGCGCCGAAGCGGTGGGCCTGGAGCCACGACTGGAGCAGCTCGTCGAACCTGGTTCGCCCCGCGGCGCCCTCGAGCGCGCGCAAGAGCAGGTAGCCCTTCTCGTAGGGCACCACGCTGAAGGCCTCGTCCGGGTCGATGCCCTCGAGCTTCGTCCGCAGGCACGTCAGCTCCGGGGTGCCGGCCCTGGTGAAGCGGGCGATGGCGTCGTCGACGTCGTTGCGGCCCAGGGCGGCGTGGAGCTCGGCGACCTCCTGGCCTTCGAGCACCTCGAGGATGCGGCGCTCGGCAAACACGGTGAAGCCCTCGTTGAGCCAGAAGTGCTCGGCGTTGACGTTGGTGACGAGGTTCCCGGTCCACGAATGGGCGAGCTCGTGGGCGACGACGTTGACCATGCTGCGGTCACCGGCGAGCAGCGTGGGGGTGAGGAAGGTGAGGCGCGGGTTCTCCATGCCGCCGTAGGGGAAGGACGGGGGCATCACCAGCAGGTCGAAGCGCTCCCAGTCGTACTCGCCAAACAGGCTCTCGGCGGCGGCGAGGTGGCGCTCGACGTCGGCGAACTCCCAGGCGGCGGCGTCCAGCAGGCCCGGCTCGCTCCACACCCGCGAGCGCGGCGAGAGGTCCTTCGACGCGAGGTCACCGACGGCGAAGGCGAGCAGGTAGGGGGGAATGACCTGCGGCATCTCGAAGTGGAAGGTGGTGCGCGCGGTGGTGGTGCTCGAGGTGCGCGGGGCGGCGCCCATCACCGCGACCAGGCCCTGGGGCACGTCGAGCGAGGCGCGGTACGAGATGCGGCGCGCGGGCGTGTCCTGGCAGGGCACCAGCGAGCGCGCGTGGATCGCCTGGCACTGGCTGAAGAGGTACGGCTGCTTTCCGCCGTGGGTCTGCGCCGGCTCGAGCCACTGCAGCGCCGAGGCGTCGCTGGCGGTGCGGTACTCGAGCTTCACGCCCGTGGTGCCCGCCGGGAGGTTCACCCGCAGCGGTGCGCCGAGGATGGGGTCTTCCTTGCCCAGCTCGAAGGACAGCGTGGCGCCGGAGAGGTCGGTGACGCGCGAGATGGTGAGGCCGCGGGTGTCGAGGTCGAGCGGGCCGGCCACGGGCGCGGCGGCGTGGAAGTGCAGCGTGGCAGTGGCGGTGAGCGTCTTGCTCCCGAAGTCGACGCGCGCGTCCCACTCGAGGTGGCGGGTGCGGGGCTGCGCGTCATCGGTCACGGAGTGCGGATCAGGTCGGGCCATGGGCGCGTCATACTCCATGACCTGCGCGGTGATGGGGGTGGACGACGGGGCTCCCCTTCGTGCACCTTGCGCCGCCATGAAGCACCTCCGCCTCTGGGTCTCGCTGTGTGTCGGGTTGTCCGTGGTGGTCATCGCAGGGGCGTGCGGCCAGGCCCAGCCGGCCTGCGACAGCGCGTCGTGCCCCTTCGGGTGCTGTGACAGCTCGGGTCAGTGCCAGGCGGCCACCCTCCAGGCGTGTGGCTTCGCGGGTGCGGCGTGCACCGCGTGCCTCTTCACCGAGACGTGCCAGCTGGGCCGCTGCAGCGCGGGAGGCACCAGCACGGGCGGGGGGACGGGCGGTGGGGGCGGTGGGCTCGACGCAGGCTTCGACGCCGGGGTACGGCTCCAGTGCCTGGTGGACAACGACTGTGCGTTGGGGAAGCTCTGCAACGCGGTGAGCAACACCTGCGTGCCTGCCTGCGCGAGCTCCGCCGATTGTCCCGCGTCGGAGAAGACGTGCAAGACCGCCAACGGGAGCGTCGGCACGTCGTCCATGCCCGGTTACTGCCAGTGCACGACCGACGCGCTGTGCAGCAACGCGGTCCCCGGCGCGGTGTGCAGCGTGGCGACGAAGCAGTGTGCGGCGCGGTGTACCGCCTCGACGCAGTGCCCGCGGCGCACGCAATGCGAGACCGCCACCGGGCAGTGCGTGAGTGGGACCGTTCCCAGCGTCGATGCGGGGATCCCGGGCGCCTGCAGTTCGTCGAGCCCGCAGCCCGACGTGTGTGGCTATGGCAGCGTGTGCCCCATCGACAACCGGTGCGTGCCGCTCTCCGATGGCTCGTGTTCCAACATCGCCGGCGCCTCTCGCCCGACGTGGACCTCGAACTCGGTGGGTCCGGTCATCTTCAACGTGGTCGATGAAGTGGACGACGCGACCGCCTGCACCACGGGCTACGCATTCACCGTCACGGTCTACGCCTACGCAGGGCCCGGCACCGTCTTCCCCGCGTCGAAGTCGGCGAGCCCGACGTTGACCGCGTACGGCCTCTCGGGCGCCGGGACCAACGTGACCTCCAACCTGCTGAGCCAGGCGAACTACACGGTGTCCGTCGGCGGCACGCAGCTGAGCGCGAAGTTCACCCTGTGCAGCGCCACGACCTCGCCGCTGGCGACGGGGTTCGCCTTCGCCAACGGCAACGGGGTCTGCACCACGCTGGTGCGCTGAGCCGTCAGCGCGGGAGCGCCGCGAGCGCGGTCCTTCGCCACGCGTCGTCGCCGGGGTGCCGCGCGAGGAAGAACGCGAGGTGCTGGCGGGCCGCGTCGAGCTCACCGTCTTCGAGCTCCGAGAGCGCGACGAAGTAGGTGGCGCGGAGGGTGTCTTCGGTCGGCGCGCTCGAGGTCGCGAGGGCCAGCTCGAGCATGGTGCGTTGGTTGCCGACGATGCGGGACGTCGCGGCCACCTCCCGCGGAGCACCCAGCAGGTAGAAGAGGTGCGCGGCCTCCTCTCGCTGGGGCTCGGGGAGCGCGGCGGCGAGCGGCGCGGCCTCTCCGAACTCGCCGGCCAGCGCGAGACAGGCGGAGGCATAGACGTCGGCCGTCGCGCCTCCCTCGCTCAGGGCCCCACCGGGCGCGCGCGCTTCGAGCAGCACGCTCGTCACGCGCACCGGGTTGCACGAGGCCCGGTGCTTTGCCCACCAGCCCTTCGGCGTGCGCTGGTGGAAGTGCTCCACGACCATGGCGACGCAGAGCAGCGCGGTCACCGCGGCGAGGCCGTACACCAGGGAGAGCGGGTACCTCCGGGGACGCGGACGCAGCGCCTCGAGCAGCTCCCGCATCGAGGGGAACCGGTCCTCCCGCGCGAGCTGGAGCCCCCGGCGCAAGGCCGCGTGCAACCGTGCGGGCACTTCCTTGCGCTGCGGCGTCGGCTCGAGCTCACGCCAGCCTGCGAGTGGCGCGGGGGCGACGTGGGCGTCTCGCGTCTTCGCTTCCTGGCTCGCGCGAAATGGCAGCTCGCCGTACAGGCCCTGCCACAGCGACACGCAGAAGCTGAATTGATCAGACCGCGCGTCACAGGGCTGCCCCGCGTGCTGCTCGGGCGACATGTAGCCGGGGGTGCCCATCACTGCGCCCTCGCCGGTGAGGGCCGCGCTGGGCAACTCGGGTGGCAACATGACTGCTCCAGCAGTCACAACCTCACCCGAGTGGCGCGCGAGTCCGAAGTCGAGCACGCGCACGCGGCCGTCCACGCCGACCATCACGTTCTGGGGCTTGAAGTCGCGGTGGACGAGGCCCGCGTCGTGCGCAGCCCGGAGCCCTTCTCCGGCGGCGAGGAAGAGTTCGAGCACGCGCGCAGGGGGGAGGCGATCTCCGAAGACGTCGCTGAGCGCGCGGCCCTCGATGTGCTCCATGGCGAGGAACATCTGCCCCTCGGCGAAGCCGACGTCGTGCACGCTGACGACGTTGGGGTGCGAGAGCTTCGCCAGGGACTGCGCTTCCCGCACCATGCGCGCGGCGTAGGCGGCGTGGGTGAGCTGGCGACGCAGCACCTTGATGGCGACCGTGCGGTTGAGCATCGGGTCGTGGGCCGCGAAGACGGCGCCCATGCCGCCCTCACCGAGCTTCTCGAGCAACACGTAGCGACCCAGCGGCGTGCCGGTCTCACGCACGGGCCCGAGGGCAGTCGACGCCAGGCCCTGGTCGACCGTCGTGGCGTCCTTGTCGTTCAGCGCGTCGCCTTGCGCTGGGTGTGCATGGAGCGTGGGGCCTGCGCTTCGATCACGCGTGGCATCGAAGCACAGGCAGCGCTGGCCGCCACTCGATGCAGGGGAGGGGGCGACCGACATTTTGTCATAGGTGCTCGAACCAACGGGCCCGTGGCGTCGACACCCCGTGGCGTGCTCGCCTGTCTCGGGCTGACATCCGTGCGGTTCTGCATTGGAGCGCGCGCGGTGAACTCCTCGAGGGTGCGGGCCTGGTGGATCGTCGGTGCAAGCCTCGCCACCACCACCGCCTGCAAGGACGAACCGACGTGGGACCGCGTGCTTCGGGAACAAGCGGTCGCCCAGGTCGAGGGCCTGCTGCGCGGTCGACGCTGCCCAGTGGCAACACCCGACCTGGCGGAGCCTCGACTTCCACCCGCGCCAGCCGTTCCGCTTCCAGTACCGACTCAGCACGGAGGGCCATGGCCCGAGCACGGTCACCACCGTCGAGGCCATCGGCGACCCGCGGTGTTCGGGGAAGACCGAGAGGTGGATGATCGCGCTCTCGGTGCAGGGGCGGTCGTTCGCGCGTGTCACGCCGGAGCCGACGCAGGTGGAGTGACGGGGCCCGAAGCCCTCAGCGCGTCGTCGTCACAGGTGCGCGACCAACTCACCCGTGGCGTCGCCACGCCATCTTTGCGCTCCCCCTCGATTCAGGGGGCGAGGCCGAAGAGCGAGGTGCGCTTCTTCTTCGCCGCCGAGTCCCACGCTTCGACGACCCAGCCACGGTGCGGCTTGCCCTTCACGTCGTCATTCACGGGCGCCGAGGCGTAGGACAGCACGCTGCCGGCGGTCACCCCTGCGGCGGCCCAGGTGGGCACGGTGATGGGCTCGTTGGTGGACTCGTCGGGGCGCTCGCCCACCTTCTTGCAGGACGTCCGGTAGAGGATGGTGCCGTCCGAGGTGATGCGGTCGATCCTGTTGGTCTCGACGCACTCGAGCACGGGCACCATGTAGTGCTCGGTGCGGAAGGAGATCTTCGTGAGCGGACCCTGCTTCTCGACGCTCTTCACGATGCCGGTGGGCATCATCCCGGGGTTGATGGTGTTGAAGCTGCCGATGTCCTCGGGCTCGATGGGGTTGCGCCCGGGCGAGAAGGCGGTCGAGCTGCTGGGGGCCCCGCCACGCTGCTTCCCCGCATCGAAGCCCGCGCGCGCACCACCGCCGCCCTGGGCGCCCGCGTTGTGCGCGTCGAGCAACGCGAGGTAGGCCGCGGTGAACGGACCGCGCACCGGGGTGGACCGCTGCGCGTAGTAGCCGAAGACGCTCTCCATCACCGGGGCTGAGGGGTCCTTGGCGGCGCAGAACGTGAGCGCCCAGGCGAGCAGGCCCTCGACCCGGAACTCGTCGAGCGGGGCCTTGTTGCCCTTCACCTCCGTCGCCAACCGCGCGTACAGCTTCTCGGCGCAGCCCTCGAGCGGGCCCGAGCGCGCCTGGTCTTCGAGCGAGAGCGCGAGGTCGATGAGCTCCTTCTTCTCACCGAGCGTCGAGGTGAAGGCCTGGGCGCCCTTCTTCGGGGCGTCGAGCAGCACCGAAGCGCTGCGCGCCTTCGCGACGGCCGCCAGCGCCTTCATGTCATTCACCACGCCGTAGAATTTCAACGTGGCGTTGATGCGGCCGACCTCGCTCAGCTTCCACCCGGCGAGCTCGCGCTCGAAGGCCGCTGCGTCGAAGGCAATGACCGCGTTGGCCACGGCGAAGCCCGTGAGCTTGGCGTCGTTGCTGGAGAAGCCCTCGGTGATGAGGCGGTTGGCCAGCACCGCGGCCGCGAGCTGGGACGCGAGGCCGTTGGGCACGTCGATGGAGTTGAGCGCGACGCCGTTGGCCTGGTCGATGAGGCGCCCCGGACAGCCCATGCCCACGCGCTCGAGGGCCCGCGAGTAGCGCGCCTCGACGGGCCCGGAGGCCAGCGTCTCGAACTGCGCGCAGGTGGCCTTGAGCTGGGCATCTTCATCGCGAGACAAGGCGAGCTTCGCGGCAGCGCGCATCAACTGCTCGTTGGTGGCGGCCGAGAGGCCCGCGCGATTGCTCAGGGTCTGTCGGAAGGCGGCGACCCACTTCTGGCGCAGCTCGAACGAGGCATCGCGACACGAGAACTGCACGGCGGCGACGAGCTGGTGCACGCCCGACGCGTCAGAGGCGAGGGACAGCTCGCGCACGTGGTAGTTCGAGTACAGGTCGGCGAGCCCGGTCTCGACGCCCTCGCACCAGGTCGGCGCCATGGGGGCGATGGCCTCCACGCCCTGGGCTGGCTTCACCTCGGGCACTTCCTTCGTCAGCTCGCCGCGCTGCTTCTCGAGCTGGGCCGCCAGGATGTCGGTCTGCAGCTTCGTAAAGAGCGCGTCGCGCTTGTCCTCGTAGGGCTTGCGCGCCGCGGGCTCGAGCTTGGCGATGACGCGATCGAGCTCGTCACGCGCGCGCTTGATGGTGCCGGCGTCCACGTCGGCCAGGCGCTTCTTGTCGGGGTCGAAGCTGGCCTGCACCTTCTCGAAGCGCTTGGTGAACTCCTCGTCGGCCTTGCCTGCGGAGGCCGAGGACACGGCGGCGCGCACCTTCTGCACGAGGTCGTCCTTGCGGGCGGCGAGGTCCTGGGCCGCGGGGGCGTCCAGGGCGGCGAGGGCCGCCATCACCTCGTCGAGCTCGGCCACGTCCTTCTCGAGCTTCTCGGGGTTCTTGCGGCTGAGGTCCTTGTCGAGGTCGTAGCCCTTCTCGAAGGAGTCGAGCTTCTTCACCGCGGTCTTCCGGGCCTTCTCGGCTTCGGTGGGTGGGGCCGCGTGGACGGCCATCGAGCACAACCCCAGCACCACGACGAGGGCAGACCAACCAGTGCGGAGGTTCATGAGGCGCCGACTTGAGCATGCCCTCGCGCAAGGGGACCCCCGTGAATGAGGGATGGCGGTGGATGACCCCGGTGAACTCCTCGCGGGTGCGGGCCTGCTGGCTCGTCGATGCAATCCCTTGCCGCACAACTGGAAGCCGTGACTACGCGAGGGTCTCAGCCAGGCCGCGGAGTCCTTCCTCGAGCGGGACGACCTCGATCCTTCCGAAGCGATAGTGGCGGGTGCCGCCGTAGAACAGGTGCCCGTGTGCGCGCGGGTAGTCCGCGCAGAAGAGGCGCAGGCCCGCGAGGTCGGCTTCCCTGAAGACCGACGAGCGTGTCACCTCGAATCCGTGGAGCCCGCGCTCGCCATAGAGCACGACGTCGACCTCGGCGCCTTCGGTGGTGCGCCAGAAGAAGAAGTCGTAGCCGAGGCCCGCGTTCGCGTTCTCTGCCCGCAGTGACTGGAGCACGAGCGTCTCGATGGCGGCCCCGTCGATTTCCGAGTCTGCGTCGAGTGGGCCGCGCGGTCTGAGGCCCCGGTACACGCCGGCATCGAAGAAGAAGAACTTGGGGTGGCTGACGAGCTTGCGGCTCGCCTTGCGCTTGAAGACCGGCAGGCGCACCGCGAGCAGCAAGTCCTCGAGGAGGTCGAAGTGGTTCTCCACCGTCTTGCGGTTGATGCCGCAGTCGGCGGCGACGCTCTGCATGTTGAGCACCTGGCCCTGTGAAAACGACGCGGCCTCGAGAAACCGGCTGAAGCTCGCCAGGTTGCGGACGAGCGCTTCCTGCTGAACCTCCTCGCGCAGGTAGGTGCTCACGTAGCCACGCAGGTAGTCCTTCGGGTCGTCCTGGGTCCACACCGTCGGCAGCATCCCGAAGCGAATGGCGTGCTGGAGGTCGAACGTGGTTCCCAGTTCTGTCGCGGTGAAGGGGTGCATGGTCAGCGTGCGCGCCCGGCCCGCGAGCAGGTTCGCCGCCGTGCGCTTGAGCTTCCGGGCGCTCGAGCCGGTCAAGACGAAGCGAAAGCCACGGCTCTCGATGAGCCGGTGAACCTCGTCGAGCAGCGGGGGGAGCTTCTGGACCTCGTCGATGATCAGCGTCGAGGCTCGCTGGGCATCGGCCATGGCCTCGAGTCGGTCGCCGTGGCCCACGAGTTCGACGAAGGTCGATTCCTTGAGGAGGTCGATCTTGAGCGCCCTGGGGAGAACGGCGTTCACCCAGGTCGACTTCCCGGTACCCCGGGGACCGAAGAGGAAGGCGCTGCCCTTCGGCAGCTTCATCGTTCTGGAAATCATGTTGCCGTTTTTACACCAAAAAAGGCAACGCCGGCTCAGCGCTCGGTAGCGGCCTTCCACGGGCGTCGCGCTGCTCCATCAGCCTCGCCGTGCCCTGAAGCCCCTTCACCTTCGTCACCCGGGCCCTCGCGGGCCTGCGTAGAGTCACGTGATGCAGACCCAGCCCGCGCGCGTGCCCAGGTCGATCGCCGAGCGGGCCGTCGCCGTCGTGATGGGGTTGGCGATGGTGGGGGTGAGCGCCGTGTTCGGGCTCAACGAGATCCTCTACGCGCTGCGGAACCCCGGCGAGGAGCTGTCCCTGGCGCTGCTCGTACCGGTGGCGCTCATCGGGTACTGCGGCTGGGTGGTGTCCACGCCGCGGCGGTCACCGGGGTGGCCCATCGCGCTCATCGTGCTGTCGTTCGTCGGGGCGTGCGCGGTGCTCGGGACGCTCTACGTCGTGGCGCTGGCGCGCGGCTTCAATCACTGACGCCAGCCGAACGGGTTGTTCGGGTCGGCTTGAGTGCGGTGGGCCCAGGTCTTCCCTGGCGGCGCCGTGCTCGCGTGGATCTTTCCCACGGCGTTTCTCGTGGTGCAGGACGGGGCGATTCGGGTGGCCGTGGGGCGGCCCACGACGGCCGAGGACCCGCTGCTCACGCCAGCGGAGTCAGCCCTGCTCGTGCGTGGCGTGATGTCGGGCCGGTAGCGCGCTGATCAGGGCTTGAGCTGCTGGCAGCCCTCGATGGCCTCGGCGCGCAGGGCCTCGGTCTTGAACACGCTCCCGCGGCAGTAGGCGTTGAGGTCGGCGCGGTAGAGCACGAAGGCCGGCGCGCCCTTGTCTTCGGTGTCGCCCAGGTCCTTCTGCACGCCGGTGATCAGCCAGCCGTGGGGCAGCTTCTCGGTGGCCGCCACGCTGATGAACAGCGAGCCCATGTCCTGGAAGTCCGGGTCGCTCTTGAGCTTCGCGGCGTAGCCCTCGGCGTCCGTGGGGCGGTCCTCGGGGAACCGGTCGAGGTAGAAGCGGTTGGGCTGGTTGATGCCATCCTTGTCCAGCGAGTACTTCTCGTAGGTCCAGCTCTCGAGGGTGGCGTTGAACGCGCTTTCCCAGCCCGGGGCGACCATCTTGAGGCTCTTCAGCTCGACCTTCACCGGCACCACGGGGGCAGGCGCGACGACGACAGGCGCAGCGACCTCCACCTTCGGAGCTGCGGCCGGCTTCGCTTCGTCCTTCGTGCAGGCGAACGAAGCCAGGGCGAGGATGGCGAGGGCGGCGAGCAGCTTCTTCATGGGGGCTCCGGGAGAGGGTGACGCCGCGTGAACCCGGCACCACCGTGGGTGGTGCAAGCATAGTTCCGCGTCAGCCAGGACACGGTCCCTACTTGGACGACGCGACGCCGGTGCAGATGGTGGGCAGGTTGCCGTTGGTGAACGAGGTGCACGAGCCGGCGCTCAATGCGTCGTTGCACTGCAGCACCTTGCCGCTGTCCCTCACGGCGCCGGTACAGCTGGTGCCCGTGTCCGAGGGGAAGCACTTCTTGCACCGCGTGTCGCCGAGCAGGTCGCAGGCCTCGCCTGACGTCGTCGGTCCACACGCGGTGAAGAAGCTCGTGACCCCCGGGGACAGGGCCAGGCGCAGGGGGGTCATGCCGCGGGGACGCGCGACGGCCGGAATGTCGCATCGCCTCCGTATTCTTTTCCTCCAGCGCCAACGTCGCGCCGGGGCAGGAACGGGCGGCTGTGCTCGAGCACAGCCACCCTCACCCGTTGCAATCGAATGACAGGGTCGCTCTTCGCCGTCCCCGTCTGGCTTTCGCCTTCAAGAGGCTTCTCGGCGCAATCTGCCGTGCCGCACAGGTGGGAGCCGTGACTACGTGAGGTCAGTGCTCGGTGACGGCCTTCCACGTGCCGCG
>CAIVGN010000195.1 GCA_903905455.1 uncultured Archangium sp.
GAGCGCGCGGCCGCGCCGAAGCGACGGGCCGCGTGGGAACTGGCGCTCGCCACGCTCACCAGCGCGCTCGAAGAAGCCGCCGCCATCGAGAGGGCTGGCCACGCGACCGGGACGCTGCAGCGCTCGAACGACGAGACCCGCGCGCTGATTGAGCAGTGCAAGACAGCGCTGGCGCGCAAGCCCTGAACTCTCGCTCGGACGGTCACGACGAAGGACAGGCAGCAACTGACGCCGGCCGCACGACGCACGACGCAGGTGCTTGGGAACGCAACGGGTTCGCCGTCGGACCGAGCGCCCGGACCGGGGGGCAGGCGCAGACCCACCAAGCATCGGGCCAGCCCGTCAGGTCACCGCGAGGCTGTCCATGGACAGCCGGCTCTCGATGAGACGCAGCACGCTGTCGAGCTCCGAGGGTGAGAGCTGGAGCCGCTCTTTCATCAGGGTTCGCGTGGCCCGCATCAGCGCCTCGCGCACCGCGGCGAGGCGGCGCGACGCGGTGGGCACCGACCAGCCGTAGAGGCGCCCGAGGTCGGCGAGCGTCAGGCCGTCGAGGTAGTGCAGCCGCAGCGCGTTGCGGCCCGCGTCGTCGAGGCTGGCCATGGCGGCGGCGAAGGCCTGCTTGAACTCCACGCGGTAGCGCAGCTTGATGGCCGCGAGCTCCGGGTCATCGCCGCCCGCCGGGGTCTCGAGCAGCGCCTCGTCGCCCAGCGCGTCGAGGTGCCGCGACTCGGCCTTCCTCAGGTTGAGCGCGAGGCGCACGGTGACCGCCTGCACGAAGCCCGCGAGCGGCCCGACTCCGCGGTACTCGGCGATGCGCGGCGGCGTCGAGGGCTCCTCGGCGACGAAGAGCCGGCGGCGCACGAGCTGGGCCACCTCCGACACGAAGTCAGCCGAGCCGAAGCGGCGCGCGGTCAGGGCGATGAGCGGCGCGTAGGCCTCGTCGAAGCGCGCCAGGGCCTCGGGCACACCGCGGGCGCAGGCCTGCGCGAGCTCCAGCTCCGAGGAGTGCAGTGATTGACCGCCTGCGTCTTCCATCGAACCCCCTGCCCCGGTCGGAACCCCCAGCTTCTACAGGACTTTCACGATTTCGTGAAAAGCCGGAGCCCGCGCCTTGTCAGGTGGGCATGAACTCCCCTCTTCGCCTGTCCCTGTTCCTCGTGGCGGCCTTCACGGCTGCCTGTTCCGCGACCCCGCCCGCGCTGACCTGCCAATCGACCGTCGACTGCGCCATCGGCCAGACCTGCCAGAACGGCGCCTGCGTCGATCAACTGACGAGCGCCGAGTGTACCGGCGCGCAGACGCGGCCCTGCGGCCCAGACGCGGTGGGGAGCTGCCGGAAGGGCACGCAGAAGTGTGTCGACGGCAAGTTCGAGATGACCTGCGTCGGCGTGGTGAGCCCGGTCGCCGAGACCTGCAACGGCCTGGATGACGACTGCGACGGGGAGATCGACGAGAGCGTCGGCCCGACGTACTTCATCGACGCCGACGGCGACGGCTTCGGTGCGGCCACCGTGGGCGCAGCTTCGAAGCAGGCGTGCACCCAGCCCGCGGGCTACGCGGCCACCGCGACGGACTGCGACGACGGCGCCGCCAGCGTGCACCCCGGTGCGACCGAGCTGTGTGACGCACAATCGGTCGACGAGAACTGCAACGGCACGCGCAACGAGGGCTGTGGCTGCAGCACCGTCGGGCTGACGCAGCCGTGCTGCGCCGGCCGGGGCGTACAAACCTGCGAGGCTGGCGGCAGCGGCAACGTCTTCTCTGCGTGCTCGGTGAGCGCGGTGCCCGAGACCTGCAACGGCGTGGACGACGACTGCGACGGGCAGATCGACGACGGCGTGGCCGCGGCCTTCGACGGCGGCGTGGGCGACGACGGCGGCGTGGCGGGTCGCTGCACCGTGGGCGTGGGGGCGTGCGCGGCCACCGGCGCGCTGGCCTGCGTGTCGGGCGCGCAGCAGTGCAGCGGCACGCCGGGGACGCCCGGCACCGAGACCTGCAACGGCCTCGACGACGACTGCGACGGGCAGGTCGACGAGGCAGGCCCGGGGCTGTGCGCGGTGACGGGCCAGGCGTGCAGCGGCGCGACGTGCGCCTGCCCCGCGGGCCAGTCGGTGTGCAACGGCACGTGCCGCGCGCTGACCGTCGAGGTGTGTGACGGCGTGGACAACGACTGCGATGGCTTGATCGACGAGACGCTCACCATCGCCTGCAACGCCGACGCGGACGGCGACGGGTACGCCGACGCCACCACCACCACGCAGCAGTGCCCCAACGTGGCGCGGCCCCAGGCGGGCAACTGCCCCACGGGCTTCGTGGCGCCGGCGTCGTCGGTGGCCGCCGACTGCGACCCCAGCAACGGCAGCCGCTACCGCTTCGAGAACTCGCGCGGCGACGCGGACAACGACAGCTTCTGCGTCGGCGCGACCCAGGCCGAGTGCGTGGGCACCACGGCCTTGCCGGGGCGGCGCTTCGCGGCGAGCTGCAGCACGGTGAACGACGACTGCAACGACGCGAGCGCCGCGGTCTACCGCCTGGTCGCCTCGCGCGCCGACGCCGACAACGACACCGCGTGCACCGGGGCCCTGCAGAACGACTGCGTGGGTGCCACGGCGCTGGCGGGGCGGCGCTTTGCGTCGACCTGCAACGCGACCGACGACTGCAACGACGCGAACAACGGGCTCTACCGGCTGATGGCCTCGCGCACCGACGCGGACAACGACGGCTACTGCGTGGGCACCACCGCCAACGACTGCACCGGCCCCTCGCCGCTGGCCGGGCGTCGCTACGACGCCAACTGCAACCTGCCCGACGACTGCAACGACGCGAACGGTTCGACCTTCCGCCTCGCCTCGGTGCGCACCGACTCCGACGGCGACGCGTACTGCAGCGGCGCGGCGAGCACCCAGTGCATCGGCAGCTCGCCCCCGGCCGGGCAGCGCCTGACGGCCAACTGCGCGGGCGACGACTGCAAGGACACCAACAACCTGGCGACCACGGTGTGCACCATCACCGGCGGGCAGGTCACCGCGGCCCACTCGCAGACCTGCCCCAACGGCGTGCAGAACTTCTCGCTGACGGTGGTGAGCTTCTGCCCCTTCGGCTTCTCGGTCGGCGGGTACAGCGCGCAGGTCCTCTCCGGGGCCGGCAACTGCTCGGCGACGTCGTCCACCAGCATCACCCAGTCGTGCAACTTCCTCGAGGGCACGTCGTGCCGCGTGGTCGCTGACTGCGTGGCGAACTGACGGGCCTCCGAAGACCTACGGGCCGCGCACGGCCTCGGCACTGCGGCGCCAGCTGTAGCCGTCGCAGAGGTCGGCGCGGTCCTTCGCCTCGGCACGCGCCAGCGAGAGTGGCCCGGGCAAGGTGGCGAAGGGCAGCCCGCGCGGCTTGAGGGCCGAGGGGTACTGGCGGAGGAACGCTTCGATCAACCGCACCACGCCCGGCTCGTCTTGCGGGCCGACGTCGATGATCGCCGAGTCGGAGCGATCGAAGTCGGGGGCGGCGTTGGCCACGTAGAGCGAGAAGCGCAGCTGGTCGGCCCACTTGCTGGCGCAGGCCTCGACGAGCAGCGGCGCGGCCTCGAACGACACGGGCAGGAACAGCTTCGCGTAGCCGTGACCGACCACGCAGCCCCCCTGCCCTCCGTAGAGCGAGAAGCGGTGGGGGTGCAGGTTCTCGCGGGCGCGCGGCAGGCGCAGTGCCACCACGTCACCCGACTTGGCGTCGGCGGGCACGTACTGCCCGGGCTCGTCGACGAAGAGGGTCAGCTTGCCGTCGCTGACGAAGGCCCAGCCGGCGCCGGGGCGCACGAGGCGAAAGGCCCAGTCCCAGCCGGTCGCGCCCTGGGTGCAGGCGGTGAGGTGGGCGACGAAGCCCGAGTCGCCCGAGGCGCGCGCGAGCTCCGGCCCGTCGCCGGGGCGCAAGGTGAAGCGGCGGGCGTGAAACCAGCGCACCTTCGGGTCTTGCTGGGGGGACATCACCGCCGCACCTCGCCCCAGAGCACGGTGGGCCACTCATTGGGCTTGCCCAGCATCTCCAGGGCGTGCCGGCCCACGCCGATGGCGCGCGCGTCGAGGGTCTGCTCGTAGTGGGTGATGCCGTAGACGGAGATGAGCAGGGCCGTGCCGATCCACCGCACCACGCGCTGTTGGAAGTCGGCGTCGGGGCGGAAGCCGGGCTCGCGGGCCTGCGAATACGACACCAGCATCTCGTGCGCGAAAGCCTCGAGCGTGGGCCGGGCCAGCACCTCGCTGCGGTGCTCCGGCGCCAGCCAACCCAGCACGTAGTCGGACAACAGGCTGCCCAGGTCGCGCGCCGGGTCTCCCCAGAACGAGAGCTCCCAGTCGAGGTACACGATGGACGCCGCGCCCTTGCCGCCCTTCTGCACGCGCAGCAGGTTCGCCTGGCGCAGGTCTCCGTGGAGCAGCGCGTTGTCGCTCTCGCGCGTCTGCTGCGCCGAGAGCGCCTGGAGGCCCGCCATGGCCGGCGCGTCGGCCTGCACCTGGGCGAAGAAGTCGATGCCCGCGCTCGAGAGCCGCGCGTAGAAATCAGGGCGCATGCGCAGGAAGCACTCCAGCAGGTCGGACTCGTCGCGGAAGGCGTCGGCCAGCGCGTAGTGCGAGCGCCCCTCGCGGCTCATGCGGTGCAGGAAGCCCAGCGCGTGACCGACCTGCGCGGCGAGGTGACCGGGGTACTCGCCCGAGCGGCGGTGGAAGTGGTGCAGCGTCTCGCCGTGGGTGATCCACTCGAGGCCCAGCAGGCCGTGGGCCGGGTCGAAGGCGAACACCTTGGGCAGGTGCAGCGGGCTGCGGGGCGCGCGCGACAGGGGCTCGACGCGCTCGAGCACGCTGCCCTCGCGGAGCACGCCCACGTTTCCCGGGCCGTCGGCGATCTTCACCAGCACCCGCTTCTTCCCCGTCTTCGTCTTGCAGACCACCGTGCGGTTCTTCGACGGGGGCGGCGAAGTCACTGAGGCATCGCGCACCAGCCCCAGCATCGCCAGGCGGGCGTCGAGTTCGGCGTCGGTGAGGGGTGCGCGCATCAAGTGACTTCATCGTCTGCCGCGCACGCGTGGGCGCCGCAAGCAGAACAGGGTGGAAAGGCGGGGCGCGTTACCGCATGGCGGCCGACGAGAGCGCGCGGTGCACGGCCTCCAGGGCCTTGCGGGCCTCGAGCAGCTCGGCGCGCTCGCGGGTCAGCTCGGAGACCTGGCGGGCGAGCGTGTCGCGTTCGCTCTTGAGCGCGTCGGCGCTGCGGCGCAGCGAGACCATCGCCTCCTGGGCGGTCTCGAGCTCGCTGGCCAGGCGTTCTTCTTCGGCGAGGCTCTCGGAGATCTCGCCGTCCTTGCGGGCGACCAGCTCCTCGAACTCGAGCTTCTCGCGCTCGCGCACCTCGAGCACCTGCCGCGACTCCTGCAGCGCGAGCAGCGACTCGTTGCGCTCACCCTCGAGGGCCTCCAGCTCGCGCTCCAGCTCGGAGAGCAGGGTCACGCGGCCTTCCATCTCCTTCGAGAGGCGGCGCGCTTCGTCCATGCGCATGCGGGCCTCCTCGGTGGCGCGCTCGGACTGGCGGCGGGCGGCCTCGAGGTCCTGGGCGAGCGCGAGGTTCATGGCGCGCGACTTGGCCAGCTCGGTCTGCAGCGCCGAGATGCGCTCCACGGCGAGCACGCCCGCCTCGGCGACGGTGTCGGGCAGCGGCTCGGGGCGCGGGTTCTCGCGCACGGCCTTGAGGCGCTCCCGCAGGCGCTCGCGGCGCTCGGAAGGGTCGCGCTCGGGGTCGACGTTGGGCGCGGCCT
Source organism: uncultured Archangium sp. (assembly GCA_903905455.1). Taxonomy (GTDB): domain Bacteria; phylum Myxococcota; class Myxococcia; order Myxococcales; family Myxococcaceae; genus Archangium_A. The sequence continues at coordinate 5,795 of CAIVGN010000195.1, forward strand.
CGGTCTGCACCTCGGTCACCGAGGGCAGCGGGTCGGCGTGGGCCACCACCGCGGCGCGCACCGGCTCGGGGGCCGCGGCGACGACGACCTGGGCGCGCACGGGCTCCGGGGCCGGGGCGACGAACTGCGCGCGCGGGGGCTCGGGGGCGACGAACGGGGCGCGGGGCGCCTCGAAGGCCTCGACCGGGGCCTGCCACGTCTCGCGGGCCTGCACCTCGTCGGCGAAGTGTGCGTGGGGCGACGCGGCGATGGCTTCCTGCAGCGCCTCGGCGGCGGTGCCGCGCAGGGCGCGCGCCTGGGCCCGGGCCTTGAGGGCCGCGTGGAGGTCCGGCGTCTCCCTCGAGGGGATGACGGACTGGGGCTCGTAGGCCACCTGCTGGGCGAGTGACTCCACGGCCGCCGTCGTCATCGCGGACTCATCGGCGGTCGCCGTCATCAGCGCGCCGAGGCGCACGCGGGGCTTGGCCCGGCTCACGTTCGCGTCGAATGCCTTCTTCATCAGTCTTCCCTCCGGGGGCGTCATCACTGCGGGGTGTGGGGTCAGGCGCTCTTCGCGTGGGTCAACGCGGCGGCGGCGGCGGTCTTGGCGGCGATGGAGGCCTGCAGGCGCTCCAACACGTCATCGATGAGCTTCTGCACGTCGTCGGCGCCCTTGCTGTCGCGATCGAAGCGGAAGATGGGCATGCCCGCGCTCGAGGCCTGGGCGAAGCGGGTGCACTGCCGAATGACCTGCGGCATCAGGAACTCGGGGTAGTGCTGCTTGAGCGCGTCGAGCGCTTCCTTCGCCAGCTTGAAGGTGGCGTTGAAGCTGTTGACCACGATGAAGACGTGGTCGAGCACGTGGCCGAGATCTTCCTCCAGCGAGTTGACGGTCTCGAAGAGCAGCTTGAGCCCGTGAAACGAGAGGAAGTCGGCGAGCACCGGCACGATGAGGTCGTCGGCGGCCATCAGCGCGTTGAGGTTGAGCAGGCCGAACGAGGGCGGCGCGTCGAAGACGATGACGTCGTAGTGCGCTTCGACTTCCTTGAGCGCGTTGCGCAGCTTGAACTCGCGGCCGGCCATGGGCATCAGCGCGAGGTCCACGGTGGACATCGTCAAGTTCGAGGGCACGAAGTCGAGGTTGGGCAGGGCCGACTTCTGCACCACCTGAGAGATGGGCGTCTTCTTCACCAGCACGTCGAGCAGGGTGCGGTCGAAGTCTTCGCCCTCGAAGCCCAGGCACTTGGTGGCGTGGCCCTGGCTATCGAGGTCGACGAGCAGCACGCCGTAGCCCATCTCGGCCAGGCGCCAGGCGTAGCTGGTGGACAGCGAGGTCTTGCCGGTGCCGCCCTTGAAGTTGAGGAACAGCTGCTTGCGCGTGCCGATGGCGGGCGGCTCGAGCTGCAGCTTGCCGCGCAGCTCCCACACGTCTTCGGGCGTGTACTCGTCCTTCTTGAGCGCGAGGCCCAGCGCCTTGGGCGCAATGCCCAGCAGGTCAGCGGTCTCTTTGGGGCTGTAGCGAATGGGTTCCATGGAGGGTTCCTCGCTCACGCAACGAAGTACTTGAGACCGCGGCGAACGATGTGGCCCTGGGCGAGCAGCTCGCCGCAGGTGCGCATCGTCTCTTCGGTCGAGGCGCCGACGCCGGTGCAGAGCTCGGCGAGAGGGCGGCCGCGGATCGACGCGCGGAGCTCGCGAAGCACGGCGGCAGAGAGATCAACGGAAGGGGCCGGTGCGGGCGCGACTTCCACCTCGAGCACCGCGACGCGCGCGGGCTTCGGAGCGAAGGCCACCGCGGCGACGGACAGGGGGGCCGGCTTCGGGGCGGAGGCCACCGGGGCGACCACGCTCGCGGCGACGGAGACGGCCACGCGGGCCGGCTTCGGGGCCAGGGCTGCCTCCAGGCGCCGGCGCTCGGCCACGCGCGCTTCCACCGGGGGCGCGACGATGGCGGAGATGCGGCGCACTTCGCGGCGGCGGTGGGCCTCGTCGAGCGAGATGAGCGAGGTGACGTCTTGCCCCAGCAGGCGCGAGAGCGACTGGCTGGCGGCGCGGCGCACGCGCAGGTCGGGGTCGCGCATGGCGTCGAGCAGCATGGGCCGGGCGACCTCGGCGTTGCTGGCGCCGAGCACGAGGGCCGCGAGCGCGCGCACGTCGGCGTCGACGTCCCGAATGGCCTGCGAGCCCAGGTCCAGGGCCTGGGTCCCGGCGAGGCCCAGGGCGAGCAGCGACGCGCGGCGACGCACGGCCTTGTCCGGGTCCTTGGTGGCGGCGGCGAGGTGCGGGCCGGCGGCCGAAGGGTCGAGCTTGATCAGCGCCTTGAGGGCGGCGATGCGCACGTCGGGCGCGGTGGAGGTGAGCAGCGGCTGCACCACGGGCACGGCCTCGGCCTGGGCCAGCGACGCGAGCGCGGACAGCAGCGCGACCTGCACCGCGGGCACCGATTCGCCGTGCAGCGCGGTGGCGAGCGCGGGGGCGGCGGCCGGGTGGCGCAGGGCCTCGAGGCGCTCGGCGGCGCGGGCCCGGGCCGACGGGTCGAGGGCCGAGAGCTCGCGCACCGAGAAGCCGAAGAGCGTCTCTTCGCTGCGGCCCGGGAAGTCCATCGCGCCGCGCAGCGTGGCGAGGTCGCCGGCCGAGACGCTGATGCGGCCCTGGGCGAGCAGCTCGTGGGCCACGCTGGTGACGGTGTCGGCGTGCGCCGGCGCGCTCATCGACTGGGCCGGGGCGGTGCCGTCGCGCTGCACGAGCACCTCGCTGCGCAGCTGGGCGATGAACTGCGCCAGGTCGAAGTCTTCGACGCTCTGGTCGAGGCCGTGAATGCGCGAGGCCTCGAGCATCTTGCCCACCAGCTCGGCGCGCTCGCGGCGCAGGGCATCCACCAGGCGGGCCATCTCTTCCCGCTCGGAGTGCGCGCGCGTGGCCCGCACCTCCAGCTCGGCGATGACCCGGCGCAGCTCGATTTCGCGCTGCGAGGCGGCGGCGAGATCACCCTTCACCCGGTCGAGCTCCGAGCGCGAGCTGCCCGCGTCGTTCGACAGCTGCGTCGAGCGCGCCTCGAAGTACACGATCTTCTCGAGCGCGCTCTTCAACAGGGCTTCAGGCTTTTCGTCACTCAAGGCTGGTCCCGCCTCCGGGCTTTGGAGCTGCCAAAAGACGCTACAGGGCTGTGGCGCTTTGTCTCTTTTTTGACAGCGCGGCCACCCTATGCTGGCGATCACCCATTGTAAACCCCCGGATCCATTGGAGTTTCAGTCCCACCGTCGGAAAACGCCGCCAAGGCCGATTTACCGGCCTCAGATCGATTCCGGGGCCCGTGGAAGAAAGCGCGCCGTGACGCGCTTGGCCTTGCCCGACGCCGACCCCGATGCGACACAGCCGCCCCCCATGAGCTCCGCGCGCGTTGAACTCCCGCCGCACCTGCAGCGGTACGTCGTCGACCAGGATTACGCCTCGTACACCCCGCGCGACCAGTCGGTCTGGCGCCACGTGATGAAGCGCCTGCAACGGCACCTCGAGTCACGTGCCCACCCCACGTACCTGCGCGGGTTGCAGGAGACGGGCATCGAGGTGGACGAGATCCCCCGGCTCGAGACGATGAACGAGAAGCTCGATCGCCTCGGCTGGCGGTGCGTGGGCGTGCGCGGCTTCATTCCCCCCGCGGTGTTCACCGAGATGCAGGCCCGCGGAATCCTCGCCATCGCGGCCGACATCCGCAGCCACAAGACCATCGCCTACACCCCGGCGCCGGACATCATCCACGAGAGCTCCGGCCACGCGCCCATCATCGCCGACGCGTCCTACGCGGCGTACCTCAAGAGCTGCGGCGAGGTGGGCTTCAAGGCCATCGCCTCGGCCGAAGACCGGGCGCTGTTCGAGGGCATCCGCAACCTGTCGGTGGTGAAGGAAGACCCGATGGCCACCCCCGAAGACGTGGAGCACGCCCAGGCGCGGCTCGACGCGGCGGCCAAGTCGGTGCGCTACGTGTCGGAGTCGACGCGGGCCTCGCGGCTCTACTGGTGGACGGCGGAGTACGGCCTGGTGGGCACCCTCGAGCAGCCCAAGCTCTACGGCGCGGGGCTCCTGTCTTCCATCGGCGAGGCGGAGCACTGCCTGACGCCCGAGGTGCGCAAGCTGCCGCTCTCGGTGGAGTGCGCCAACACCGCCTACGACATCACCCGCATGCAGCCGCAGCTCTTCGTGGCCCGCGACTTCAAGCACCTCAGCGACGTGCTCGCCGACTTCAAGCACTCGCTGGCCTACATCCGCGGCGGTGACTACGGCCTCGACGAGGCGCTGCGCAGCCGCGCGGTCAACCACCTGGTGCTGCGCAAGCGTGGCGGCGAGGCCATCGAGGTCACCGGCGAGGTGCGCGAGGTGCACCGCGCCGGCAAGGACACCGGCCCCGGCCTCACCGCGTCGGTCATCGAGCTGGTCGGGCCGACGATGATCACCAGCAACGGCAAGTGCACCGAGATCCCCAAGCGCATCGACGCGGTGGTGCTCATCGGCAACGAGCGGCTGCCCGCGCGCGGCCGCTTCTCCATGCGCCTGGCCTCGGGCGTCGAGGCCTCGGGCTACGTGGTCGACGGTCACGAGGTGGTCGACTTCCGCGTGTGGCTGCACGGGCGCCAGGTGCCGGTGTCCACCTGGGCCTACGTGGCGGTGGCCGAGGCCATCACCTCGGTGGCCGGTGGGCCGGCCGACCCGCAGCGCTGGGACGAGTACTTCGGCGCGCTGGACAGCTTCACCGCCGGCAACTCCGAGACGCTCGCCCGCCAGCGCAAGGCCGAGGAGCTGCCCCGCGAGCTGGCCACGCTCTATTCCGAGGTGCGCACCATGCGGCAGGCCCAGAAGACCGACCGCGCGCGCCTGGGGGCGATCCTCGAGTCGAGCCGGCGCTTCGGTGACGAGGTGCTGCTGCGCGAAGAGATCGAAGAACTCCTGGCGGCCCACTGATCATGCCCACGCCCTTCGAAGACACGCTGCGCGCGTCGTTCAACCTGCTCGAGCGGCACGTCGAGACGAAGTACGGCATCCCCATTCGCATTCGCGACGTGCCCAACCCCTTCACCGGTGACCTCGACGGGGCCGAGATCCACGTCGACTACGACGAGGAGATCGAGAGCGCGCTGTTCATCATCGCGCACCTCTTCGGGCACACCGTGCAGTGGAACACCGACGAGGCCGCGCGGGAGATTGGCTACAAGCTCTACCCCAACCCCGACGAGGCGATGCTCAAGCGGCTGCACGACTACGAGTACGAGGCGTGCCGCTACTCGATGCAGCTCTTCCACGAGGCCGGGGTGCGCGGGCTCGACCAGTGGTTCTCGAACTACGCGGCCTGCGACTTCGCGTACCTCACGCACTTCTACAAGACGGGGCAGAAGCCGCCCTTCAAGTCGTTCTGGAAAGAAGACGCGCCGCTGCTCGAGCCCAGGCCCATTCCCGCGTTTCAGCCCACCAAGTGGGTCTCGCGCTGGCAAGGCATCGTGGTCTGAGGGTCGGCGTCACGACGGCAACGGAGCCGGCGCGGTGAACTGCGCCACCCGGTCGTCTTCGCGGCCCACGTACGTGCACAGCGCGCCCTCGAGCGAGCGCAGCCGCAACGGGCGGGGCAGGAAGCCGTTGACGCCCGAGGCCGCGGCCTCGAGCACCAGCTCCGGCGTCGCCACTTCGTAGATCAACGCCTTGAGCCCGGCATGGCGCGGCGTCGCGCGCGCCCAGGTGATCAACTCGGGGGCCGACAGCCCGGGGAGCTCCCACGCGCTGATCAGCAAGTCGAAGTGACCCGTGGTGAGCGCGCTGAGGCTGGCGATGCCGTCGCCCCGCTCCTCGATGCACCGGCACCCCAGCGCCCGCAGGGCGTGGTGCAGCGCCGCCCGGTCCGTCGCGCTCGGGTCGGCGATGAGAATGCGTGTGTCCCGACGACTGGCGGTGGCGTGGGGTGCCAACAAGGCCGCCCACACGTCACGCCGCGATGATCTCTTCATGGGTTCCCCCCCGGCCGGGAAGCGCGTTGCAGGTCCCGGGCCCGGCGAAGAAGAAGCGGACGCTCCGCCGCGCCACGCGCAGATGCGCCACACGGACCCACGGAGCGCGCAGCGGAAATTGCGCGCGCAGCACGTGTTTCGTACGCCACCGTGGTCGCAGGTACGAAAGGGACGGGCACGACGATTGCTCCGGGCCCCGGCGGCTCATTCGAGTCGCCGTCACCTCAAGGCGTGAGCGCGTCCGTGTACCGAGAACGGAACCTGCCCGACCCCCAGCGCCTGGCCGCTGACGGCGTCGTGCAGGTTCCCTTCGAGGTGCACGCGCGGCGCCCAGCCGACCACGTACGTGGCTGCGCCTCCTTGAGCGCGGCCCGCACGCGAACTCCACTGCCACCGGGGGTGGGAACTGCATGGACAGCCTGGCGCAGCCGACGGAAGCACCGCCGCGACGCAAGCGCCTCGAGCGCCTGGCCCTGCTCTCGGAGCTCGGCGACGCGCTCCTCGCCTCGCTCGACCCGGCCGAGACGCTCGCCCGCGTCGCCCACGTCACCGTGCCTGGCCTGGCCGACTGGGCGGTGGTGCACCGCTGGGAACACGGGCGCCTGCGCTTCCACGCGGCGGCCCATGCCGACCCCGGCAAGCAGGCGCAGCTGGTCCGCTTCTTCGAGCACCTCAACCTGCCGACCGACCTCGACGGCGCCGTGGCCCGCGTGGTGGCCCGCGAGGCCGTGCTGGTCGTCGACGCGGCCCAGCCCCTGCCCGGCCGGCCCGGAGATGAAGCGCTGCTGCCGGGCATTGCCCTGGGCTCGTGCATCGGCGTGCCGCTGAGCGCCGACGGCAAGCTGCTGGGCACGCTCTTCCTCCACTCGGCGCACCGCAGCTTCGACGAAGAGGACCTGGAGCTCGCCCGCCACGTGGCCGCTCGGAGCGCGCTCGCCGTCGACCACGAGCAGCGCTACCAGGCGGCCGTCGACGAGCTGCGCCGGCGCGACGAGCTCACGGCGATGATCGCCCACGACCTGCGCAACCCCCTCAACTCCATCGCGCTCAACCTGAGCCTGCTGCTGCGCACCGGCCGCGCCGACGACCGGCGCCGGGGCCGCTCGCAGCTCGACGCCATCAAGCGCGGGGTGCAGCGCGTGGGGCTGCTGATGGAAGACCTGCTCTCGCTGGCCACGATGAACACCGGCCGGTTCCGCATCCACGTGCAACCCCAGGCCGTGGCCTGCCTGCTGGCCGACGTCGAGCAGGCCCTCGCGCCGCAGGCCGAACACCACGGCGTGCGCCTCGAGATCCTGCCCCCGGCCGACGCGCTGAAGGTGGTCTGCGACCGCGAGCGCGTGCTCCAGGTCTTCGGCAACCTGGTGACCAACGCGCTCAAGGTCGCGCCCCGGGGCAGCGCGGTGCGGCTGCGCGCCTGGCAGGAGGACGGGGTGGTGGGCTTCAGCGTCAGCGACGCGGGCCCCGGCATCGCCCCTGACGAACTGCCCACCCTCTTCGAGCGCTACTGGCGGGGCGACGCGCACAGCCAGTCGGGCACGGGGCTCGGCCTGTTCATCGTCAAGAACATCGTCGAGGCCCACGGGGGACGCGCCTGGGCCGAGTCCGGGCCCGGGCGGCCCGGCGCCACGTTCTGCTTCACCCTGCCCCGGGCTCACGGGTGAATCAGGGACACCGATTCACGGCGGGTGACCTCGCGGAGCAGTTGCCCGGTTCGCGTGGGTGAGACCTCGCGCTGCGCCACGTCGGACAGGCTGATCACTCCCAGCAGGTCTCCCGTGTCGTCGCGCACCAGGGCCCTGCCCTTCTTGGCCTGGGCCATGCGCTTCTCGAGCGCGCGCAGGTCGTCGTCGGGGCGGCACGAGAGAATGGGTCCGGTGCTCATGATCTCGCCCACGCGCGTGGTGTGATCGCGGCGATCGGCGAGCACCCGCGTCACCAGGTCGCGGTCCGTCACCACGCCGACCACGGAGTTGTCGTCGTCGAGCACCGGCATGAAGCCCAGCTGCTCGTCGCGCATGATCCGCGCGCACTCCGCGACCGAGGTGTCTTCAGTGCACTTGAAAATGAGCGTCAGCATCACGTCTTTGCACTTCATGGGCTGCCTCCCCTGTGGGTTGGGTTCCGGGCACTGCATCGCTCGCACCGGCCTCGGCGCCGTCGGCCAGCCAGGTCGAGGTCACGTACTGCTGCACCATGCGGTGCGCGTTGAAGAACGAGGCGTTGATCGCCACCGAGGCCCGCATCACGTCCACCCACCGGGCGCGGTCTCCCTCGAAGAGCGGCAGCACCACGTCGGCCAGCTTGGCGTAGAGCGCGTCGGCGTCGTCGGCGTCGGTGACCTCGCGCAGCTCGAGCGGGGCCACCGGGCCCTGCCCTCCGATGGCCCAGCCGGTGACACCCTCGATGCAGCCCTCGACCCACCAGCCGTCGAGCACCGAGAGGCTGGGCACGCCGTTGTGCGCGGCCTTCATGCCCGAAGTGCCCGACGCCTCGAAGGGCCGCAGCGGGGTGTTGAGCCACACGTCCGAGCCGGCGATGAGCACCTTCGCGAGGTCGACGTCGTAGTCGGGCAGGTACACCACCGGCACGTCGTCACCCAGCGCGCGGCCCAGGGCGAACACGTGGCGGATGAGCGCCTTGCCGCCCTCGTCGTGGGGGTGGGCCTTGCCCGCGAAGACCAGCTGGAGCCGGCCCCGCCCCAGCGCGCGCAGCCGCTCGAGGTCGTGGAAGACGAGGTCGGGCCGCTTGTAGCCCGTGCTGCGGCGCGCGAAGCCCAGCGTGAGGCGCGCGGGGTCGAGCACCCGGCCCCGGTCCGCCTGCACGCGCGCGAACAACGTGCGCCGGGCGACGTCGTGGGCGGCCCACAGCTCGTCGCGCGGCAAGCTCATGGTGTGGCGCAGCATGGAGGGGTCGTCGCGCCAGCGAGGAATGTGGCGATCGTAGAGCGCGCGCATGGGCTCGCACGTCCACGTCACCGAGTGCACCCCGTTGGTGACGTGGCGCAGGTCGCGCCCGGGGAACATGGTCTCGGACACCTCTTCGTGCCGCGCGGCGACGCCGTTGACGCGGTGGCTCAAGTTGAGCGCCAGCAGCGTCATGTTGAGCCGGTCCTTGCCGCCGAGGTCTTCGAGCACCGTGCGAGGGGCCAGCCGGGGCAGCAGGCGCTCGACGAGGGCGGCGTCGAACTGGTCGTGGCCCGCGGGCACCGGGGTGTGGGTGGTGAAGACGCAGCGAGAGCGCACCCGCGAGGGCTCCCAGCCACCGCCGTGCTCGGCCTGCTGGCGCAGCAGCTCGAGCGCCCCGAGCGCGGCGTGGCCCTCGTTGAGGTGCAGCAGGCGCACCCCGCGGTACCCCAGCACCGGGAGCAGGCGCACGCCGCCCACGCCGAGCACCACCTCCTGCGCGAGGCGGTACTCGGGCCCGTCCCCGTACAGCGCGTCGGTGAGGTGGCGATCGCCTTCCCGGTTCGAGGGGAGATCCGTGTCGAGGAAGAACGCGGGCACCACGTAGCCCCGGCGCCCCACGAAGTCGTAGCGCCAGGCGCGCACCAGCACCTCGTGGTCCCCCAGGGGCACGGAGACGAGGGGCGCCAGGCGGGTGAGCAGCGCCGCGGGGTCCCAATCGGCCGACACGGCGTGCTGCTCACCCACGGCGTCGAGCTGCTGCCGGAAGTAGCCGCGCCGGTGCAGCAGCGAGAGGCCCAGCATCGGCACCTGGAGATCGGCCGCCGCGCGCAACATGTCGCCGGCGAGCACGCCCAGGCCCCCGGCGTAGGTCGGCATGCGCGGGTCGGCGGCGATCTCCATGGAGAGGTAGGCAATGCGCCGCGAGGGCCGCGCCTCGTGGTGCCGCGGCGTGGGGTGCTGGCGCCGGTATTCGCTGCGGCAGTATTCCGAGCAGAAGGCGCGCGTCACGCCCCCTTCGAGCAAGGTGAGGGCGTGCGCGGGGTCGACGACCTGGCCGCAGATGGGGTCGAGCGTGCTCATCGGATCCCCGGCGAGCCGCTGGCGGGATGCCGCATGCGGAAGTGGCCCGCGAGCTCGTCACGCAGGTCGCCGGCGGCGCGGTAGACCTCGTCGCGCTGCCCGTGGCGAATCGCCTCCCTGAGGCGCGTGAGCATCGACTCGAAGGCGGCCAGCGGCGCCAACCCCGGGCGATGGAGCTCGAAGTCGGACAGGCGCAGGTAGCGCTGCATGCGCGTCTCCAGCTCTGGCAGCCGGGCCTCGGCGCCGGGGAACGCGTGGTTCGCGCACAGCGTCTCCATCTCTGCGAGCGCCACCAGCAGGCGCGCGAACGACCTCTCGACTCGTACGGGCGTCATGACTCCCTGGCGAAGCATCCCGCGTGCCGCGCGCTCACGGCGTCTCGCGGAGCACGGACGCCACGCTCGAGATGGCCGCGGCCAGGAGCTCCGGGTCGACGGGCTTCTGGAAGAACAGCATGTTGCCCAGCTGCGCCAGGCGGGCCTGCACCTCCGGCGCGTTCGAGCCGGTGACCACGAAGATGGGCACGCGTACGCCGCGAGCCCGGGCCCGCTCGAGGCCCTCGAGCCCCGAGCACCCCGGCATGTGGAGATCGGCGACGATGACGTCGGCCGGCGCGCTGCCCTCGACGTCGAAGTAGTCGAGCAGCTCGGCGCCGTCTTCGAAGGAGATCACCTCGAAGCCCTCGGCCACCAGCGCGGCCTCGAGGGCCTGGCGCTGGTCGTCGTCATCTTCAGCGAGGGCGATGCGCGGCTGACGAGGCAGCGTGCGACGGGGGCTGCGAGACATGCCCCCCGGGGGTGCAGTCGGTGTGCCCTGGGCCCGCGGGCGCGGCTTGCAGCAACCGCTTGACCTCCACGGCCAGGGACAGCACCGCGTGGGGCTTGGCGAAGAAGCCGTTGGCCCCGCCCCAGCGCGCCTCGAGTTCGTGCTCGGCGGTGTCTTCGGCGGTGAGCACCAGCACCGGGGTGAGGTGACGCTCGCCGTTGCTCCGAATGAGATGCAGCAGGTCGAGGCCGGTGGCGCGCGGCATCTTCCAGTCGGTGATCACCACGTCGTAGGGCCGCTCGAGGAAGCGCGAGAACGCCTCCGCGCCATCTTCGGCCTGGTCGATGCGCTCGAACCCCTGCCGACGGAGCACGCGGCACAGGCAGCGACGAACGAGGGGATCGTCATCGACGACGAGCAGTCGGGCGTCAGCACAGTTCATCGGGCCTCGGGGAAGTCGGCCCGGAGCGAGGGCGCGCAGCCGGGTTGCGCGGCACGCAAGCGGTGCAGTGCCTGCGTCGCGGGTGCCGGGGTCAGCCAGCGAAGGAACCACGCGGTGCTCGCCGCCACCACCCGGTCGAGCGCCGCTTCGGGGGGCGTCGCCGGGAGCACCTCGAGGCGGCTCATGCCCCGGGGCCCACACAGCGAGCCGGTCTCGGAGAGCCGCGCGGGGCAATCACCGGCCACCAGGAAGAGCGTGGGCGCCCGCGACAACAAGAGCGCCGCACCCGCCTGGGCGGGGCTGCCGTCGCGCGAGACGATGGCGCTGGCGCCGTCGGGATCCAGGGCGCTGACGATCAACGCCGCGGCGGCCGCCGGCCCCTGGCCGAGGTAGCCGAAGGGCAGCCCCCGGGCCGGCCCCTTGTGGCGCAGCCAGCGCGTCGCCCGGTGAAGGCGCTCGGCGAGCAACGGCACGTCGTCGGCCGCGCCCGCCCGGGCCACGTCTTCGTCTTCGGTGAGCAGGTCGAGCGAGCAGGTCATCAGCCCGGCGCGCACCAGGCTGCTGGCCACGAAGCGCTCCGAGCGGCCGAGGTGGCTGATGGCGCTGGGGTTCGCGATGACGACGAGCCCGAGGGGCCGCAGCGGCCTCGCGACGTGCGCGCCCATCACGCCGCCGGGCACGGGCACCTCGACCTCCTGCTCCAGCACCGGCTCGGTCCACCGCCCCCCTGGCATCAGCGAGCTCATGACTGTCCCCGGGGCACGAGCGGCAACGCCGCCACGATGCGCAACATCGCCTCGGACAGCGCCGGCGAGATGATGGGCTTCTTCACGAAGCCGTTGGCGCCCGCCTCCAGCGCCTCGCTGGCATGGGTCGCGCTGACGCCCCCGGTGAGCACCAGCACCGGCGTGTCGGAGCGCTCGACCCCGTGGCGAATCGCGCGCAACAGTTGGAGCCCGTTGCCGCGCGGCATGTACCAATCAGTGACCACCACGTCGTAGGCCCCGGCGCAGAAGCGCTCGAAGGCCGTGAGGCCGTCGGTGGCCTCGTCGACGTGCTCGAAGCCCACGTCGAGCAGCACCCCGCGGATCACGCCGCGCATCGACGCGCTGGCGTCGGCGACGAGCACCCGGGCCGCACCGGGCCTCATGGCGCGTGCTCCTCGTGAGGCACGAGGCTCAACGCGCGCGGCGGAGGGCCGATGAAGAGCCGCAGCAGGTCTTCGAGGGTCGCGCGCTGCCAGGGCAACGGCAGGAAAGCGCTGACCCCGGCGTCGGCCGCTTCGGCCACCACCCGGGTGCTCACCGGGGTCGCCACCACCACCGGCAGCAAACGGAGCTCGGGCGACTCGCGGACGGCGCGCAGCAATTCCCGGCCCCCCATGATGGGCAAGGCCCAGCGCGTGATGACGAGATCGTAGCGCCGCTCGCTCAGCTCCCGCAGGGCGCGGGCGCCGTGGCGCACGTCTTCCACTTCGCCACAGCCGAGCTCGGCGAGCGCGCGGCACAACGCGCCCGACGACGTCGGCTCATCATCAACGACCAGCACTCTCGCCTGGCTTCGGTTCATGATCCCCCCCGGGATTGACTACAGGGACCACGTGTAGCGATTGATGTTTGTCTTTGAAATCAAGGGCCGCACCTACGGGTTCATCCCGAGGCGCCAGCGGCAGTTCGAGGTTGAGCGACGCCTTGCGCAGCAGGTTGCTGCGGTGGCTCTCGACGGTGCGCACGCTGATGCCCAGGCGGACCGCGATGTCCTTGTTGCACAGCCCGGCGTTGCCCAGCTGCAGCACCTCGAGCTCGCGCGGCGTGGGGGGCGTGACCTGCGCGGGCTGGTGCGGGCGATCGGCGCCGCCGTTGGCCACCAACCGGGTCAGCTCGACGACGTTGGCCGCGCCGGCCTTGCGCAGCGCGTTTCGGCGATGCACCTCGACGGTGCGGTGGCTGATCTTCAACTGCGCGGCGATGTCCTTGTTGCCGGCGCCGCGGGTGGCGAGGCGCACCACCTCGTACTCGCGCGGGGTCAGGCCATCGAGCGGCTCTCCCGACACGCGCCGCCACGCCAACCAGTCGTCGAGGCGCCCCAGCAGCGAGTCCACCGCCAGGGGCTTGCGCAGCACGTCATCGGCACCGGCCTTCATCAGCGCCACGGCCAGGTCGACCTGCTGACCGTCAACCTGGAAGACCAGCATCGAGGGCAGCTCGCGGCGCTCGAGCTCGGCGCGCAGTTGCGCCGGTGTCATGTCGTCCACCTTGCCGTCGACGATGACGCAGACGGGCGGCGGCTGGAGGTCCCTCGCGAGGAAGGCGTGCGCGCCGTCGAACTCGTCCACGGTCCTCCCGTGGGCCCTGCAGCTTTCGGCCAGGCGCTGTCGGTTGCTGATGTCGGTGTCGATGATCGCTAAGTGCTGGTTCATGTGTTCCCCCCGGACGGCACCTTGCTCGTGGCCCCCAGCAGCCCACCTCCCCAAAACTGGGGAGTCCGCAGGCCGCGATTTGGGACGATCCATGGCGAAAGAATCGTGGTGAACCCCCACGTGCTGCCGCCGCGGCTCCCCGACCCCTTCCCGGGCCCCCCGACACCGGGAAGCCACCCTCCCCCTGGAGCCGCGACGGCAGCATCAACCGAGCGCATCGACTGCGATTCTCCAGGATGCAGCGCGCGTGCCCTCAGGGCAGGAGTACGGCAGCGCCCTGCACGGCCCCCTGACGCAGCTCGGCAAGGGCGAGGTTCGCCTGGTCGAGCCGGAACGTCGTGGTCACGGGCTGCACGTGGGCCAGCGCCGCGAGCGGGAAGTACTCCTCGGCGTCGCGCCGGCGGAGGTTGGCCACGCTGCGCAGCACGCGCTCGCCCCACAACAACTGGTACGGGAAGCGCGGGAGGTCGCTCATGTGGATGCCGCTGCACACCACGGTGCCCCCGGGGCGCACGGCGGCCAGGGCGACGGGCACCAGGGCCCCGTCGGCGGCGAAGATCAGGGCCGCGTCGAGGGGCGCCGGCGGCGCCTCGTCGGTGCCCCCGGCCCAGGTCGCGCCGAGCTTGCGGGCGAAGGCCTGGGTCTCGAGCTCGCCGGGGCGCGTAAAGGCATACACTTCGCGTTCTTGCCAATGCAGGAGCTGCGTCAACAGGTGCGCCGCCGCGCCAAAGCCATACATCCCGACGCGCTTCGCAGCGCCCGCGAGGCGGCTGGCGCGATAGCCGATGAGGCCCGCGCACAGCAGCGGCGCCACCTCGACGTCGGTGAAGCCAGCCACGAGCGGAATGCAATACTTCGACGCGGCCACCACGTACTCGGCGAAGCCGCCGTCGCGATGAAATCCGGTGAACTGGGCGTGGGCGCAGAGGTTCTCGCGATCGTCGCAGCAGGCCGGGCACTCGCCGCAGGTCGAGGCCAGCCACGGCACGCCGACCCGCGCGCCGGCCGCGAAACCCTCGCCGGCCACCACCGTGCCCACCACCTCGTGCCCCGGCACCACGGGGTACCGCGCGCCCGGCAGCTCGCCGTCGACGACGTGGAGATCGGTGCGACACACGCCGCAGGCACCGACGCGCAGCAACACCTCGCCCGGGCCCGCGCGCGGAATGGGGCGCCGCTCGAGGTGGAGCACCTCGCCCGGGCCGCGGGCCACGGCCGCCCACATCACGGGGAGATCCCCCTCGCCCCTTCGGCGCGCACCACGGGCCGAACGGCGCCCTGCACCGGGAGCTGCTCGACGAACCAGTCGCCCGCGAGCCGCGCCACCTCGTCGAGGGCGCCGGGCTCTTCGAAGAGATGCGTGGCGCCGGGCACCACCACGAGGCGGCGGGGCCCTCCGAGGCGCCCGAGGGCCGCCTCGTTGAGCAGTCGCACCGTGGGGTCCTCGCCCCCGACGATGAGCAGCGTCGGCGCGCGCACCGCGTCGAGCGAGTTCTTCGCGAGGTCGGGCCGCCCCCCGCGCGAGACGACGGCGAACACCTCGCCCGGGTGACGGGCCGCCGCGAGGAGCGCGGCCGAGGCGCCGGTGTTCGCCCCGAAGAGGCCCAGCGGCAGCTCCCGGCACGGGCCGGCGCGGCGCAGCCACCCCAGCACCTCGGAGAGGCGGTTCCCCAGCAGCGGCGTGTCGAAGCGCAGGTGCAGCCAGATGGCGTCCTCCTCGCCCTCCGCCGAACGCAGGAGGTCGAGGAGCAGCGTGCCCAGTCCGCGGCCCCGCAACGCCTCGGCCACGAGCCGGTTGCGCGCGCTGCGGCGGCTGCTGCCGCTGCCGTGGGCGAAGACCACCAGGGCCACCGCGCCCGGGGGCACGGTGAGGTCGCCCTCGAGCAACACGCCGTTACCGGCGTCGAGCAGCAGGCCCGTCTCGAGTCCCTCAACGCGAGACATGTTGCACCCCCTTCGAACTGGTGCGCTGGGCGGCGGCGTACTCGCGGGCGGCGCGCTCGACCAGGCGCCGCACCTCGTCGTCGGGCACCTGCGTGAAGTCGTCGTACCAGCGCCCGATGGCGAAGAGATCGACCGGGGTGAGCACGGTGACCACGCGATCGAACTCGGCGCCCAGCTCCGCCACGGTGTCGGGCGCGGCGACGGGCGCGGCCAGCACCAGCTCGCGCGGCCGCTCGGCGCGCAGGGCCCGCACCGCGGCGCGCGCAGTGCTGCCGGTGGCGATGCCGTCATCGACGAGGATGACCGTGCGGTCCCGCAGGGTGGGCCGGGGGCGGTCCCCCCGGTACTGGCGTACGCGCTGCTCGACCTGCAGCAGCTTGCGCTCGCGCTCACGTTCGACCTCGAGGGGCCCGATGCCCAGCCTCGCGATGAGCGCGTCGTCGAGAAACACCACCCCGCCCTCGGCCACGGCGCCCATGGCGAGCTCCGGCTGCCAGGGCACGCCCAACTTGCGCACCACCCAGACGTCGAGCGGCGCGCCGAGCGCGCGGGCCACCTCGAAGGCCACCGGCACCCCGCCGCGGGGCAAGCCCAGCACGATGGGGTTCGAAGAGGTGTAGCCGAGCAACGGCACCGAGAGGCGACGACCAGCGTCCTCCCGGTCACGAAACCTGTTGGAGGGAATCATGGGTTCGAGGCTCCTCTCTGCAGGGAGCCTCGATGCATCGCCCACACCACCGCTCGCACCGACGAGGCCGCGCGGGGGGAGCGCAACCCCTGCGGTCGCCGCACGAAAGGGGTGCGCGACCGCGGCTACTCGAGGGTGGTGAGGCCCGAGCGCACCGCGAACTTGGTCAGCTCCGCCACCGAGTGGAGCCCGAGCTTCGCCATGATCTGCTTGCGGTGGGTCTCGACCGTCGAGGCGGCGACGTCGAGGCGCACCGCGACCTCCTTGGAGGTCAGGCCCTCGGCGATCAACTGCAGCACCTCGCACTCGCGGGGGCTCAGCGCGTCGCGCGGGTCTTCCGCGGGCGGCCGCGACCCGTGCAGGAAGCTCTCGAGCACGGAACTGGCGACGGCGGGGCTGACGTACTTCTCGCCGGAGGCCACGGCGCGCAGCGCGCGAATCAACTCGTCCGAGGCGCAGCTCTTCACCAGGAAGCCCCAGGCACCGGCCTCGAACATGGCGTGGACGTAGCGCCGGTCGTTGTTCATCGACAGCCCCACCACGCGCGCGCCCGCGTGGCGCTGGGCCATCAGCCGCGTGGCCTCGATGCCGTTGAGCCCGGGCATGCCGATGTCCATCACCACCACGTCGGGGCGCAGCGTGGCGCACAGCTCGAGGGCCGCGCGGCCGTCGGAGGCCTCGCCCACCACCTTGATGTCTGCCTCGCGCTCGAGCACGGCGCGCAGGCCATCGCGCATCATCTGGTGATCATCGACGAGCAGGACGTTCATGTTTTTCCAGGAGCGTGGAGGGGAACGGAGAGCGTGATGCGGGTGCCTTGACCGGGGTTCGACTGCGCTTCGAAGGTACCGCCCAGGCGCGTGATCTGCTCGCGCACGCTGAAGAGGCCGAAGCCGCGCTCCGCCTCCGACGCCCGCGCCGGGTCGAAGCCCGTCCCCTTGTCTTCGACGCCGACCACCAGGTGGCCGTCGTCGCGGCGCAACGAGACCGAGGCCTGCTTCACCTGCGCGTGCTTCACGACGTTGGTGAGCAGCTCGCGCACCGCGCGGAAGAGGAGGCCCGCGACCTCGTCGTCGAGCTTGGCGAAGGGCGCATCGGCATCGACCTCGACGTGCAGCTGGTGCTGCGACTCGAGCTGCTCGCCCAGCCACGCCACGGCCGCCGGCAGGCCCAGGTCGTAGAGCACCGGCGGGCTCAGCTCGAAGGTCAACTCGCGGGTGTCGTTGAGCGCCTTGGCGATGAGCTTGATGCCCTCGGAGAGATCGGTCGCCCCCACGGGAGGTGCCGGTACCGTCTTGAGCCGGAGTTGCGCCAGCGCGAGCGTCTGGCCCACGTTGTCGTGGAGATCGAGCGCGAGGCGACGCCGCTGCCGCTCCTCGGCGACGGCCGCGTCGAAGGCCATCTGGCGCAGGTTCTCGCGGTACACGCTGATGCGCGCCTCGCTCTCCTTTCGCGGGGTGATGTCGGTGACGAAGGCCACCACCAGCGGGCCCTCTTCGCCTTCCATGGTGCTCAGGCCGACCTCCGCGGGAAACACCGTGCCGTCCTTGCGGCGCCCCTGGAGCTCGCGCTCGTGACCCATGGGCCGCGAGCGGGGCTCCGCGTGGAACGAGGCGCGGTCCCGCGGGTGCATCTCGCGGCGTCCGTCGGGCACCAGGGTCTCGACCGACAGGCCCGTCATCTCCTCGAGCGCGTACCCGAAGGTCTGCGCGGCCATGGTGTTGACGTAGGTGATGCGCCCCGCCTGGTCGGCGATGATGATGGCCTCGGAGGCCGCGCTGAGCATGTCGCGCAAGGCCTTCTCGCTGCGCCGCAACGCCTCGGACTGCTTCATCTGCTCGGTGAGGTCTTCGAAGGCCAGCAAGAGCCAGCGCTGGTCGCGACGGTTCAGCGGCCGCCCCGAGACCCGCATGGCGCGGCCTCCGAACTGGGTGAACACGTCTTCGAAGCGCCCCTCGCCGTTGTTGGAGCCGAGCCGGTCGAGCATCGCCGAGAACTCGGGCACCACCCACCGCGGCTGGCCCAGCGTATCGAGGCGCTGCCCTTCGACCTGCTCGCGGGTGACCCCGAAGGTCTCGTAGAACGAGCGGTTGGCCGAGCGCACGCAGCGCTGCGCGTCGAGCACGAGCAACGGCTCGCGAACGGTGTCCACGATGCCCTCGGCGTAGTCGCGCGCCTCGGTGAGCAGGGCCTTGCCTTTCTCGAGGGCGTCGATGTCGACGATGCTCACCACCGCGCCGTCCACCCGCCGGTCGGACGTCAGGTACGGGCGCGCGGTGAGTTGGTACCAGCGCCCCGCCTCGTCAGCGACGACCTGCTCGCGCGGGGTGAGGTGCTCGAGCACGTCGTTGACCACGGTGAGCAGGTCCGGGGCGCGCAGGTTGGTCTTGATGTCGGAGATGGGACGCCCGGCATCGGACGCGATGAGGTTGAGGAGCCGGGCCGCCGCCGGGGTGAAGCGACGAATGCGCAGGTCCCGCCCGAGAATCAGGATGGCGATGCCCACGCTGGTGAGCACGTTGCTCAGGTCGTCGTTGAGCCGCGAGCCCTCGGTGTTGCGCTGCGCCATCTCGCTGTTGATGGTGGTCAGCTCTTCGTTGGTGGCCTGCAGCTCTTCCTTCGCCGTCTGCAGCTCTTCGTTGGTGCTCTGCAGCTCTTCGTTGCTCGAGACCACCTCTTCGTTGGCCGCGCGCAGCTCCTCGTTGCCCGCCTCGAGTTGCTCGATGACGGATTGGAGGTAGGCGCGGGTGGACGACAACTCCTGGCGCAGCGCGTCCTTCGACACGCCCTCGGCCGCCGGCGGCGACGCGACCTGTTCGGGCCGAACCTCGCCCTCGATGGCCGCACGTGGCTGCTCGCGGAAGAGCACCACGAAGTGCCGCTCGGTGAGCAGCGGAGGCAGGAGCGGGATGACCTCGATCTCCACGACGCGCTCGGCGCCTGACCCGGTGAGCACGCGCGGCGGACTGCGCGCGGTGGTGCCCGACTGCCGGGCCCGCTCGAGGGCGGCGCGGAGGTCAATGCGCAGGTCTTCCCGGGCCAGGCGCAGCACGTCGAGCGTGGCGGTGCCGGGGGCGGGCTCGAGGAAGGGGCCGCTCTGCCCGCGAAACTGCACCACCTCGAGCGCATCGGTCACCACCACGCCCGGAGGCGCGTAGGCCGCGAGCACCGCCCGGTCGGCCTCGCGCTGGACGTCGAGCGGCCCCAGCGGCGCCGGGTGCGGCCGCGGGGGCACCGGGGTCGACGGCCAGCGCGGGTAGTCCGCGAACACCAACTCGGGGGTCGAGGCCCGCGCGGTGCGCCGGTAGAGCCTGCGGTTGCCGTCGATGACCTCGAAACCGGGGTGGGTGCCCGGGCTCTCCGAGGCGCCCAGCAGCAACACCCCGCCGGGTCGCAACGCGTAGTGGAAGAGGGGCACCACCCGGCGCTGCGCGGTCGCCGAGAGGTAGATCATCAGGTTGCGGCAGCTGACGATGTCGATGTTCGAGAACGGAGGATCCCGGGTGATGTCCTGGCGCGCGAACACGCAGGCGTCGCGCACGTCCTTGCGCACCTGGTAGCCCACCTCGGTGCGCTCGAAGAAGCGCTGCAGACGCCCCTTGTTGACCTGGCCCTCGATGCTCTGCGGGTACAGACCCACGCGCGCGCGCTCGATGGCCTTCTCGCTCAGGTCGGTGCCGAAGATCTTCAGGGGAACGTCGCGCCCCAGCTCCGAGAGCTGTTCGCTCAGGGCGATGACCAGCGAATAGACCTCTTCGCCCGTGGAGCAGCCGGGCACCCAGACGCGCAGCGGCTCGCCGGCCTTCTTGGCCGCCAGCATCGGGGGAATGACGACCCGAGAGAGCGCCTCGAAGACGGCCGGGTCACGGAAGAAGGCCGTGACGTGAATGAGCATGTCTTCGGACAGGGCGTCGAGCTCGGAGGCGTTGTCGCGCAGCGAGTCGACGTAGGCCTCGATGGTGGCGTGGCGACCCAGCGCCGCGCGCCGTTGGATGCGCCGCCGGAGGGTCGAGGGCTTGTAGGTCGAGAAGTCGATGCCGCTGGTGCGGCGCAGCATGGAGAACACCTGCTGCAGGGCGTCTTCGTCGGGCTGCCCCTCGGCGGCGCCGTCTTCGGCGCGCTCGACGAGGTGGGCCGCGATGTCTTCGGGGCTGAGCACCTGGTCGATGCACTCGGTGGCGAAGGCCGCCTCGGGCATGCCGGAGTGCTGCGCCGACTGGTCTTGCGCGAAGGTGCTCGCGCCCACGCGACGCAGCGCCCGCACGCCCTCGGAGCCGTCGGCGCCGGTGCCCGAGAGCACCACGCCCGCGGCAGCACGGCCCCGGTCCTGGGCGAGCGAAATGAAGAAGGCGTCGATGGGCAGGTGCGGCACCGCGGTGGCCCGCTTCACCAGGTACAGCCGCCCGCTCTCGATGCGCAGGTCGGAGGTGGGCGTCATCACGTAGATGTGGCCGGCCTCGACGAGCTGGCCATCGGTGGCCGCCTTCACCGTCATCGGAGCCTGACGCGCGATGAGCTCGGCGAGGTTGCTGGGCTGCGACGTGCCGAGGTGCTGCACCACCACCACGCCGAGCGGGGCGTCAGCGGGCAGCGCGTGGGTCAACGCGAGGATGGCCTCGAGCCCCCCGGCCGAAGCGCCGACGCCGACGATGAGCGGTGCTGCCGACGGCGCGGGATCGACGGGAGACATCGGTTGGCCTTTCGCGAGCGACGATGACGCTGGCACGGCGAAGCTTCCCCCATGCCCCAGAGGTCCACTGTCTTGCCACCATCGGGGCACACGCAGCTACGCAAAACCAACGCACGTACGTGCGACGTGTCGCTGTGACCCCAGCTGGCGCGCGCCTTGCTGTCTGGAAAGTCAAGACAGTCAAACCCGCGCCCCAGGAAGACCCCATGAAAGTCGATCAGATGATGTCGAAGCCGGTGGTGACGTGTTCGATGAACGAGCCCGCCACGCGCGCCGCGCAGTTGATGTGGGACGAAGACATCGGCTGCGTGGTGGTGCTCGATGAAGGCGGGCAGTTGGCGGGCATCGTCACCGATCGTGACCTGTGCATGGCCTCGTACACGCGGGGCCTTTCGATCGCGTACTTCACGGTCGGCGACGCCATGTCGAAGGACATTGCGGCGGTGCACCTGGGGGACCGGTTGGGCGTGGCGGAAGGCCTCATGCGCAGCCGCAAGGTGCGACGCCTGCCGGTGCTCGACGCGCAGGACAAGGTGGTGGGGTTGCTCAGCCTCAACGACGTGGCGCGCGCATCGCAGCCGCAGGGCCGCGGGGTGCCTGCCATTCCCACCGCGGAGGTCGCCGCGACCTTGAGCGCCATCTGCGAGCCCCGCCACGCCACGAACCCGAGATCCTGAAGGAGCCGTCATGAAGATCGCCAAGGCCATGAAGCTCGACGTCGTCACCGTACCGCCCGACCTGACCGTCGCCGCGGCCCACCGCATCATGCTCGAGGGCGGCCTGCGGCACCTGCCGGTGGTCAGCGGGACCAAGCTCGCCGGCATCGTCTCCGACCGGGACCTGCTGCTGGTCATCGGCAAGGACCGCGACGGGGCGTTCCTCTACCCCTCGACGACCGTGGGGGAGATCATGTCGCTGTCTCCCGTGTCGGCCGGGCCGGGGGTGCCCACGCCGGAGCTCGCCCAGGTGATGCTCGATCGCAAGGTCGACGCGCTGCCCATCGTGGCTGCCGACGGCACGCTGCTGGGCCTGGTCACCTCGACCGACCTGATGCGCATCGTGTCGCAACTGCCCCGAGGTGCCCCGCCGGCCCTCGACTACCAGGTGCGCCGGGCCTTCGATCCCGACGCGCGCGCCTGAGGCTGGGAAGGCCCCGGCGTCTGCGGTACAGCGCGGGCCGTGCGCCCGCTGCTGCTGTTGACCCTCGTCTCGTGTCTCGCGTCGGCCCAGGGCTTCGAGCTCGAGCGCCTCTCGCTCAACCCCGGAGCCCGGGAGACGTGGCTGGCGCAGACGGGTGACGGGCTCGAGGCGATGCGCCTGCGCGTGTCGCTGCTGGGCCACTACGAGCACCGGCCCTTGCTGTACACGGTCGATGGCAGCGCCGTCGGCGCGTACGTGGGCAGCCGGTGGACGGCGCACCTCGTCGCCGCCTACGGGCTGCACGAGTACGTCGAGCTGGGCCTGCAGCTACCGGTCGTGCTCACGCAGTCGGGTGATGACCTGTCGAAGTACGGACTGTCGCCGGTGACGCCGACCGCGCTGGGAGCCCCGTGGGTGACGGTGCGCAGCACGCTGTTGCGGCAGGGCGAGAAATTCCCCATCGACCTCGCGATCTCCGTGGGCGTGAGCCTGCCCCTGGGCACTGCGGCGGCGTGGACCAGGGACCCGGGCGCGGGCGTGGCCTTGGCGCCGAAGCTCGGCCTCGGCTACGGGTTCGGCGTGGTGCGTGTCGGGGTGGAAGGCGGCGTGCTCCTCCGTGGCGCCGAGGTGCTCAGCCCGGCGAGTCCCCGGGTGAGCGACGAAATCGGCCCCCAGTTCTCAGGGGCCCTGGTGCTCTCGACGCGCGGGCTGCCGGTGCACGCCGAGCTCGCGGCGCGACTGACGGTGCCCTTCACCACCACGGGCCTCTCGGTCGAGGTGCTCGCGGCGTTGCGCTACACGTTCTTGAAGCAGTTCGAGCTCTCGGTGCTCGGAGGCCCCGGCATCGGCAAGGCCCCCGGCACGCCCGCGTTTCGCGTGTTGTTCGGCTTCTCGTGGACGCCGGACTTCTCGACGCCCGCGAGCTGATCAGGCCTTCTCGCAGGCGTCGGCGCAGCGCTTACAGCTCTCCATGCAGGCCTTGCACTCCTCGTGGTGGCCCGCGTGCTTCTTACAGGCGGCCTCGCAGTCACGGCAGGCCTTGGCACAGACGGCGGCGAGCGCCTTGAGGTGCTTCGAGTCGAGCATCGAAAGCTGCGAGACGGCGTTGCACAGGGGCAGCATGGCGCGCACCGTGCCCGCGCATTCGGCCATCATCTTGTCGCCCGTCGAGAGGCTGCGCACGCAGTGGTCGAGGCACTCGTTGCCGGTACGGATGCACTCCAGGGCTGCCTCGTAGATCTCCTTGTGCGCGGCGATGCCCGAGGGCGCAGTGGCCACCTTGGGTTCAACCTTCGCAACATCCGCGAGCGCGGCGAGGGAAAGGACAGCTCCGGCGGCGGTGGTCTTCAGGGCGTCACGGCGGTTCATGAAGGGCTCCTTTGGGAATGGGTCGATGAAGCGCGCGGAAGCTACGACTTCCCCACGAGCCGGGCGAGGATCGACTGGAACTCAGTGGGCGTGCGGGTGGGCGTGCGCTTCACGCAGCAGCTTCCGGTTCATCCAGTGCGCCAGCATCATCACCGTCGCGCCGACGAGGCTCAGGCCGGTCTCGAGCGCGAAGTTGTTGGGCACCGCGAAGGCCGCGACCGCGAGCAGGGTGACGCCGCTCAACGCGAGGGCCGCCACCAGCTTGCTGTGGTGACAGCGGAAGCCGGGAATGAAGGACCACAGCGCGACGCCGATGACGAGCACCAGCAGCACGGGGTGGGCGCCGCCGAGCACCGAGGCCGCCGCGGGGGCCATGGCGACGAAGATGGGAGTGGTCACGCAGTGCACGGCACAGACCGCTGACAAGATCTGTCCCACGGTGTCAGGCGGATCAGCGTGGGGATGCGAATGCTCGGCCATCTGCGCGGCCACGGTTAGTCCGCCGCACCCGCTTCTGCAAGCTGGCTGATTCAGCAACCCGGTTGAAAGAAGGTGACCTCCCTCTCCCTGCGAACGCGGGGAGAGGGCCGGGGTGAGGGGCCGCGGGGCTACTTCTCGAATAGCAAGTCTGGAAGCGATCTTCAGGAACCGCGGGAAGTCGATCATCGCGATCGCGGGATTTGGCGCGGCTTCGCGAAAGAGCGCCTCTCTCCCCTGGAGCCCTACGCTGATCAAGCTTCCGGGCCGCGCTTCCCGTAC
>CAIVGN010000196.1 GCA_903905455.1 uncultured Archangium sp.
CGTGTGGGTCTGGTCGAACACGAACGGCAACATCGCGGAGGTGTCCTCGGCCACGGTGAAGTCCGGCGTGAAGAGCGCGAACCGTCGCAGCCGCTCGCTGCGCATCAGGGTGTACGAGAGCCAGCCGAAGAGGCGGCCCTGCTGCGGCAACCGCACCATCAACTCGAGGCCGTACGCCCGCCCCCAGCGATTCGCAGAGAGGCGATCATCCAGCGTCGAGCCACCCGTTAGGAACTGGATGAGGCTGCGCTCGCGGGCCTGGAAGAGGTGGTTGTAGAAGACGTCGCCGGAGATCTCGAGACCGACGCCGGGCAACGTCCCCACTGCGCCCAGGCTGAACTGCCCGACCTTTTGCAGCCCATCGCGCAGCGCCGCGGTGTCCGAGATTGGCAAGGAGATGAGCAACATGGGCGCCTGGTGGGCGAGGCCCGCGGTCCCTCGCAACGTGAGCGCTTCGATGGGCTTGAACCGCACGTCGAGCCGAGGATCCACGGAGGCGAGCGTGAAGTCGGGAGGCAGATGCCAGGTGTCGACCCGCACGCCCGCCACCACCGTCCATTGTTTCGAGAAGAACGCGGCTTCGATGAACGAGCCGGTGAAGACGCCCATCACCTTCGGCTGCTTGAGGAGGTCCGCGCTGCCGATGCCGGCGGTGTTCTCCACTTCAGAGACCTGCCGCTCGAAGTCGAAGCCCGCCTTGAGCTGCAGGTGCTCGCCGAGCTCGAGCCGGTAGTTGATCCGCCCCGTCCACAGGAACCGATCGAGCTTGAAGGCGTAGTCCTGGGCGCCGGAGCCCAGCGACATGCCCATCGTCTCCCACCCGAGCCAGGAGCCCGCTTCGAGGACTCCGGGCCCGATGGGGTATTGCGCGCGCAGGTCGACGCGGTGAAAGCGCGAGGTCCCGAGGATGCTGACGCCGTGCATTTCATCGGAGTGGTCGCGCATGCCGCCGTAGTCGCTGGAGCCGAACGCGAGCAGCCGGAGGCTCCCGCGCCCGACCTTCTGTTCGACCCGCGCCTGGTAGTCGTACGACTCGAAGATCGGCTTGACGCCCCTGAAGACGTCCGCGGCGGCGAGCGCGCCCAGCAGCCAGCCTGCGTAGTTGACGCTCCCGGCCAGCGTGATGTTGGTGCCGGTCGACGCGATGGGCACCTCGACGAAGGCGTTGGACTGCAGCAGGTCGGCCGCGATGCTCACGTGCACCCGGTCATCGCGCGCCCGGGCCACCTGCGCCGCGACCACCCCGCCAGAGATGCGCCCGTACCGCGTGGGCGCGTTGGCCGGGAAGAAGTCGAGGCTCTCGATGAACTCCGGGTGCACCACCGAGTTGCCGACCATCAGGTGGTAGAGCTGCGGCATGCGCACGCCGTCGAGGAAGAAGCCCGTCGCTGCCGGCAGCGAGCCGCGCACCATCGGGTAGCTCAGCCCCGTCGCGGGCGTCACCACCCCCGGGAGCAGCATCACCACGCGCAGCGGCTGTCCGCCGGTGCCGGCCACTTCTGCCAACTCCGCCCCGCTGAGCGTGACCCGC
The DNA here is from genome assembly GCA_903905455.1 of uncultured Archangium sp. Classification (GTDB taxonomy): domain Bacteria; phylum Myxococcota; class Myxococcia; order Myxococcales; family Myxococcaceae; genus Archangium_A. Next base: position 1,532 of record CAIVGN010000196.1, read on the forward strand.
GAGAGCTCGCTGCGATCGGCCTGGGCGCGCACCACGGTCTCGTACGGCCGGGCGAAGGTGGGCTCGAGGCGGTAGTGCACCTCGACCTGCTGGCCTGCGTCGAGCGTCTCCGGGAAGACGCGCTTCACGTGGCCTGACGCGGTGACCGCCACCCGGAAAGTCCCGGCCGGCACCTCGAAGCTGAAGTGCCCCTGCGCGTCGGTCTCGGCGAGCGTGACGCCTCCGTCTTCCAGCGCGAGCTGGGCCAACGCCACCACGTCGCGCGAGCCCTTCGTGGTCACCGTGCCGCGCAGCCGCCCCGTCGGCGTCGCCACGCCCGCGTCCGAGGGAGGCGCGAAGTGGTAGCGATACGCGAGCACCGCGCCCACCACGCCGCCGTCGTGCCGCATGGGCTCGAAGACGAGGCCGCGCGCAGCGGTCAAGGCCGCGGCGGTGAACGCCTCACCGGGTGACGACGCGACCTGCACGTCGGTGACGGCGCCGTGCTCGTCGAGGGTGAGGAGCAACTCCACGTCGCCGAAGGCGAGGCCCGCGTCCTGGGGCCACGCCGCCAATGATGGCACCACCAGCACCGGACGCAGTTCTTCCTGCGCGACCGCGAATGTCCCCAACACCATCAGCCCCACCACCCACGCCCGAACTCGCACCGGTACTTCCCCCTGGCCCGCTCAACGCCTCGCCACCGAACTGATTGCGCGGGCCTCGCTATCACGCGCAGGGGCAGTCGTGAGCGAGCGCTCAACTCAACGGCGCGGGCGCGACATCACCTCGAGGCGGGAGCATGAATGCAGGCGTTGATGGTGCGGCTGAGGGCGACGAGGGCGTCACGCCGAGGTCATCGCCATCGAGGGCAAGAGGTTCAGGGGCGCGAAGCCGAGCGCCCTCTGGCGGGATCGCGATCACCGGCGGTCGCCGCTCCACCCTTGAGCTTCCATCTTGTGAACTGTCAGTTGTGAGCACGTGGATGCCAACAACGCAGTGGGCGGGCTGCTGACTCATGCGGACCGTGATGCAGGGCTCGCTTGATGTCCTGACAGGGCTTAGCGGCCCACGTGAGCCGTCGCCGCGCTACCCGTCCTCGGTCAAGCCGGTCGCCGGAACAGCTGGGCTATAAGCGCGGCATGCGTTGGGTGGCGATGGCGGTCTTCTGGAGTTCTAGCGCGCTTGCATGTACCTGCGGATGGGCGGGCTTCGCGCATGCGCTCGCGAGCAGCTCCGTTGCCTTCGAAGGAGTGAGCGAAAACGATCCGTTTGAGTCGAACTACACGGATTACATCTATCGAATTCGCGTAACGAGGGTGCACAAGGGAGAAGTCGCATCCGTGGTCTACGTGCGCACGCCGGCGAGCACGTGTGGGCTCTACCCTGCGATCGGTGACCCGTGGATCTTCCTTCCAAGAGAGAATGATTGGTTGGGCTACCGCACGGCCGGCTGCGATGGCTCGACTGCGCTCAGCGACCTGAGTCCTGCTGAGCGCGCCCTCCTGGGAGCCGGGTATGCACCACTCAGCAGCCCGCCGCTCCTCGTGGTTTCAGCCAGCCTCGTTGGCGTCGTGCTCGTGGCGATTTCGTGGGGGATCATCAAGCGACGGCGTGCGCGGAGATAGGCCGCGTCGTTTCCGCGCTCGGCGAGGGCACAGGAGGTGTCCTCGTAGGACTTCTCGAGGATGGCGAGCAGCTTGTCGTCGTCGAGAAGTACGACCAGCGCCTCGGTAAGAGCGTGCGAGACCCGCTTCTCAGAAATCGTCTTCGAGTTGGAGCAGATGCTCGACCCGCGCGTGGAGTCCGTCGAGCAGCCGGTACGTGACCCCAGCTTCCGGCTCTTCCCCGCGACCTTCAGCAGCCGCTTCTGCGCGGACTGCATTCCACTGTCGGCTTCCATCGCTCCATGGGTCACCTCCGTGAGGAGGCGACCTGATCACTCCGCTGCCGACCTCGTGGATCCGCCTCGTAAGCGATCGACTTTGCTCTGGCTCATTCCTGATCGGCGCTTTGGGCGGTGGCGGTCGCGCACCGGCTGGGCCGGCATTGTCGAGGACACCGCTTGCCCGAGGCCGCGGGGCCGTCCTGGGTGCGCGCCCAACTCAACGCCCGATGGGGATGGTGAGCATCGGTCCGGCGCGCGTCGCCGAACCGGAGAGCTCGAGGCGGGAGAGCTCCATCAGCAACGAGAAAGTCGCGCGCGTGTCGTGATCCGTCGGGTCGATGAAGAAGCAGTAGCCGGCGTAGTCGACCGCGACGCTCGCCTCTTCCCGGCCGCAGCCGCCACGCGCGGACTTCACGGTGAAGAGCCCGTCCATCGTCGGGTGCCAATCGAAGGGCTGGCCGTCGGCGGTCCTGGTCTGCCGGGCGAGCGAGTGCGCGAAGTGTTCGGACGGCACCTCGACGCCGTGCGAGACGAAGAACAGCGCCTGCAGCAGCGAGCGCGTCTCGAGGTCGATGGACTCCGCGCCGTCCTTCGGTGGCGAGAACGGCTCGGCCGACTCGATCGTCACGTCGTAGTGATCCCGGCCGGGCTTGAGGTGAAAGACCTCGCGCACCAGCAGGAGCTCGGCCGAATCGAGGACCGCGGGGTTGAGGTGCAGCACGAAGCGGCGCGCGCTGCGCTCGAGTTGCCACGTACCGCCGGGGCGCGCGACGAAGGTGAGTCCTTGCTGTGTCGCGGTCAGCACGTCGCTCGACGAGACCTGGGCCACCGGAGGGCCGAGCGGCTCGGGGTGATCCTCGGGCCCGAACACGAGGTCGCCGCGCTGTTGCAACACCTGGAGCGCCTTCATGCCCTCGAGGAAGCGCGACTCCGGCGGCGCGAGGGCGGGGGTCGGGCCGCTCGCGGTCTGCGCGTTGGGCACCCAGTTGAGGTTCTCCAGGTACAGGCGGAACACGGTCTGGATCGGCCACGTCGTCTTCGCGAGGTAGATGATCCCCTCGAGCGAGAGCGGCGTGAAGAGCCGGCGCGCGAACTCCGAGTCGTCGAGCGGCGTGAAGCTGATGGTCGGCCGGTCGGCCCCGCCCAGCGTCGCCTGCGGCAGCACCGAGTTGAGGCCGCGGTCGGCCCCGGCCGCGAAGAAGGGCATCGCGCCCAGGCCCGCGGAGAGCTCGTACTGCGCCGCGATGTTGCTGATGGCCAGCGAGCTCGGCGTGTCCGTGTAGCGGAGCCGCACGATGTTGAGCAGCATCTCCTGCTCGGACGTCGCCTTCACCGCTTCGTTGAAGCGCACCCGCGAGCGCTGCAGCACGCCAGGGCCGATGGTGGTGCAGCCGGTCAGCAGGAGGAGGAGCGGGAGCGCGCGCACGCCGCGAACTCTAGCCAGCGGCGGCCAACTGGTTTCGGCTTCTTCGCGGTCTTCTCCGGGCGCCCGCGCGCGGCTACCGGATGGCGCGAGCGACCAGCGCGAGCCGCGCGGGGTTCACGGCGCCATCACCGACGACCGGGTCGTTGCTGGTGAACGAGATGACGGCGAAGCGGTCCTGCACGCCGAGGCCAGAGCCGTCATCGGTCGCGGTGAAACGCACCGTCAACGTGCGCTCGTCCGTACCGTCGGCCACCTGCAGCACGAGCGGGTTGCCGGCCGTGGGCAGCACCGCCGGCGAAGCCAGCGTGAACCCGTCGCTCGCGCCGGGGTTCGAGCTGCCCTGGAGGGTGATGGACGTGACCTTGAGCGAAGGGCAGCCCCGGTTGCGCAGCTTGAGCTGCAGGGTCTTCGACTGGCCGAAGAGCGTGTCGGGGAACTCGAGCGTGCAGTCGCTGAGGGGCGAGGCGTCGGTGCAGGTCGCGAAGCCAGAGAGGTTCGTGAGCTGCGGCGCGGTCTCCAGCACCGGGGTCGGCGGCAGCGCGAGGGTCGAGCCCAGCAGGGTCACCGTCGTCGCGACGCCACCCGGGGCGCCGATGCTCAGCGTGGCGAGGCTCTGTCCCGCCACGCGCGGCGAGAACGCGACCTGCACCGGCGTCGAGCTCATGGCCCCGGTCGTCGTCGGTGCGGGCGTGGGCAGCGAGAACAGCCCGGCGTCGTTGCCCAGCAATCGCACCTCGAGGCTGCGCGAGGTGGAGGCCGGGTTGGAGATGGTCACCACCTGCACGTCGGGGAAGACGTCGGCGATCGCCGCGCCACCGCTGGTCCGCGAGGGGCACGCCTCGAAGCTCAGCGCCGTCGGGGACACGGCGTAGTCGCCACCGGGTCCCGCATCGCTGAGGCCTCCATCGCCCGTCATGCCCGCATCACTCCCACCGCCGCCTCCACCACCGCCCGTGGGGCCGCTGCACACGCAGGGCTGCCACGCGGTGCCGTCCTCCGCGCACACCTGCGCCCCGCTGCATGCGCCCGCGAAGCCGAGGCAGGCCTGGGTGGCCCCTCGGTCGCAGAATCTCGTGGCCGTTCACCAGCCCCGATGGTGATGGTGTCGATGGTCGACTCGACTTGCGCCGCAGCGCTGTGCGTTGAGGTTCGGCGTTGCCCTCGTGATGGCTGGCGCCCGCGTCCCCCAGTGCCTTGCACCGTCGCGAAATTTCTTCTTCAGGCTTCAGCGTTGGCGACGACCCGTGCCATGAAGGCCGTTCGCGTACTTCACGTACCGGGGGAAGTTCACATGAAGGCAATGAGACTGGGTTTCCTGGCGCTGGTGTTGATCAGCTCGGCTGCGATGGCGCGTGATTGGTTCGTGCGCGACGGCGCGACCGGCGGCGACGGCTCGATGGGCAAGCCCTTCGCCGATCCGTGGCAGGCGCTCGACGCGTGCGAGGCCAACGACGCCATCCACGTCACCGGGGGCCGGTACTTCGGCCGCAATCGGGTCGGCACGTGGGCCATTCCCTTCGACGGCGTGCAGGTCCTCGGTGGCTACGACGCCGACTTCAAGGCCCGCGACCCGTGGAAGAACCTCACCCGCCTCGAATGGGACCCGGCCTCGAAGAACTGGCCCAAGGACGAGCGCCTCCGCTCCACCGCGCGCAACGTGGTCATCGATGGCCTGGTCATCGATATGCGCGACCAGAACAAGTACGAGACCGAGGCGCAGACCGGCCGCGACCCGGCAGGCACCGCGACCGACGCCATGTACTTCAACCGCGCGGTCACCATCCGCAACTGCGTGGTGCTCAATCCCGGCCAGAACGGCATGGCGCTGGTCCAGGGCTCCACCGTCGAGAACAACCTGATCATGAACGCCTACGGCTGGGGCCTGGTGATCAACCAGAGCTCCAACGAGACGGCCGCGGCGAGCGTGAAGAACAACACCATCGCCTTCTCCCAGGACCCCAAGCAGCCGGGCTCCGGGCGCTACCAGGGCGCGGCCATGGCCATCAAGGCGCCGGCGGTCATCGTGGGCAACATCCTCACCAACTCCGACAACAACGCCATCTACCTCGCCACCGACGCCAGCAAGGTCACGCTCACCGGCAACGTGTTCTCCATGAGCCTCTTCTCGAACGTGAAGGTGCTGCGCGGGGCCGAGGAGATCTCCATGGACGACGCCGAGATGGACTCGCTCGACGAGGTCGGGTTCAAGGCCGTCGCCGACAACGTGGTGCTCAACCCGAAGTTCGACCTGGACCCGAAGTGGCTCGATCGCTTCTCGAAGCGCACCGCCTCCAAGCCCGGCAAGTTGAACATGGACGACTGGAACAAGGCCCGCCAGGTGCTGGGGCTCCCGCTCATGGGCACCGGCGGCGAGAACGCCAGCGGCGTGTGCCCGGCGTACGATCTCGACAAGGCCCTCAAGCTGATGACCCCCAAGGCGCCCACCAAGGCCGGCGCGCGCGTGGTGAAGCTCGAGGTGAGGTGGACGGGCGGCGCCGAGGCGGGCCCCGCGCGCAGCTACGGCAAGAGCGACGTCGGCAGCTGGGTGAAGAACGCGGCCCCGGTCGACGGCCAGGCGCTGGAGATCACCGTGGCCATCGGCACCACCGGCGCGAACGTGAGCAGCATTCCCCCGGGCTACAAGCCCGACGACCACGCGGGCGTGGTGCTCTACACGGCGGGCGGCGACCACGAGCGCCTCCTGGGCTTCTACAAGAAGGGCTCCGCGGCGCAGCGCTTCGTCGAGGAGAACGACGGGCAGTACACCGGCAGTGGCACGCCTCCCAAGCTCTACACCGCGCGCGGCGTGGCCCACGGGCTCAAGGGCCTGCCGAAGACGGGCTTCTTCATCGAGAGCATCGAGGCCCAGGACGCATCGGCGGGCGGCAGCGGAGGGGCGCGGCCCACGGGCCGTGACTGGTTCGTGCGCGCCGGCTCGAGCGGCGGCGACGGCAGCAAGGGCAAGCCCTTCAAGGACCCCTGGCAGGCGCTGGAGAAGGTCGAGGCCGGTGACTCCGTGCACGTCACCGAGGGCGAGTACTTCGGCAAGCTGAAGACCGGGAAGTGGAAGATCGAACAGCCCTTCGTCTCGCTCATCGGCGGCTACGACAAGGACTTCACCGAGCGCAACCCGTGGAAGCACCCCACGCGCCTCTTCACCCCCGCGGAGTTCAAGGGCACGCGCGACGGGTACACCATCGAGGGCGCCAACGATCACACCGGGGCCCTCGTCGACGGCTTCGTCTTCGACAAGAAGCTGAACAACCTCTACGAGCCCGACGGCGACCTGATGTACTCGGACAGCCCGGACAAGAAGGAACACGTCTGGTTTGCGAAGCCCGGCTGCATCATCCGCAACAACGTGTTCTTGAACGGTGACGAGGGCGCGCTCCGCGTGGCCGGCGGCCAGACCGTCGAGAACAACATCTTCATCAACCACGCCTACCGCACCGTGCGCGTCGAGCGCGGCTTCGGCGGCGTCACCGTCATCCGCTCGAACACCATGCTGTTCTCCTGGGACCCGATCCACTTCGGCCAGGGCCACGGCTCGAACGGCTCGTTGCTCGCGCTCGAGGGGCAGACCCAGAGCATCGTGGACAACAACCTCTTCGAGTTCGCGGACAACGACGCCATCCGCATGGCGGCCGAGGCGAAGGACGTCGAGCTCACCAACAACACCTTCTCCAAGAACCTGTGGTCGAACGTGCAGCGCGTGACCGACTGGGTCTCGGTGGACGACAAGGAATGGAGCAACCTCGCCGACCTCAAGTTCAAGAAGCTCTCGGGCAACGTGCTGGCGACGTCGGGCGTGCCGCTCGAGAAGAAGTGGTTCGACGTGTACGTCAGCCGCGTCGCGCCGGTGCCGGGCAAGGTGAAGATGGACGACTGGAACCAGCTGCGCGAGATCCTCGGGCAGCCGGTCATCGCCACCGGCAGCGTCGCGGGCACGGGCTTCGCCCCGGCCTACGACTGGCAACAGGCGCTGCTGCTCTTCCCCAAGAACCCCAAGGTGACCTCCGGCGCGCGGGCGAAGAGCTTCCCGGTGAGCTTCTCCGGCGTGGCGCGCAGCGAGGCGCAGTTCGACTACGCCGACAGCTCGTGGGACGTGGCGAAGGACGCCGGCAAGTGGAGCGCGCTGGACGGCAAGCGCGTGGCCTTGAAGATCGTCATCCGCGACCCCGACAACCAGTACCAGCTCGATGACGTGAAGAAGGAGGAGTACCAGGCCTTCACCGTCACCGGCCTCGAGGGCGCCGACTCGGGCGGGCTGCCCATGCGCATGTACGTGAAGCGGGGCACCAGGCACGAGCGCCTGCTCAACGACGCCCCCAGCTACAGCTCGGGCACCCCCAGGGCGTTCTACGTGGTGAAGGGCGTGGCGCGCGCCCCGCGGCAAATGGTGGTCGAGGTCATCGAACGGGCTGACTGAGACACGTAAGGCACTGAAGTTGCTGGCTCAAAATGAGTCAGCAACAATGTAGGTGCGCCTCCGACAATCCGCTGTTCCTTTCTCTTCTCCCTGGGGTTTTCCGCATGCCCGCACTGTCCAGCGTCGTCCGCCGTGCTCTCTCCGATGCCCGCATCACCAAGGAAGAGGTCACGCAGCTGAAGGAAGCGGTGCGCACGGGGGCGGTGACGGGTGCGGAGCTGGCCACGCTGGCGCAGAAGTACGGCGATCTCTTCGACGTGGGCGCGGGCAAGGAGCTCAGCGCCATCTCGCCCCCCCAGGCGCACGTGGTCATCCGCCCGCCGCTGCGCTCCATCGGCGACAACCGGGCCGCGGCCGAGGTCCTCTGCGGCACCGTGACCCTCAGCGAGGGCAAGGCCATGTCGAAGGACGCGGTGCTCACCTTCCAGCGCGCGCTCGAGTCGCTGTCCAACCGCATGGGCAAGCCCGAGTGGTCGCTGCCTTCGGGAGCTGACGGTGGCTTCGGCGGCGAGACCACCCGGGCGGTGCAGGCCTTCCAGAAGGACAACGGCCTGCCGGTCACCGGCACCATCGACCAGATGACGGCGCTCGGCCTGGAGCACCTGATGATGAAGAACGCTCCGCCCAACGTCGGCGGGGTGTTCGGCCCGGCGCTCCCGGTGGCCGATGGAGATCGCATCGCCCAGGCGGCCCGCGACCTCATCGCCGCGCGCGCCACGGACTACGGCGTGGGCGGTACGTGGAAGAGCCCCAACCCGGCGGTGCCCAACAACGCCAAGCCCGGGGTGACTTCGCTCGGCGTGACCAACCGCTGGAAGTGCAACCTCTTCGGCATGGACTCGCTCTTCGCCGGGGGCGCCAAGACGCCGCACTACCCGGGCGGCAACTACCCCATCGCCATCGAGATCCCCAACTACAGCCGCGGGGCTGACGCGCCGTTGATCAAGCTCGGCGAAGTGTGGCCGGCCAGGGCGGGCACCCCCGAGGAGTCGAAGGCGAAGATCGACGCGCTGCTCAAGATCGCGCGGCCCGGCGACGTCATCATCGTCAACCACCAGGGCACCGACACCTCCGACGGCGGCCACACCCGCGTGGTGGTGGGCAACAGCTACGACGCCAAGGGCACCGTCGACTGTGCCCAGGCCTCGAGCGACGCGGCGGTCATTCGCGGCGAGACGCTCAACAGCTTCACCGGCGAAGAGGCCTTCTACCTGCTGCGCCCCGCGCAGAGCCGCTGAAGACCACGCAACTCGACGCCAGGTGAGCGCGCGCAGGCGGGCTCCCTGGCGTCACGCGTGCTCACGACCCTGAAGCACGCTCAGCGCCGCGCCCTGCGGGCTCCGAGCGCCAGGGCCAGGGCGAAGACGCCCCCGCCGAGCGCGAGCCAGCGCTTGCGCACGTGGACCCCGCGCTTGGGTTCCGGCGGCGCCACGAAGCGCGGCTCGGGGCACTGCACGCCAAACTGCATCGGCTCGCGCAGCAGCGGGCCTTCCTTCACCGCGCGGTTCCACAGCGCGCGCACCCGCACCTCGTCTCGCGAGGCGACGAAGCCGGCGGCCTTGCACAGCAGCGCGGTGAAGGCCTGGCTGCGCGGCGAGACCAGGTTGGCGGCCTCCTCCGCGAGGCGCGAGGCGATGGCCCGGTAGTGAAAGCGCTGCTCCACCTCCGGCGCGCTGGCTTCGCAGCGGCGGCGCTCTTCGGCGCTGGCGGGTGAAGGTTCCCGGCTGGGCTCGTAGAGGCCGTCGGTCCAGCGGAAGTCGGGAGGACCCTCGAAGCCCAGCAGCTCCATGCCGTGGCGCCGCGCGAGCTTCGAGGCCTCGAAGAGGTGCCTCGCGCGCTCGAGCGGAACACCAGCCTTCCGGGCCGCTTCGAGCTGGCGCACGTACTGCTCGGCGACCAACCGCGGCTCGTCGTCGAAGAAGGGCAGGGCCTCGTCGAAGCGGCCCAGGCGCAGCAGCCGCCGCGCGAGCACCGCGCGCAGGGCATCCCGCTGGCTTTTCGGCGCCCACACGCCGCTGTGGTCGGCGTCGCCGGTGACCACCGCGCAGGGGTCGACGTTGGGCGCCGGCGCGGCGAGCACGCGCGCCAGGCTCTCGACGTCGAGCACGCGCTCCCCGAGGTAGGCCACGTCGGCCCAGCTGCAGCCGGCCATGGCGTGGCGCAGCGCCGCGTCGAAGTCGTCGCGACCCAGCGCGAGGATGGAGCGCTCGAGCTCCAGCTGCTGCCGGGGGCGCTGCTCGACGGTGTACTCGTCGGTCCACAGCTCGCTCAGCGGGTAGCCCTCGGCCGCCTGCTCGAGCTCGTGGTCGGCGGCCTCGCGCGCGCCCTGGCGCAGCAGCAACTGGGCGCGCACCCAGTGGGCGATGGGGCTGTCTTCGTGCTCGACGAGTCGCTGCGCGTCTTCGAAGCGGCCCGCGCGGTACAGCGCCGCGGCCAGGCGATCGCCCCCGGCCACGCGCGGCACTGCGGTGAGGCGCTCCAGCACCTGCGCCGGCGTGGAGCTCGTCTTGCCGTCCGTCCACCAGCTCTCGGTGGAGCGGGTCCACAGGTAGGTGGCCAGCAGGCGCTGCACCAGCGGCGACTTCAACGCGCGGTCCAGGCGCGCCGGGTGGGCCACCAACTCGCGAGCCACGAAGAGCAGGCTCACCGCGCCGGACCGGCTGCCGTGCGAGGCCTGGCTCGCGTAGAGCTCGACGGCCCGGGCGTCGTCGCCGGCCTGCAGCGCGTCGCGTGCTTCGGCACCGAGGCTCGCCACCGCGAGGCCCAGGCCGTCGTCGAAGCCGGCAGCGGCGTGCGCGCGCAGGCTCGCCATGCGGGGCGCCGAGGCCGGCTCGCTGCGCGCGAGGTTGTACTCGGCGGCGATGGTGAAGGTGCGGCGCTCGGCCTCGGGCAGCGCGAGCAACGAGAGGAACGCGCGGCGCGCCTCCGCCACTTCTCCCGCGTGCCAGTGCCGCGCGCCGGCCTGGTAGAGGGCGCGCTCCTGCGCGGCGCCTCCGTCACGGAAGCCCGCGGGCTCCTCGAGCTCGACCACGGCGAAGCGCGGGCTCGGCGGGCCGGTGAGGCGGCTCGCTTCGAGCAGGAAGAGGCTGTCGGGCAGTTGCCCCAGCGCCTCGTCGCGGCGCGAGAGAAACTCGAGCGGGAAGTCGGGGCCGCAGGCCCACGCGCGCGCGGAGCCGAGCACCGCACAGCCCAGGAGGGGAAGGAGGACGACGCTACCGCGCGACATGGAGGTTCTTTCCGCGGACCGTGCCCAGCCGCAGTTGCTCCCCGCGGCGGAGCCAGGGCGGGTGCGAGGTGAAGAAGCGGGAGCCTTCGCGGTGGTAGCCGGTGGTGGCCAGCAGTGTGTCGAGCGAACCGTCGATGGTGATGGCCGCGGGCGCCTGCGCGTCGACCTCCCCCTCGTGGTCCAGCCACACGTCGAAGCCGCCAGCGTCGTCGATGGGCGCGAGGCGCGCGACGACCCGGGCCTCGAGGGGGCGCGCGGCGAGCGTGGCGTCCAGGGTGGCGAGGCTCCACGCCTGGCGGTCGTCGGCGTTGCCCAGGCGGAAGAAGACGAGGCCCGAGACCAGGCGTTGCGCAGCCAGCGCCTGCCTCACGCGCGCGACGTCGGTGGGTCTCGCGGCGAGCTCTTCACCGGAAGCGAGGCGCGCGCGGTAGGCCGGGAGCGCGACGCGAAAGGGGCGGTTCGTCGCTTCGGACCAGCGAGCGACGTCTCGCAGCGCGGCGTCGGCCTCGAAGAGCACCGGGGCCCGCACCGTGTGCACCTGCAGCACCACCTCGTCGACGCTCGCGCTCAAGGCGCGCAGGTGCGGCGAGTCGACCCAACTGGGCAACGCCGTCACCGACCTCGCGAAGGGCAGCGCGCCGCGGGTGGCGGTGAGCCAGGCCACGTAGGCCCCCAGGCCCTCGAGCGGCGCGTCGAAGTCGACCTCCACCTGGCCCACGGCCACGCCGGCGGCTCTCAAGGCCACTGCGCGCGACACGAAGTCGCTCCACGTCGCGTCGTCCGGCAGCGGACCCCCGACGCGCAGCACCGCGACCACGCGCACGCCGCGCAGGGCCGAGACGTCGGGGTTCACCCACGCGGCCGCGGGGCCGGTCTCTCCGAGCAGCACCCTCAGTCCCTGCAGTCCTTGCGGGCGCTGGGTGACGGCCTCGCGCACCGCGGGCGTCCAGCGTCGGTTCCACACGTAGGCCTCGGCGGGCAGCGACCGGGGGGCTTCGCAGCCCAGACTCAGGACCACGACGAGCAGTGGTGACCAGCCGATGTGCGCCACGCGGGCATCATGCACCGCCACGGCGAATCAGGTCGCCGATGGTGGGACCGCGTCGAGGCGCACTACCAGCTCTTCGAGGGCGCGCAGTTGCAGCGGCTTGGCGAGCACCTCGTCCAGGCCGCTCTCGAGGCAGGCGGCGACCTCCGGGGCGAGCACCGAGGCGGTCAGCGCCACGATGGTGAGCCGCTGGCTCTCGCCGCGTGCTTCCTTGAGCCGCTGGCGCCGGGTGGCCTCGAGCCCGTCGAGAATGGGCATGTGGCAGTCCATCAACACCAGCGCGTAGGGGTGGGCGTCCATCAGCGCCAGCGCCTCCAGCCCGTCGCGCGCGACGTCCACCTCGAAGCCCAGGAGGGCCACCATGGCCGAGGCCACGCGCAGGTTGACCGGGTTGTCGTCCACCACCAGCGCCCGCCCGCGCTTCGTGCCCGGGACCAGGGGCAGCGCCGTGCGCTCCGTCGCCGTGGCGGCTTTCGCCTGCGGCAGGGTGAGGGTCAGCCGGAAGCACGAGCCCTGGTGCTCGGGGTTGGGGAGCGCCACCAGTTCGCCTCCCATGGCGCGGGCCAGCGAGCGCGAGAGCGGCAGGCCCAGGCCCGTGCCGCTCAACGAGTCGGTGCGGTGGAGCTGGGTGAAGGGCTCGAACATGCGCTCCTGGTCCACCGCGCTGATCCCGCGCCCCGAGTCGAGCACGTCGAATACCAGCGCCCACTGCCCCGGTGAATGCTCCTCACCCGAGCAGCGCACCACCACCTGGCCCTGGTCGGTGAACTTGAGCGCGTTGCCCACGAGGTTGTTGAGCACCTGTCGAAGGCGCACCGAGTCGCCGTGCAGCCACAGCCCCGCGGGCAGGCTCGAGCGGTACTCCAGCGTGAGGCCCCGGGTGCGCGCGCCGGCCTGGTAGAGGCCCACCACCTCGCGCAGCGCCCGCTCGAGGGGGAAGTCGTGCGCGTGCACCTCGAGCCGGCCTGCTTCGATCTTCGAGAGGTCGAGCAACTCGTTGAGCAGGCGCAGCAGCATGTGGCCGCTCTCGTGAATGGTGCTCACGTCGTCGCGGGTCGCGGAGTCGAGCTGGGCCTGGCGCGTGAGCAGCAACTCGGTGGTGCCCAGCACCCCGTTGAGCGGGGTGCGAATCTCGTGGCTCATGCTCGCGAGGAAGGAAGACTTCGCGCGGTTGGCCGCCTCTGCGTCGTGGCGCGCGCTGATCAGTTGCTCGAGCATGCGCTGCTGAATCACCCAGAAGGTGCCGCCCAGGCCCAGCAGCACCGGCATCAGCACCCACTCGTTGAAGGCGACGACCATCGCGTCGGCGCGGCCGTTGCCCCGGAGCGAGACCGCTCCCGCGATGAGCGCCGTCGCCACCGTCGAGACGACCGCCCAGGCCAGCGCGGGCCGCATCCCGGCGAAGAAGAGCACGATGAGCGGCAGCGCAGAGAGCCAGTGCAATCCGGTCGGCTCGCCCGTGGCCAGCACCTGCGCGCCGTTCACCACCAACTGCAGGACCCCGACGGCGTGGGCCAGCGGTTCGAAGGCGAGGCGCGCGCGCAGCACCACCATCAGCGTCAGGCACGAGATCCCCAGGAGCGCCGTCATCAACGCTTCGGCCCACGCACCGCGCGCCACATGCAGCGCCGTGAGCACCGTGTCGACGGGCACGCCGAGCACCACGAGCCACCCCACCAGCCTGACGTGGGCGCGCGTCTGAATCGACAGTGACGGGTCTCTCGACGGGCGATCAATCCACTCTCGCAGCAGGTGCACGGCCTGAACTTGCCGCGTCGTTCGCCCCGCCGTCACCACCTCTGGCCACGTCAGTGCGCGCGCGTCAATTCCCTGACGCGTCATGCTCCATCGCGGCCTGCTGCAGCGCCTCTTCGTGGGCCCGGTCGAGCTCGTGCACCGGCGAGTGCCAGGTGATGTCGAGGCGCTCGGTGGCCTCGAGCAGCACGCAGTCTTCGGCGTGGTCGCGACCCGAGAGCATGCCGCAGGCGACGCAGCGCCCGCCCTCCGTCAGCCGCTGGTGCTCGATCAACGTGCGCACCGCGTCGGGGTGCTGGGCCCAGCGAATGAGGTCCTCCGCGTCCCGCTCGGGGAGCGCTTCCCGCAGCACGTCAGAGAGCACCTTGAGCGCGTCGGGGGTCATGGCGCTCCAGCTACACCGTCGCGCCGGGCCGCGGGCTGGTAGTTCGCGCTCAGCGCACTTCGCCGAACGCCACCCCGGTGACGCCGGCGATGGTGGTGAGCACCGTCGTCCAGTGCGTGCCGTCGGTGGAGCGCTGCACCTGCGTCCAGTTCGAGCGCACCCACACCCCGTGACCGAAGGCCACGTCACCGGCCACCACCGTGCTGTTGCACGCGTTGCGCTCGGAGAACGGCCCGTTGCAGGAGACGATGTCGGCGCTGCCGTGGCCGGAGCTCGCGGTGACCCAGTTCTTCCCGTCGGTCGAGCGCCACCAGGTGCCCGGGTCGGTGGCGGCCATGAGCGTCGTGCCGTCGAAGGCCATGGAGCGCGCGGCCTCGGCGTTGCGGAAGGTGCTCGCCGTCCAGCTCGCGCCGTCGCTCGACCACGCGGAGTAGCCGTAGCCGCCCACGGCGCTGAAGAGGTTCGCCTGGGGGACCCACTGCACCGCGCCCAGCCACTGCTGCTCGGCGTTGGGGCGCTCGGTCCACGCCAGGCCGTCGGGCGAGGTCTCGATCTTCCAGCCGACGGAGACGAACTGGCCCGCGCCGAAGGTCACCGCGCGCAGGAGGAACTCGTTGTCGCCGTCGGCGCCGAGGGTCTGCGGGGTGCTCCAGGTCAGGCCGAGGTCGAGCGAGCGCTGGCGCAGCCCCATGTAGCCGACGATGACGAACACCGGCGTGGTCGTGCCGGCGTCGAGCACCGGCGTGCCCGCATCGACCTGCGGATGGCCTGCGTCGGGGAGCCCCGCATCGGCGAGGCCGGCGTCGGACCTCCCCGCGTCCAGGGTTCCTGCGTCGAAGCCCTCGAGCCCGGCGTCGGCGATGGGGCCGCCTGCGTCGGGCCCGGTGATGCTCATTCCGGCATCCGGCAGCCCCTCGACGTCGACGAGGCAGCCTGAGCAGAGCAACGCGGCGAGCAGGGCGGGGCGCATGAAGGACAGAGCCATGAGGCGGTGCTTATGGCTCATTCCTCCGTGGGGAGGCACCGCGTGCGGCTCACGGGCAGGTGACGCCGCCATCAGGCCACGGGTCCCCGGCGCGAGGCTGCTCGGGAATGGGCAGCCCCTCGTCGATGGCCTTCTTCACCGCGGTGTGGTGCGCGTCGGCGGTCTTGCGCTGCTCGTCGGCGGCCTTGCCGTAGAAGCCACTCGCGGCGGCCTGGTCGGACTTGTACTGGTGCTCCTGCGAATCGCGCTGTGCCTCCAGCGAGGTCACGCAGCCCGCGGAGAGGAACCCCACCACCCACGCGCCGAACCTCACGACGCGATTCGCTTCACGAGCAGGCCCAGCCCGCGGGCCGCCGACGTAAAAAGCGCGACAGCCCCGAGACGCTCGAGGACCGACGGAGGCGTGCGACGCGAGGCGAGCATTCGCTCTGCGACCACGCCCAGGGCCAGCCCGGTCGCGACGCCAGCGCCCACCGCCACGCCCACCGAGGTCAGCGGGTGTCGACGCACGACTCCCTGCGACTTCATGGCGACGGAGCGGACTTCACCTTCCACGACGTCGACGGCGTGCTGCAGGCCCGAGGCCCCATCGCTCATGATTTCAGCTGCTGCGGTTTGCTTGTGCATGGTGCAGCCACCCCATTGCGAATTCCATGACACGCCCCGTTCACCCTGATTGTGGGCCCTTGGAGTTCGAGCCAGGGCGGTGCCCCATCAAGGTGACGGGGTGGCTCGCTCACTTCGGCGGATCAATCGGCCCGTGGTCCCGCCCCGCCGAACACCCAGCGCTGCCCCGCCGCGAGCTCGAGGAAGGCGCGGGTGTTGGCCGAGACCATGCGCGCCGAGGGGTAGACGCACGAGATGGGCAGCGGCGGCGGCTCGAAGGCCTCGAGCACCGTCACCAGGCGCCCCGCCTTCACTGCGTCGGCCACCTGGTACGCGAGGGCGAGCGTCAGGCCACCCCCGAGCAGCGCATGGCCGATGGCCGCGTCCCCGCTGTTGGTCACCAGCCGCGGGGAGAAGCGCACGGTGTGCTCGCGGCCCTTGCGCTCGAAGCGCCACTCGGGCGCCGGCGAGAGCGCGGTGAAGTGAATGAGCTCGTGCTTGGGCAGCTCTTCGGGCGTGCGCGGCGGCCGGTGCTTCGCGAGGTACTTCGGCGCGGCCACCAGCACCCGCGAGGTCTGCCCCACCTTGCGCGCCACCAGCGACGAGTCCGCGAGGTGCCCGATGCGCAGCGCGAGGTCCACGCCTTCGTCCACCATGTTCACCACGCGGTCGGCGAGCATCAACTCGCCGGTCACCTGGGGGTAGCGCAGCAGGTAGGTGCACATCAGCGGCGCGAGGTGCAGCCTCCCGAAGAGCGCCGGCCCGCTCACCACGAAGCGCCCGGTGGGCACGGTGCGCTGGGAGAGCGCCGCCGCCTCCGCCTGCTCCACCTCGGTGAGGATGCGCCGCGCCCGCTCCACGTAGCGCTGCCCCGCGTCGGTCAAGGTCACCGAGCGCGTGGTGCGCTGGAGCAGCCGCTGCCCCAGCCGGTCCTCGAGCGAGGCCACCAGCCGCGTCACCGTGGGCGGCGAGCGCTTCAACTTCCGCGCGGCGGCGGCGAAGCCCTGGAGGTCGGCGACGGTGACGAAGGCCTGCATGGCGTCGAGGCGGTCCATGGGCACCATTACTCGATGTGGAACAGTGTCTTGTCAATGGTGCTGATTCTGAACTGAATCGGCAATGACATGTTGGAGGCACGCCAGACGGGCATCCCGCCCGCCGGCCCTTCTCAGGAGCACCCCATGTCCCGCATCGCCACCCCCGCCTCCATCCAGTCGTCGCCCGCGCAGTCCCAGCCCCTGCTCGAGGCTGTGCAGAAGCAGCTCGGCCTCGTGCCCAACCTCTTCCGCGTGGTGGGCAACAGCCCGGCGGCGCTCGAGGGCTACCTCGGCCTCAGCGGCGCGTTGGGCAAGGGCTCGCTCGACGCGCGCACCCGCGAGCGCCTCGCCCTGGCCGTGGCCTCGCTCAACGGCTGCAGCTACTGCCTCTCGGCGCACAGCTACCTGGGCAAGAACCTGGCGAAGCTCGACGACGTCGAGCTCGAGGCCAACCGGCACGGGCGGTCGGCCGACGCGAAGGCCGACGCGGCGCTCCGCTTCGCCGCGCGCGTGGTGCAGGAGCGTGGCCACGTCACCGACGCCGACCTGCAGGCGGTGAAGATGGCCGGCTACGGCGACGCGGAGGTGGTGGAGATCGTGCTCCACGTCGCCCTCAACACCCTGACCAACTACGTCAACGAGGTGGCGAAGACGGTCATCGACTTCCCCGTGGTGACCGCGCCCGCGCAGAAGGCGGCCTGAGGTGAGCCGGCGCCCGCAGCTCGTATCCAGCGATCTCGCCTTCACCCCGGCGGTGAAGGCGGTGCAGGCGAAGAAGGGTTCGCGGGCGCCCGGCGCGTTCGAGCGCGACATCTCGGACGAGCTCGCGGCCTTCATCGCCGCGCAGACCACCACGTACCTCGCGACCGCCAGCCTGCAGGGGCAACCCTACGTGCAGCACCGGGGGGGCGCGCCGGGCTTCCTCCACGTGCTCGACGCGCACACCATCGCCTTCGCCGACCTGCGGGGAAACCGGCAGTACATCTCGCTGGGGAACCTGAGCGAGAACCCGAAGGTGATGCTCTTCCTCATGGACTACGCGCACCGCCAGCGGGTGAAGGTGTGGGGCACGGCCCGGGTGGTGGAGGACGATGCCCCGCTCCTCGCCCGCCTCACCCCCGAGGGGGAGCGCGCCGACCAGGCCATCGTCATCACCGTCGCCGCGTGGGACGGCAACTGTCCCAAGTACATCCCCCAGCTCAGGCCTTGAGCTGCCGCAGCGCGCTGGCCCAGTCCTCGACGTGGTGCGCGCGCACCAACTTGCCGTTGGCCACGGTGTGCACGTCGAGGGTCATGATGGCGAACTTCTTGCCGCCGTGGGGCACGCCCATGAAGTCGCCGGCCGGCGTGCCACGCGCCTCGCTGCGCACGATGACCCGGTCGCCGTCCACGAAGACCTCCTTGATCTCCCACGCGAGGTCGGGGAGCAGCTTCCCGAAGCCCATCACCTGCGCGATGAACTCCTCGCGCCCCTTGCTCACCGTCTCCCCGGCGAACGAGCGCCACTCGGGGCTGGCCACGCCCTCGATGAGCGCCTTCACGTCCTTCGCGGCGGGGGTGTTGAGGGCTTCGTAGAAGGGGGCGACGAGGGCGCGGGCGGTGTCAGTGTTCATGGTGGTGCTCCTGGGTGACGCGGGGTGGTGTGCAGAAGGTACGCACCGGGGGCGTCTCGAACAATCGCTTGTCCGGTGACAGACTGTTCGGTATCGCGGGACAATGCTCACCACCGCCGATGGTCCCCTGCTCGCGGTGTTCAGCTCGGTCGCGCGGCTGGGCTCCTTCACTGCCGCGGCCCAGGCGCTCAAGCTCTCGAAGAGCGTGGTGAGCGAGCGGGTGCGGCAGCTCGAGGAGCGGTGTGGGGCCCGGCTGCTCGAGCGCACGACCCGGCGCGTGCGGCTGACGAGCGCCGGCACCGAGGTGCTCGAGGCGGCCACGCGCATGGACGACGCCCTGGGCCTGGTGACCCGCAGCCTCGAGGTGGGGCGCCGCGAGCCCTCGGGCGTGCTGCGCGTCTCCACCACCAGCGACCTGGGGCCGCTGCTGGTGGGCCCGGTGGTGGCGCGCTTCGTGACGGCCTACCCGCGGGTGCGCGTGGAGATCCTCTCTGACGACGCGCCCGGCGAGCTGCTCGAGTCGCGCGTGGACGTCGCGGTGCGGCTGGGGGCCCCGAAGAACTCGACCTTCGTCAGCCGCAAGCTGGCGGTGCTCAGCGAGCCCATCGTCGCCGCGCCGGCCCTCGCCGTGCGTTGGGCCCAGGCGACGCGGCCCCGGGACCTCGCCGATGCGCCGTGGGTGCGCCACTCGCTCGTGTCGTCGGCCACCTTGCGCTTCGGGGGCCCCGGCGGCGCGACCGAGGAGATCTCTCCCGCCTTTCGTGCCGAGGCCAACTCCGGCACCACCCTGCTGAGCCTGCTGCTCAACGGCGCAGGCCTGGGCGTGCTCCCCCACCACGCGCTGCGCGAACACCTCCACAGCGGGCGCCTGGTGCAGCTGTGCCCGGGGTGGATCTGGAAGACGGTCACCCTCTTCGCCCTGGTGTCGTCGCGCGCGTCGCTCAGTCCCACGCACAAGGCCTTCATCGCCATGCTCCAGGACCAGCTCGCCCAGGACCACAGCCGCTGGAGCCCCTGAGCGCCGGCCCGTGCTTCAGCTGGCGCGGAAGACGAAGCGCGTGGCCCCCGAAGACACCTCGTCGCCCGGGGTGAGGAACGCGGTGTAGCGGCTGCGGCCGTTGAAGAGGAGCGAGTGGTGCTTGTACGCCCGCGAGACCAGCCAGCCCCCCGACTCCCAGCGCACCGCGGAGGTGGGGAAGGTCACCTGCGCGCCCTGCTCGAGGCGACGCTGCTCGCCGCCTGCGAACTCCAGCCAGGCGCGCGCGTACTGCTGCACCACCGGCGGCTGCAGGAACGGGGCGCGCGCGAAGGGGGCGCGGGCGAGGGCCTCGGTGCACCGCGCGCCGTCTTCCGCGGTGAAGAAGGGGCCGAAGCGCAGCTCGCGCAGCGCGGGCAACGCGGCGCCGTCGAGTCCGAAGCGCGGGTGCAGGTAGGGCAGGGCGAGGGTGTCGAGGAACCGCGCCGCCTCCGAGGCCAGCAGCGCGAAGAGCAACGCGCGGTCGACGGTGAAGGCCTGGGCCCGCAGCCGCGCGGCGCGCACGAAGCCTCCGCGCCAGTCGAGCTCGAGCGTGCCCTCGCGCACCGCCTCCGACAACGGCGCCGCCAGCGGCATGCGCTTGCCCGCGGCCAGGCGCGGACCCAGCGGGTCACCCTGCTCGAGCAGCGCGTCGACCCACACCTGCAGGGCCGCCTCGCCGTCGCTGGCCTGCGCCAGCACCGCCGCCATGGGGTCCACCGGCGAGGGGAGCTCGGGGCCCAGGTGGAACACGAAGGGGTGATCGTCGAGCTCCAGCACGTCGCCGTCGGCGAGCACCCGGTGCGCGAGGGGCGCGCCGTTGAGCCGGGTGCCGGTGGTGGTGGCCAAATCCTCCGCCTCCACGTCACCCGAGGGCAGGCGCACCAGCACCACGTGGCGCCGGTCGACGCGGCCGCTGTGCACCACGAGGTCCGCGTCGCGCGAGCGGCCGATGATCAGCCGCTCGCCCACGGCGAAGGATTGACCTTCGGGGTCGACGAGGTGGGCGGTACGGCCAGGCACGGGCACCCTATAGGCCGAGGTCGGCCCGGGCGGGGTCACTGTGCAGCGAGCACGATCTCCAGCGCGGCGAGGGCCGCCAGCGGGTAGCGGCTGCGCAGCGCATCGAGCGTCTGGGTGGCGTCGGCGAGGTTCCTCGGCACGGCCCCCACGGTGTTGGCCACCTCGAAGCACAACGAGATGACCACCCCGCGCGGGTCCGAGGGCAGCGTCTCGTCACCGTCGAGCAGCGGGCGAACGAAGTCCTCGAAGTCGCGCCAGTGCGGCCCGAGGCACGCCGCGGCGGCCGGCCGCGAGGGCACCTCGAAGGCGCGCTTCCCCTCGAGCAGCGCGGCGATGACCACCGCGGTCACCGAGAGCCGCACCTGGTCCATCGGGCCTCCGGTGGCGCCGGCCTGCTTCGCCACCGAGCGCACCAGGGAGATCATCGCCGAGGCCTCGAGGCCCCGGTCTCCCATCACCGACAGGGCCGCGTCGAAGAGCCGCAGCGCCACGTCGAGGGAGCCCGTCAGCTCGGCCGCCGATGCCGCGGGAGCCACCACGGGCACCGCCGGCGCCGCGGCGACCGGCGCCTGCTGCGGCGGCGTGAAGGGGGCCGGGGCCGGCGCGGGGCTCGACGGTGCTGGCGCCTGGGGAGCCGCCGCCGGCGCCTGGGGCACGGCGGAGGCCTGCGCGGCGTACTGCGCGGGGCTCGACGGCGGCGGCGCGTAGAGCCCCGGGGATTGCGTCGCAGAGTCCCCGGGCCCGGGCACGGGCGGCGCGTACTGCGCCGCGTACTGCGCCGGGCTCGACGGGGGCGGGGCGTACAGCGCGGGGTTCGAGGGCGGCGGTCCGTAGCCGGGCTGCGCGTACTGCGGCGCGCTCGCCGCCTGGGGTCCGTAGCCGGGCTGCGCGTACTGCGCGGGGTTCGAGGGCGGAGGGCCGTACCCGGGCTGCGCGTACTGCGGCGCGTTGGAGGGCGGAGGGCCGTAGCCGGGCTGCGCATACGGCGCGTTGGAGGGCGGAGGTCCGTAGCCTTGCTGCGCGTACGGCTGTGGGTTCGAGGGCGGCGGTCCGTAGCCGGGCTGCGTGTACGGCTGGGGGTTCGACGGCGGAGGGCCGTACCCTTGCTGCGCGTACTGCGGCGCGTACTGCGCCGGGTTCGAGGGCGGAGGTCCGTACGGCGAGGGGCCCTGCGGCGCGTACTGCGGCGCATACGGCTGCGGGTTCGACGGCGGGGGGCCGTAGCCGGGCTGCGCGTAGGGCTGCGGGTTCGACGGCGGAGGTCCGTAGCCTTGCGGCGCGTACGGCTGCGGGTTCGAGGGCGGCGGGGCCCAGGCCGCCGGAGACGGCGCGGAGATCGCCTCGAGCACCCCTGACGCGCTCAGCGCCAGGCGCCCGGGGCTCGGCTCGGGCGGCGCGTCGGCGACGTCGAGCTCGAAGGACATCGGCGCGGGCACCGGGGGCGGCGGGACGGGCGCGGCGAACGACTCCACCTGGGGGGCGCCCTTCACGGCCCAGCTGGGCGCCGAAGTCTTCCCGTCGTAGACGCGGGCGAAGCCCTCTTCGATGGTGCGCTGGGTGGCGCGCACGGCGGTCACCGAGCGGGCCTTGGCGCGCAGCTTGAGGTCGTCGAGCACGTCGAGGCGCGCCGGGTCGATGACCGCGACGGTCAGCCCGCCCGCCTCGAGCTTCAGGGGGAAGACCTGCCAGTCGTCGGCCGCGTCGCGCGGGAGCATCGCCGCCTGCGGCTTGCCCAGGGCCAGCTCCAGCATCTGCGGGCCGGTGAGGTACTGCTGCTTGAGCAACCCCGCGGCGATGGGGAGCACCTCGTCTTCATCGAGGGTGTCGAGCGCCAGCAACGAATCGAAGAGCGTCGCGCCCAGCGACTGCGCGTGCCGCAGCGCCGCGTCGACCTGCTCCACCGTCAGCCGCTGCAGCTCGATGAGGTTCGCCCCGAGCGCGAAGTCCTTCGGGTTGTCCTCGTCGCGCGAGTGCTTGAGCGACCACTCCCGCCCGGCGACGCGGGCCGCTTCCACGGCCTCCACGGCGCGCTCGGCGGCGACGTCATCGGCGGTGACGCGCCTGGTGGTGATGCGCGCCAGCTTCACCGCGCCCTCGGTCAGGCTCGCCCCGGGCAGGCCCACGGTGATCACCGTGCCGCCCTGCAGCTGCGAGCGGGTGGGCGCGCGCCCCGGGAAGAGGCGTGGGAACGCGTCGACCAGCGGCCGCGTGGCGTCGAAGAGCCCGAGCGTGGCGCCGATCTGCTCGAGCATCGACGCGAGGTCGGTCATCGAGGGGCGCGCGGTGGGCGCCTTCGACAGCATCATGGCCAACGCCGCGGCGACCTGCGGCGGCAGCGACGGGAAGTGGCCCGCCGTCACCCCGGGGAACTTCTCGAAGCGCGCCTTCACCTCGGCGTGGTTGTTCGCGCCGAAGGCGGGCTTGCCGGTGAGCAGCTCCAGCCACACCAGGCCCAGGCGGAAGACGTCGGTGGTGGGACCGGCGCGGCCCTCGAGCTCCTCGGGCGAGAGGCACAACAGCTCGGAGCGCGCGGGGCCCTGCGTGGCGTCGGGCGGGTGCGCCGAGGCGACGCCGATGGCCTCGAGCCGCACCGTGCCGTCGGCGCCCAGCAGCAGCGTGCTCGCCGAGACGTCGCCGTGCATCAGCGGCGGGTTGAGCTGCGAGAGCGAGCGCAGCCCGCGGGCAGCCTGGATGACGATGGCCAGGCTCTCGACGATGGAGAAGGGCGTCTTGCCCGGAGGCGCGGGCCCGGCGAGCGCGGTGCGCACCGGCTCGCTCTCCATGAAGTCCTGCACCACGCACACCGCGCCGTCGGCGAGGCCCACCTCGAACAGCGGCAGCACCCCTTCGGCCTCGCGCAGCGCCGACCACCCGCGTTGCCAGGTGGTGAAGCGCTCGAGGAAGGCCGAGCCCTGCGCCCATGGGTCCTTGCGGCGCAGCACGGTGACCGCGCGCCCGTCGTCAGAGAGTCCGGCCCAGGCGTCGGTGACGAGACCCCGGGGACTGAGTTGCTTCGCGAGTCGGTAGGTGCCCATCGGATGCCTCGTGAACGGTAGCGCAGCGCCCGCGGGTCCGTGTGCGCTGAATCGCTCCGTGGAGGGAGCCGATGTAGGCCTCTGGCAGATCAGCCGGGGCCGGCGCTCACTTCAGGTAGCGGCCCACCATGTTGAAGAGGTCGCCCAGGGTCATGGGCTTCGACAGGTAGTCGGTGGCGCCGGACTCGTCGGCGACCACGTGCAGCCGGCCGGGGTCGAGGGCCGAGGCGAAGATGACGGGGATGTCGGCCAGCTCGACGTCGGCGCGCATCGCCTTGCAGATGTCCACGCCGTCCATGCCGGGCATGAGGATGTCGAGCAGCACCAGCGCCGGCCGCGCCTGGCGAATGAGGGACATCGCCTCGCGGCCGCTCGACGCCTTGAGCACCTCGTAGCCGTGCTTCGAGAGCGCCCGGGTGAGGAACTCGCGCAAGTCGGCCTCGTCGTCGGCGACGAGGATCTGCTGGCGCGCCTTCGGGGGGCGGGCGGCGAGGCGCTCGAGCTGCGCGCTCAAGTGCGCCCGCGCGACGTCGCTCAGCGCCGAGAACTGCACGCCGATGTACGCCTCCTCGTGGTCGCGGCGCACCTCGGCCGAGAGGGCGACGACGCGGCCGTCGTCCAGCGTCACCTCGAACTCGATGAACTGGCCCGCGGCGAGCGGCGCGGTCGTCTCGAGCAGCGCCCCGGTCTGCGAGAGGTTGCGCAGCTTCGCCGCGTGCGGCACGTCCGGCCGCTTGAGCGCCACCTTCAGGTTGCACGGCTCGCGGTGCGCGCTGCGGCCGGCGTTGGGCCGCGTGGGCTCTTCGGCGAGCCCCAGGAAGCGGCGCACCTTGAGCACCTCGTCGTCGCCGAGGTTCACCCACACGCCGGGCTTGAAGCGGCCGCCCTCGGTGCGCAGGCCCACCACGTCGGCCATGGCCACCAGCAGCACGCCGCCGACCACCAGCTCCACCGGCACCCGCGCCCCCAACCGCACGCTCGCGGCCGGAGCCTCGATGAACACGCGGTCGGTGTTGGCCTTCACCAGCTCAGACCACAGGCGGAACTTGTCGGGGAACTCCAGGCGCAGGCGCATGAAACCTCGGGGGCGTCGTTGGGGGGAGCGACGGACTTCTCAGCCAGACCCCGTCACCACTCCGATGGTCACCGAATCGACGCCCCACGGACGCACGCGGAGTCCCCGGAAGTGCCGGCGAAGATCTTTCTGCTGGGCCTCAACGACCGCCCCGCCGCGCGTGGCATTTGCCTTCTGCGTCGAAATCACAGAATGAAACCCATGGGCTTTGGCACTCCGACGGCGGGCTTCCTCGCGGGTGCGGCGCTGTTCCTGGATTTCGACGGCACGCTGGTCGAACTGACGCCGACGCCGGACGGCACGCGGGTCGATGGGCCGCTGCTCACCCTGCTCGCGGAGGTGCGCGCCTCGCTCGGGGGGCGGCTCGCCATCGTCAGCGGACGTTCCATCGAGGTGCTCCGCGGCACCTTTGGGCTGGGTGACTTCTGGCTCGCCGGCAGCCACGGGCTGGAACTCGCGGCTCCCCACCTGGACATCGAGTCCCCGGCGCGCGACCCGGCGATCGACGAGGCGCAGCGTGCGCTGGAGGTCTTCGTCGCCGACAAGCCGGGTCTCTTCGTCGAGCCCAAGGCGCTGGGCGTCGGGCTGCACTTCCGGCCGGCCCCCCAGTTCCAGCGCGCCTGCGAGGCGTTCACCGAGCGCCTCGCGCGCGAGACCGGCCTCGTCAACCAGCACGGGAAGATGATGTACGAGCTGCGCCCCGGCGGCGCGGACAAGGGCACGGCCATCGGGGCGCTGCTGCAGCGCACGCCGTTCCTCGGAGGCCGGCCGATCTTCTTCGGCGACGACCTCACCGACGAAGCTGGGTTCTCGGAGGTGGTGAAGCACCACGGCGCTGGCGTGCTCGTGGGCCCGGAGCGCCAGAGCGCGGCGCAGTACCGCCTCGAGGACGTCGAGGCCGTGCGCGCGTTGCTCCGCGCCGCGCCCTGAGGAGCGCGCTCTTCACCACGGACGCTGCGTCGCCGCGACCCGGCGCCTGCTGAAGTAGAAGGGGCGGATGCACACCTCCCAGCGAGTGGACTTCCTGCGCCGTGCCGCGCTCTTCGCCGGGCTCGACGACGACGACCTGGGCGCGGTCGCCGCGAAGCTGAGCGGGCGCAGCTACGTGAAAGGGGCCGCCGTGTTTCGCGCGGGAGACCCGGGCGCGTCGGTGTTCCTGCTCCTGCGCGGCAAGGTCGCCATTCGAGACGACCATCGTCACCTGGTGCACCTGGTGCCGGGGGAGTGCTTCGGCGAGCTGGCGGCGTTGACCCACGACCCGCGGAGCGCCGACGCCATCTGCGAAGAGTCGTGCGAGCTGCTCGAGCTGACCTCCAGCCACCTGCTGCTGCTGATGTCGCAGAGCCCGGAGCTGCAGCGGCAGGTGATGCGGGTGCTGGTGGAGCGCGTGAAGGAAGCGGGCAGCCGCAGCCAATGAGGAGGCCGTGATTCCCGAACGGGCATTGAGGAACGGCGATGGCCCGACCCCGGCGAGTCAGTCAGGCGCAGAAGCTCGGTGCCGGGCGTACCGGCTCACCGGTCCCCGCACGTGCAGCTTCGACCAGGCGGCGACGCTGCTGCGCGAGCTGACGGGGCGCGGCATTCACTACGTGCCGGCGACAGGCGGCCGCGATGCAGGCCATCATCTGGACGGTGCTCCACTTGGGGCTGCGGCACGGAGACGCGGCGACCCCACCCTGGGCCAGTTGCTCGGTCAACCGGCGCGAGACCTCGAGGCGTGCACCAGGGACGCCCGCGCGGCCTGGGCCCGCTGAAGCGCAACCCGCGGCGTGGCTCAGTCTTGCGGGCCCTTCACGAGGCTCGCGCCGTTGCCGGACACCCAGGTGATGCCCGCGCCGCTGGTGCGCACCGAGTAGCCGGCAGCGCCACCCGCCGCGCCGGCCGTACCGATGTTGCTCGCGCCACCGCTCGCGCCTGGCAGGCCGTAGCCACCGGCCGTCCCGCCCGCGCCCCCGATGGCCACCCCGGCATAGTTGCCGCCGGGCCCCGGCGTACCGGGGCTCAGGCCGCCGCCGCTGCCGGGCGCGCCGTTCGCGTACTGCGCGCCGGAGAAGCCCGGCCCTCCAGCGCCGCCCGAGCTGTTGGCCGTGCCCGCCCCGCCCGCACCGCCGCCACCACCGGCGAGGTTGTTGACCTGGTGCGACTCCCCGCCGCCACCGCCACCACCGCCGCCGCCGAAGATGGTGCCCGCGTTGGTGATGCTCAGGGGCACGCTGGAGCGGATGGCGTCACCGCCGCCCTGCCCGGCGATGGGCGGGAAGGAGCTCTGGGCGGCGCGGGTATCGACGCCGGCCCCCATGCCGCCCGAGCCGCCGGCGCCGATGATGACCCCGTTGTTCACCAGTTCGACCACGGAGCCTGGAGGCAGCGCCCCGGAGCTGAACGCCGGGAGCCCGGCCTGCGCGGAGGAGACCACCACGCCAGCGTTGATCGTCACCTGCACCCGTCGCGGCGAGGTGGGCGAGCCCGCGGCGATGAAGGCGTCGTAGTTCTGCGTGCTGCTGGTGATGGCGAGCGTCACCACGACCAGGGCGCAGCTCGTTCCCGAGCCGGTGTAGCCCGCGTTGCAGGCGCAGCTGCTGCCACCATCGGTGTTGGTGCAGGTCGCGTTCGCGTCGCAGCCCGCGCTCCCCAACGCACACTCGTTCACGTCGGCGCACACCCGGCCGTTGCCTTCGAAGCCCACGTTGCAGGCGCAGCTCGACCCGCCGACGGTGTTGGTGCACGACGCGCTCACCGCGCAGCCGGCCGTGCCCTGCTGGCACTCGTCGATGTCACTGCACTGCACGCCATCACCGCTGAAGCCGGGCCGGCACGCGCAGCCCGGGCCGCCGTCTTGCTGTGCGGTGCAGGTGGCGCTGGTGCTGCAGCCGCCGTTCGACGAGGCGCAGGGGTCGCCCAGGCAGCCACCGCCCAGGCACAGGAGCCCGCCCGGACAGTCGCCCTGGTTGAGGCAAAGGCCGCAGGCGCCCGTGGCGAGACAGCTCGTGCCGGCGCAGTCGGCGTTCTGGCTGCACGCCCCGCACGCGCCGCCGTCGAGACAGGCCTGGCCGGCGCGGCAGTCGACGCTGCTGCGGCAGGCCCCGCACGCGCCCGACGCACAGGCCGCGGTCGCGGCGCAGTCGTCAGCTGACTGGCAGGCCGTGCACAGGCCCGCGAGGCAGCGGGCCGAGGCGCAGTCGCTCGCGGCCCCACAGGTGCGCCCGTCGGCACAATCGGCGCACGCGCCGCCACAGTCGACGTCAGACTCGTCACCGTCGCGCCGTTGGTCGCTGCAGCTGTCAGCCATGCATTGCCCGGCCGTGCAGTGCCGGCCCACCCCGCAGCTCACGCCGACGCAGCGCGCTTCGACGCAGGTGCTGCCGAGGCAGACCTGGTCCGCGGCGCAGGTCGTGCCCGGGCAGTTCTTCGGGTAGCAGGCCCCGACCACGCAGCGCCCTGCCGCACCGCAGGCCTTGCCGCAGCTGCCGCAGTTCGTGTCGTCGGACGAGAGGGTCACGCAGGCCTCCCCGCAGGCCGTGGTGGTGGCCGGGCAGACCTGGCCCGCATCAACGACGGCGGGCGGCGTGGAGGGGCAACCGGCGAGGACGATGAGCGAGAGCGCGAGGCCGAGCCGAGTCTGGTTCATGGGGGGAGCGCGAACTTCGCAGCTTTTCGCGAGGGAAGGAGCCCCCGTCGACCGACTCGAGCCCGCGGCCGAGGTGCACCTCGAGACCCATCGCCTCCCCGTTACTGCGCGAGCGACTCGACCACGCTGATCAGCCCCTCGGTGACCAACGCCAGCCGGCGGAAGTCCACCCGCGCCGGGACGTCGGTCGGCTCGTGGTAGTGCGGGTTTCGGAACAGCGCGGTGTCGGTCACCATCAGCGCCGGGTACCCGTATTTCCAGTACGGCGCGTGGTCCGAGAAGTCGACGCCCTCCAGCGAGCCGGGCAGCGACGCGCCCTCGCTGGGCACCTGGGCCATCGCGCGGAACGTGCGCACGCAGTCGCGCACCAGTTCGCGCGACTCGACGTTGCCCACGAAGGCCACGAAGTTGCCCTGCGACGGGTAGACCAGGGAGAGCGGCCACGGGTAGCGCTGTGAGCCCGCCTCGTCGCTGAAGTAGCCCAGCGTCTCGAGCGAGAGCATGGCCTTGACGTCATCGTGCCGCCCCCGGCACGCGCCCGCGTTCACCACGCTGCCCATCGACGTGGTGCGGAAGTGGGGCGGCTCTTCGTTGGTGAAGAAGATGAAGCGCACGGTGCGCTCGGGCGTGCGGGTGGAGAAGATCTCCGCCAGCGCGAGGGCCACCGCGACACCCGAGCCGTTGTCGTCCGCGCCCGGCGTGCCGTGGGCGGTGTCGTAGTGCGCACCCACCAACACCAACTGCGTGGCGAGGCCGCGGCCGCGTCGCTCGACGATGAGGTTCTTCGTGGTGCGCTCGCCGACCTTGATGGGCTCTTCCTGCACCACGTAACCCAGGCCCTCGAGCCGGGTGCGGAGCCACGCCGCGGTCTGCTCGAGCGCCGCCGGTTGATTGGTCACGTTGCGCTCACCGAAGCCGGCCGCGAGCTGGGTCACGTCGGCGTTCAACCTCGCGACGAGGGCCGGGTCAGGCTGCGCCTCGGGCCCCGCGTAGGAGGTGCCGGGCATCGACACCGCGCGCACCGTGCAGCCCGCGACCGACCCGAGCGCGAGCAGCGCCACGGCGATGAACCCACGCGACCGCTGCACGAAGACCATGCGCGGCACCGTACCAGCCGGGTCTTCTTCGGAGGGGACGACCTCGCTGCAACGCCGCGGGCTTCACCATCGAGGACCGGCGTTCGACGAGGTCCACGGGCCGGCCCCAGCATCAGCGTCGAGCGTCGTCGGCGCCCCGCTCCACGTCACCGCGGGTTCGTCACGAGCCTCAGCGCGCCGGCGGCGTGTGCCAGCGCGCGAGCGTGCCGCGGTAGTCGCGGTTCTCGAGCTCGACCACCAGGGCAGCGCCGTCGAGCATGGTCTCCTGCTCGCGCGTGCGCTGCCGCTCGGCCGGCGTGAGCGGCATCACGCGCGCGAGGTCCACCGGGCCGACGCTGGTCTCGACGGACCGGCCGTGGCGCGCGAAGAGAAACGAGTCCCACCCGCCGAGGCCATCGCCCGGGGCGAACGACAGGGTGTGCCCGAGGAACCACGGCGCGCTGTCCGGCGTGGCCTGCGCGTGGAGCAGGCGGCCCAGCGCCGAGAGCCCGACCAGCACGTCGCTCCCCGCCAGCTCGAGCGTGTCGACCCAGGTGAAGAGCTCGAAGCGCGAGAGGCTGTGCTCGACGGCCGAGCCGAGCGGCTGCAGGCCGAGGCCCGTGGTGATGACGAAGAGGCCATCTGCCTCGCGGCGCTCGTCGGTGCCGAACAACCGGTAGAAGGCGTGGATGTTGTGCGGCGGCGCGCCGGGCGCTTCGCAGCTCGTGACCGCGAGGCGCTTCACGCCGGTGACGCCGTGGCCGCCGATGGCGTTGACGAACCCCTGCAGCAGTTCCTTGTCGTAGCTCATGGGCGCTGGCTTCTAGCGGGTTTGGGCACGGCGTCGAGCGCTCGAGGTCCGGCCAGCCCCGGGTCCAGCTGTTCGCTTCCTCGCCCGGGCTTTCCCCTCAGGGAGGCAGGCCCATCGTCAGCAGGTACTGCTGCGCGGCCTCCGGGGCGACGGTCACGCCCGCTTGCTGGGCCCACGTCTCGGGGGACAGCAGCGCGTAGCCGATGACGCCCGCGGCGGGGCCACCACCCGGTCCATCGGTGTCGGAGCGCAGGCAAGCCCCCGTCGCGCACGCGCTCGCCCACCGCGCGTCGACCGCTTCCCCCGACCAGTCGATGCCGTCGTAGGGCTGCGTGGGCAACACCGCCGGTTGCACCCCTGCGCCCGGCAACGGAGGTGCCCACACCGCGAAGGTGGACTTCCCATCGGCCGTCGGCAGGCGCAGCAAGACGAGCTCCCGCGTCACGCCGAGCACGGTGACCGTGCGCCGCCCCAGCTCGATGCCCTGCAACGCCATCGCGTCGGGGGTGATCAGCGCGGCCTCGAGCGGGCAGCCCGTCGCGCCGCCGTCCGACGGGGGCACCGCGGCGTCGGGCACCGAAGGCACCAGGCCGCACCCCAGCGCCCAGCAGCTCAACACCCCGCGAAGGACTTGCATCGACCCTGCAGAGCACGGCTCGCGAGGCGGGGCCATGGTCACTCGAAGTACGTGGTGCGCACCGGCACGAGGCGCCGCGGTCCCGCGGAGAACAGCCGCGCCGAGACCTGGGCCATCGTCTCCTCGCCTTCGAGGGGGATCTCCTCTTTGAAGTCCCACGGGCAGGCGTAGCTCACGTCGCCCAGGCGCAGCTCGCCCCTGAGCGTGAGCACCCCCTTCTTCAGCCTCCTGTCCGCCCACGAGGGGTTGTTGCTCGACTCGCGGGCGAAGAGGGTGCAGCGGCGACCGGCCTGCAGCCGCGAGGAGATCGTCGACTGGAGGCAGCGGTCGGCCCGGAACAGTTCGGTCAGCGCCGCGAGGAGGGTGACGTAGGCCGTCTGTTGTTGCTCGAAGTGCGCCTTCGTCACCTGGTTGCGCGCGAGCACGGCCTCGATGACCTTGCGGCTCTCGGCGAGACGGGCGCCCTCTTCACGGTCCAGGGCCTTGTGCTGCGAGGCCTGCCGCTTCTTCCAGGCGGCCTTCTCCGAGGGCGAGAGCGGGGCCCAGTCCTTCTCCTGCCCCAGGTCTCCACCGCGGAGGATCGCGCTCAGGCCACCGGTCAACATCGCGATGGCCAGCTGCGCGGGATCCACGCCGCCCCGGTAGACCCACTTCCCTGGCTCCGTTTCTTCGACGAACTCGCGGGGCAGGTACTGGGCCGGCACCCGCTCGTAGCTCGGCGCCGACGGCTCACGCAGCATCCAGCGGGCCTCCCGCGCGACGTCCGTATCGCCGAAGTTGAACAGGGGCGTGAAGCTCGCCGACTCCGTCGAGGTGAGGAGGGTGGGCGGTTGCAGGGCCAGGGTCGCGCCCGCAGGCAGCCCCCGGGCCTCGTAGGTCAGGCGGTAGGTGACCTGCTTGCGGAGTTCATCCATGCCCACCGCGACGGCCACCGCGTCCGGCGGCAACAGGTCCACGAGGGACACGCGCTCGATGCGCCATTCGACCTGCGTCTGCGCCATGAGCAGCGCGTGGAGCCGGTCGCGGTCGGGATCGGCCGTGGGCACCTTCGCGTCGTAGCCTGTGAAGCAGGCCTCGGTGAGCGCCCCCCGGTCGAGGGCCGCGCGCATCGGATGACAGGAGAGCAGCGCCGCGGTGCACAGCGTGGTGGTCAGCCAGCGAGCCATGGGGACGCAGGCTACTCCCCGCCGCACGATTGCCCGCGGCATGAGTTCACTGACGCTCGAGGAGTCCTCGCTCCACTTCTCCACGAAACCCGGGTGCAGGGTCAGGGGGCGAGCCGGAGCAGAGGGGTGCGGCGCGAGCCATCCGTGCGAGGCCTCGGCTCGGAATCCGCCTCAGGGACAGGTCGCGCTGCCGAGGTTCCCCGTCGCGCGTACGCCGGCCGCGGGGGGCGTCGTCAGCCGCCGCACCACCGCGTCGACCTCGCACTGCGGCAGCACCGCGTTGCCCGAGATGTCGAGGCTCTGGCTCGCCGCGGTGAGCGCCGGGAGCCCGAGCCGCTCGAGGCTGGTACCGCGGATGTTCAGCCTGTCGGCCGAGCGCAGCTGCCCCGCGAGCAACGAGGTCAGCGGTCCGCCGAGGGTGAGCTCCCGGGTGGTCGAGAGCGCCGCGAGGTCGACGCTGGTGAGCGCGCTGTTGGCGTAGAGGCCGACCGAGGTGGCGCTCGCCAGGCGTGCCAGGTGCACCTCGCGCAGCGCGGGGTTGTCGTGCACGGCGATGACCTGCACCGCGGTGAGCGCGGGCAACGAGAGCGTGGTGAGCGCGACGTTGTCCTGCAGCAGCAGGCTGGTGGCGCTGGTGAGCGCGGGGAGCTCGAGCGCCGTCAGCGCGTGCACGTCGAGCCGCAGCTCACCGTCGAGGGTCTGGAGGCGGGGCAGGCTGAGCGTCGTCAGCGCGTCGTCGCCCAGTACGTTCACCGGGCCACCCAGCGCCGTGAGCATGGGCGCCGCGAAGCGCGTGAGCGAGGGGTCGTTCTGCAGGTCGAGGCTGGTGGTGCTCGCCAGCGCGCCGAAGCTCGCGGTCTCGAGCGCGGCGTTCCCCGAAATGGTCACGCCGCCGTCGACCTCGCGCAACACGGGCGCGTCGAGGTCCACCAGGTCGGGCGCGGTCACCGCGAGCGCGCCGTAGACGTGCGTGCAGCCCCGGTCTGCCCAGCGCTTCCACTCCGCGGCGCTCGCGATGCTGACCCCCTCGCAGGGCACCTCGCCGCAGGACACCATCACCACCGCCGCGACCATCGAGACCCGGTTCCTCACGGCACGCAGTGTCGCGCAGAATCCAGCCGCCAGGTATGTCCCCGCGCGCTTCAGCACCCGGGCGCCTGCGCACGACGACGCGCCAGCCACGCGCCGACCGCGAGGAGCAGCGGCACTGGCACCGCGCTGCAGCCCCCGTCAGTGCTCCCGGAACCACCGCCCGTGCTGCCGCTGCCCCCGCCCGTCGAAGCGCTGCCCCCGCCACCGCCCGAGCCCGAGGCGCTGACCGTCACGGTGTACGTCGAGGTCGCGGCGCCCGGGTTCAGGGTCGCGGTGATGGTCAGCGTGCCGGCCTGCGTGGGCGTCAGCTGCAGCGACTTGAAGCCTGCCGAGGGGCAGCTGCTGTTCGAGGGAAAGTCGCTGGGCCCGAAGGTCTGCGTGGACGTCGCGAGGCCCGCGCCCGACGTGGTCACCTCCACCGTCTCGCTGCCCCTGGGCGCGGCCGTCACGAGGATGAAGGCCTGCTCGCCCACCTTCGCCGTCTGGTCGCCGCTGAAGGACGGAGGAATCGAGATGATCCCCGACTCGGGTTGGATGAACCCCCCCTGGCCGATGGCCAGCGAGCCCCCGCACCAGCACGTCACGCCGTTGGCGCGCGCGGTGATCCGCGAACCCGCGGGCGGCGAGCTCACCCTGGTGGCGCTCCCCGTGGGGTCGACGTCGGCGAAGAGGTTGGCCAGGCCGATGAGACACAAGCCCGTGCTGGGCTCCGAGGCGAAGTAGCCGTCGATGTAGCCCGTGCTCCCGTAGTGAGGTCCCGGCGCGGAGGCGGTGCAGCTCAGCGCGCACGTCAGGTCGAGATTGAAGCGCACCTGCGGCGTGCCGAACTGGTCGAAGTTGACGAACGTACCGCTCAGGGTGCCGGCAATGTCGGCACCGAGAGAAACGCTGGAGATGAGCATCACCGCGGAAAAGAGGAGGGAGCGCATGGGCCACACCCTGCCACTTCTCGCTGCTTTCAGCTCGCCGCGCCGCGAAACGCCTCGACGAGGAAGTCGCGGAACGCCGCGACCTTCCGGGGGAGCTGCCGGGCCGTGGGGTAGATCAAATACAGCGCCCCGATGACGTGCGACCACCCCGGGAGCACGCGCACCAGGCGGCCGTCGGCGACATCCTGCGCGGCGTGCGACTGGGGCAGCAGCCCGATGCCGGCGCCCGCCACCAGCATGCTGCGCAGGAAGCCGAACTCGTTGACCGCGATGCGCGCCGAGGTGAACGCGAGCTGCAGCGCAGCCGGTCGCAGGGGGGCGGCCTTCAACGAAGGCGCGTGCGCAGCCAGTTCGTGGGTGCCGACGTCTTCGGTGGTCTCCGGCGTGCCGCGGCGCGCGAGGTACGTCGGCGCCGCGTACAGGTGGAGTTGCCCGTTGGTGAGCTTGCGCGCCGTGAGCGCGTCGCCCCTGAGGCTCGGGGTGCCGCGCAGCGCGACGTCGAAGCCCTCGCGCACCAGGTCCACCTTGCGCGACGAGAGCTCGAGATCGAGGCGCACGCGCGGGTAACGCTGGGCGAAGTGCACCGCCGCGGCGCCGAAGAGGTCTCCGCTCGCCAGGGGGGCGCTGATGCGCAGCGTGCCCTCGGGTTGATCCGCCGCGGTGCCCAGCAGGCGCGTGGCTTCTCCCAGGCCGGCCACGTGCGGCGCCACGGCGTCGAAGAAGCGCCGCCCCTCTTCGGTGAGCGTGAAGGACCGCGCCGCCCGGTACAGCAACGGCACCCCCGTCTTCGCCTCGAGCCGCGCGATGGCCCGCGAGAGCGTGGACTTGGGCACCTCCAGCTTGCGTGCCGCGGCGGCCAGCGTTCCGGCCTCGGCCACCTGGGCGAAGAGCTCGATTTCATCGAAGAGCATGGGCGGTCTCCTTGGTTGCCTGAACGCAACTGCAGGGTGAAGTTTTGCCGTCTTGTCGCAAATGAGCAACCTGCGCACTGTGTCTTCGTTCGGTGGTCACCCGGGTCGCGAGCACTCCCGCTCGCCCGTGGCGCACGCCGGCAGGAGGCAGTCATGGTGTCCGCCAGGGAAGCACCCGCGCTGGGTCTCGCAGGGAAGATCGGCGCTGGCTTGTTCGCGGTGTGGGGCGTGTTGCACGTGTGGGTCGGCGTCGAGGGGGCGCGCCAGTACCTGGTGAACGGCACCAAGGGCCTGTGGACCATGTTCCTCGGGGGCTCCAACGCGCCCGTTGCCGCGTACCAGCACAGCACCGACCTCGTGACCTCCACCGTGCAAGGTCACCTGGCGCTCAACTTCGTGATCGACGTCGGCGCTTCCGGCCTGCTGGGGCTCGCGCTGGCGTGGATGATCTGGAAGCAGTCTTCCTGGGCGGCGTACTTCCTGGGCGTGGTGGTCATCGGGGTCATCGACAACGCGTTCCTCTTCACCCAGGTCGTGCCTGGCCTCATCGCGTTCAGCCCGGAGACCCTCGGGGGCCCGGCCATCTGGCTCGCGGCCTGCCTCGTCACGCCCTTCGGCCTGCCCCCGCTCTTCAAGTCCTCCGCGGCGCCGCTCCCCCGCGGCACGACGGCGTGACGGCGCGCAGAACGCGCCCGGGGTGACGTTTCAGGTCATGGTCGCGGCCCATGCGCCGCCTCCTCTTCCTGTCGCTCGCCCTCTTCGCTTCCTTCGCCGCCGCGCGTGACGTCCGCGTCACCACCGAGCCCCAACTGCGCGCGGCCCTCGCGGCGGCGCAGCCCGGGGACGTCATCACCCTGGCAGACGGCACCTATGCGCTGACCTCGAAGCTCTCCTGCGTCGCCACCGGCACGCAGGCCTTGCCCATCGTGGTGCGCGGCGAGACGCCGTGGGGCGCCACCCTCGAGTCGAACACCCTCATCGCCATCGGCGTCAGCGCGCCGTTCTGGCGCTTCGAGGACTTCGCGATGCGCGGGGTGTGCGCCGACGACTCCAACTGCGAGCACGCGTTCCAGGTCACGGGCCGCGCCACCGACGTGGTGCTGCGCCGCCTGCGCCTCGTCGACTTCAACGCCCAGCTCAAGGTCAACGCCACGCCCGCGGGTGACGGAGGCTACGACATGCCGCACCGGGGCCTCGTCGAACGCTGCGAGGTCTACGACACGCGCCCGCGCAACACGGCCAACCCGGTCACCAAGCTGAACATCGACACCGGCGACGACTTCGTGGTGCGCGACAACGTCATCCGAGACTTCTCGAAGAACGGCGGAAACTTCACCAGCTACGGCAGCTTCATGAAGTCCGGCGGCAAGCGCGGGCTCTACGAGCGCAACCTCGTGCTGTGCAAGAGCGGCGGCCAGGCCATGAGCGACGTGCGCCTCGGGCTCTCGTTCGGAGGGGGCGGCACCGGCAACCAGTTCTGTGCCCCGGCCTTCGACGCCAACGTGCCCTGCGCCGTGGAGCACGAAGACGGCGTGCTGCGGAACAACGTCATCGCCAACTGCAGCGACGTCGGCGTGTACCTGAACCGCGCGCGCAACACCTCGGTGCTGCACAACACCCTGGTGGGCACCACGGGCGTCGACTTCCGCTTCGACACCACCAGCGGCCGGGCCGTGGGCAACCTGCTCACCTCCGCGGTGCGCACCCGTGACGCGGCCACCATGACCGCGACGCAGAACGTGACCGGCGTGTCCCTCGCCACCTTCGACGCGGCCTACGCGAGCGCGCTGAGCGGCGACCTGCGCGTGCGCGGCTCGGTGGCGGCGTGGCTCGGCCAGGTGACGCCTCCGGCTGGCGTGACCGATGACTACTGCGCGCGGTTGCGCACCCCGAGCGCGTGGACCGCCGGGGCCCTGGAGCACGCGCTCGGTGAATGTGACGCGGGCGTGGCCGACGCCGGGGCGGGTGGCGGGAGTGGTGGTGGTGGTGGCGGCTCGGCGACGGGTGGGAGTGGTGGTGGCGCGGCCTCCGGTGGGGGTGGCGGAAGCAGCGACCCGGTCACCGGCGGTGGTGACGGCGCTGTCGACGCAGGCCCCGGGGTGGACACGCCCCTGACCGGCTGTGGCTGCTCCTCGCTGGACAGCCTGGGCTTCCTGGCTGCGCTGGCCCTGCTGCGAGCGCGCCTCTCTCGCTGACCCCCGTCGAAGTTCCCCCCCGAGGTGTGCGAGAACGGACCCCGGATGCGGTTCCCCCTCCTCTTTCCCTGTGTGCTGCTCGCCGCGTGTGGGGTGGTGCCGCTCGAGTTCGAAGAGGACGCTGGCGCCAGCTTCCCGGTGGAGTCCCTGCCTGACGGCTCGGTGGCGCTCGCCTCCGACGCGGGCGTGGCCGTGACGCCTCCCGACGCGGGCCCCTCGGTGCTGGTGTACCCCCTGGACCGCAAGCACTCGCCGCTCACCGCGGAGGTCGTCACCCGGCTCCAGGCCATCGCCGCCCTCGCCCCTGCGAAGAAGGGCAACGTCTTCTCGAAGATCGGCGACTCGAACACCGTGAACGCGAGCTACCTGTCGTGCTTCGCCGGCGCGCAGGTCGACCTCGCGGGTCGCAGCTCGCTCGACGCGGTGCTGGCGCATTTCCGCGCGGGCCGGGTGGGCACCACGTCGCCCTTCGACCGCACCACGCTGGCCGCCACCGTCGGCTGGAGCGCCAGCGCCGCCAGCGCCGGCACGCCTTCCCCGTTGCAGCAGGAGCTCGACGCCGCCTCGCCGCGCTACGCCACGGTGATGTTCGGCACCAACGACGTGGGCTTCGCCGACCCGGCCAGCTTCGGTCGCAACCTCTTCAGCCTCGTCGACACGCTCACCGCCCAGGGCGTGGTGCCGCTCATCACCTCCGTGCCCCCGCGCGATGACAGCGCGACGGCCGACGCCTGGGTGCCCCGCTACAACCTCGTCGCCCGCGGCGTGGCCCAGGCGCGCCAGGTGCCTTTCATCGATCTCCACCGCGAGCTGCAGGGCGTCACGGCACACGGCCTGGGCCCCGACGGCATCCACCTCAACGTCTTCCTCTCGGGCGGACCGCGCGGCTGCAACCTGAACCCCGGGCCGCTCGACTTCGGGCACAACGCGCGCAACCTCGGCACCCTCGAGGCCCTCGCGCGCGCCTGGGCCGCGGTGGAGCAGGGCGCCCCGGCCGACCTCACGGCCCCCCGCCGCCCCGGCACCGGCGTCCGCGGAGACGAGATCGCCGTCACCTCGCTGCCCTTCGTCGACACCCGCGACACGCGCACCGACGGCGCGGCGCGTCTCGACAGCTACCCGGGGTGCGGCTCGACCACCAACGAAGGGGGCCGCGAGGTGCTCTACCGCCTCGAGCTCACCCAACCCACCAACCTGCGCGTGGTGGTGGTCTCGCTGGGCAACGCCGACATCGACGTGCACCTCCTGTCGGACCCCGGCTCGGGCCAGTCCTGCATCGCGCGCCACGACAAGTTCCTCACCCGGCAGCTCGCGGCCGGTACGTACTGGCTGTCGCTCGACACCTACCAGGCGCCCACCGGCCCGCTCGCCGGCGAGTACCTCGTGGGCGTGCTCGCCGAGTGACGTAGGTCCGTGGCCTACCAACAAAGTGTGATCGATGAGGCCCAGCGGGGGTCTTCGCCTTGGCCGACCGTCGTCCCCCTCTCTCGGAGCCTCCCACACATGCGTTCACTGCTGATTCTCGCGCTCCTCGCGCTCGCCCCCGCGTGCGTCTGCAACAACGGCATCGCGGCCGACCCCGACGCAGGCGCCTCCTCGGGCGGCGGTGACGGCACCACCGGCGGAGGCACGGGCACCGGCGGCGGAAGCGCGCTGCTCGACGACGGCGGCCTGTCGTGCGGTAACGCTGGAGAACTCTGTTGTGCCGGTAACACCTGCGGCGCCGGAGGCTGTTGCCTGGGCAACACCTGCGTCGCGGCCGGCGCCTCGTGCGGCGGGGCCATGGGCGTGTGCACCAACGGCAGCTGCGGCACCTGCGGCGGCATCGGCGAGGCGTGCTGCGCCGGCCAGAGCTGCACCGCGGCCGGCAGCACCTGCGCGGGCGGCAACTGCGCGACCTGTGGCGGGCTCGGCGAGGTGTGCTGCGGCAACAACAGCTGCACCGCGGCCGGCGCGACCTGCCGCAACAACACCTGCACCGTGTGCGGCGGTCCCGGCGAGACCTGCTGCGCCAACCGGCAGTGCGACCTGGGCAGCGTCTGCTCCGGGCAGAACCCGTCCACCTGCGCCCTGTGTGGCGGGCCTGGCCAGCCGTGCTGCGCCGCGGGCACCTGCGGTGGTGGCGGCTGCTGCGTCAACAACGCCTGCGTCGGCGCGGGCTCGACCTGCACCGGCATCGGCGGCGCCTGCGCCAACGGGAGCTGCGGCACCTGCGGCGGCTTGACCCAGACCTGCTGCCCCGGCGGGGCCTGCACCGCGGGCGCGACCACCTGCTCGGCGGGCACCAGCTGCGTGACGTGCGGCGGCGCCGGCCAGCCGTGCTGCGGCAACGCCACCTGCACGGCCGCGGGCACCGCCTGTTCCCAGGGCGCGTGCGCGGCCTGCGGTGGTCCCGGCGAGCCCTGCTGTCCGGGGGCCGTGGCGTGCGGCGCCAACACCGTGTGCGGCGGCAACAATCGCTGCCAGGCCTGCGGCGGCGTCGGGGAACCCTGCTGCGCGGGCGCGGCGTGCACCGGCGGCTGCTGCGACACGCGCGGCAACTCGGTGTGCCTCGCCAGCGGTTCGACCTGCGGCGGCGGTGACCTGTGCGCGGCCACCGGCCAGTGCGCGGGCTGCGGCGGTCTCGGCCAGCCGTGCTGTGGCGGCACCAGCTGCAACGGCGCGACGCTCGCGTGCGGTGGCGGCCTGTGCGGCCCCTGCGGCGGCGCCGGCCAGGCGGCCTGCGGTGGCACCACCTGCAACAACGGCACGTGCCTCGACGCGGCGAGCTCGACCTGCCTCGCGGTGGGCGCCAACGGCCCCGGCGGCACCACGGTGTGCCAGGGCGGTACGTTGACGGCGTGCGGCGGCGCAGGTCAGCCGTGCTGCGAGAACTCGGCGTGCGGCGCCGGCGGCTGCTGCGCGGGCACCACCTGCGTGGCCTCGGGCGCGACCTGTGGCACCAACCTCGGCACCTGCACCGCGGGCGCGTGCTCGCAGTGTGGCGGCGCCGGGGCGAACGCCCAGTGCTGCGCCGCTGGGGGCAACGCGGCCGACTTCTGCACCGCCAGCGGCCTCGCCTGCGACGGCAACGGCTGCACCACGTGTGGTGGGCCGGGCCAGCCGTGCTGCAACGGCAACACCTGCGCGGGCGCCGGCTGCTGCGACCAGAACAACCGCACCTGCACCGCCTCGGGCGCGCAGTGCGGCGGCGGCGCGGGCATCTGCGTGGGCGCGGGCTGCCTCTCGGCCACCGTGGCCTGCGGTCGCCTCGGCCAGCCCCCGTGCGGCAATGGCGTGGGCTGCACCGCCCCGAACACCGTGGCCAACAACAACACCTGCGTGGCCTGCGGCGGCACGGGCCAGCGCTGCTGCGGCGGCTCCGGCGGCCGCTACTGCGGGGCCGGCGACGTGTGCAACGGCAACACCCAGTGCGAGGCCTGCGGTGGGCAAGGCCAGCTGTGTTGCCTGGGCCGCTTCTGCGGCACCGGCACGTGCAGCCAGCAGACGGCGCGCTGCCCCTGAGGCGCCGCTGAGCTGACGTCCTGCGGAGGCGGTGGAGCGAGGTGCTCCGCCGCCTTCGTTCGTTTCGGCGCCTCGGCCTCGACCTCCGGGGCGGCGAATCGAAGCCTGCGCGCAACTTCGCTCGTTGACCTGGGCAGGATGCGCGCTCGCCGCGCATCTGGTCCGACTCGACCTCGGCCCCCCCCCCGTGAGGCGGCGACGGCGACCGGCGCCCGGACTAACATCGCGCGCATGTCATGGGCCTCTCTGGAAGGCCGCCTCGAAGCCATGGGGCGGGCGTACCCGCAACTGAAGTCGCTGCTGCCGAAGCTCGGTCACTTCGTTCGCGAAGCCTCCGACACCTCCCTCGAACGCATCAACGTGCTCGGGTGGGCGAAGGGCGAGGGCGTCAGCGAAGGCGACGCGCTCGACCTCTTTCTCTGCGCCAGCCACGCGGGGATCTTCGATCTCGCGTGGAACCTCATGTGCCCTGCCTGTGGGCTCCACGTCGCGACGAAGGGCGCGCTGCAGCAGCTCGAGCGCAGCGCGGTGTGCAACTTCTGCCGGCGCCCGGTGACGGTCTCCCTCGATGACACCGTCGAGGCCTCCTTCACCGTGGCCGAAGCCGTTCGCAGGCTGCCCTCGACGCGGCTGGGCACGCTCGAAGAGGTGCGCGCTCACTTCACCGACGCCTTCTATTCCCGCAGCCTGATTCGCGGGCCGATGCACCAGGCCATCGCCGACTCGATGGAGCGCATGGCGTGGATCGCACCCGAGGCCAGCGCGGTGTTCGACCTCGAGCTCACCGAGGGTTCCTATGCGCTGGTCGGGGCGAACCAGCACGCCATCGCGCACCTCGAGGCGGGGCCGGGTGGGGCGGCGGTGCAGTCGGTCGAGATCATCGACGGGCACCTCGTCGGCACCAGCACCCTGGCCACGGGAAAGGTGCGGCTCACCGTCCGCAACCGCACCCGGCACCCCGCGCTGATGCTCTGGTCCTCGACGGAGTGGGCGAAGACCTTTGACTGGGCCTCACACGTCATCGCCTTCATGCCCTTCGTCAGCGCCAAGCAGTTGCTCACCAACCAGACCTTCCGCGAGCTCTACCGCGCCCAGAGCGTCGGCACCGACGGCGGCATGCAGCTGCGCAGCCTCGCCATTCTCTTCACCGACCTCACCGCGTCGACCGAGCTCTACGAGCGCGTGGGCGACCTCCAGGCGCTCGCGCTGGTCCGTCGTCACTTCGAGGTGCTCGAGTCGGTCATCGCCCGCGAGCGGGGCGCGGTGGTCAAGACCATCGGCGACGCGGTGATGGCCAGCTTCGCCGAGCCCTCCCGAGCGCTCGCGGCCGCGGCCGCGATGCACGAAGAGATGGCGAAGCTCGAGGCGAGCGAGTCACTGACCCTGAAGATCGGCGTGCACGTGGGCTCGTGCGTGGCCATCGAGTCCAACCAGCAGCTCGACTACTTCGGCCGCACCGTCAACGTCGCCGCCCGCGTTCAGGCCAGGGCCGCCGCCGGCGAAGTGGTCACCACCCAGGACGTGTTCGACCACCCCGCGGCGCTGGAGATCGCGCGCACCCGCTTCGCCTCGTCCAACTCCGAGCGCTTGCATCTCAAGGGCATCGAGGGCGAGGTGCTGGTGCACCGCCTCCGGGCATTCGACGGCGCCGTTCGGGACCGCGCGACTGCGCCAGCGTGAGGCCTTCGCTCCTGCAGGCGCACCGTGCGCCCCGGCCGCAGCGCCCGGTAGATGGACCTCTTGGGGGCCGCGCTTGAACGGTGCAATGCTGCCGCGATGTTCATGCTCGCGATGGCGCTGCTGTCGGCACACCCCGATGACTGGGCGGCGAAGGCGGCGAAGTACCCGGTGGGCACGCAGTTGACGGCGACGGTGGAGTCGATCGCTTCGGGCGGGCTGGGGGTGTTCGTCGAACTCGAGCCGAAGCTGGTGGCCCTGGTTCACAAGAGCGACCTTCCCCGCGGAAAGACGCCGGCCGACTACCGGGTGGGGAACGAGGTGCAGGTCGTGGTGACGTCGGTGGACGCGGTGAAGCACCGCCTCGGCGCGCGGATTCCCGGGCCAGCGCAAGCTCCGCTCACCAGGAGGTACCCCGTGGGCACGAAGGTGAAGGCAGTGGTCGAGTCGATCGTCGCGCACGGCGTCTTCGTACTGCTGGCCCCCGACGTCTTCGCGCTGGCGCACGAGACCGACCTGCCCCCAGGCACGAAGCCTGGCGACTACACACCCGGTGCCGGGGTCGAGGTGGAGATCGTCACCGTCGACGAGCCGCGGCAGCGCATCGGCGCGAAGCTGATCAGCCTGCCGAAGCGGTGACGCGCAGGACTTGATGCCGGTGCAGGCCAGGGTTCCCCGCCCATGCAGTGGCG
Organism: uncultured Archangium sp.; assembly: GCA_903905455.1. GTDB lineage: Bacteria > Myxococcota > Myxococcia > Myxococcales > Myxococcaceae > Archangium_A. The sequence continues at coordinate 44,375 of CAIVGN010000196.1, forward strand.
CATGCGGCGCCTCGAACTCGGGCTCGGCCATGCGTCCCACGCAACCGGAAATGCCGTTCGAGCAGTTCAGGCAATCACTCGACTCGGCGCACGTCGACCAGCCGTCCTTGCGACTCCGCGTCCAGGGGTGCGCCCACCGTCGCGGCCCACGAACCGGCACAAGAAGTGGCGTTCGCCAACTCGAGCGCCGCTCGATGCTCTCGATTGAGGTGACTCCCCCAGTCCGCGCTTCCGTGATGCTCCACGGCCTCTCGCTCCCGCGGGGCCGCCAGGGACCCGACGCCTCTGCTCGTGGCGCGGCCACGCGCGCGCCCGTGTCTGGGTGCCGCGGGCCTTGAGGAGGCCGTGATGCCGGTGTCGGCTGGCCTTGCCCGTCGCCCGCAGGCCCCTCGACCTCGCGCGACGTGACCACACGTGACGAGGTCGGTCCCCTTCGGTTGATGGGGCGCCACCTCGGCTGCTTCTTGACTGCTGCAGCGTCCGTAAACCCACCGCAGTGAAGTCACTTGTCGGACCCGCCCGGTAGGTTTCGCGTTGGAGGCGGCGATGGGCGTGGCGCAGTGGATGGCAGCGGCGGAAATGGCGAAGGCCCAGTTCGGCGTCGTGTCGCTTGCACAGTTCAGCGGTGAGCTCGGCATCACCCGGAGCGCCCTGGTGTCCGCGCTCCACCGCGGTCGCGTCGAGAGGTTGTTCCATTCGGCCTACCGGTTTCCCGGCGGCGACGGCGACTGGCGACAACGCGCGTTCGCCGCAACCCTCGTCACCGGCCCGGGAAGCGCCGTCTCGCACCAGACGGCGGGCGCGCTCTACAAACTGGCAGGCCTCGAGCAGTGCACCCGCGAACTCCATGTCTCAGTCGCCGGACGGCGCTCCCGCTCGCTCCCCAGTCCTTTCATCGTGCACCGACCGCAGCAGCCCTTCCTCGTGTGCACCCACCTGCGCATGCCCACCACGTCCATCACCCGCACCATCATCGACCTCGCCGGAGTGCTCGAGGAAGAGGCCCTCGAAATTGCGCTCGACGATGCCCAGCACAGGTTCCGGGACCTCGGCCCACAGCTCGAGAAGATCCTCGGCCGCCTCAAACGCCAGTACCCCGGCCTCGCCACGCTTCGCGAACTCGTCAGGGTTCGCCAGGGGCGCTGCACCGAGAGCGCACTCGAGGTTCGGGCCTGGCGCGCACTCCGCAAGGCGAGCCTCGACCCGCCTCGCCTGCAGTTCGAGGTCCATGACGCCGGCCACTCCGTCATGCGCGTCGACTTCGCGTGGCCCCAGCACCGCGTCGCCCTCCACACCGACAGCTTCCTGTGGCACGCACGCCGCAACGCGTTCGATACCGACGCGCGGCAACGCGCCCAACTCGCCGCGCTCGGCTGGGCCAACGTCCCCGTCACCAAGCGCTCCCTCGAAGACGGCGCATGGCTCGAGGGCCTACGGCGCCTCCTTCATCAGCGCAGGCCTCAACTCGACTTCGCCCTGTGAGTCGCCGCTCGGCGTGCGCCCCGAATCAGGTGCGCTGCGCGTGTCGGGCCTCGCCTCGGTGCCTTCAGCGTGACTCGTGGGGCTCGCCCAGCCGCGGGTCGAAGTACGGGCGCTCGCGCAGCGGCACGCCCAAGTGCTTCGCCAGCACGCGCGTCGCCTCGACGTCGACACCCGGCGCCGTCACCACCGACGCGAGCACCGAGGGCACATGGGGCTTCACCGCGCCGACGAAGGCGCACACCGCCTCGTGCGCCGCGGCGCCGTACTTGCTCGGGCACACGCGCGCGTACGTCTCCCCGTCGGGCGCATTGAGCGACACGCTCACCTCGTCGACCGCGCCCTCGAGCTGCGCCGTGACGTCCGCCCCCGCGCGGAGGTTGGCGAGCCCGTCGGTGACCAGCCTCACGTGGAAGCCCTCGGCCCTCAGCGCGCGGCCCACCGGCACCAGCACGTCCAGGCACATGGTCGGCTCACCGAGCCCGACGAAGGCCGCCCTCTTCGACGGCACGGACGGCATCAGCGCCCGCGCCGCGGCGAGCAGCTCGTCGACGGTCGGCTCGCGGTCGTGGCTCATGTCGTTCCCGGCGACGACCCAGCGGCCGTGCACCTTCGGGCAGAAGGTGCAGGCGAGCGTGCAGCGCCGCGTGACCGCGAGGTACAGCGTGCCGTCATAGACGTAGGCGATGGCCATACGGCGAGGCGTAACACCCGCGCCCCTGCGCAGCCGCGCGATGCTGCTGACACGAGGTGACCCGCGGCTGTCCTGCGTTGCGTTCCCCTGTGCGCGCACCCTGCCTGTCGCGGGCACCAGCCCCTGGTCTAGGGCAGGAACTGGGGCGTCGAGCTGTTGACGGTGCCACCGGTGCCCAGGCTGAACCGGCCGTTGTAGCCCCAGGTCCACACCGTCTTGTCCAACATCAGCGCGGCCGCGAAGCTGCTTCCTGCGGCCACGGACGCGAACCCCGGGCCAATGGGCACCAGCGTGGTGCGCGTCGTCGTCGTCCCGTCACCGACCTGCCCGTAGACGTTGTACCCGCAGGCCCAGAGCGTGCCGTCGGGCTTGAGCGCGTAGGTGTTCCACGAGCCGGTCGCGACCGAGGCGAAGCCGCTCCCCACTTGCACCGGCGCGAGGCGCGTCGTGGTGGTCCCGTCTCCCAACGCCCCGTAGCCGTTGATGCCCCACGTCCACAGCGTGCCGTCCGTCTTCACCGCCGCCGAATAGGAGGAGCCCCCGGCCACCGACGCGAAGCCGGTGCCGACCTGCACGGGCGCAAAGCGGTGCGTCGTCGTCCCGTCCCCGAGCTGGCCAAAGTCGTTCTTGCCCCAGGCCCAGAGGGTCCCGTCCGTCTTGACCGCCAGGGAGTGGGTCTCGCCGGCCGCCACCGACGCGAAGCCGGTGCCGATCTGCACGGGCGCATCGCGCTCAGTCGCCGTCGTCCCGTCCCCGACCTGGCCAAAGTCGTTGTTGCCCCAGGCCCAGAGGGTCCCGTCCGTCTTGACGGCCACGGTGTGGCTCTGGCCCGCCGCCACCGCGCGGAAGGGCGGCGCTGCCAGCGGCACGGGCGCTGGCCGGTTGCGTTGGACCTCCGTCTTCCCGTCGCCCAGCTGGCCTGTGAAGTTGAACCCCCACGCCCACAGTGAGCCGTCGGGAGCGAGTGCCAGGCTGTGGCTTCCGCCGGCCGCCACCTTGGCCAGGCCGGCGCCCACCCATACCGGCGTGGAGCGTGCCGTCGTGGTCCCGTCGCCCAACGCGGCATTGGTGTTGTCGCCCCACGCGTACACGTCCCCCGTGGGTTTCACCGCCAGGACGTGTGCGTACCCGGCCGCCACCGCGCTCCACGCCCCGCCACAGCGCAGCTCGATGGTGGTGACGTTCCCGGTGGGAGGCACCGTGCCCGACCCGGTGTTCAGCAAGGTCGTCCCGGAGGTCTTCAGCAGGGTGCACGCCTGGACCTGGACCGGCAGGTTCGCGGTCGGCGGCGTCTTCACCGTGACCGAGTAGCTGGCGCCGGCACCCGCCAGGGGCGTCGCGAAGGTGAAGGCGCCATTGGCCGTGACGGCCAGGTCATCGCCCAGGTTGTTCTGCAGGACCAGGCCCGCGCTGGTCAGGCCCGTGACCGTGCCGCCGACGGACCTGCCCGGCAGACACCCGGCCGCGTTCGACGTGGTGCTGGTCTGGCCCGCGGGGCACGCCGTGCACTGCAGGTCCGACGTGGCCGTGCTGGCGACCGACACGAAGGTGCCCGGGGTGCAGATGCTCCACGGCTGACAGCCCAGGGAGTTCGGGGCCCCCGTGTAGCCGGAGACGCACGGCGCGCACACCCGGTCGGTGGTCGCTGACGGCGTGGTGCTGACGAAGGTACCGGCCGGGCACGTCGTCCACGCGGTGCAGGCCAGGGCGTTCTGGCCCGGCGCGAAGCCGGAGGCGCAGGGGGTGCACGCCCGGTTGTTGGTCGCGGTGCCGGCGACGGAGATCGACGTCCCCGCGGCGCACGTCGTCCACGCGGTGCAGGCCGCGGCGTTCGCGCCCGCCGTGAAGCCGGTGCCGCACGGGCTGCACGAGCGGTCGACCGTCGCGGTGCCGACCGTCGAGACGTACGTTCCGGCGAGGCAGGTCGTCCAGGACGTGCAGCTCGCGGCGTTCGTGCCCGAGGTGAAGCCGGCGCTGCACGCGAGGCAGGTCCGATTGGCCGTCGCGGTGCCCGCGGTCACCACGGAGGTCCCCGCCGCGCAGGTCGTCCACGCGGTGCAGCTCGCGGCGTTGAGGCTCGCGGTGTAGCCAGACGCACACGCGGCGCACACCCGGTCGGCCGTCGACGTCCCCGCGGTCGCCACGAAGGTCCCCGCCGCGCACGCCGACCAGGCCGTGCAGTTCGTCGCGTTCGGGCTCGAGGTGAAGCCTGAGCCGCAGGCCGTGCAGACCCGGTTGGCCGTCGCCGTCCCCGCGGTCGACACGAAGGTCCCCGCCGCGCACGTCGCCCACGCGGAGCAGCTCGTCGCGTTCGCGCTGGCCGTGTAGCCCGAGGCACACGCGGCGCACACCCGGTCGCTCGTCGCGGTGCCCGGCGTCGCCACGAAGGTGCCCGCGGCGCAGGTCGTCCACGCGGTGCAGCTCGTCGGGTTCCCGCTCGAGGTGTAGCCGGACACGCACGCGCCACACACCCGGTCCGCGGTGGCGGTGCCCGCGGTCAGCATGAACTGCCCCGCGACGCACTCCGTGTGGGCCGTGCACGGCGTCGAGGCATCACCGTCGTGGTCCCAGGTGCCCACGGCACAGGCCAGGGCCGTCGCGCTGCCGCCCGCGCAGTAGGTGCCGGCGACGCAGGCGCTGCAGGTGGGCGGCGTCGTCGCCGTGGCCGGGGCCGTCTGCACCGTCCCCGCAGGGCACGCGCCGATCGCCAGGCACGTCACTTGGTTCGCGCCCGTGGTGAAGGTTCCAGGCGCGCAGGCGGCGCAGGTCTGGTCGACGGTCGCCGACGGCGTGTCGTTGACGAAGGTACCGGCCGGGCACGTCGCCCACGGCGTGCACGTCGCCGCGTCCGTCGCGGTGCTGTACGAGCCGCTCGCGCAGCCCGAGCAGGTCTGGTCTTCCGTCGCGGTCGCGGGAGCCAGCACGGACGTCCCGGGGCCGCAGTGGCTCTGCGGTTCGCACGCCGTGGCGGGCAGCCCGTCGCGGTCCCACGTCCCGGGCCCGCAGGCCACGGCCGGCGCCACACCGCCCGCGCAGAAGTGACCGGCGCTGCAGGTCGTGCACACCGCGGGGGCGGTGGTGGTCGCTGGCGCCGCCTGCTCAGTCCCGGGCTCGCACCCGGCGGAGGCCGTGCACGCCGCCTGGTTCACGCCCGTGCTGGAGGTCCCCGCGCTGCAGGCCTCGCAGGTCCGGTCGGCGGTGGCCGAGCCCTCGAGCGAGACGAACTCCCCGGCGACGCACGTCGTCCACGCCGCGCAGCTCGCCGCGTTGGCCTGCGTGCTGAAGGTCCCGGCGGCGCAGCTCGCGCAGGTCCGGTCCGTCGTCGCGCTTCCGGCAGCCACCTGGTGCTGCCCTGCAGGACACTCCGTCCAGGGCGCGCAGACCCCGCGGTCCGACCCCGAGAAGGCACCCTCGGGACAGGCCAGCTCACCCACGGTGGCGTCGCAGCCGGAGGCCGCCAGGAGCGCGAGCCCCAGGACCCCCGCGCGGATGACGGACTGGATGCGGAGGAACTCGACCTGTACGAACGCGAACATGGATGCCCTCTTTGGCGTCACCCGGGGCCCTGCGTGACTGGGGCAACGGGGGAGAAGCAGCGGCGTAAGCGATCGCCGTCTTCGGCGCACCCCAGGAGTTCACGGCTGCTTCACCAACTCGACGCGCCGGTTCTTCGCGCGGCCTTCTTCGGCGTCGTTGCTGGCCACCGGCGTCAGCGGTCCCACGCCGTAGCCCTTGAGC
>CAIVGN010000197.1 GCA_903905455.1 uncultured Archangium sp.
CTCGGCCCTCGCCACCTTCACCGGCTCGGCGACCCTGGCGGGGATCCGCTTTCCCTTCGTGGTCGCCGCCTGCCTCACCTTCGCCAACGCCACCTACGGCCTCTTCGTGGTGCCCGAGTCGCTCGCCCCTGAGCACCGGCGCTCCTTCTCGTGGGCCCGGGCCAACCCCGTGGGCACGCTCACCGCGCTGGCGAAGTACCCGGTGGTGCGCGGCCTGGCCCTGGCCTACTTCCTCGTCGGCGTGGCGCAGCGCAGCCTCGAGAGCACCTGGGTGCTCTACACCGAGCACCGCTTCCACTGGGACCTGAAGGCCACCGGCATCTCGCTGGGGGTGGTCGGCGTGACCGCGGCCATCGTGCAGGGCGGGCTGGTGCGGCGGATCATCCCGAAGCTCGGCGAGCGCATGGCGATCACCGTGGGCATCCTCATCACCACCACGGCCTTCGTGCTCTACGGCGTCGCGCCCGCGGGCTGGGTGTTCTACGTGGCCATCGTCGTCGGCGCGCTCGGCGGCATGACCGGCCCGGCGACCCAGGGCCTGATGTCCAAGGCGGTGCCCCCCAGCGAGCAGGGCATGCTCCAGGGCGGGCTCGCGAGCCTCACCAGCATCACCAGCATCGTGGGCCCCCCGCTGGCCACCAACCTCTTCGGCTTCTTCATCAGCGATCGCGCCCCGGTGAAGGTGCCCGGGGCCGCGTTCTTCGCCGGCGCGGTGCTCCTGCTGCTGGGGCTGGCCGCCGCGCGAAGGACGTTCCGCGCCATTCCCGCGTAACCCCTGCATGAATTGCGGGGCCTGCCCTCTGTTGCGTTGGCGACGGGTGCTCGGTTAGGAGGCCGCTCATCATGAGCGACTCCTTCAAGGACTACGTGCGGAACACCCGCGGCCGCATGTTCGAGAGCAACTTCCTCGAGTTCTTCTCGAAGGTGCACCCCACGATGCCCTTCATCTTCTGGATCCCGGTGATCACCGGCACCGTGGGCTACGCGCTCCTCAACGGCGTGACCACGGCGGTGCTGTGCCTGGCGATGATCCCGGTGGGCTTCCTGACCTGGCAGTTCCTCGAGTACTTCATCCACGGAAAGCTCTTCCACTGGCTGCCCGGCCCCACCGGCCACGGCTTCCACCACAAGTACCCCGATGACGACACGCGGCTGGTGATGCCCCTGCCGGTGAGCATCACGCTCGCCTCGCTCATCGCCGCGGGCCTGTGGCTGGTGCAGCGCCCCGACCTGATGATCCCCTACTGGGTGGGCATCGTGGTCGGCTACCTCTGGTACGACTTCCTCCACTGGTCCACGCACCACGGAGAGATGCGCACCGACTGGGGCAAGGCCCTGCGCGCGCACCACATGGCGCACCACTTCGCCGACTACGAGAAGAACTACGGCATCAGCCACATGTGGATGGATCGCCTGCTGGGCACGCTGCTCAAGCGCGACACCAAGTGAGCCTCGCGGCCCTCGTGCGGAAGCCGGCCCTGTGGGTCGGCCTGTTGGGGGTCTTTCTCGTGGGCCTCGTCGGGTGGCGCGTCATGGCGCCCCGCCAGTCCACCCGGGTCGAGCTGCCGGTGCTCTCGACCGTGCCCGCCTTCACCTTCGTCGATCAATCCGGCGCCTCGTTCTCTTCGGGCGCGATGACCGGCAAGGTCTGGGTGGCGAACTTCATCTTCACCCGCTGCCCCAACATCTGCCCCAAGTTCACCGCGAAGATGGGCGCGCTGCAGGACAAGAGCGCGAAGGACCTGGAGTCCCTCCAGCTGGTGAGCTTCACCGTCGACCCCGAGCACGACACCCCCGAGGTGCTGCTGGCCTACGGGCAGAAGCACAAGGCCGACTTCACGCGCTGGCACTTCGCGCGCGGCCCCCGGCCCGAGCTCGAGAAGGTCATCCGCGAAGGCATGATGCAGCCCATGGAGCCCGGTGACGGCGTCGACCTCAACACCGTCGTCCACGGCAGCTACTTCGCCCTCGTCGACGCCCAGCTGCGCGTGCGCGGCGTGTACCGCTTCAGCGAGCCCGGCGCGGTCGATGAAGTACTGCGCGATGCCCGCATTCTTTTGACCCCGTAATTTCAGCCACAGCGAAAGAAATCGCAGGCTTACATCGGGTGTCGATAGAGACACCCGACCATGGAAGCGGAGCGGCGGGAACACGTTCGACAGAAGGTGTCGCGGGTTGAGGTTCGGGTGGCCAGCCGGGAGTCGCTCAAGGCGAGCTACCTGCGCGACCTCTCGTTGGGTGGGCTCTTCGTGCGCAGCCGTCACCCGCTGGCGCTGGGCACGCCGGTGGTGGTGGAGCTGACGGTGGATACCCAGCCCTCGGTGCGCCTGCGCGGCGACGTGGTGCGCCAGGAAGCCGCGGCCGACGGCACGCCCAGGGGCTTCGGGGTGCGCTTCTCGATGGTCGATCCGGAGACCCGCGAGGCCCTCGAGCAGATCATCGCCGCGCACAGCGAGCCTGCGCCCGCCGACGATCGCGCCGCCCTCGAGACCCAGCTCTCCGAGTCGCGCGGCATGCTCGAGGCCTACGAGCAGGGCATGGCGCTGCTGCGCGAGAGCGAGATGGATCTCGCCCAGCGCCTCGAGACCACCGAGGCCGAGCGTGGGGTGCTGACCAGCGTGGCCCAGGAACTCCAGGCCCGCGTGCAGGGGCTCGAGGGCGAACGCACCACCCTGCGCGCCAGCGTCGAGGCGCTCATGCAGCGGCTGGCCACCAGCGAGACCGAGGCGAAGGGGCTGCGCGAGGCGTCGGCGCGCATCACCGCCGAGCTCAAGGCCGCCCGCGCCCAGGTCGCCGAGGCCGCCAGCAGCCACGAGGCGCTGGTGAAGCGCCTGGCCCACGAGCTCGAGCTCGAGACCGAGAAGTCCGCCGCGCTCCAGGGCTCCTTCGAGGCGGAGGTGCAGTCGCTCCGCGCCCAGCTCGAGGGGAACCAGGACGACACGGGCTTGCGCAGCGAGCTCAACGAGCTCACCGGTCAGCTCGACGCCGAGCGGCTCAAGTCCATGGCCCTGGAGCGCGCGCTGCAGCGCTTCGTGGAGCTCGGTGGTTCGGGCGCGACGAACAACGCCTGAGCCGGCGCTTCAGAGCTGGAGCTTGAGGGTCAGCGAGATGAGCCGGCCTTCCTGTCCGCCCAGCTCGTGGCGGTACGAGAAGTCGATGCCGCTGCCGTCGGAGAACCAGCCGATGCCACCCGAGAGGTACTGGTGGTTGGCGATGCCGTCGAACTGGTAGCCGATGCGCACCGGGAAGCTCTGGGCGATCAACCACTCGATGCCCGCGCAGTACGCCAGCCGCACCACGGGCTGGTTGAAGTCCATGCGCAGGTCGAAGGCCGGCGTGAGCTGACCGAGGATCTGCGACGAGATCGAGGCCACGAAGTAGCGGCTGATGTCCTTCTGGTAGACCGAGATGAGGTTGTGGCCCGAGAAGCCCAGCGAGAGCCACGAGGCCGGCTTGGCCACGACCCCCGCGTTCATCGAGACCGAGTTGGTGTTCGCCGCGCCCACCAGCACGTGGTGCCGCACCGCGATGCCGATGTGGATCAGGTCACCGAAGGCGTAGGCCAGGCCCAGCGTGGTGAGGTGCGCCCAGCGCCGCTCGGTGCCGCCGTAGGTCGCAAAGGTGTAGGTCACCCCGGCCGCCAGCACGTTGGTCGAGTCGGCGATGCCCACCGAGCCGAAGCCGAAACCCTGGGGGATGTCCCACGAGCCCGACGCTTCGATCTGGTAGCGCTTGAAGAGCGAGAGGGCCGCGGGGTTTCCGCCGATGGCCTCGGCACCGTAGCCCAATGACTCGTAGGCCCCGCCCATGGCCATGTTCCGCGAGTGCTGGAGATCGCGCAGATCAGGCGTCGACTCGATCTGGGCAGAGGCGGCCGAAGCCAACAGCATGAGCAGGAGCGCGAAGATTCTTCTCACCGTGGGGTGATCCTCTACTACGGCTTGGGCATGCGTCTGAGTAATGTGCCACGCGTCATGAGCACCGGTTCTCTGAAGAGCCCGCGGGGTGTGCGATGAAGACCGCGCTCGCGGGGTTGATCCTCGCTTTCATCATGCCGTCCTACGGGGTGCTCAAGCGCTTCGCCAACCAGCGCGACGAGCTCACCGTCTCTTCGGTCAAGGCCGAGGGCGTGACCGCGGTCTCCCCGGTGCTGGCGAAGGACGTGGCGGCGCTGCTGGGCACGACCTGGAACAGCGGCGAGCTCAACGTCAACGCCTCGCTGGCCGTCCGATTCCCCGGCCGTTGCCGCCTCGAGCTCACCTCGCCCGAGTCGACGAAGACGCTCGCCGCCACCTGGGCCAGTGGCAAGAAGCACAGCGAAGGCGGCGACGTGCCGGCCCTCGCCGTGGCCACCGAGCAGGCCTGCGCGCTCCTCTCCATCAAGTCGGGCGACGAGGGCGCCACCCGCGACGCCCTGGTGCGGCACCTCGCGTCGCTCAAGGTCGACACCAGGGTGGTGTCGCTGGCGCGCTTCAACGGCACCGTGAGCTACCTCGTGGGCCAGAAGGCCGACGGCCAGGCCCAGCTGTGGGTCTACAAGGACCGGTTCCTCCCCTCGCGCCTCAAGTTCACCGACGAGGGCGGCACCGCCTGGGACGTGCGCTTCTCCGACTACACCTCTCAGGCCACCGGCGAAGCCTGGCCGCGGGTCATCGAGGTGCTCAAGGGCAACGAGCCGCAGCTGCGGGTGATGATCCTCAACGCCGACCTCAAGGCCGACCTCACGAACGTGAAGTTCTGACCGGTCCGGAGTGAGCCCGTTCGCCTACGTCGCCGTCGGCCGCCCGGTGCGCGGCGAGTTCACCTACGCGGTGCCCGAGGCGCTGCGGGGCAAGCTCCAGCCAGGCCAGCGCATCCGCGTGCCCTTCGGCCGCTCGATCTCCCTGGGCTTCTACCTCGCGCCCGCGCCCGAGCCTTCGCCCGAGGTGATCAAGAAGCTGCGGCCCATCGAGCGCATCCTGGACCCCGAGCCCGCCTTCCCCGCCGACATCGTCGAGCTGGTGCGCTTCGCCGCGCAGCACTACCGCTACCCGCTGGGCGAGGCGTTGCGGGCCGCCCTGCCCCCCGGCCTCACCAAGGCTGACGACGGCAAGCAAGCCAAGGCCGACGTCACCGTCTTCGCCCGCGCGCTCCCGGCCGCGAAGCTCGAGGAGCTGACCCGCGCCCCCGCGCAGCACGCCACCTTGAGCTACCTGCTCGCCGTCGGCGGCCGGGTGCAGGTCGAAGAGGTGGTGCACGCCATTCCCGGGGCGAAGGAGAACCTGAAGAAGCTCGCCGCCCGCGGCTTCGTGGCCCTCGAAGAGGAGCAGGTGGTCAAGGGCGTGCGCGAAGGCCTGCAGCAGTCGCGGCCCGACGCCCTGACCCCCGAGCAGGCCATCGCGGTGGACACGCTGACGAAGTCGCTGGACGCGGGGGGCTTCGCGCCCTTCCTGCTCCACGGCGTCACCGGCAGCGGCAAGACCGAGGTGTACCTGCGCCTGGTGGAACGCGCGCTGGAGCTGGGCAAGGGCGCGCTGATCCTCGTGCCGGAGATCGCGCTGACCCCGCAGCTGGTGGGCCGCTTCAAGAGCCGCTTCGGCCAGGTCGCCCTGTTTCACTCGGCCATGAAGGACCGCGAGCGGCTGCTGCACTGGCAACGGCTGCGCAAAGGCGAGGTGAAGCTGGCCGTGGGCGTGCGCAGCGCCATCTGGGCCCCGGTGCCGAACCTGGGCGTGGTGGTCGTCGACGAGGAGCACGACCCCTCGTTCAAGCAGGAAGAGAAGCTGCGCTACCAGGCGCGCGACCTCGCCGTGGTGCGCGCCAAGCAGGCCGGGGCCCTGGTGGTGCTGGGCAGCGCCACGCCCTCGCTCGAGAGCTGGGAGAACGCGCGCAAGGGCCGCTACGGTCTGGTGACCATGACCAGGCGGGTCGACGACCGGCCCATGCCCACCCTGGAGCTGGTCGACCTGCGCCTCGAGCGCCCGCGCACCGCCGAGAGCCGGGGCACCGAGCCGCCGATGCTCTCGCCGTCGCTGCGCACCGCCATCGCCCAGACGCTCGAGCGCAAGCAGCAGGTCATCCTCTTCCTCAACCGCCGCGGCCACTCGACCTTCATCGTGTGCGAGGTATGCGGGCAGTCGGTGCGTTGCCAGGACTGCGACGTGTGCCTCACCCACCACGCGTCGGCGCGGCAGATGCAGTGCCACTACTGCGGGAAGGCCAGCCCCATGCCGCGCGCCTGCCCCGAGTGCAGCGGGCCGCTCCTCGAGCTGGGCGTGGGCACCGAGCGCATCGAGGCCGAGGTGGTCGACGCCTTCCCCCACGCGCGCATCGCCCGGCTCGACCGGGACGCCGCGTCGTCGGCCGAGAAGCTCACCGAGATGCTCGCCGCCTTCGCGCGCCGCGAGCTCGACATCCTCGTGGGCACGCAGATGGTGGCCAAGGGCCACGACTTCCCCGGGGTGACCCTGGTGTGCGTGGTGATGGCCGACTCGGCGCTCACCCTGCCCGACTTCCGCGCGGGCGAGCGCACCTTCCACCTCCTCACCCAGGTCGCCGGGCGCGCCGGCCGTGGCAAGGACCCCGGCCGCGTGCTGGTGCAGAGCTACAACCCCGAGGCCGCGCCCATCGCGCGCATGCTCACCAACGACTACGCGCGCTTCTCGGAAGAGGAGTTGAAGCGCCGCCAGCAGCTCTCGTGGCCGCCCCACTCGCGCATGGTGGCCCTGCGCATCGAGGGCGAGTCGGCCGACCTGGTGACCCGCGTCGCCAGGCAGCTGGCCCGGGTCGCCGCCCAGCACCTGCCGCCGGCCTCGCAGGGCGTGCGCATCCTGGGGCCGGCCCCGGCGCCCATCGCGCGCATCAAGGGCAAGACGCGGTGGCAGCTGGTCCTCAAGGCGCCCACCCACGCGGCCATGTTCAGGACCATCGACGCCCTGGAGCGGGCCATCGAAGAGGTCCCCAACGCGGTGCGGGTGATCATCGACGTCGACCCCGCGGCGATGCTCTGACGCGTCACTGGCCGAGCAGCGCGACCGCGTCGAGGCGGCCCTGTTCCCAGCCCAGCACCACACACAGCTTGCGCGCCTCGAGGGCCACGGCCTTCATCGCCGCCGAGTCCCCCTGCGCCTTGCGGACCGCCTTGGCCTGCTGCAGCAGCGCCCGCGCCTGGAACAGCAGGTCACCGCACCGCGCCCCGGCCAGCGCCGCCGCGCCGTAGGCCGAGGCCGCCTCGACGAAGCGCTGCTGAAAGGCCAGCACCGTGCCCTGCGTCGAGAGCACCCGGGCCTCGGCGAAGGCCCAGCCGTTGGCGCGCCACTTCGAGAGGGACGATTCGAGCAGCCCCCGCGCCTTGCCCACGTCGCGCCGCGCGAAGCACAACGTCGCCAGCCGCGCCTCGAGCCGTGCCGCGAGATCGACGTCGCCGTGCCAGCGCGCCAGCTCCGCCGCGCCTTCGGCCAGGGCCCGGGCCTCTTCGAAGGCCTTCGTCGCCCCCTCGAGATCGCCTTCCACCTCGCGCGCCTCGCCCCGCTCCGAGAGCACCAGCGCGCGCACCGCGGAACCTGCCGCCGCCTGCTCCGCCGCGGCCAGCACTTCCGCCGCCTTCACCCGCCGCCCCTCGGCGCGCAGCACCCGGGCCTCGAGCAACAGGAACTCGGGGGACGGCGCGGCCAGGCCGGCGGCGCCCACCAGCGCCTCGTCGAGCAGCAGCCGGGCCCGCGCGGTGTCCTCGAGCACCAGGGCCAGGGACGCGGCGCGCGCCAGCGCCTCGACGCGGGTGCGGGCCTGCGCCTCGGACACCGGCATCAACCCCACCGCGGCCGCGAGGCCCTGCCAGGCCTGCCCGGCCCCGCGGGCGTCGTGGCGCGCGATGGACTGCTCGAGCGCGTGCTTCCACAGCGGCATGGCGCGCACGCCGTCGCCCGCGGCCGTGAGGTGCCGCGCCAGCAGCCCCGAGTCGACCGAGGCCGGGTTGGCCTTGCCCTGGGCGATGAACACCGCCGAGCACCGGGCCCGCGTCTCGCGTGCGACCTCGGGGGCCAGCGGGGGCACGACCCCGCGCAGGGCTTCGCTGCGGAAGCGCCCCTTGCGCGGGCCGTCGTTCACCAGCCAGCCCGTGGCCTGCAACGAAGCCACCACCTGCGCGGTGGCCGGGGCCACGCCGCACAGCACGCCCCAGTCGAAGCGCTCGCCCAGCAGCACCGCGGCCTGCAGGCACCGGCGCTCCTCGGCCGGCAGCACCTCGAAGGCCGCGCGCGCGGCGCTGCCCCGCGGCGCGCCCAGCGCGGGCTCGGCGAGCTCGACGCTCCCCGTCGCGTCGAGGAGCAGGCCGCCGTCGTCGAGCCACGCCAACAGCTCGAGCGCCGTGCCCGGCGCGCCGCCCGACTGCTCGAGCACGTACTTCGTCAGCGCCGGCCCCGCGACGGTGCCCAGGGCGACGCTGAGCAACCGCTGCACCTCGGGCCCCGACAGCGGCGCCAGGGCGATGGCCTGCACCCCCGCGAGCTGCGCGTCGAAGCCCGAGGGCGCCGCGAAGCCGACGATCAGCTCGCGAGACGCCGGCCGCGAGGCCATGGACACGAAGGCCGCCGCGCTCGCGGGGTCCATCGCGTGGATCCCGTCGAAGGCGAGCACCATCGGGCGGTCGACGGCCACCGCGCGCAGCACCACCCGCAGCGCGTGCGCCGCCTGGCCAGGGGTCAGCACCACGGGCAGCGGCCGCACCCCGGCGAGGCACAGCGCCGCCTGTCTCGCGGAGTCGACCAGGGGCAGCGGCTCGAGGGCCGCGTTGAGCTTCGCCATGCGCTCGGCAGGGTCGACCCCCACGGCGGCGCAGAGGAGATCGACCAGGGCGCCGTTCGGCTCGGCCAGGCCCACGGTGCCGAGCGCCAGGCTGCCGCGCTTGCGGGCGACGTTGATCAGCAGGTGGGCGAGGCTCGAGTGCCCGCTCGAGGCAGGCCCCCGCACCAGCAACGGCGCGGCGACGCCCTGCTGCAGGCTGCTGAGCCTCCGCTCGAGCGCCTCCACCAGGGGGCGTCGGCCGATGAGCTCGGGGGCCGCGCGCACCCGCCGTCGCGGCGTGCCGCACGCCACCAGCCCGGGCACCTCGGAAGAAGAGAGCTCGCACAGGCGCCCCGCGGGCCCCGCGAAGCGCTGCTCCAGCCACAGGGTGTTGGCGCGGCCCCGGGCGAGCTGCTTGCGCGCATTGTCGCCCACCGCGGGCCCGAAGGGGAACGTGGCGCTGCCCGCGAGCCCCCGAATGGTCGCGGCCACGCCCAGGCGTGCGCTCTCGAGCGACACCGCGTCGCGGGCCGCGAGCAGCGCCCGGGTGGCGCGGCCGGCCGGGCTCCCGCCGAGCCCCACGAAGCCGAACATCGCGCCCTCTTCGTCGACGGAGGAGAGGAAGCCCCCGGCGCTCGCGATGGATTCCAGCACCCGGCCCAGGCACGCCTGCGCAGCCGCGGTGCGCGGCGCGGGCCCCAGCACCTCGACGCGGGCGAAGACGCCCTCGCCCGGGGCCGAGGGCGCGGCCTGCAGCCGGGCGAGCACCTCGTCGGCGACCACCCCGCGCAACGGGCCGCTGGCCGACGGGGCCTTGCCCTCGCCCTGCAGCGGCATCAGCGGCGGAGCCCCCACCGACGCGAAGAAGTCGTCGGCCGGCGCGACCACCGCCGAGGGAGTGGAGGAGGACACCGGGACCGGCGCGGGGGCCCACTCCGGGGCGGGCGGCGGCCACGACGTGGAGGGCGCAGGCACCGGCGTAGGCGCCACCATCGGCACCGGCGTCGCCCCCGGCGCGACGAGCGCGCGCCGCAGCGCCTCGCTGAAGTCGCCGACGTTCTGAAAGCGGTGCTCCTTCTCCTTCGAGAGCGCCTTGAGCATGGCGGCGATCAGCGCCGGGAACGCCGCGAGGTCGGGGCGCAGCTTCACCGGGTCGGGCGGGGCGGAGGTCAGGTGCTGGCTGATGATCTTCCGCAGATCGTTGCCCACGAAGGGCGGCTGGCCGGTCAACAGCTCGAAGGCCACGCAACCCATGGCGTAGATGTCGGTGCGGTGATCGAGTTCGTCGGCCAGCGCTTGCTCCGGCGCGAGGTAGGCCGGGGTGCCCACCACCACGCCCAGCTGCGTCAGCTTCGCGTTCTGGGCCGTGGCCACCCCATCGCTGAGCCGGGCGATGCCGAAGTCGAGGATCTTCGCGCGGTCTCCACCGTCGCGGCGGTGCCCCAGCATGATGTTCGGCGGCTTGAGGTCGCGGTGCACCACGCCCAGCCCGTGCGCCTCGCCCAACCCGTCGAGCACCTGCGAGAGGATCTCCACCGCCTCGGCCGGCGCGAGCGGGCCGCGCTCGAGGCGATGATCGAGCGTCTCGCCCTCCACGAACTCCATGGCGAGGAACAGCTGGCCGGCACTGGTGCGACCGAAGTCGAAGACCCGCACCACGTGCGGGTTCTCGAGCCGTGACACGAGCTGCGCCTCGCGCTCGAAACGACTCCACATCTCGGGGTCCGACGAGAGCGAACGGCGCAACATCTTGAGCGCCACCGGCCGCTTCAGGAGCACGTGCTCGGCCCGGTAGACGTCACCCATGCCGCCGCTGGCGAGGTGCGCCTCGATGCGAAACCGCCCGTCGATGAGCGTTCCGGGCTCGAGCAGCTCTCGCACCTCGTCACCCGGCGTCACCACCGGCGCGGGGGCCGCGGTCACCACCGGGGAGATGCGCAGGCGGGCGGTGTCGAAGAGCGAGGTCTTGCCCTCGGCGAGCGCGACGTCGAGGGCGCGCACCGCCTTCCACGAGGGCTCGTCGAGCATCACCGTCAAGCCCACGTTGCCCGCTTCGTCGAAGTCGGCGCCGGTCACCTCGCCCTGCACCTCGAGCCGCGCTTCCAGCAAGGTCACGTCGACCTCGATGCGCTCGCCGGCGGCCACCTCGTCCGGGAAGGGCACGAAACACGACGGGCCGCGCGCGACGAACGCGGCGCGGAACTCCTCAGCCGATGGGAACGCGATGCCGCAGTGAATCGCCACGAACCTGCCCCTTGAAGAGGCCCAAGTGTCGCACGACCCTCCCCCTCGTGTAGCGCTGGAATCGAAGCCCGGTCCCCCGCTGGCTGACACCTGTAGGGCACACCCCGCAAGCCGGCCTGAAATTGGACCCCACCCCAGCCCTGTAGGAACGTGTCGCGACTTCATGGCCGCGCCGCCCCTCCTCCTCGTCGCTGACGACCTCTCGGTGATCGCCGCGGTCAAGCGCGTGCTCGCGCGAGAAGGCTACGAGTGCGTGCTGGCCACGAACGCCGCCGACGCGGTCATCGCCTTCGGCCACTCGCTGCCCGGCCTGATGCTCCTGCAGCCCTCGGTGGAGAGCGACCGGGGCGGCGTGCTGCTCGAAGAGCTGCAGAACCACCCCGACGCCAAGCTGCTGCGGGTGGTGCTGCTGGGCGAAGCCGTGCCGGGCTTCAACTGGCCGGTGGAGCCTTCGCCCTTCGACCCGGAACACCTCGCGCGCACCATCGACCAGAATGTGCGCACCAGCCTGCAGGCCGGCTGGTCGCTGCTCGAGACCGCGCCGCCCGCGGGGGCACCGCCCGTCGCACCGGGGCCCCACGAGCCCGAGCCGTGGCGCGCCACCAGCCCCCTCGACGCCGACCCCATCGGGGCCGCCGACCAGGAGGTGCCCGAACCGACGGCCATCGCCCTCGAGCCGGAGCCCCTCACCAACCCGGTCTCCGAGGCCCTCGAAGAGAAGCTGTTCGGCGACCTCGCCGCCGACGTCGAAGCCGGCGCGATGCAGAGCGTGGAGTCGGCGCTCTCGCCTCCCGAGGACGACGAACTCCAGCGCCTGGAAGACGACGTGCGCGCCGAGGCCCAGCGCCGCCGGCAGTCGCGTGAGGCCCGCGCGGTCGAGGTCAAACCGTCGCGCCCCCCGCCCGCGGAAGCCGAGCCGGCCCCGGGGGCGTACGCCGGCGACGAGGCCTCCTTCGGGGACCTGGGCGAGGCGCCGGCCGACCTGCCCTCGCGCGCCAACGAGGTGCTCGCCCGCGCCGAACAGATGGTGCTCGAGACGCGCGCCCAGGGCGACGCCGCCCACCGCGCCGACGAGGCCGACGCCCGCCGGCACCAGGCCGAACACGAAGCCTCGACCCGCCGCGCGGACCACGCCCAGGAGCTGGTGCGCACCGAGCGCGAGGCCCGGCACGCCAGCGAAGAGCAGCTCCTCGCGCTCCAGGACGAGCTCAAGCGCCTCAACGCCTCGCTCGAGACCGACCGCGAAGCGCTGAGGGCCGAGGTCGACGCGGCGCGCGCCGAGGTGCTCGAGCTCGAGACGAAGCTCGAAGAGGTCACCACCCAGGTCGCGGCCGCCCGCAAGGAAGCCGGCAAGCGCCAGGTCGTCGAGAGCAAGCTCGACGCCGCCGAGCGCACCGCGGCCCACGAGAAGGTGCGGCGCGAAGCCCTGGAGGCCGAGGTCGCCGCGCAGGCCGCGCGCCTCTCGGAGCTGGAGTTGATCGCCGGCAGCGCGGTGGAGGAGTCGACGAAGGCGAAGGACCTCGAGGCCGAGCTCGCCGCCCGCACCGCCGAGCTCGCGGTCCAGGCCGACGCCCTGCACCGGGCCCGGGAAGATGCCGACGCGGCCCTGGCCCTGGCCAGCGAGGTCGAGCTCGAACGGCAGCACCTCGAAGAGACCCGCTCGCACCTCCAGCTCGCCGAACAACACCTCGCCGAAGCCCGGGCCTCTCGCGACATCGCCCAGGACGAGATGCTGCGCCTCGAAGGCGAGCGCGACGGGCTGCTGGGCCAGCAAGCCGAGCTGCACTCCTCGCTCCAGCACGCCCAGGCCGACATGACGAGCGCCACGGGGTTGCTCGAAGACACGGCGAAGGAGCGCGACCAGCTGCGCGCGCGCGTGGCGGCGCTCGAGCCGTCGCAGCCGCTCGCCGAGCGCCTGGGCACCGAGCTCGACGCCGAGCGCCACCAGCGCGAGACGGCCGAGGCGCAGCTCGTGGACGCCACGGCCGCCCGCGACGACGCGCGCGCCGAGGTCGAGACGCTCCGCGCACGGCTCGCGCAGGCCGAGGCCGGTCGCGTCGAGGGCACGAACCAGCTCGAGGCGCGGCTCCTCGAGGTGACCTCGGCCCACGAGGCCTCCCGCACCGAGGCCACAAAGCTCGAGGCACAGGTCCTCGCGGCGACGGCGGCTCACGAGGCCTCCCGCACCGAGGTGACGAAGCTCGAAGCGTCGCTCCTCGAGTCGATGGCGGCCCACGAGGCCTCTCTCTCCGAGGCCACGACGCTCCAGTCGCAACTCCTCGAAGCGGCGGCGGCCCACGAGGCGTCTCGCACCGAGGCCACGACGCTCCAGTCGCAGCTCCTCGAAGCGGCCGCGGCCCACGAGGCCTCTCGCACCCAGACCACGAAGCTCGAAGCGCAGCTCCTCGAGGCGATGGCGGCCCAGGCTGCCTCGCGCACCGAGGCCACCACGCTCCAGGCGCAGCGCCTCGAAGCGTCGGCGGCCCTCGAGGCCTCTCGCACCGAGGCCACCACGCTGGGGGTGCAGCTCATCGACCTCGCAGCCGCCCACGACGCCGCGCGCGCCGAGGGGACGAGGCTCGCGGCGCAGCTCGCCGACGCCACCGCCGCCCACGAGAGCGCCCGCGCCGAGGCCACGAAGCTCGAGGCCCAGCTCACGGACCTGGCGGCGGCCCACGAGGCGACGCGCGTCGAGGCGCAGCGGCTCGAGGCCCTGCTCACCGACGCCACGGCCACGCACGAGGCCGCCCGCGCCGAGGCCACGCAGCTCGAGTCCCAGCTCGAACTCGAGCGCCAGCGGCGGGCCACCTTCGAGGTCGAGCTCGCCGAGACCGCGGCCACGCTGGAGTCCACGCGCGACCAGGCCCAGGGCCTCGAGGCCACGGCCCAGCTCGCCGCCCAGAAGGTGAAGCAGCTCGAGGCCCGGGAGGTGATGTCGCTGACCATTCCCGGGCGCAACGCCATGGGCATCGCGCGGCACGGCGCGGTCGATCTCGAGGGCCTCTCCCGGGTCGTCTGTCAGCTCGTGCTGGGCAACGCCGAGGTGAAGCTGGAGCTGGGCGGACAGGGCGGCACGCGGTCGCTGTGGTTCAAGCGCGGACAGATCATCGCCGCCGAGTCGACCTTCGACGCCGAGGGCCTCATCGGCCGGGCGCGCCGCGACGGCCTCATCGACGCCCGGCAGGACGGCGAGCTGCGCATGCTGCGCGGAGCCACGGCCCGGGAGCAGCTCGAGGCGCTCAAGGGTCGCGGGTTCATTCGCGACATCGAGTCGGTGCCGCTGGTGCAGCGCTACACCGAGCAGGTCGCCCTCGACGCCTTCACCGAAGAGCAGACGCAGTACCGGGTGGTGGAAGAGGCGCCGAAGCCCGAGGTGCTGCTGGCCACCGTGCCCCGCCCCACCCTGCCCATGCTGGCCGAGTCGCTGCGCCGGGCCGTCACCCCGGACGTGATGCTCGAGCGCCTGGGGGGCGGTGAAGCGGTGCCCCTGGCCACCGACTCGGAGCTCGACCTGCGAGCGCTGGGCTTCTCGGAGCGCGAGCGCAAGATGCTCACCTGGGTCGACGGCGAGGCGACGGTGGAAGACCTCTGTCTCGCCTCCGGCCTCAAGCCCGACGTCGCCTTCCGGGCCCTGCTGGTGGCCAAGCTGCTGGGCCTCATCGAGGTCAAGCCGGGCACCCGCAAGGTGGCGGCCCCCTCGGGACAGCTCGATCTCCAGCGCCTCGAGGCCAAGTTCGACGAGGTGCAGGACGCCGACTACTTCACCATCCTCGGGCTCTCGCGGGCCGCCGGCAGCGAGGACGTGCGCCGTGCTTTCCAGCGGTTGTCCCAGGAGTTCGACCCGCTGCGCTTCTCCGGACACCCCGACCCGGCGCTCCAGCAGCGGGCCCAGGTGGTGGCCAAGCTGCTCGAAGAGGCCGCCCGGGCGCTGGAAGACGATCGCCGGCGCGTCGAGTACGCCCGCCACCTGCTCGACTGACCGAGGCCTGCAACCGCTCGGAATGACGCCGGTCCTCGTGCTGCACGGTTTGCGTCTCCGGCGCTGACCCGTTAAGAGAAACGCGCATGGTTCACGAGATCCTGGTGTGGCCGAACCCAGTTCTGAAGCAGAAGGCGCACCCCGTCGCGAAGGTCGACGACGAGCTCCGCCAGCTCATCAAGGACATGTTCGAATCGATGTACGCGGCTGACGGCGTGGGCCTGGCCGCCCCGCAGATCGGCGTGCTCAAGAACGTCATCGTGCTCGACACCACGCCCCGGCAGCCCGACTCGCACCCGGTGGCCATGGTGAACCCGGAGATCCTCACCCTCGAGGGCAAGTGCCTCTACAAGGAGGGCTGCCTCTCGGTGCCCGGGGAAGCCGAAGACGTGGAGCGCGCCGCCATCGTGACCGCGCGCTACCTCGACGAGCACGGCGACTCGAAGACCATCACCGCCGACGGGCTGCTGGCCATCGCCATCCAGCACGAGTGCGATCACCTCAAGGGCGTGATGTTCGTGGACCACATCTCGGCGCTCAAGCGCGAGGTCATCCGCAAGCGCATGAAGAAGATCCAGGCGACCATCGAAGAAGACCGCGCCGAAGAGGCCGCCGCCGCGAAGCCCGAAAAGAAGAAGGCGCGGTCCGAAGCTCGCTGAAAGCCCCTCAGGGCTTCTTCTTCGGAGGCTTGACGCCCGTCTTCGGGCACAGGCCTTCGAGAACGCAGCGATGACACTCGGGACGCAGCGCGCCGCAGCACCTTCGCCCGTGCCAGATGAGCAGCTGGTGCGCCTTGAACCACAACGCCTCGGGCAACACCCGGCGCAGGTCGGCCTCGACGTCGTCGGGGTCGGTGGTCGTCGACAGGCCCAGGCGCTTCGAGAGCCGCAAGATGTGGGTGTCCACGGGGAACGCGCGCTCCACGCCGAGGTGAATGGTCACCACGCCCGCGGTCTTGTTGCCCACCCCGGGGAGTTCGCTGAGGGCGGCCCGGCCACCGGGCACCTCGCCACCGTGGCGCTCGACGAGCACCTGCCCCAGCTTCACCAGGTTCTTCGCCTTGTTGCGAAACAGGCCGACGGTCTTGATGTAGCCCTCGACCTCCAGCGGCGTGGCGGCGGCATAGTCGGCGGCGGTGGGGAAGCGCGCGAACAACGCGGGCGTCACCAGGTTCACCCGCTTGTCGGTGGTCTGCGCCGAGAGGGACACCGCGACCACCAGCTCGAGCGGCGTGCGGTAGTCGAGCTCGATCTTCGCCTCGGGCATGGCGTGGTCGAGGCGCTCGACCAACTCCACCGCGCGGGCCCGCTTCTGCTCTGCCGACTCGCGGCGCTTGCGCTTCGTGTCCGTCGCCATGGGCGGGAGCGTGTACCAGCGACGAACGGGGCAACGAAGGGCGGCGTGGTACCGTCGCGCCCACAGATGACGCGGTGGGTCCCCCTCATGTCGTTGTGCCTGCTGGGCTGCGCCGGGGCGCCGCGCCCGAAGATGAGCTTCGAGGAGGCGATGGCCGAGGGGCACCCGGCGTCGGCCCGGGAGCCCGCGCTGCCCATGGAGGCCTCCATCGAGCGCTTCGTCACCGCGGCCAGGCAGCTGCGCCTCGCCAGCCGCGTGGGGGCGCCGATGCCCACGGGCCTCGCCCGCTCGTGGGCGGTGCTGCTCGACGACGCCGAGGCGTTCTGCGCCCGCCGGCCCAACGCCGCCTGGGCCACCGACGCCATGCGCGTGCGCCTGCAGCTCGAGAGCGAGTTCCAGGCCGACGCGCACGAGTTCGGCGACGTGCCCCCGGAGGTCGCGGAGCGGGTCTCGCGCACGCTGCGCACGCTCTCCCGGCGCATCACCGGCATCACCGCCCGGGCGCGCACCGTGGACCCGCGGCACTTCGCGTGGCCCGTCGACCCGGTGGTCGTCTCGTCGCCCTACGGCACGCGCATGCACCCCATCGCCGCCGAGCCCCGCTTCCACGCCGGCATCGACCTCGAGTCCCCGCGCGCCCACCCGGTGCACGCGGCGGAGACGGGCACCGTGGTCTTCTCCGCGTGGAACGGCGCGCACGGCAAGCAGATCGAGCTGCAGCACGACGCCCACTGGACCACGCGCTACAGCCACCTCGACGCGCTGCTGGTGCGCCCGGGCACCGTGGTGAAGCAGGGCCAGGTCATCGGCCTGTCGGGCGAGACGGGCCTGGTCACCGGTCCCCATCTCCACTTCGAGCTGCGGCAAGACGGCGACGCGCTCGACCCAGAAGCCTTCCTGCGGCTGCCGGCCACCGGCCCCGCCCTCATCTCGGAGTACCCGTGAGCCCCCTGGTCGAACGCCTCGTCGCGCTGTCCTTCTCCCGGGCCGACCCGGCCACCGCCAACACCGCCATCGAAGCGGCGCGGCTCGCTCGCTCCGAATACCAGGAGGCGGTGAGCTACGAGGTCGCCCTGCCCGCCCTGGCGCCGGACGAGTTCCTGATGACGAAGGCGCTGCCGAAGCTGGTGTACTTCCTCGACTGCCGCGGCACGAAGCCACCCTCGAGCGGCGCGGTGTTCGTCTCGCTCTTCTGTGCCGAGGGCCTGTTCTTCATCGAGGCTGGCCCGCTGGTGCAGCTGATCACCGAGGCCCGCGGGCTGACCCTGTACGAAGTGGTGCGCCGCTACGGGCAGGACGGCGCGGGTGACCCGGCCCTGCTGGGGCCCTGAGTGGTGGCCCGCAATGCAGAAGGCCCCGAACGTGAGCTCGAGGCCTTCAGGGTGCCGCGAAGACTCAAGAGACGCTCAGAGCGTGTCCTTGAGCTCCTTCGCCGGGCGGAAGCCGATGGTCTTGGTGGCCTTCAGCTTCATGATCTCGTTGGTCTGCGGGTTGCGGATCTTGCGCGCCTTGCGGGTGCGGATGCTCCACGTGCCGAAGCCGGGGTAGCTGAAGCGGTTGTCCTTCTTCACCGCCGTGCCGATGTTGTCGAAAACAACGTCGATGAGCTCCGCGGCCGACTTCTTGGTCAACCGGGTCTGCTCAGCAACCGCCTCAACGAGCTCTGCCTTGGTCATGTGTGCTCCCTCCCAGTCGCGACGTCCCCATCGCGAACGCGCGACGGCTTAGCAAGCCGACCTCGCGCAAGTCAATGTAATACATACAGAATTCGGCAGTCCGCGGTGTCTGATCTGAGAGATCGGATCCCCGATCGGCGCGAGGCGCCAACCTCACGAATCAGGCCGGGAAATCGGGATGGGCGCGATCTGCGGAGCCGGTTCCCCGATCTGCTGTGCGCCCTCGCCGCCCTGCTCGTCGGGTGTGTGCGGACCCCCGCCTCGCCGACGCGCGACGAAGTACACCGAGCCGAGGTCTGGGTCGACGCCTTTTCCCCATCCGGTGGAGATGGGAGCCGCACCCACCCGCTCAAGGTCATGCCGGCGCAGTGGCCCGACGGCGCGGTGCTCCACGTGAACACCGGGCTCTACGCGGGGCCGTTCACCTTCGGGCAGCACGTGCGCGTCGAGGGACACGGGGAGGTGGTGCTCACCGGCGAGGCCGGCCAGACCGTGGTCACCGCCAGCGACACCGAGCTGGTGGGCGTCAGCGTGCAGGGCGGCGACCTGGGCCTCGAGGCGGGCGCCGGGGTGCGGCTCTCCAAGGTGCACTTCAGCGGGCAGCGCAAGCGCGTGGCCCGGGTGCACGGCGCGTTGGTGCTCGAAGACAGCGAGATCATCGCCCGGCTCGAGGGCATCGACGGGGTGGGCGTGGATCGCGGGGCAACCCTCACCGCCCGGCACCTCGCCTTCTCCGGCGGCATCCGGCGCGCGCTCCAGACCGAAGGCGGCAGGCTGGAGCTCGAGGACGTGCGCGCCGAAGGGGTGAAGACCCTGGTGCACGCCGTGGAGGCCGACGTGGCGCTCGACCAGGCGAGCGCGCGGGCGGGCACCGGGCCGGCCTTCTTCTTCGCCGCGGGCCGCGCCCACCTGCGGGCGATCACCGTGCAGGGCCACGAATACGGGCTGCAGCTGGCGCGCGGCGCCGAGGTGGACGTCGACGGCCTCACCGTGGGGGGCACGGCCCAGGGCTGCGTCAGCGTGCTGCACGCGAGGCTCACCCTCGCCCACGCCGAGCTGACCCGCTGCGGGCTGGGCGCGGCCCTGGAGCTGACCGACAGCGACACCACCGCGACCCTGGTCAACGTCTCGAAGACGCCGGACCTGGGGGTGCTGGTGCGGCAGGGCGCGTTGACCCTCACCGCGAGCACCTTCTCCTTCATCAGCGGCTCGCGGGAATCCCTGGGCGACGCGGTGCACGTGCGCGACGCGAAGGTGCGCCTCGACGGGCTGCGCGTCACCGACGTCGAGGGCAGCGGCCTCTTCGTCAGCAGCCTCTCGGAGGTGAGCGTGGGCTCGCTGGAGGTGGAGCGCGCGCGCCAGGCCGCGGTGTTCGTCGAGCGCGGCTCGCAGGTGCGCCTCGAGAAGCTGCTGGTGCGCGGCGGGGGCGGCCCGGCGGTGGTGGTGCCCGACGGCGCGCGGGTCCAGGTGGTCTCGCTGTCGGTCGCCGGGGGAAACGACCTGCCGATCTACGCCGAGTGCCGCGCGGACGCCCAGGTGGAGGTCGGCCGCCTGGAGTCGACGGTGCCGCAGCTCGAGAGCCAGTGCATCACGCCGCTGCGCGCGCGCTGAGGTTCGCCTCGAGGAACCGGGTGATGACCGGGTACACCTCGTCGTGCGCCTGCTTGCCGACCACCAGGTCGCCGTGGCCGTAGTCGGCCGAGTAGCCCGCGCTCTTGCCGAAGATCACCAGCTCGCGCACCGGCGCCGTCAGCAGCGAGAAGTACTCGCGCGTCACGTCGGGTGGCGCGAGCCCATCGGCCGTGCCCCCGAGGACCAGCGTGGGGGCCTGCAGCAGGCGGACGCCGGCGCGGTAGTCGGTGCGCGTGTCGAGCGAACGGAAGGTGTCGTGCACCATCCAGTCCTCGAGCTGCGCGAGCACGCCCTTCCACATGGGGGCGAAGACGTTGGCCATGAGAAAGCGCTGGGCGCGCGGATCGAGGTTGCTCAAGTTCGCGGTGGCCGCGGTCAGCTTCGGCGCCGGGGTGCGGCCGGCCAGCGGCGCGAGCAGCCGCACCAGCGTCGAGTCGAACTGCCCCCACACGGACAGCGCCCGCGCCAGTTGCATCAGCCACCGCAGCTGCGAAGGAAAGCGGAAGAAGACGGGCGAGCCGATGGTGACCAGGGCAGCGAAGCGGCCCGCAAGCGTGGTCGACGACGCGGCGAGCGCCACCACCCCACCCAGCGAGTGCCCCACCCAGGCCACCTGGGTCGAGCCTTCGCGGCGGCAGATCTCGTCGACCAGCGCCGGGAGATCGAAGCGTACGTGGTCGTCGAAGTTGGCGTCGTACGGCCCCTCGTGCGGGGTCCGCGCAGCGCCTGCGCCCCGCAGATCGACCGAGTAGCACTCGAAGCCGGCCAGCGAGAGGAAGCGGGCCAGGTTCTGTTCCCCGCGGAATTCCATGAAGGCGTGGTTGTTGGCCAGGCCGTGACACAGCACGACGGGCACGTCGAAGCGCCGGTTCACGGCGGGGCGATGCCAGGCCACCACCGTCCACCCATCGGCCGTGGGAATGTCCAGCCGCGTGGGACGATCGTCCAGCGCGTACCTCCACGAGACGAAGGCGATGTCGAGCGCCACCAGCAGGGCTACAACGAAGAGGATGATCAGCCACACGCCGCTCATGAGGTTGACTGGTATGGTGCCGCGCCCATGAAGCTGCGTGACCTGATGTTCGTGCTGCCCAACCTCTTCACGGTGTCGTCCATCTTCTGCGGGTTTTACGCGATGACGCTGTGCGCGGGTGACGCTTCTCCCACGCAGCTCTACCAGGCCGCCCTGGCCATCTTCTTTGGCATCTTCTTCGACGGCTTCGACGGCCGCGTGGCGCGCCTCACCAAGACCCAGAGCCTCTTCGGGCAGGAGCTCGACTCGCTGGCCGACGTCATCTCCTTCGGCGCGGCCCCGGCCCTGCTGGTGTGGAAGTGGGCCCTCTCGGACCTGGGCATCGTGGGCATCGGCGCGTCGTTCCTCTTCGCGGCCTGCGGCGCGCTGCGCCTGGCGCGCTTCAACGTGCTGGCCATCCGCTCGCCCCACGGCGGCGCCTCGAACTTCTTCGTGGGCATGCCCATTCCCTTCGCGGCCTGCGGGGTGATCTCCATGGTCATCGCCTTCCAGAACGCCCGCGGCGGGGCGCTGCCCGACGAGGCGCGCTGGCCGGTGCTCGCCGTCGTCGTCTTCCTCGCCCTCCTCATGGTCTCCACGGTGCGCTACCGCACCTTCAAGGACGCCAAGCCCAACGCCAAGACCGCCGCCGTGCTGCTGGGGGTCATCGTCACCGGCGTGGTCATCGGCGTGCTCTCGCACCCGGCGTGGGTGCTGGTCGCGTACTTCGGCCTCTATCTCCTCTCGGGCCTGCTGGAGTCGGCGTTCATGCTGCGCAAGTTCCTCGTCACGCGGCGCGCCACCGCCAGCGCCACGGCGTCCCTGGCCGACGTCATCGACGAAGACGAAGACGCCGACGACACCGCCGACGACGATCAGGAAGTGCTCTGAGGCGCCCTCGGGGTGAAGTACACCCCGCGACGTGCGCATCGAGACGATCTGTACCGGCGACGAGCTCCTCACCGGGCTGACCAGCGACACCAACAGCCGCTTCTTCCAGGGCGCGCTGCTCGACCGCACGGGCTTGACGGTCAAGCGCAGCGTGGTGGTCGGAGACGATCGCGACGACATCATCGAGGCCCTCGACGCGGCCGCCGCGCGCTGCGACGTGGTGCTCGTGTCTGGCGGCCTCGGCCCCACCAGCGACGATCTCACCGCCGAGTGCGCCGCGAAGGCCGCGGGCGTGGCCCTGGTCCAGAGCGACCAGGCCCTGCGCCACCTGGTGGAGCGCTTTGAAGCCCGGGGCATCGTGCTCTCCGAGAACAACCGGCGCCAGGCGATGGTACCCGCGGGCAGCGAGGTGGTGCTCAACGCCGAGGGCAGCGCGCCGATGTTCATCCAGGTGCGCGGCCGCTGCACCCTGTTCTACGTGCCCGGCGTGCCCCGCGAGTACCGGCACCTCGTGGGCGCCTTCGTGGTGCCGCGCATCGCCGCGCTCAAGGGCGGCGCCGAGGTGCGCAAGCTGGCCCTGCTCAAGACCGTGGGCCTGCCCGAGTCACACCTCGACGAGCGCGTGCGCCCGCTCGCCGCGAAGTACCCCAACGTGACCGTCGGCTTCCGCACCCACCCGCCGGAGAACCACCTCAAGCTGCTCGCCGTGGGCACCGACGAGGCCGCCACCAGCGCGCTGCTGGAGCAGGTGGTCGCCGAGGCGCGGGTGGTGCTGGGGGCCACGTGCTTCGGGCGCGACGACGAGACCCTCCCGGGCGTGGTGTTGAGGGCGCTCCGCCAGCGCCGCCAGTTCCTCGCGCTGGCCGAGAGCTGCACCGGGGGCCTCATCTGCGAGCTGCTCACCTCCGTGTCCGGGGCGAGCGACGCGTTCTACGGCGGCGCGTGCACCTACCTCGAGGCCGCGAAGACGAAGTGGGCCGACGTGCCCGAAGGGTTGCTCGCCCAGTTCGGCGCCGTGTCGGCCGAGAGCGCCGAGGCCATGGCGCGGGGCGTGCGCGACGGCACCGGGGTGACCTGGGCCTTGAGCACCACCGGCTGGGCGGGCCCCGCGGGCGGTGACGCGCAGAACCCGGTAGGCACCGTCTACTTCGGCCTCGCCGGCCCCACGGGCGTGAAGGTCGAGAAGCACCGTTTTCATGGAGACCGGGAACGCGTGCGCAGCTTCGCCGCCTTCGCCGCGCTCGATCTCATCCGCCGTAGCCTCGAAGGGAGTCCCTCGTGAGTCAGCAACTGTCCGCTCCCGCCAACGTGCCCGGTCCGCAAGCCGCGGGCAGCACCGCCCTGCGCCTGTGGGTGTCGGCGTACCGCGTGGAGCTCACGCTCTTCGCCATCACCTTCTTGGTGCTCGCGGCCTTCAGCGCCCAGCGCTTCTGGCGCCAGAGCGCCGCGCCGCACTTCGTGTACCAGGCCCGGGCGCTGCTCGAGGGCCGCTCCGACGTCGACCCCGAGGTGCTGCCCAACTTCGAAGACTGGGCCTGCGTGCGCGAGACCGCGGGACAGAAGGTGCGCTGCACCGGCCAGCCCCTGCCGGGCGATCACTGGTACTCGTCCTTCCCCTGGTTCCCCGCGGTGGTGATGCTGCCCTTCGTGGCCATTCACGGCTACCAGTTCAACGACACCAGCTTCGGGGTGATCGTCGCGGCGCTCGCGGTGGCCTTCTTCTTCGCCCTCCTGCGCGTGCTCAAGGACGTCGAGGGCACGAAGACCACGGTGATGGACGACGCGCTGACCTCGCTGCTGCTCGCCTTCGGCACCCTGTTCTTCTACGCGTCGATCCGTGGCGAGGTGTGGTTCTCGGCCGAGGTGATGGGCGTGGCGCTCACCGCGCTCTACCTGCGCAACGCGGTCGGCGCGCGGCGGCCCCTGCTGGCCGGCCTCTTCTGGTCCATGGCCGTGGTCACGCGCACCCCGCTGTTCTTCACCGGCCTGTTCTTCGCGCTCGAGGTCCTGGCGCCCGAGAAGGGGCAACGCCTCGCGCAACTCAAGGTCTTCACCGCGCAGAAGAAGCAGGCCCTCGGGCGCTTCCTGGTGGGCGCCGCGCCGCTGGGAGTGCTCGCCGCGCTGTGGAACCTGACCCGCTTCGGCCACCTCACCGAGTTCGGTCACCGGTTCTTCTTCAACAACCGCGTCAACCACGACATCGACACCTTCGGGCTGTTCAACCTCCACTACCTGACCCGCAACCTCGACGCGGCCTTCCTCAAGCTGCCGGTGGTCTCGGCGAACCCGGTGCTGCTCGGCTACGACGCCTGGGGTCTCTCGCTTTTCATCACCCTGCCCCTGCTCGCCCTGTGCTTCGTGCCCGCAGCCCAGCCCAAGCGCGCGCTGCAGTTGGTCGGCGCGATGGTGGCGGTGCTGGTGGGCTCGGTGCTCTTTCCCCCCGTGGCCCCTCCCCCCGGCGAGCCGCCCATCGGCTGGCGCCCCGTGGCGCTGTGGCTGATCCTCGCGCTGGTGCTCGCGTTCTTCGCGTGGACCGCCTGGCAGTGGGTCAGCTCGAAGGACTCACCGCGGCTGCTGGTGCCCACGCTGCTCACGCTGCTGGCGTGCATGCTCCCGGGCCTCGCGTACCAGAACACCGGCTACGCCCAGTTCGGGTTCCGCTTCAGCATCGACTACTCGGTGTACCTGCTGATGCTCGTCCCGCTCGCGGGCTGGAGCTGGAAGAAGCCGCTGCCCATGACCCTCGCGCTGCTGTCCATCGCCGCAAACTTCTGGGGCGCGGTGGGCTTCCGCGGGTACACCGAGCTCGTGCGAAACTGGCAGTGAGATGACCGACGTCACGCGCTGGCACACCCGGGAAGACAGTGGCCTGCGCATCGACCGCCAGGGGCGCTGGTGGCACGACGACGCCCCCGTCGAGCACCCGAACATCATCGAGGCCTTCAACCGCGGCGTGCGGGCGATGGAAGACGGCCGCGTGCAGCTCCACTTCGGCGGTGACTGGTGCTTCGTGCAGGTCGAAGACTGCGCCTTCACCGTGCTCGCCGTGGACGCCTCGGAAGACGAGCGCCTCTCGGTGCGCCTGTCGGATCGCACGGCCGAGTGGCTCGCGACGGACAGCCTGGCCCTCGATGACGAAGGAGTTCTCGTGACACGTGTGAAGAACGGGCTGGCCCGCGCGCGGTTCTCGAGAGAGGCCCAGTTTCAGCTCGCCGAGCACCTCGAAGAACGCGAAGGGGGCATGGTGCTGAAGGTCGGCTCGAGGAGCTGGCCCACCTCGCTCGTACTCGTCCTCGCGCTGCTGGTGATGGTGCTGGGCTCGGCCTGCGGGAGAACCGAACCGGTGCGCGGCCTCATCGAAAAGTGGCCGGCGGGCTTCGTCACCGACGCGGGGGTCACCACCACCACGAGGGACGGCGGGGAGATCATCTCCGGGCCCTGCGAAGGCTTCGCCCAGACGTGCCCCCAGGGCTTCCACTGCGAGTCGGGGGACTGCGTGCTCAACGGTGGCAACGCCGACCTGCAGGTGACCTTGCAGTGGCAGAACACGCCGCGCACCCCGGAAGACATCGACCTGCACCTGGTCGAGCCCGCCGGCGTCGGGTCGTGCGAGATCTACTACGGCAGCGGGGGCCTCTTCTCGTGCCGCCCGGTGGGCCAGTTGGACCTCGACGCCAACGTCAGCTGCTTCGACACCTCGACGACAGCGGGCCTCGCCTTCGACACCGAGAACATCATCTACCCCGCCGGGAGCTCCGCGCCGAAGGGCCACTACATCGTGCGCGTCGACTACTTCCAGGAATGCGGGGGCAACATCGACGTGCCCTTCGTGGTGACCGTGCGCAAGGGCACGAGCCTCACCCGGCGCACGGGGGTGTTCCACCCGGGCGAGTCCGACTCCGGGGCCGAAGGATCCGGCATCACCATGATCGAGTTCGACATGCCCTGAGGTGGGCCTTCGCCGCGCAAGTGCGTGCGCGAAGTCCACTGGCCGACCTCCCGGGGCCGTGGAATTTCGCCGCGGCGCACCGCTGCTACATTGGGCCCCGTGCTTTCGCTCGTCGTCTTGGCCGTGCTCGCTGCTGATGCTGGGTTCCTCGAGGACGACGCGGGCGTGGTCGATGCGGGCATCCCCGCGCAGGTGCTCAACGCCAGGCCCCTCAACCGCAAGGTGAACGACGAGCGCGTGGACCGCGTGCTCCAGTCGTTGAGCACCCGCGAGCGGGCCGGCCAGTTGATCCTCGCCTACCCGCAGATCGACCGCCTCAAGCCCGTCGAGGTGGGCGGCATCCTCTTCGTGGGCAACTCGCTGAAGAACGTCGTCAAGGCGAAGGAGAAGATCGACGCCTCGCGCGTCAGGGCCAAGGTGCCGCCCTTCGTGGCCGTGGACATGGAAGGCGGGCCCTCCAACCGCATGAAGAGCGTGCGCTCGCTCAAGGCACTGCCCTCGGCGCACGAGATGGCGAAGCTCGAAGACGCCGACGTGCGGCGCTGGGGGCGCAAGGTGGGCGAGGCGATGAAGTCTGTCGGGCTCAACCTGAACCTGGCGCCGGTGCTCGACGTCGCGCCCTCGGGCCACATGGAGCGCAACGGGCGCAGCTTCAGCGGAGAGCAGGACGTGGTGGTCCAGAAGGCGATGGCCTATTCGCGCGGGCTCCTCGAGGCCGGCGTGGTGCCCATCGGGAAACACTTCCCCGGCTATGGCGACACCGACGGAGACAGCGACCACGCCCTCGTCACCTGCGACTGGACGAAGGAGCGCGTCTACGCCGAGGCCGATGCCTTCGTGAAGGCCCGCGACGCCCTGGGCGGGGTGATGCTGGCGAACGTGGTCTACGCCTCGGTCGACGACCGGCCCGCGATCCTGAGCCCGAAGCTCGTGGCCCGGGTGCACGAGCACGACTGGCTCGCGGTGACCGATGACGTCTCCATCGCGCTCTTGGCCGACGCCGTGGGAGGCACCGGGGAGGACGTGCTGGTGCAGGCCTTCCGCGCGGGCAACGATCTCATCCTCACCACCGCCCCGCCCGACTGGAACAAGGGCCTCGACTACATCGGCATCCTCACCCGCCTCGCCGACTCCGACGCGAGCGCGAAGAAGCAACTGGAAGAGAGCTGCCGCCGGGTGCTCCGCCTCAAAGACCGCATGGGTCTTCTCGACGCGCTCTGAGGGAGCCGCTCCACGGGCGCCATGCGTTGGCTTCTCCTGCCCCTGGTCGCACATCGGACGCAGCGCAGCTGAGTTCGTGCTCAGCTGCAACGACCCATGGTCACCCTGACTGCGAGTGTCCTGATGATGAGCCTCTCTGCCGCCCCGTCGGAGGAACTCGAGCTCAAGTTGCACCAGACCCTGAAGCTGGGCGACGGCACCGCGCTCACCTTCGCCGACTACACCGTGGAAGACATCGCCGCGTCACCCGAGAACCCCGTCGCGTACCCCGCGGGCAGCGGCGTCACGTTCTCGTTCAAGCTCGAGAAGGGCAAGACGACCGAGACGCTCGAGCTCACCGAATTGTCGAAGGGCTACACGTCGAAGAAGGTCGGTGAGGCCCTGGGCTGGAAGGTCACCCTCGTGCTGTT
This sequence comes from uncultured Archangium sp., assembly GCA_903905455.1. GTDB lineage: Bacteria > Myxococcota > Myxococcia > Myxococcales > Myxococcaceae > Archangium_A. The sequence goes on from CAIVGN010000197.1 coordinate 27,131, forward strand.
CTCAGGGGCGATGACGCCCAACGCCCGCGCGAGGGTTCGCGTCGAGCGGAAGTGAAGACGAGTCTCACGGAATCGGCGCCAGGCACCCGTCGAGGACTTGGTCGATCGATGAGGGTCGACATTCTGATCCTGAGATGATCTCAGCTGCTGAAGCTGCCGCCTGAAGCGCCCTGACCGCGCTGCTGTTCACCACGCCGACTGGTGGGGTCTCATGCCCGAATGGGTCCTCGTGCCTGATTCAGGCTCAGACCGGCGGCCTCGCGGAGGTCGCGGTTCTGCTTCCACGGCTCGAGTTCCAGGTGGGTCAGTTCGCATGCCATGTGTTGCCGAGCGAGTTGGTTGAGGGACCCGCGGCCAGATCCGATCCAGTTCGCTGCCGGGTAGAAACCTTGCAGGCGATTTGCCGCATCACTGCCCGCTCCTCGGCCAGTCGGACGCTGCGCAGCGCGATCGACTCCGACACGCAGACCGTCAGCCATTCCCAGTTCGAGTAGGGCAGGACCACGTGACACAGCAGCGGGTGGTACGGCTCGCCGAGGATGGTGATCCCCAGCTCCCTCGGCGCCCAGAAGAAATCGGTCTGCAGGGCAGACCCGGGCACGTGCTCCTGCGAAAAGTAGACCTCCTTTTCCGGGCCGTGGCGGGCTCGCCACTCCCGAACGTGGCGCTGCAACGTCCTCAGTTGCCCCGGTCACGGAACTCCTTCGAGATCCGCCGTCCGCACGACGATCGCCCTCAGAAAGGATGGGGAATTCCAATTGTCGCTGAGCACACCGTGGGCGTTGCGGTGATGTTGACCAGCATCGCGGGCTTCACGCGCCGACTGTTGGGAACCCGCGAGGCGACGCCACGGCTCGAGCGCTCGTTGCGCGTCATCTCCTGGTTCAGCGCCGGCTCGGGCCTGCTCGCCCGCGCCAGCCTGACGGCGCGCGACGGCGCCGAGCCCAGAGCAAGAGGCCCAGGAGCCACACGCCTGGCGCCGCGCTGCAGCCCCCGCGGACCAGCTCGAGCCGGGTGGGGGCCGCTTCGACGGGGGCCGGCGGTAAGACGTTCGGGTCCACCTCGGTGGGCCCCGAGTCCCCGGGAAGGACGGGCAGGCCACCATCGTCCGGCGCGGGCATCGGAGCGCCCGCGTCGGGTGTCGCGACCACGGTGCCGGTCTGGGTCACGCACCGGCCCATGGAGCAGCCCGCGTCGACGTTGCCGCAGTCGAGCGCCTGGCGCGCAGTGCAGCCCGTGCCCTCGCACCAGCCGCCGCGGCACACCTCGTCGACGCAGCCGCAGCCCTGCGCCGCGCAGTCCGTCGTCTGCTTCCCCGTGCAGCCGGACCCGGGGCAGGACCCGCCGCTGCAGGTGGCGTCGACGCTGTGACACCCGAGGCCCCCGCAGTCGGTTGCGTTGCGCGCGGTGCTGCCGCTGCCGCTGCACGCGTTGCCGCCGCTGCAGGCGTGATCCACGCAGCCGCAACCCTGGGCCGTGCAGTCGGTGGTTTCCTTCGCGGTGCAGCCGTTCCCCGTGCCGAAACCGCCGGCGCACTGGTGATCGACACAGTTCACGCCGAACGCCGCGCAGTCGTGCGTCTCGCGCCAGGTGCAGCCCGTGCCCGCGCACGCCACGCCGCCGTTGCACTGGTGGTCGACGCAGCCGCAGCCGACGCTGCCGCAGTCGAGCGTCTCCTTCGCGGTGCATCCCGAGCCGGGCGCGGTCCCTCCGGCGCAGGCGCCATCGGCACAGCCCGCGCCGAAGGCCCCGCAGTCCGCCGCGTGTTGGGCGCTGCACCCCGTTCCCGGGCAGAAGATGCCGTTGCACTGGTGATCCACGCAGCCGCAGCCGTACTGGCCGCAGCCCGCGGCCTCCGCGCTCGTGCAGTGGTCCGCCGTGGAGCCGCACGGGCCGCCGCCGGGACCGCCGCCCCACCATTCCCAGTGCCACGCCTCGCTGGGGACGGTGCGGCTGAATCCGAACGCGGCGCCGTGGGCGCTGAGCCAGTTGAGGACGCCGGGCGCGCTGGTGTTGAGGTCGAGCGCGTGGCCGCTCTGGTGGTTGCTGTAGCCGGGCTGCGCCGCGAGGTTGCAGCTGTTGCAGCTGCAGTTGATGTAGCAGCCGTAGAGGTGCTGCTGCTCCGCCATGGTGCGGAAGCCGGAGACCACCGCGATGCTGACCCCATCGTTCGCCGCGGCCTGCTGCATCACGGCGTAGGCATTGGCGGTGTCGCGCTCGGCCGGCTTGCCATCGGCGCTGACCACGGTGATCGCGAAGGCTGCGCCGCTGCGGTAGCCCGTGTCCTGCCGCTCGGCGCAGGTGACGAGCCCCTGCTCGCTGGAGCTGAAGAACTGCAGGGGTTCGGCCTCGTCAGCCTCGCGGTCGATCAGAGGCCCGCAGCCGATCAGCGCCAGCACGAGGGGAAGGAAGGTCCGCACCCCTCATCATCGGAGCGGGGCCGCGGTGCGCGCCGGTCGATGCTGTCAACGCCGCTGACAGATCGCGGGCAATTCGCTTGCCGGATTTCGGCGAGAATAGCCGCCGCGCAGCCCAGCGTCATGTTGGGGTCTTCGAGCGCGCGGATGGCGGAACCCTGCTGCGCGACGAAGTGGCAGAGCTGCCGCACCCGCTGCAGGTCCAATTCCTGCGCTTGCTTCAGGACAAGCTCGTGACGCGCGTGGGTTCACGCACGCCCTTAAGCGCAGGTGTCGGCCCTCAGAGCGAGCAGCACTCGACGGCGAACTGCTCTTCCCACCAGTTGACGCCGCAGCCGTGGTTGAAAACAAACCCGCACACGAATTGCCCGTTCGGACAGCGCGAGGTGATGGCGGAGGTGCAGGGCCCGCGGTTCTGAAGTGCGACGGCGGTCGGCCCGCTGCCCCAGGCGTTGCTGCCGCAGGTCAGATCGCCGGTCATCGACACCGGGCTCAGCAGGTTGATGGTGCCGGCACCCCGGGCCTTGATTTGCACCGCCTGATCCGCCGCGGTCCCGGTGGCGTAGATGGTGTTGAAGCCAATGCCGATGCCCTGGGTGAGGTTGTCGTGGCGAACCTCGAAGCCTCCGCCTCCCGTCGTGCCGTCACTGATGACGCCCGAGATGAACATCGGCTTGCCCGAGGCCGTGGTGGCGTTCGACGTGACACCGGTCTGCACGCGGACCGCTGCGGTGTGCGTGGTGGGGCCCGCGATGGTGACGTCAGCGGTCCCCGACGTACCGACCTTCTGCTCCAGCCACTCCTTGAGCTGCAAGAAGTTGTGGTTCACCTGGCTCGCCACCGCCGGCGTGTTGGGCGCGAAACAGAACGGCAGGCCGTTGGGACAGGTTCCGTTGGCGGCTGCGGCGACACCGCCCACCAACCCGACACACGCGCCAAGCATCAGGGCCACGCGCGACGCCCGGCGCACAGGGGGGACGGCGGCGCGTGCTTCCAACGCGGCCAGGCGCAACTTCATGCGCTCGAGTTCAGCCCGAAGTGCTTCGTTCGAGGGGTTCGGTGTCACTGGGACCTCCAAGGGTAAAGTTCCACCTTATTGCATTTCGTGAGCCGTGGTCGGCTGATCAGCGGCCCACGTCGGCCGCGCAAGACACGGGCCGACGCAACCCTGGCGACCAGGTGGTGAGCTCAGGCCCGTCGAGGACGAGTCACCAGGGGCTGGCCGCGTTGGCCCAACTCAGCGGCCCCGCCCGCCCCGACGACGAAGGTGTTCCAGTTCTGGTAGGCCGGTGCGACGCCCGCGGTCACGACGCGGCCCGTGGTGATGTCACCGCTCGGCGTTGCCAGGGTGCCGGTCGGCCCCACCTTCGCCTCGAGCCAGGTCTTCAGCGCCGCGAAGTTCGAATTGATCTCGCTGGCCAGCGCGGGCTCGTTCGGCGCGAAGCAAAAGGGGACGCCGTTGGCGCAGGGCGTGGAGGCGAGCGCGACGCCCGCGAACGCGGCGAGGGCGACGGCCCCCAGCGTGAATGCGCGACGACGAAAGCCAAGGCATGCTCGGCCCTCGGTGTGACGCTCTGCCTCGAGTTCACCGAGGCGACGGCGCAGGTCCTGGACTTCCTTCACCAGCGGGTCTCGGTCGGCAGTGAGCACCGGAGCACGGGAGCAGGAAGGTACCACGCTTCCTTCAGCCAGCGCCGCCGCGTGCTCCGCCTCAAAGACCGCATGGGTCTTCTCGACGCGCTCTGAGGGAGCCGCTACACGGGCGCCATGCGTTGGCTCTTCCTGCCCCTCGTCGCGCTCGCCGCCTGCCGCACCACGACGCTGCCCGCCCCGCCCCCCGTCGCCGCGTGGGAGGTGCCGATCCTTCTCGAGCCCGGCAGCCGGCCCCTGGTGCAGGTCACCGTCGGCAGCACGCCCACCCGCTTCGTCGTCGACACCGGCGCCAGTGAGACCGTGCTCTACGCGTGGTTCGCCAAGTCCATCGGCGCGGATCATGAGCTCCAACTGCAGGTCGGAACCAACGCCCTCGACTCGAAGGTCTGGCCGGTGGTCGACGCGCCGGCGGGCCTCGAGGCGCTGGGCATCGGAGGCGTGCTCTCGCCCCAGCAGGCCGCGACGAAGGGCGCCATCGTCCTCGACTTCCCCCACAAGCGCCTCGTGGCGGTGGGCGAGAAGCTCAACACCTGGCTGCGCTGGCTCGACGAACGGTCCCCCAAGGGCACCACCGAGTCGCTGCCCCGGGTCGGCCCGCGCGACGGGAAGCTCTACGTGATGAGCCGCGTGGGCGACGGGAAAGAGGTCGTCACCCAGCTCGACACCGGCTCGCTCACCACCGAGTTCGCCACGTCCATCTTCGACCCCAGCCTGCTGACCGGAAAGCCCCTCGAGGGCCTGCACGTGCGCCTCGGCGACTCCGACTTCGGTCCCCTCTCGGTGACGACCCAGCCGACGCCCGGCGGCGCCGAGGGGAAGCTGGGCCTCGACGTGCTCGCGGGCGTGGTCGTGCTCGTGCCCATCGTCGGGTACCAGGCGCTGTGGGTGATGACTCCGCGCGAATGACGACCCCTCCGCTCCGCAAGCGGGTGAAGCGCCTCGTGCGCTACCTGATCATCCGCGCCTGCCTCGTGCCACTCCAGCTCCTGCCGCTGAGGGCCGCGTCGTGGCTCGGCGAGCGGCTGGGCGCGATGGCCTTCGTCCTCGCCCCCGGGCAGCGCCGCAAGACGCTGGCCTCCATCTCCACCGCGTACCCCGAGAAGCCCGAGGCCGAGCGCCTCGCGTTGGCGCGCGCCTGCTTCATCCACATCGGCCGCATGGTGATGGAGATGGTGTGCATCGAGCAGTTCGACGCCCGCCGCCACGAGCTCGTGGAGTGGATGCCCGAGGCCCGCGCCGCCATGGACGCCGCGCTCGCCCGCGGCAAGGGCGTGGTCTTCGTCACCGGCCACGTCGGCAACTGGGAGCTGCTCGCCCGCTACGTCGCGCTGGAGAACTACCCCGCAGCGGTCATCGGGAAAGAGGCCAGCGACCCGCGCACCACCAGGCTCATCGAGCGCTTCCGGGCCTCGGGGAAGCTGCGCGTCATCTGGCGCGGCCACCAGGGCGCCGCGAAGGACATGCTCCGCGCGCTCAAGGGCAACTCCATCCTGGGCATCCTCATCGACCAGGACACGAAGGTGCAGTCGGTGTGGGTGCCCTACTTCGGCAAGCTCGCGAAGACGCCCCGGGCCGCTGCCGACCTCGCGTTGAGGACCGGCGCCGCGCCCCTGCTCGGGTTCTGTACGCGCGTGGGGCCACTCCACTACCGCATCACCATGCGCGAGCTCCCCCTGCCCGAGCTCGAGCGGGAAGCGGCGGCGGTCGAGCTCACCGCGGCGCTCACGCGCGGCATCGAAGAGCAGGTGAGAGCGCACCCCGAGCAGTGGGTGTGGATGCACCAGCGGTGGAAGTCCCCACCCGAAGAGGCGAAGTGATGCGTTGGTTGATGCTGTCGTTGGTGGTGCTCAGCGGCTGCAAGGCGAAGCCGGTCGCGCCGGTGAAGGTCGCCGCGGCGTCGGATCTCACCGAGGTCTTCGCCGAGCTGGGGCAGCGCTTCGAGGCCGAGACGAAGACCCGGGTGGTGTTCTCGTTCGGCTCGTCGGGCCTGCTGGCCAAGCAGCTCTCTGAGGGCGCGCCCTTCGACGTGTTCGCCTCGGCGAGCGTGGCCTTCGTCAACGACACGGTGAAGGCCGGCGCGTGTGACGGCGCGACGGTGCAACACTACGCGCGGGGTCGCCTCGCCCTCGCTGGGCACGCCCCGCTGCCCGCCTTCACCGCGCTGGCCGACGAAGCCAACAAGCGCATCGCCATCGCCAACCCGGAGCATGCCCCCTACGGCCGCGCCGCGAAGGAAGCGCTGCAGAAGGCCGGGCTGTGGGACGCCGTGGCCTCGCGCATCGTCTACGCCGAGAACGTGCGCCAGGCGCTGCAGCTCGCCGACACCGGCAACGTCGAGGTGGCGCTCGTGGCGTGGTCGAACGTGGTGCACCGCGAGGGCGTGGTGCTCGTCGACGACGCGCTGCACGCGCCCATCGAGCAGTCCCTGGTGCGCTGCCAACGCGGCGAGAACGCCGAGGGCGGGAAGCAGTTCGTCGAGTTCCTCGCGCGGCCGGAGTCGCGCGCGGTGCTCCTGAAGTCCGGCTTCAGCGAATAGTCGGCTCGAACACCCAGCGCTTCGTCTTCTCGTCGCGCCTGGAGAGCACCAGCTCCAACTGCTGCCCCAGCTGCAGCAGCGGGACGTCCTTCCCCTTGGCCCGCAGGTAAGCCCCTTCTTCCGCGGGCTCGAGCCAGGCGCCCTTGAAGAACGGCGCGAGGTCGAAGAGGTAGAGCTTCACGTCGAGCGGCGGGGTGTCGAGGCGCACGTGCACCTTGTTGCTCGTCAGCCCCATCACCGTGCCGGAGAACCGGGTCCGCTCCGCGCGGGACCGGGTGAGCTGCGGGGCGAAGAGCCGGTTCATCACCACTTCGTTCGAGAGGTCCTGCACCCGGCGCTGGGTCGAGCGCGAGCGGTTGGCCACCTGGACCACCTCGGCGCGGAGCACCTCGTCCTGGTCCGAAGGCGGGTGCACGCCGGTCATCAACTCCACGGCCTCCTTGTGGAGGAAGACCCCGACCATCTCGCGCATGGGGGCCGAGAAGCGCGCGTAGGGCTCGGCGCCCACGCCGGTGTGCGGGCCGGGCTCGGTCGAGTATTCGGAGCGCAGGTTCACCATCACCGCCTGGCGGGTGATCGCCGCGACCAGGCGATCTTCCCGCGAGCCCGGCGCGGCCCGCGGCAGGTGCGCGAGGTACTTGCTCAGCGGCGTCGTCTCGCGGTTCCACACCCAGGGATCGCTCGCGAGGCCCTGCCGCTGCGCCACGCAGGCGGTCAGCTTCGAGAGCGACTCCAGCCGCTCCGGCTCCGGGCCGCCCTGCACGCGGTAGATGGGCTGCACCGAGGGGTTGGCGTACTCGCGCAGCAGCCGCCCGCCCTCGGCGTTGCACATCAGGGAGATCTGCTCGTTCCACAGCTCGACCTCGTCGCGCACCGCCTCCATCACCGCGAACGAGACGCCCTCGCCGTCGAGCTCGATGGTCACCTCTTCCCGCCGATAGCGGATGAGGCCACGGCGCGCCGCGAGGTCCATGCGCCGCCGGCCCACCTCGCGCAGCAGGCACATGCTGTCCTCGAAGGCCTCGCCCCGCAGCCGGCTCTGCGCCGGCGCGTCGACGAGCCGCTGCACGTCGCCGAAGGACAGCTTGGCCCGGCTCTGCACCCGCGCGCGCTCGAGCCGCGTGTGGGTCAGCTCTCCAGCCGCGTCGAGGTGGTGGAAGAAGATGATCGCCCGGCGTGGCCCGTCGGCGTTGAGCGAGATGAGCCCCTCGGACAACGCCCGGGGCAGCATCGGCACCGAGAAGCCGGGGAAGTAGTAGCTGGCCCCGCGCTTCATGGCCTCGGCGAACAGGGCCGAGCCCGGTCGCACGTAGAAGGCCGCGTCGGCGATGGCGTAGGCGACGACGAAGCCCGCGCCCTCGCGGTCGACGAAGATCGCCTGGTCGAGATCCTTCGAGTGCACCCCGTCGATGGTGACGAAGGGCATCGCGGTGCGGTCGACCAGCGCCGGGTCATCGATGTGCGGCGAGGCGAGCCACGCCTCGGTCTCGGCCAGCACCTCCGGAGGGAAGTCGACGCTCAACTGCAGCGCCTTGACGATGTCCTGCAGCTCTTCCCGGGCCGTCTGCTTGGTCATCGTTCCATCTCGGCCACGATGCGGTTGCCCGCCTCGAGCAACTTCGCCACCTCGGCGTGGGCGCGCAGCGTCAGCTCCTCCCGCGCCTCCGGGGGCAGCCCCTTCGTCTCGATGGGCGTGCCGATCATCAGCACCGAGGGGCGCGGGCGAATCGCCGCCGAGCCCTTCTCGAGAATGCGGTGCGTGCCCGCGATGGCCGCGGGGATCAGCGGCACCCCGGCCTCGATGGCCATCATCGCCGCGCCCTTCTTGAAGGGTCGCAGCAGGCCGTCGTCGCTGCGCGTGCCCTCGGCGAAGAACACCACGCTCACCCGGTCGCGCACCGCCGTCGCCGCGTCGTGGAGCTTGGCCTTGTCCGAAGAGCCGCCGGTGCGCTCGACGAAGATGTTGCCGGCGCGGCGCAGCGCGGGGCCCAGCAAGGGCACCTTGAGCAACTCCTGCTTCGCCACGTACCGCATGTGCCGGCGGATGTGACGGAACAGCACCAGCGCGTCGAAGTTCGACTGGTGGTTGGCGCAGAGCACGAAGTTGCCCGCGGGCAGGTTCTCGAGCCCGTGACACACGGTGCGCACCCCGGAGGCCCGCAGGATGGAGTCGGCCCACAGGTAGATGGCGCCATCGGGGGCACGTTCATCGACGAAGCTCAGGGCCGAGACGATCGGCGACAAGACGCCCGTGATGCCCACTGCGGCCGCACCGGAGAACGCGGTGCGAATCAGCTCGGAAGGTTTGGGGAGCACGCGGCGAACGCTACCGCGTCAAGCGAAGTCGCGCGCGGGGAAGAGCAGCACCTGTTCGATCTCGGTGACACCCATCAGCAGCATCAACACCCGGTCCAGGCCCACCGCGATTCCCCCCGAGGGAGGCATGCGGGGCAGCGCCTCGAGGAAGGGCTCGTCGAGCGCGAAGACCGGCCGCCCCAGGGTGCGCCGCAGCTCCTGCTCTTCGACCAGCCGCGCGCGCTGCTCGGCCGCGTCGGTGAGTTCCGAGAAGCCGTTCGCGAGCTCGACCCCGTTGGCGTACAGCTCGACGCGCTCGGCCACCCGCGGGTCGCCCGGCTTGAGCCGCGAGAGCGAGGCCATCGACGCGGGGTACTCGATGAGGAACGTGGGGCGCCCGAAGCCCAGCTTCCGCTCCACCCGCTCGAGGAACACGTGGAAGAAGACGTCGTCGAAGCTGGTCGATGAGCCCACGTGCACGCCGGCCTCCAATGCCGCCTGGCGCAGTGACGGCCCGTCGGGGTGCGCGAAGAGATCGATGCCCGTGTGCCGCAGCACCGCGTCGCGCACCGTCAGCCGCTCGAAGGGCAGCTGGGTAAAGAGCCCCAGGCTGGGCGCCACGGTCCGCTCCACCGCGGCCAGCGCCCCTTCCAGGTCGGCCATGATCGCGTGGTAGTCCGCGTGCGGCCGGTAGAACTCCAGCATCGTGAACTCGGGGTTGTGCGTGCTGGAGATCTCCCCGTTCCGGTACGTCTTGCAGAGCTGGAAGATCGGCGGGCTCCCGTCGGCCAGCAGCCGCTTCATCGCGTACTCGGGGCTGGTGTGGAGCCACAGCGAGCGCTTCGAGCCCACCCCGGTCTGGGGGATGAACGGCGCCTCGAAGGGGTCGATGTGGGGCTCGAGCCCGGGCGTGGCGATCAACGTCGGCGTCTCGACCTCGAGGTACTGCTCGCCGCCGAAGAACGCTCGCAGCGCCCCGTACGTCTGCATGCGCGCACGCGCGGCGCGCCACTGGAGCTGGCTGGGCACTTACGGGGCCCGCTTCTTGAACATGCCCCAGCCGGTCATGTGCATCACCGGCTCGTCCTTCTGGTTGAACACCTCCCACTTCGAGAGCACGGAGCCCATCTCGGGGCGGCTGCGCGAGGGGCGCTGCTCGAGCACGGTCATCTTCCACTTCAGGGTGTCGCCCACGAAGACGGGCCTGGTCCACCGCAGCTCGTCGATGCCCGGGCTGCCGAGGCTCGCCGAGTCGAGCAGGTACGCGTCGCACATCATGCGCATGCACATCGCCGCGGTGTGCCAGCCGCTCGCGCACAGGGCGCCGAACAGCGAGTCCTTCGCGGCCTCGGGGTCGGTGTGGAAGTACTGGGGGTCGTACTTCGTGGCGAACTCGATGATGTCCTCGGTCTTCACCGTGGGACCAGCGGCCTCGAGCACGAAGCCGGGCGTGAAGTCTTCGAAGTACCAGCGGGGCATGCGCTGCTCTTCCCACAGCCTCGCGTCAGGAAATAGTCGAACGTGGTCCAGCGGTTAAGGTGAACAGATGCGTGCGCAGTGGTTCTCGATGGCTGGCGTGGTGTTGCTGCTGACGGCGTGCCCCAGGAGCGCGCCCCCCACCGATCTCGCAGCGCCGCCGGTGGACGCCGGGACCACCGAGGCCGAGCGCCTCGGGCCGAAGGTCGATGCCCTCGAGCAGGAGGTCGCCCTCGTGGTCCAGCGCGTCGACGAGGCCCTGTGGCAGCACTGGACCGCCGGAGCCCCCCTCGATCTCCCCGCCGCCACCAGGGGCCACGAGGCGCTGTTCTCCAAGGAGTCCCTGGCCACGCTGCGCAAGGCGCGCACCCTGCGGCCCCAGGACGACGAGCGCCTGGAGCACCTCACCCGCTGGCTCGCCGGGGAGCTGCTGGCGCGCGGGGTCGCCGCCGAGTCCGAGGCCCTGGCGAACCTCGAGGCCAGCACCACCTTCACCGTCGACGGCAAGGAGTTCGCCTTCCGCGATCTCAACAAGCTGCTGGTCAGCGAGAAGAGCGCCGTCAAGCGACGCGCCCTGTGGACCGCGTCTCACGCCGCCGCCCTGCGCCTCGACGCGGCCATCGCCCGCCGTGACGAGAAGCTCAAGGAGGTGCTCGCCGCGTACGACCTCGGCGCTCCGCTCGACTTCGAGGCCTCGACCCGGCAGCTCGACCTCGACGTGCTCCACCAGGAGGCCGACGAGACGCTGACCCGCACCGAGGCCGAGTGGAAGGCGACGCTCCAGGCGCTGGCCGACGCCGACGTGAAGCTGCCGTTGACCGCGCTGACCCGCGGCGATCTCCCGCGGCTGCTCAAGGTGCCCGCGGCCCTCGACGCCGAGTTCCCCCGGGCGAAGATCGCCGCCCGCGCGCTGCAGACCCTCGGCACCCTGGGCGGGTATGGCCAGCCGGGCCTCACCCTCGATCTCGCCGAGGCGGCGAAGAAGAACCCGCTGCCCCTGACCGTGGCGCCCACCCCGCTGGACGTGCGCGTCAGCGTGCGCCCCCTGGGCGGCCTGCGCGATCAACAGCTGGTGCTCAGCGAGCTCGGCGCCGCCCTCGCGCTGCACCGCGCGCGCGCCCTGCCCTTCGCCCGAGCCCGCCTCGAGAACCCCGTGGTCGCCCTGCGCGGCAGCGAGCTCTTCGCCACCCTGCTCACCGAGGAGAAGTGGCTCGCCGCCAACGAGGTCGGTCAGCGAGACGCGGTGATCGCCGCGGCCCGGGCCCAGCACCTCTTCGCGCTGCGCCGCGCGGCCAGCGTGGTACTGGCCAAGCTCGACACCTGGCCGCTCGCCGACGAGGCCGAGGCCCGCGCGAAGTTCGTGGCGGTGATGGCCCGCGCGACGGCGCTCACGCTGAGCCCCGAGGAGGGCGCGCGCTGGCGGCTGGAGACCGATGACTTCTTGAGGAGCGCCACCCAGCTCCAGGCGATGTTGCGCGCCGAGCAGTGGCAAGGACAGCTGGGTGAGGAGTGGTGGACGAAGCCACTGCCCTCCTCACCCTGAATCACGACGGCCTGGTCAGAGCTGCTTCATCAGGTCGGCCTTCTTGCCGTTGAACTCGTCTTCGCTGATGAGGCCCGCGCCCTTGAGCTCGGCGAGCTCCTTCAAGCGGTCCATCACCGAGCGCTGCGCCGGGGCCGCCGCCGCTGCGGGCGCGTTCTGCGCCGCTGCGTGGGCCTGGGCCTGCTGGTTCTGCTGCTGGTTCTGCTGAACCTGGTTCTGGTTCATGAACATCTGGGCCATGCCGAAGCCCATGCCCATGCCCATGCCACCCAGGGCCTGGCCGGAGCCACCGCCGCCCTCGCCGCCGCCCTTGGCCATGCCCTCGGCCGCGCCGAGCATCGCCTGGCCCTGCGCGTACTGCTGGAAGCCGCCGGCCAGCCGCGAGTAGGCCACGTCCTTCGAGAGCTTCTTCAGCGTCGCCTCGTCCTCGGGCTTGATGCTGATGGTGAAGTTGCCGAAGCGCACGATGCTCACGCCGTAGGTCGACGTGTGCACCCCGAGGCCCGCGATGACCTCGGTCTCGATCTCCTCGGTGTACGCGCCCGACGTCACGTCGAGCAGCGGCCACTTCTTCTTCACGATGAGCTCGGCGATGCGGTCGCGCGTCACCTTGAGCACCTGGCTCTTGAACCAGCCGGTGAACTCCTCGTTGTCCGCCTTGCGCAGGCCGACCATGCCCACCAGCAGCTGCTCGGGGTTGGTCACCTGCATCGAGAAGTCGCCGTAGACCATGGTGCCGATGCCCAGGCCGGTCTCCGGGTCACGCACGTCGCCGATGGGGCCGCCGAACTTGATCTGCGGGAACTCGCGGGTGGTGACGAAATACACCTCCGCCACGAAGAGGTTGCCGCCGGTGACCTTCTCGAGCAGCGCCGAGAGGAACGGGATGTTGTTGGTGTCGAGGTTGTGGCGCCCGGGGCCCAGCTTGCCGGCGACGATGCCGTCCTTGACGAAGAGCGCGACCTCGTCGGCCTGCACCGTCAGCTGCGTCATCACCCGAATGTTCCGCTCGGGGTACTTGTAGATGATCTGGTTCTTGGCCTCGTCGGCGCGGGCGATGAAGTTGCGCTGCGCTTCGGACTTCAGCGAGTCGAAGATTCCCATTGCTTGAGTTCTCCCAGGAGTCACTGCGGGGTGAAGGTGCACCACGAGCTGCGGAACGATTGAGCGGCCGCACGATTGCAGAACGCAACCCATTGATCCATGAACTGATTCCCATGGGCGACGAACTCCACAAGCACGGGCGGTTCTTCGACGGGTGGTCGCGCTTCTACCGGGCCGGTCCCATCGGGTGGCAGCTGCGCCGCGTGCAGCGCCGGGCCCTCGAGCGGCTCCACCTCGCCCCCGGGGAGCGGGTGCTGGACCTGGGCTGCGGGCCGGGGGACGGCTGCGCGCTCATCGCGCGGGCGGGGGCGACGGCCATCGGCCTGGACTACTCGCCCGGGATGATCGGGCAGGCCCGCGCCGAGCCGGCCCTCACCGGCCGCCTCACCCGGGGCGACGCCGGCCACCTGCCCTTCGCCGACGCCAGCTTCGACAAGCTGGTGTGCACCAACTCGTTCCACCACTACCCGCACCACCTCGCCGCCCTGCGCGAGATGCACCGCGTGCTCAAGCCCGGGGGCCTGCTGGGCCTCGTCGACCCGCGCCGAGATCACCTCTTCGGCTGGGCGGCGATCGATCTCGTGGAGAACGCCCTCTTCGGCCTCGAGGAGGTGCGCATCTTCTCGGTGCCCCACTGGTACCGCATGCTGGGCGAGGCGGGCTTCACCCTCATCCGCGTCGAGCCGGGATCGCGCTGGAACCCGGCGGAGCGCGCCCTGGTCTTCGTGCAGGCCACCGCCTGAACAGTCAGCCCCAGCGCGACATGAGCCGCTCGCGATCGAACAGCCGCCGCGCCGCGAAGAGGATGCCCACGTCGAGCAGCAACACGAAGGCGCCCAACGCCGCGTAGTACCCGGGCCCGGCCTTGAGCACCCCGCCGAACTGCCCCGCGGCGAGGCCCACCAGCGGGAGCACGAAGAGCCCCGAGAGCTGCTGCGCCAGGCGGCTGTCTCCCACGCGCGCGCTGATCAACACCGCCACCCCGTTGCCGAAGAAGGCGAACAGCGGCGCGATGACCAGCACCCCGAAGGTCCACATCAGGTTGGGCAGCACCAGCTCCTTCGTCAGCGACCAGGCCACCGCGTCCACGCCCACGCACAGGCAGGCAAAGGCGATGAGACACACCGCGACGGAAGGAATGAGCGAGGCGAGGCTCTTGCCGATCACCAGCTCCAGCGGCGTCACCGGGGAGCTGAGCAGCGGCTCGAGGGTGCGCTTCTCCTTCTCGCCGGCCACCGCGTGCGACGAGATGAGGATGGGCACGAACACCGGCATCACCAGGTACAGCACGAACCAGTCCGAGAGCACCTTGTCCACGAGGAAGCGGGCCGCGTGATCGGTGTTGATGGTGAAGTCGTAATACAGCGCCATGGCGCGCAGGTTCGGGTCGTGGGGGTCGCGCACGTAGGTCCACACGATGCCCAGCGGCACGAGCACGATCACGCTGGGCAGCGCGAGCATCGACCACAACATGCCCTTGTTCTTGCGCAGCTCCAGCAGGTCCTTCCACAGCACGGCCTTCACCCGCGCGAACGAGAAGCTCACGGTGCGTCCTCCTCGCGGACCAGCTCCAGGTACGCCTCTTCGAGCGGCCGCGCCGCCCGCGCCACGCTGTGGATCCGCGCCCCGGCGTGCACCAGCGCCGCCACCACGTCGGGGGCCTGGGCCTCGTCGGCGAGCATCACCTTGAGCCGGGAGCCCTCGTGGTGGGCGGCCGGCTTGAAGGGCAGGCTCGAGAGCGCCGGAACCAGCGCCGCGGCCTCGCCCTCCACCACGATCTCCAGGGCCAGCCCTTCGCGCCGCAGCTCGCGCAGCGCCGCCACCGTGCGCAGGTGCGACTTCACCACCGCCACCCGCGTGCACAGCCGTTCGACCTCCGCGAGGTTGTGGCTGCACAACACCAGGGTGCGCCCCTCGGCCGAGAGCTCGGCCACCGCGTCGCGCACCGTGCGCGCAGACTGCGGGTCGAGGCCCGAGGTGGGCTCGTCGAGGAAGATGACCTCCGGCTCGTGGAGCAGCGTGCGCACGATGGCGAGCTTCTGCCGCATGCCCTTGCTGAAGCCGCCCACCGGCTCGTCTTCCCGGCCGTCGAGCCCGAAGCGCCGCAGGTAGCCGTTGGCCCGCTGCCACGCCGCGGTCTCGTCGAGCTCGTGGAGCCGCATGAAGAAGGTGAGGTTCTCGCGCGCCGTGAGCCGCTCGTAGAGGCCCGGCTGCTCCGTCAGCAGGCCCACCTTCTTGCGCAGCGCGGTGCCGTCGGACTGCGCGCCCAGCTCGATGCCGCACACCGTGCCCCGGCCGCTGCTGGGCAGGAGCAAACCGGTGAGCATGCGCACCGTGGTCGTCTTGCCCGCGCCGTTGGGGCCGAGCAGCCCGAAGACCTCGCCCGGCTTGACCTCGAAGGTGAGCCCGGTGACCGCCACCCGCGCCCCGAACCGCTTCTCCAGGCCCTCGACGACGATGCTCATCGAGTGCCACTCCGGCGCAGGGGGAAGACGGGCAATTGCCAGACTGTCACGGGGCCCCTTCGCGTCGGTCGCATGGACCGGCACCGCAAGCAGGCCCCGTGCCGAACGCTAGTCGATGGTGACGAGGATGAACTTGTTGTTCAGGTCCTTGTCGATGAGGGTGACGTTCTTGTCCCCCACGGCGCTCTTCAAGATGCCCAGGCGGGCCTGCTCGACGAGGCTCCATTCGCGGCCCGGCTGGTCGGCGTAGCTCTTCATGCCCACCTGCGGGTTGTCTTTGATCTGCTTGACGGTGTTGCGCGAATAGAAGGTCTCGCCGCGCCAGTTCATGAGGAACGAGGCGATGGGCTCGTCGGGCTTGCGCTGCGTGTAGTAGCGCCAGAACTGGTCGCGCTGCGTCCAGTGGTGCGACAGCTCCACCCAGTGGGACCAGTTGAACCACAGGGCGAAGGTGAGCACCGAGGCGAGGCCCGCGGTGAACATCATGGAGCGCGAGCGCAGCAGCGCGAAGAGGCCGATGATGCCCCCCGCCAGCGCCATGCCCATGCCCATCAACTGCTTGATGTTGTTGCTGCCCAGCACCGGCCGCTCGGTGAGGAACGTGGGGTAGGGGCGGTCGTAGTTGTAGACGAAGAGGTCGGTGAAGTTCTTGGGGGTGGCCGCGAGGTCCTTGCCCACCAGGATGAACAGCGGCACGCCGAAGAGCAGCACCATGCCGTGCACGTCGATGCCCTCGTCCCACAGCTTGTCGAGGAAGAGCCCCATGAGGATCGCCATCGGGGGCAGCATGGGGAACACGTAGTGGTGGAACTTGGTGGCCGAGCTCCCGATGAGCGCCCAGGACACCGCGAACCACAGCACCGCCACCAGGCCCACGCCGTCCGCCGTCGACGGTCCACGGATCTTGGTGCGCGCCGCCGCCGCGATCGCCCCGGGGATGATCACCACCCAGGGGAACATCGCGTAGCCACCCTGGAGGATGAAGTACGTGAAGTCACCGCCCGGGGTGGTGGTGTGCACGCCGCTGCCGAGCCGCGCGAAGTGGTCGTGAATGATGAAGCGGAACCAGAAGATCTTCGACTCGTCGTCCACCCGCCAGAAGGTGAACATCTCGTAGTACCAGGGCAGGCACACCGCGAGGAACAGCAAGAGGCCCGTGCCCAGGCGCATGTCCCAGGCCATGGCGATCACCGGGGGCGGCCTGGACTCCGTCGCCTTCTTCGACTGCCCCAGCACCACCGTGGTCACCGCCCAGAACACCAGCGAGCCCCACATGATCGCCAACCACGAGGGCGCCGAGATGAGCGACTGGTTGTCGATCACCGGAACGGCCATGAACGTGGTGTTCCACTTCTTGCCCAGGCTGTAGGCGATGCCGCCCGCGATGCCGCCCGCCGCCAGCCCCGCGCCCATCGGCGCCAGGAGGTGCTTGAAGCTCCAGGTGAAGTGCTCGGTGATCGACTTCCACGTCAGCTCGCGCAGCGCGACGTAGAGAATGAACACCACCATCGGCACGCCGAAGCCCAGCAGGCCCTTGGCCAGGGTGGCGATGGCGAAGAAGACGTAGCTGCCGTACCACCACTCGCTCTTGTGCTTCGACGCCTTGTCGAACAGCGCCACCATGGCGCACGAGATGCCCGCGATGGTCGCGCTGACGATCGGGGTGTCGGTGACCGCCTGCCGCGAGAGCAGGAAGTAGAGCGGCATGGTCACCAGCACCAGGGACGCCGCCATGGCCGCGCGCCCGTTGACCGCGATGGCCAGCGAGTACGCCATGAGCCCGATGGCCAGGATGGAGAAGCCCGCGAACGGGAGCCGGAACCCCCACTCGGTGAACAGCGGCATGGCGTCAGGCCCGGCGGCCGCGCTCGAGAAGTGCCAGGGCAGCGTGAGGCTCTTGGCCCAGGCGAAGAGCACCAGGAAGAACGCGCCGAAGACCAGGCCCAGCACGCCCCAGAATTCCTTCACCGCCGAGGCGCCCTTGAGCTTGCCGGCGTAGAGCGCAAACCCGAGGCCCCCCAGCACCGCCGCGAGCACGAAGGCCAGCACCGGCCCCACATCGGCCGCCTGCAGCCCCAGCGCCTGCATCCACATGGTGAACGCGGGCTTGCTGAAGAACCACGCGTTTTCCCAGTACGGGTGCACGTAGTCGTTGCGCTGCACCATCTCGCGCGCGACCTCGCCGTAGTGGGTCTCCCACGGGTCCCACAAGCCCACGGCGCCGAGGTACGGCAGCAGCACCGCCGAGGCCAGCAACACCGACGCCAGCGCCGCCCTCAGCTCCACGGGCCACGCACGCACCTTGGAAAACGCCGGGGCGTTGATCAGCTCCTTGCCGAAGATGGCTTCGGTCAACGTCGCTGGTTCATTCGTCGCCACCTGGGTGGACACGGGAGACCTCCATAACCTTGGAAATGAGGGCACTTCGAGAGGGGGCCGTACGTCGCATGGTTGCCCGCGTCAGGCAACGAAGACGCGACAGCCGTCACTCCGCCTGGCTGCCGAACCAGATGAGCAGATCCTTGAGGGCGCTGACCGTCACCGGCTTGGGGAGATAGGCGTCCATGCCCGCCGAGAGGCAGCGGAGGTCGTCGCCCTTCATCGCGTTGGCCGTCAGGGCCACGATCGGCAGGTGCCGGGGGGTGCCGCGCTCGCGGTCGCGAATCAGGCGCGTCGCCTCGAGGCCGTCGAGCTCCGGCATGTGCACGTCCATCAAGACCAGGTCCACGTCGCCTTTCTTCGACTCCTCGAGGCACTCGCGGCCGTTGCTCACCACGCGCACCTTGTGGCCCAGCTTGCCCAGCAGCGCCGCGGTCATCGCCGCGTTGACCGGGTCGTCTTCGGCCAGCAGCACCCGCAGCGCCCGGGGGGCCGGGGTCACCCGCGAGGCCATCGGCGGGAGGTGGGTGATGACCACCGTGGGCAGTGGCACGTCGAGCTCGAACTTCGCACCCTGCCCCAGGGCGCTGACCAGCGAGACGTCGCCGCCCATCAACTGCGCGATGCGCCGGGTGATGGCCAGGCCCAGGCCCGTGCCCCCGAAGCGGTGCTGCACGCCGACGTCGGCCTGCTCGAAGGGCTCGAAGATGCGCGCCTGGTGCTCGAGGGCGATGCCGGGGCCGGTGTCCCTCACGCTGATGCGCACCCGCTCGCCGGCCCGGGTCACCGCGACGCGCACCGAGCCGGCGTCGGTGAACTTGAGCGCGTTGCCCACGAGGTTGTTGATGATCTGCCGCACGCGCGTCGCGTCGCCGCGCACCGGCCCGCGGGCCTCCAGCGCCACGTCGACCACCAGCTCGAGCCGCTTGCGCTGGGCCACCGCCAGGAAGGTGCGCGCCGTCTCGCTGACCACCTGCTCCAGGTCGAAGACCCGGGGCTCGAGCTCGAGGCGGTTGGCTTCGATCTTCGAGAGGTCGAGCACGTCGTTGACGATGGCCAGCAGCGACTCCCCCGCCCCCTGCAGCACGTCGACGTACTCCGCGAACTCCGCCGGCAGCACGTGCTGCTTGAGCAACTGGGTGACCCCCAGGATGCCGTTGAGCGGGGTGCGGATCTCGTGGCTCACGTTGGCCAGGAACTGGGTCTTGAGGCGGCTGCGCTCGAGCGCCTCCTCCCGGGCGGCCACCAGCTCGGCCTCGTTGTGCTTCGCGGCGGTCACGTCGCGGATCACGAAGAGGAAGTCGCCGCGCTTCATCGGCACCACGCGCGCCTCGTAGTGGTGCTCCTCGACGCCCGAGGGCAGCGTGTAGAGGAAGTGCTGCGGTTGCCCGGTCTCGGTGGCGCGGGCCATGGCCTCGCCCGTCTGGCGCGCGATCGAGGGCGGCATCACGGCCTGGTAGGTCTGCCCCAGGAACTGCTCCGGCGAGACGTAGAGCCGCGAGGGGTCACCGGCCTTGAAGCCGAGGTACTTGCCGCTGGAACTGACGTGGAACAGCAAGTCGGGCGACGCCGAGAGCAGCGCGTCGGCGCGGGCCTCGGAGCGCTCCATTTCCTCGAGGCGAATGCGCGACACCTCGTCGACGGCCTCGGCGGCCGGCACCACGATGGCCAGGCCCAGCACCCCGACCGGCTGGCCGTCGACCATGCGGGCGCGCGCCACCACCCGCAACCAGCACCACTCGTCGCTCTTCTGGCGGCAGCGCACCACGTAGCGCACGGGCTCGCCGCGCAGCAACGAGGCCTCCATCTCGGAGTAGGCCGACGAGATGCTGTTGGCGTCGAGGCGCTTCATCCACCCGTGGCCGAGCGCCTCTTCCTGGCTCTGGCCGGTCAGCTCGGTCCAGTACCGCGACATGCTCAGAATGGAGACCGAGAGATCTGCCTCGAAGGCGATGGCCGGAAGCCCATCCACATGCTCGCCGAAGATCGAGGAGTCCCCCACGGGCTACTGACCTACCACCTTACGGGCCGCGAAAGTTCAGCGTCGCGCCACGCGGCGCCACCCACACCGACTCGAGGAACTGGGTCGCGCCCTTGTCCCCGTCGTCGAAACGGGTCGCCAGGCGCAGCCCACCGAGGTGCAACACCAGCCCCACGGCCAGCATCCACGGCACTGCCCCCGCCCGCCGAAAGGCCAGCAATACCCACGTGGTGACCGCCAGCAGCAGCGCCACCAACAGCGCCCCCGAGGCCGGGTTGGGCACGTATGCCGCCAGCCACGAGACCGGCCAGAAGCCGTCGGTGAGCACCGGCACCGCGAGGCCCCACACCGACGTCGAGATGGTATCTGGGATGTAGTTGACGAAGCCGACCACGCCCGTGGCCAGCACCGCCGAAGCGCTCAGCCCCGCGACCAGCCCGGCCTGCAGCGGCGCCGAGCGCTGGAGTCGCTCGAAGAGCATCGCCACCGGCAACAGGAGGAACGGCACCATGCCCGTCAGGTGCCGGGGCCCCACCGTCCACCCCCACGAGTCGTAGGAGAACGAGGAGGTGAAGTACGAGTGCAGCACCAGCAGCACCACGAAGAAGACGAAGAGCGGCTTCTCTTTCGCGCGCACGTCCTTGAGGCCGAAGAACGAGGCGGCGAGGAACGGGGAGAGGGCGAACAGGCCCCGCAACGGGGAGAAGTACGAGAGCCCCAGGGCCTTCGGGTCGGGCACCTTGATGCCCAGGAACCCGCCCTGGTGCCAGTGCATGTACCCGGCGTCGTTGAGGAACTTGTAGCCGCTGACCCACGGGCTCCCGAAGGTCGCCTGGTGGTACCAGAGCAGCGCGGCCAGCAGCGGCGCGGCGCCGGCCACCACCAACCCCACCGCGCGCAGCAGCTCGGGCCACTGCTTCCAGCGCACCGCCACCGTGTAGGCCGCGATGCTCACCACGCCCAGGGCCGAGGTGTACTCCGAGACCACCGCCGCGCCCGCCACCAGGCCCGCCAGCGCGTAGCCCCGCAGGCGCCAGTCACCGCGCTCGACCTTCCACGCGCAGTAGAAGGTGGTGAAGAGCAGCACCGCGGTGAGCTGGTGGCTCATGAACGACTCGGCGTAGCTGAAGGCCATCGTGCCCAGCGCGTAGACCACGGTGAACACGTCGGCCGTCTCGCTCGCCACGAAGGCCGCGAGGAAGCGCCGCAGCAGCACCAGCATCAACAGCGCAGGGATGATGGTGATGAACAGCCGGCTCCACAGGACCTGCGAGAGCTCGCTGACCGGCCCCAGCAGCCGGAGCACCCAGTAGACCGGCGCCCCGAGGAACGAGAGCAGCGGCGCCTTCGACGGGTAGTAATAGCGCGCCACCACGCCGTCGCGCGGGGCATCGGGGCCGACGCAGGGGGAGAGCTTGTCGACGCCGCCTTCGCGCACGGTGGCGGTGCACGACAGGTCGCCCACCATGCCGTGCTGCTGCAGCTCGCCGTTGATGTTCAGCGTGTGGAAGTCGACCAGCGCCCGCGACTGCCACAGCCGGCACAGCTCGTTGGGCGAGCGCAGCCCCGGGTGGTAGGGGAAAGAAAGCACGTAGAGGGCCGCGACGAGCGCGTAGCCGACCTTCGGTGAGAGCCAGCGCTTCATGGTTTCGCCGGGCGTGTAGCACTAACGTGCGCGCCCTCAAACGCGACCATGGCCCACGTCGAAGAAGAGCGTCTCCTCGCACTCACGCTGGGGCAGTTGGAAGCCGTCGCGGCCCGCGAGGTCGAGGCGCATCTCGAGGGCTGCGAGGCCTGTCGCCAGCGCCACCAGTCGATCTCCTCGTTCGCCTTCTCGAAGACCGCCGTGGGCAGCTCGAAAGACGGCCAGCCCACGCGGGTGGAGGGCGGAGGCGACAGCCCCGGGCTCACGCTGCAGCGCGGCGCGACGCTGGGGCGCTACGTGCTGCTCGAGAAGCTCGGCGCCGGCGGCATGGGCGAGGTCTTCGCCGCCTACGATCCCCAGCTCGATCGCAAGGTCGCGCTCAAGTTCCTGCGCTCGGGCGCGCTGTCTGCAGCAGAGGGCAAGGCGCGGCTGCTGCGCGAGGCCCAGGCCATGGCCCGGCTGCAGCACCCCAACGTCATCGCGGTGCACGACGTGGGCGTCTTCGGCGAGCGCGTCTTCATCGCCATGGAATACGTCGAGGGAGAGACCCTCGCCGACTGGCTGCGCGCCAACCGCCCGTGGGACGAGGTGGTGCGCGTCTTCGCGGCCGCCGGGGCGGGCCTCGCCGCGGCCCACCGCGCCGGCCTGGTGCACCGCGACTTCAAGCCCGACAACGTGCTCATCGGTGCCGACGCCCGGCCCCGGGTGGTGGACTTCGGCTTGGCGCGCCAGTCGACGGCCACCCCCGCCCCCCAGTCGCCCGAGCAACCGCTGTCCGAGAACGTGGGTGACGCGTCGCTCGCCAACCCCCTGACCCGCGACGGGGCGGTGATGGGCACGCCCGGCTACATGGCGCCGGAGCAGATCGCCGGCCTCGCCACCGACGCCCGGTCGGACCAGTTCAGCTTCTGCATCGCCCTGTGGGAGGGGCTGTTCGGCAAGCGCCCGTTCTCCGGCGCGACGCTGCGGCAGCACGCCCAGGAGATCAACGCGGGCCGCTTCGGCCCCCTGCCCTCCGACTCGCGCGTGCCCGGCTGGGCCATCGACGCCGTGCGCCGCGGCCTCGCCGCCAACCCCGCCGACCGCTGGCCGGACATGGACGCGCTGCTCAAGGCCCTGCGCCCCCGCGCGCGTGGCCACGTGCGCCGCACCGTCTTCGTGGTCGGCCTCGTCCTCTTCTCCATCGCCGGCATCGGCTACGGGGTGTGGACGCGGCAGCGCCTGCTGGTCTGCGGCGGCTCGGAGCAGCGCCTTTCCGGGGTGTGGGACGCCGCGCGCAAGGCGAAGCTCCGCGAGGGCTTCGCGAGCTCCGGGCTCTCGTACGCCGTCGAGGCCTGGGGCAGCACCGAGCGCGCGCTCGACGCCTGGTCGGCCGAGTGGGCCGTCACCTCGCGCGACGTGTGCGAGGCGGCGAAGCTGCGCAAGACCGACCCGCCGGAGATCACGGGGCTCAAGACCGAGTGCCTCGACGACCGGCTGGTGCGCCTGCAAGCCTTGCTGGCGCTCTTCGAGACCCCGGACCACGACGTGGTGAACAACGCGCCCGCGGCCGCCCGCGCGCTCGAGCGAGCCACCACCTGCGCGGTGAGCGCGGGGCTCCGGCACCGGGTGCTCGTCGACGACCGCGAGAAGGCCGCCGAGGCCCTGCTCAACGGCAAGCTCGCCGAGGCGCGCGCGCTGTTCGCCGCGGGCAAGTACGCCGCCGGCGCCGAGCGCCTCAAGCAGGGCCTGAGCGCCGACGCCTCCCCCCAGGGCCAGGCCGAGGCGTTCCTCTGGCTGGCGCGCCTCGAGCTCAAGCGCGGGGAGCCCCGCCTCGCGCGCCTCGCCCACCTCACCGCCGCCGAGCAGGCCCTCAAGTCGGGCGAAGCCGGCCTCGCCGCGCGCGCCCTCTCGCGGCTCTACGCCAGCGAGGGCTACGACGAGGGCGGGGCCGACGCCGACGCCTGGGGCCGCCTCGCCGCCGCCGCCGCCGCGCGCGTGCCCGGGGACTGGGAGGTGCAGGTCGAGCTCGGCCAGAACGACGGCTTCGTGGACATCCGCCGCAAGCGCTTCAAGGCCGCCCTCGCCGACTTCGAGCGCGTGCTCGCGCTGCAGCAACAGCACCTGGGCGACGAGCACCCCGAGGTCGCCTCCACCCTCAACAACCTGGGGGTGGTCCTCACCAACCTCGATCGCCCGGCCGACGCCGTCGAGCGCTACGAGGAGAGCCTGCGGCTGCACGAGAAGCTCGAGGGCGAAGAGCACCCCAACGTCGCCCTCGCGCTCCACAACCTCGCCGTCGCCCTCAAGCGCATGGGCAAGTCGGTCGAGGCCCGGGCCGCCTTCGAGCGCGCGGTCCGGCTGCGCCGCAAGGCCCTGGGCTTCAATCACCCCGACACGCTGCGCAGCGCCCAGACGCTGGTGAAGCTGCTCATCGCCATGGGCGAGCTCGAGGCCGCGCGGACCCTGCTCGACGAGGTGAAGGAGACGCGCACCCTGATGTACGGCGCCGACTCCGCCGAGCTGCTGGGCGTGCTCGAGCTCGAGGCCGACCTCTACCTCTCGGGCGAGTTCTGGCGCGAGGCCCTCGACAGCGCGAGCCGGCACCTCGCGCTGGCCCAGGCCCGGGGGGCGGCCCCCCGCGACACTGGCCTGTCGTTGCTCGAGCAGGCGCTGGCGTGGACCCAGCTGGGCTCGTGGGCCGACGCGAAGAAGAACCTCGCCGAGCTGCAGCGCCGCGTCGCCGCCGGTGACGGGTCCATCGACGACGCGCTCCTCGCCGAGGCGCTGGGCCGCCTCGAGATGGCGCAGGGCCACGCCCCGCTGGCCGTGCCCTGGCTCGAGAAGTCCGTGGCGCTGCGCGAGAAGAGCGGCCCCCTGAGCACCGCCCGCGGCGAGCTGCTGCTGGGCAAGGCGCTCATGGCCACCGGCGACGTCGAGCGCAGCGTCGGCGTCTTCGCCGCGGCCGAGGCCGCCTTCTCCGAGGCCCAGAGCGAGAAGCTGCTGCTCGAGACGCAGGTGCTCGAGGCCCAGGCCACCTGGCTTTCGCGCGAGGCCGAGCGCCCGGCGGCCCTCGAGGTGCTCAGCGCCCTGCTGCCCCGACTCGCCGAGGCGCCCCGGGCCGCGCTCCTCGAGTGGGTGACGAAGCACGGCGCCACGCTGGATGCGGGCACGCCGGACGCGCCCTGAGCCGCGGCCTCAGAACAGCTCGTAGCGGGCGCCCAGCAACACCCGGTCGTTGCGCCCGAAGTAGCCGAAGGGGCTCCACGGCGTGCCCTCGTAGAACTCGGCGGCCAGGAAGACCTTGAGCCCCTCGACGGCCTGCCAGGTGCCGCGCGGCGCGACCGAGAAGCTGCGCTGCACCGGCTCGAAGGTGCCGCGAAGCGAGAGCTCGAAGCGCTTGTTCCACACCGAGACGCCCACGAAGCCGATGAAGAGGTGGAAGAAGGCGGTGTGCGGCGCCCCGGCGGCGGTGGCCGGCTCGAGCAGCGCGAGCTGCTCCCTCGCGCCGATGTCGGGGATGGCCATGCCCAGGTAGCTCAGCGAGTAGAGCACCGGCGAGTCGGAGGCCTGGCTGTAGCTGGCGACCCAGGTGACGGAGGCCTTGTCGGTGGGCGCGAAGTCGGCGTCGTAGAACGTCTGCCGCGGCGAATAGGTGAGGTCGACGTCGAGCTGGCCGGGCCCCAGCAACGCCGAGGCCTCGAGGGAGAAGAGGTGCTGCCGGCCGTAGAAGCCCCGGTACAGCGTCTCGCCCGCCTGGAAGCGGTTGAGCACCGAGACCGCCGCCGCCTGGTCCACCGGGCGGCCCGCGGCCTGCGAGGCGAGCACCTTCGACAGCTCCGGGTCGACGCGCACGCGCGGCATTTTCTCGTTCATCCACACCCAGCTCGCGCCGAGCTTCACCCGCCCGTCGTTGGCCACGCGCAGGGCGACGTCGCCGGCGAAGGGGACGGGCCGCTGCGTCTCGAGCACCCGGTCCTGGAGGTAGTCTTCCACCGAGGGGTCGATGCGCGTGTTGTCGAGGGCGGCGCCGAAGGTGGGCTGCAGCAACCCGTCGTCCTGCCCGAAGACGAAGTACCGGTGCGGCTGGAAGAAGGGCACGTAGGCGGCGAGCCACGAGAGCTTGCCCAGCTCGCCCTGCGCGCGAAGGGCGAAGACCGGCAGCAGCGCGTCTTCGAGGTCCGCGGCGCTCTCGCGCAGGTCGCGGGGGTTGAGCGCGTCGGCCGGCGCGAGGGCCGCGTTCGCCCCGAGGGGAATGCGCTGGTTGCCCACGCGCACGTCGACCTTCGAGGTGTAGAGATCGACGAAGGCGTCGCCGAGCATCGGCTCGAAGAAGCCCTTGGCCCGATCGAAGTCCCGCTGCGTCGCCCCGCGCACCTGGGCCCGCCCCTCGAGCACCAGGCGCACGTGCTCGCTGATCTTCACGTCCACGCCGAGCACCGCGCGCAGGCGGCCTTCCCACACGTTCTCGGCGAGCGCCGCGCCGCGCTGCGAGTCGAAGCGGGTGTCGAGGCTGGTGTACGCCGAGGTCCACCCGTAGAGGCGCACCGTCGGGCCCGAGGGCTCGGTCTTGAAGGCCTCGAGCACCGGCGCCGCGGCCACGCCCGCGTCGACCTCTTCGAAGGGCTCGAAGCCCTCGATGGCCATGACCCCGCCGTCTTCGTCCTGCGCGTGGGCAGGCACGGCCAACAGCACGACGAGCGCGAGGCCCCGCACCTGGTTCAGCCGCGCTCGAGGGCGCGGTCGGTGAAGGCCTCGTCGCCCAGGGTCGAGTCTTCGAGCTTGAGCACCGTCATCTGGGTCTTGCTGTTGGTCTGGAGGTTCTCCATCACCGACTCGGCGGCCAGCACCCGGTCCTTGAACTGCTTGAGCTTCACGGTGCGGTAGCGCTTGAAGGGCTTGCCTTCCTTGTCGGCGTACTCGACCTTCATCGGCACCGAGGTCTGCTTGTCGATGAACATCTTCACGGTGCCGTAGGGGCTCAGCTCGTCGCCCTTGCCCTCGAGCACGAAGCAGTCGCGGCCCTCGATCTTCTCGTCGCCCAGGCGCTTCATCTCCTCGTCGCGCGCGCCGTTCGAGGCGATGTCCGCGTACGAGAAGTCGGTGTCCATGAAGGCCTTGCCGCGGTCGCTCCTGGCCACCTTGCGCACCCGCTTGAGCTTGGGGAGGTAGAGCGACACGTCGTCGCCCTGCCCCTGCTCGCCGGCCACGGTGAGCACCGCGACGCCCGACACGCCGGCCGGCAGCGAGAAGCGCGCCAGGGCGTGGCTCTTGCCGCCGATGGTGCGCGCGCTGGAGCTGAGCTGCTGCTCCTTCGCCTTGCCGTCGGCCCCGGTGGTGACCAGCTTGAGCTCGGCCGTGAGGCCCACGAGGTTGAGCGCCCCGCGCTCCCGTGACTTCTTCGCGATCTCCGCGGCCGACTCGTCGGCCAGCACGACCGACGCGCACACCAGCGCGCCCATGAGCATCACTCGCATCGTGTCTTCTCCTTGAATTCAGCCCCGCGGCTGGTTGCTACCTGAACTCCGGCAACGTCGCGCGCAACTTCGTCTCGGCCTCTTTGAGCCGCTCGTCGGTGGGCGCTGCCGCCCTTGCCTGGCCGAGCCGCTCGAGCGCCCGACGGGGGTGTCCACGGGCCAATTCACAGCGCGCCTCGGCCTCCAGTGCCTGGGCGTCGTCGGCCGCGTAGGTCAACGCCGCAAGGCTCGCCTCGCAGGCGCGTTCCACCTCGCCGGCCCCCAGGTACGCCCGGGCCAGCGCCACCCGGTAGGGCACGATGGCCGGCGCGCCGCGCACCGCGGCCGCCAGCGCCTCGGCCGCCGCCGCCGCTTCCCCCTGCTCCAGCAGCGCCAGGCCCAGGCGGGCCAGCGCGTCCGGCGAGTTGGGGAAGAGCAGCGCATCGCCCCGCACCAGGCGCAGCGCGCGGGGCTCGGTGAAGCGCAGGCCCTGCACCATCCACTCCGAGACCTGGCCGTAGCGGGGGAACCCCGAGGGCCACTCGGCGGCGAGCTGGAAGACGAGGGTGCCGCGGGGCACGAAGTAGACGACGAGGCGCCGGGTGCCGGTGGTCTCGTGCACCGCCACGCGCACCCGCAGCCCATCCCGATCGCCCACGCGCCACGGCTCGGGGGCGGACGCCTGCACCGACATCACGTCGTCGCCCAGTTCGCGGGGCTTGAGCCGCTCGTCGATGAAGCGCCGCGCCGCCTCGTGCACGTCGGCACCCTCGGGCATCTCCAGGGCCTGGGCCGCGAGGCTCGCGCGCCCCGAGCTCGACAGGCCGTTGTACCAGGCGACCGCGCCCAGGGGGTCGGCGCCGGTGTTCCAGCCCGAGGGCACGGGCATGGTCAGGCCGAACGAGTCGTCGCGCTCGAGGCGCCAGCGCGGCAACACCTGCCCGAAGAACAGCGTCTGTCCCAGGAAGACGACGGTGAGCACCCCCAGCGAAGGCGCCGCGCGCAGGGCCGGTTCCCACCAGAAGGTCCGCGCCTCGGCCAGCAGCCGCGGCCGCAGCACCGCGCCGGTGGCGATGCCCGCCCCCAGCCCCCCCAGGTGCGCCCAGTTGTCCACGCCCTGGGAGGTGATGCCAATGAGCAGCAGGCCCAGCACCGTGGGGATCGCCGCGTCCCCCAGCAGGCTCCTATAGAGAGGAGGGAGCTGGCTGCGGTAGCGCAGGCCGAAAGCGAGCACGCCGCCCAGGCAGCCGAAGACCATGCCCGAGGCGCCCACGGTCACCGCCTCGTTGAGGAACAGCGAGGTGGTCATGGTGGCGATGCCGGTGAAGACCAGCAGCCAGACGTAGTCGAGCGTGCGGTACGTGTTCTCGAGCACGTTGCCCACGTTGAAGAGCACGAACATGTTGAGGCCGATGTGCATCGCGTCGTGGTGCAGGAAGTTGGCGGTGAACAGCCGCCACACCTCGCCGAGGTCGAAGATCAGCGGCCCGACCTTCGCGCCGTCGCGCACCATGGCGTCGAGGCTCAGCTCGCCGTTCTCGGCCGTGGCGAGAAAAACGGCCACGTTGATCAAGATGAGGCCCGAGGTCAGCCACGGAAACCGGCTCACCGAGAACGCCCGCCGGAAGTAGGCGCGACGGGGCTGATGAAGGCGTTGGTAGATTTCCAGCTCACATGCCGGCACGAAGTTCGGGCCGGTCATGGCGGGTAACCGCACGAGACTCTGGGGTGAAACCTCGCCCCGTTGCACCCGGGCCTCGAAGTCTTCGAGGTCCAGGTCTTCGTCTCCCGCGTCGGTTCGGAGCGTGACGGCCATTCGTCCGATGGAAGTGTAACCCCGAACGCCTGTCATGATCCGGTGTGAGATCGCCAGAACGATGTAGAAACGTTCGGCTTTCGGCAGCAGGGAATGGTGCGTTGCTGGCTACAGTGATGGTAGAAAGGTTTGGCGTGCTGAAGCTCATCATCGAGGACGATGAAGGCCGGAAGACGGTAGTCCCCTTCGTCAGGGACGAGATCACCATCGGCCGTCAGGAGGGGAACACCATCCGCCTGACCGAGCGGAACGTGTCTCGTCGCCATGCGCGACTGATGCGGACCAACGGCCATGTGTTGATCGAGGACCTCGGCAGCTACAACGGGATCCGCATCAACGGCGATCGCATCTCCGGCCAGGTGCAGGTCGCTGACGGCGATCTGATCCAGATCGGCGACTACGATCTCGCGCTCCAGGCCGAAGAACAGGCCCAGGCGGCGACGATGCCGCTGGACCCCAGCGGTGGTGCTGGCGCCGTGGCGCCGACCCGCAAGCTCCAGGAGTCCGCGGCCACCATGCCGGCGCTCCCGTCCATCGAGGCCGCGCAGGAAGCGGCCGACGAAGACGTGAGCGACGCCGACGAGGGTGAAGTCGGCAAGGACGCCCCGCCGTCGATCCCCCGGCACCAGTCCACCGCCGTGATCCGCATCGACCAGCTCGACGCGGGCCGCAAGCGCCAGGTCGCCGAGCTCGACGCGACCGAGGCCCCGCGGCTGGTGGTGCTCAACACCGACTTCGCCGGGCGCGAGTTCAGCTGCAACCGCACCGAGATGAAGATCGGGCGCACCGACGACAACGACATCGCGCTCGATCACCGTTCCCTGTCCCGCACCCACTGCAAGGTGGTGCGCGAAGAGAGCGGCGAGTGGCGCGTGATCGACATGCAGTCCGCCAACGGGCTGATGGTCAACGGCGAGGCCTACGCCCAGGTCACCCTGCGCTTTGGCGACGTCATCGAGCTGGGCCACGTGAAGCTGAAGTTCGTGGGCCCCGGCGACCAGGTGAACGTCGCCCCCACGACCTCCTCGAGCATCACCTCCGAGAGTGACCAGGCGGTCGGCTCGAAGACGCCGCTCATCGCCATCGGCATCGCCCTGCTGGTGCTGCTGGTCGGCGGCGGTGGCTACCTCTTCTACAAGAGCGGCCAGGACGGCCCCAAGGACAAGCCGGTGAAGGAGCCGGTGGCCGTCAAGCCGGTCGCCGTCATCCCGCCGCCGGAGCCCCCCGAGACGCCGGAGACTCCCGAGCCGGTGAAGGTCGACGCCGAGGCCGCGAAGAAGGCGGCGCTGGCGAAGCTCGCCGAGGCCAAGGCCGCCGCGGGCGACCTCGAGTGGTCGAAGGCCGAGGCGCTCGCCAGGGAGTGCGTCGTCGACGGCAACCTCGTCCCCGAAGCCAAGAGCTTCCTCAACCTCCTCGACGCCGAGAAGGGCAACCGCAACGCGCTCGAGCAGGCGGCGAAGTTCCTCGACGCGGGCAACCTCGAGAAGGCCAAGACCCAGCTCGACAGCGCGGCCGGCACCAAGCTGCTGCGCGCGCGCTACGACGAGCTCGAGGCCCGGCGCGCCAAGGCCGTCGCCGACAAGCTCGCGGCCAAGACCCCCGAGCCGGTGAAGGTGGTCGAGCCGGTGAAGACCCCCACGCCGATCAAGGTCGTCGAGCCGGTCAAGACGCCCACGCCTCCGGTGGTGAAGAACGACGCCAAGCAGGTCGAGGCCGAGAGTCTCTTCAAGGAAGGCAACGACGAGAAGAAGGCCAAGAATTTCGAGCGTGCCGCCATCCGCCTCGAGAAGTGCATCAAGGTCGCGCCGGGGTACCACCCCTGCTACCGACTGCTGGGCAGCGTCTACGCAAGCATCGCCCAGCGAGACAACAGCCTCAGCGACCGGGAAAAAGCTCGGAAGTACTACGAGCGATTCCTCGAGGTCGCTCCGCCCGATGATGAGTACGTGCCGAGGGTTCGCAGCATCCTCGAGCAGGCCCCCCAGTAACTGCGAACAGGTCAGGACCGAACCGTGCGCGGCTCTCAACAGATCCGAATCCTCGTCGTCGATGACGAGTCCGATAACGCTGAACTTTTCAAGGCCCTCTTGATCAAGGAGGGCTACCTCGTCTCGGTCTTGCTCGACCCGACGAAGGTGGTGCCCACGCTCAAGGAAGGCAACTTCCACCTCGTCATCCTCGACATGATGATGCCCAAGCTGTCGGGCACCGAGGTGCTGGAGCAGATCCGCGAGCTCGACGACGACGTGGCGGTGATCGTCGCCACCGGCTTCCCCACCGTGGAGACCGCGGTGGCCAGCTTGAAGCTCTCGGCCAGCGACTACGTGAAGAAGCCGGTCGACCCGGTGGCCTTCATCGAGACCGTCAAGCGCGTGCTCGAGAAGAAGGGCATCACCCGCGACCCCGAGGCCGAGCTGCACCGCACCATCGGTCGCTTCATTCGCGAGGGGCGCACGCGCCAGAACCTCACCCTCAAGCAGCTCGCGCGGCGCACGGGGCTCTCGGTCTCGCTGCTCTCGCAGATCGAGCGCGCCGAGTCGTCGGCGTCGATCAGCTCGCTGTACCGCATCGCCAGCGCGCTGCGCGTGCGCATGAGCGAGCTCTTCGCCGACGTCTGATCAGCGACCCTCGAAGCGGGGCGCGCGCCTGCCCAGCAGCGCGTCGCGCCCTTCCCTCGCGTCGGCGCTGTTGAACGAAGCCCGGCGCAGCCCCTCGTAAGCCGCCCGTTGTTCGCCCGACGCCCCGTCGAGCAGGCCCAGGCCCAGCTTGAGGCCCCGCACCGCGAGCGGCGCGTTGAGGGCGAGCTCCTGGCACAGGGCCAGCGCCTCGGCCGGCGCGTCGTCGGCCAGCACGTCGAGCAGGCCCAGCTGCCGGGCCTCGGCGGCCTCCACCGGGAGCCCCAGCAGGAACATGCGCCGGGCCGCCTGCTCGCCGACCCGGGAGCGGAGCCGGGCGAGGCCCTTGAGCGCGTAGACCACCCCCAGCTTCGCCGGGGGCATCACGAAGCGCGCGAAGGCGTCGCCCACGCGAAAGTCGCAGGCGGCCGCGAGCTCGCAGCCGGCGCCGACCGCGGGCCCGGTCACCAGGGCCACGCTGGGCGCCGGGTGGTGGGTGAGGAGATCGAGCACCTCGCCCAGGCGCTCGTCGGGCAGCGGCGTGCCCTCGGGGAAGCCGTTGAGCGCGTGGAGATCGTAGCCCGAGCAGAAGATGCGCTCGCCCTGGGCCCGCACCAGCCAGGCCCGCACGCCCGCGTCGTCGGCCAGCGCCCGCGCGAGGGCGTCGAGCAGCCCGGGGTCGATGGCGTTCTTGCGCGTGGGGTTGGCGATGGTGAGCGCGCGCACGCCCTGGGCCAGGTCCGTGACCTCGAGTGAAGCAGGCATGAAGCGGGGCGTAGCAGACTCGATCGATCCCGGCGGTGCTGTTAAGCGACTGCTCGTGATGTCGAAGCGCCGCGCCATGCTGTCCCTCGTCCCCGCCGCCGAAGTGGTGAACCTGCACGACGCGCGCCTCTCGCGCCGCGTCGACGCCTACCGGGCGCGCCTCGACCGCGTGCTCACGGCCAACAAGCGGGCGGTGACCAGGCTGTTCTCCACGGGGCTCATCTTCACCAAGCACGGCACCCGCGCCGGCCGCGACCTGTTGCTGGCCCACGAGCACCTGCTGCGCGTCGTCTCACTGGTCGACCGCCTCGGCAACGAGGGCGACGTGCCCGCGCCCCGCAAGCCCGAGGAGGTCGACGCCATCTTCGTGGAGCTCGACACCCTGCTCGACCGGACCTCCGACCTGACGGAGCACACCGCCGATCTCCTCGAGGAGCTCGGGAAGGACTGATCAGCTGCCGGCGATGGTGCGGATCAGCCCGAACAGCCACTGGCTCACCGCGCCGATCGGCCCGGACAGGAACGAGCCCCCGGTGGCGATGACCGCGAAGAGCACCAGCGGCCCGAAGCGCGAGAAGCTCTCCCAGGCGTTTTCCCACTGCCGGGGCATGAACCGCGTGACGATCCGGCTCCCGTCGAGCGGCGGCAGGGGCAGCAGGTTGAAGATCGCCAGGCCCACGTTGAGCTGCACCCCGTAGATCAACAGGGTGAAGAGCCCCTTGTCCCCGGCCAGCACCTGCGGCGCGAAGCGCCGCGTCAGGCCCAGGGCCACCGCGCACAGCACCGCGAGCACGAGGTTGCTCAAGGGGCCGGCGGCGGCCGTCAGCGCCATGCCCGTCGACATGTTCACGCCCCTGCGGAAGCGCGCGGGGTTGACCGGCACCGGCTTGGCCCACCCGAAGGGCACGCCCAGCAGGGGCAGCAGGATGGTCCCCAGCGGGTCGATGTGCACGATGGGGTTGAGCGAGAGGCGCCCTTCGCGGGCCGCGGTGTCGTCACCCAGCTTCCACGCGCTCCAGGCGTGGGCCCACTCGTGCACGGTCAGCGAGAGCATGGTGGGGATGATGAACAGCGCGCGGAAGGCCAGCGACGAGGGGTCCATCAGTCACGCTCCGACTCGGCGACGAGATCGAAGTCGGGGATCTCCTCGCGCATGTACTTGCGCATGCGGTCGATGAGGGCCGCCTCGAGCTGCCGCGCCCGCTCGCGCGACACGCCGTAGTGGGCCCCGATGTCCTGCAGGGTCATGGGCTCGTCGGAGAGCAGGCGCATGTCGAAGATGTACCGTTCCTTCTCGGTCAGCCCCTCGGAGAACTTGGTGAGCTTGGTACGGAACAGCTCGCGCAGTTCCTTGTTCCCCAGGGCGTCGTCGGCCCCCTGCTGCCCGCTGGGCAGGAAGCGGTCGGCGCGGGTCTGGCGATCGTCGTCGCTGCCGGCCACCGGCGCGTCGAGCGACATCTCGTCGTTGCCCAGGCGCTGGTCCATCTCGCGCACGTCCTGCTCGGTGACGTTGAGGCGCTCAGCGAGCAGCTTGGGCGTGACCTCCACGCCCAGCTTGAGCATCCGTTCCTGCTCCTGGCGCAGCTTGAAGAAGAGCTTTCGCTGGGCTTCCGTCGTGCCCAGCTTCACCATCTTCCAGTTGTCCATGATGTAGCGCAGGATGTACGCGCGGATCCACCAGGCGGCGTAGCTCGAGAGCTTCACGCCGCGCTCGGGGTCGAACTTCCGCACCGCCTGCATCAGCCCGATGTTGCCTTCCTGCACCAGGTCGAGCAGCGAGAGCGGGTTGCGGTGGTACTCGTGGGCGAGCTTGACCACCAGGCGCAGGTTCGAGGCGACCAGCTTGTAGGCGGCCTTCACGTCGCCGGTGTCGCGGTACCGCTTGGCCAGCGCGACCTCCTCGTCGCGGGTCAACAGGGCGTGCTTGGTGACCTCCGCCATGTAGGCCGAGAGCGGGTCTGCGCGCGCCAGGCTGCTGCCCGCGGACCGAGACGGCTTCACCTTGACCGCCAGCTCGGCGTTGACCTCCTCGAGTTCGTCGACGGCCGGCTCGACCTCGTCGACGTCCTTGTCCTCTTCGGCGTCGGCCTCGACGACCTCGCCCTCGACGGCCTGGGCGGCCTGGGCGGCCTTGGGCTCCTTCGCCTTCCGGGAGCGGGGGGCGACGGGCACCACCGACGTCGCCTCGACGATCTCCGCATCGACCTCTTCTGCGGCGATGACGGGCTTCGAAGACTCCTTCTTCCGCGCGGCCATGCGAGCATCCTTATTCCGCCCGGGGACATAACGCACGGGGACCGGGAGCCCCCCAGCCCAGCAATATGAGTCGTTGCCACGTGGGGGGGCCACGACTACACCCGAGCGCGAAATGAGCGAAATACCAGCTGAGCTGCCCACCGGTACGGACGATCGCCCGCAAGAATATCGTGCGGAGGTCAGCTTCGACGAGATGGGCCTCTCCCCCGAGCTTCGCCGCGCGATCACCGAGCGCGGATACACCCACCCCACCCCCGTCCAGGCCCGCGCCTTTGCCCCGGCCCGCGCCGGCAAGGACCTCATCGTTCGCAGCAAGACGGGCACCGGCAAGACCGCGGCGTTCGGCATGCCGGTCATCGACCAGATCCCCATGGGGGCCAAGGGCGTTCGCGCGCTGATGATGTGCCCCACCCGGGAGCTCGCCATCCAGGTCGCCGCGGAGCTCGAGGAGCTCGGCAAGTACCGGGACATCGAGATCGTCTGCATCTACGGCGGCGCGTCGATGTCGCAGCAGGAAGAGGCGCTGCGGCGCGGGGCGGCCATCGTCGTCGGCACCCCCGGCCGCATTCACGACCACATCCGCCGCGGCAACATGAAGCTCGACCAGTGCGTCCACGCCGTCCTCGACGAGGCCGACGAGATGCTCAACCAGGGCTTCTACGAGGAGGTCACCCGCATCCTCGACTGCCTCCCCAAGAAGAAGCAGGTGCTGCTCTTCTCGGCCACGGTGCCCGAGGACATTCGCCGGCTGATCTCGCGCTACACCACCGACGCCGAGACGCTGCTGCTGTCGGGTGACGTGTACACCGTCGACCACATCAACCACGTCCGCTACGAGCTGTCGGACGCGTACCCCAAGCCGCGCAACCTCCTCTACGTGCTGGAGATGGAAGACCCGACCAGCGCGATCATCTTCTGCAACACCCGCGACGACACCGAGCTGGTGACCGCGGTACTCAACCGCAACGGCTTCGACGCGGAGCTGCTCAACGGCGACCTCGCGCAGAAGGAACGCGAGCGCGTCATGGGCCGCGTGAAGCGGGGCGAGCTGGCCTTCATGGTCGCCACCGACATCGCCGCCCGCGGCATCGACATCAGCGACCTGAGCCACGTCATCAACTATTCGCTGCCTGAAGACCCGGCGGTGTACCTGCACCGCGTCGGCCGCACCGGCCGCATCGGCAAGAAGGGCACGGCCCTCAACCTCACCTCCGGGCGCGAGCTCGCGACGCTCACCACGCTCGAGAAGAAGTTCAACGTCAAGTTCGAGAAGAAGCCCATGCCCAACGCCGAAGAAGCCGCGAAGATGTGGTCCGACCGTCACGTCAAGATGATCAAGGAAGCGGCCCAGGGGAGCATCTACGAGGGCTTCCTCGCCCTCGCCAGCACCCTCAAGCTCCGGCCCGACGCCGACGAGATGATCGCCTTCATGCTGCGCTACTTCTTCACCCACCGGCGCATGGAGCAGGCCCAGGTCGTCGACGGCGTCGAGGTTCCCGCGCCCGTCGAGCAGGAGCACAAGCACTCCCGTGGCGAGAAGCCGCGCGAGGAGCGAGGCCCCCGCCGCGAAGGCGCCCGTGACGGCCGCCGCGAGCGCGACGCCCGCCCGCCCCGTGAAGAGCGCCCCCGCCGCGAGCGCGGCAGCGTCAGCGTGCACGAAGAGAAGACCGTCTCGGCCGGCACCCCGGCCGTGGCCCGCGCCGAGGGCTCGACCGACGCCCCGGTGACCGCCGCGCCCGCCGTGGAGACCACCACCGCGCCCGTGGAGTCGAAGCCCCGCGCCCCCGCCGCCGCGCCCAAGAAGCGCCTGAGCGACCGCGAGCTCTTCGAGCTGATGCAGGCCGGCAAGCCGCTGCCCCCCATCGACGACCCCACCACCGACGGTGGCGGCGAGTCGTCGTCCGAGCGCCCGCGCCGCGAGCGCGGTGAGCGGCCCGAGCGGGCTGGCCGTGGCGAGCGTCGCGAAGGCAGCGATCGCGGCCCGCGCCGTGAACGCGGCCCCCGTGAAGAAGTCGCCGTCGCGCCGGGCACCCTGCGCCTGTGGCTGAACCTCGGCAAGGCGGACGGGGTCGACGAGGCGTCGCTGGGCTCGGCCCTCTCGGCGCTCGGCGCCCCGAGCGACAAGGTCGCGAAGCTCGAGCTGCGCGGCACCTACTCGTACGTGCACGTCGCCGAGAGCGACGCGCCGGCCTTCGAGACCGCGGTGACCGGCAAGCAGCACGGGGAGAAGGCGCTGAAGATCGAGCGCGCTCGCCGCTGAGCCCACGTCGAGGCCCGTGCGTTCCCTGAAAGGGGCGCACGCGGTCTCGTTCGCCAGACCGACGCCGCAGCCCTCGTCTTCGAGCGCTGCGGCGTTTTCATGTGCGGAGCGTGCCTCGCGCGCGGGTGCGAGGCGCGAGGCGCGCGACCGAGAGGCCGCCCCTCGACGGTCTCGCCGGAGCTCCTGATGAACCGCGTCGCGGGCGCCCAACGGCGCTGCGTGGCGTGGCGTGGCGTGGCGTGGCGTGCGGACTGAAGGACCTCGCCTCGACCAGGTCGTCGCGGTCGACGCCGTGCCGACACCGCGCGCGCAACGGCGGCGCTGCGTGGCGTGCGGACTCGAGTGCCTCGCCTCGCCCAGGTCGTGGCGGTCGACGCCGTGCCGACGGCGCGCGCGCGCCGGCCTGGAGCTTCGTCGGCTGCAGCGTGAGCGAGGCGAGGTGGGAGGCGGTGCGCCTCGTGGTGCTGCGCCTGGGCGGGCAGCAGGGGCTCGCCGTCGCGCTCCCGGGCGCGTGGCCCGCTCAGACGATGAGCCCGGGCGGCGTACGGAGCGCGGGATGGAGCGGCGCCTTGCCGCCGAACGCCCCAGGCCACGGGGCTGGGACGCGCTTCAGCCGGCAGAAGCCCGGCAGCAGCGGAGGAAACGCACGCTACTGGTGGTGCTGGCCCTGCTCGCGCTCCGGCGGTGAGCCGGGGCGCGCAGGTTCAGACGGTCGGTTCGGCCTGCGCCGGCGCCGACTCGACGCTCTTCGACCGGCCACGGAACTCGAGCATCGAGCTCACCCCGACGTAGAGGAAGCCCATCTGGAAGAGGATGAGGAAGGGCAGCGAGGTCCAGATCTCCTCGGAGATCGCGAACCACACGGCGCCCGTGAAGTAGAGCCCGAAGAGCAGCTCGACCACCGGCACCCAGTTGCGCTTGCCGCGGTAGGCCTTCTGCACGGCCTTGACGTTCTTGCCTTCAGAGCCGGTCTTGGGCGTGCGCGTGAACTCCGACTGCTTGTCGAGCAACGCTTCGACCACGGCCTTGGCCTGGTTGACCGCCATGCCGATGCCGAGGCTCATCACGAAGGGCAGGTACTTGACCCGGTTCCACCAGCTCAGGCCCAGCTCGCGGCCCGTGGCCACGTAGAAGAAGCCCACCGAGGCCGTCGACGCCAGGAACACCGGCAGGTCGAGCCACAGCGTGGCGTACAGGCCGTGGCGCAGGCGCAGCACCATGGAGATGGGCATCATCAACGCCAGCACCACCATCAGCAGGTAGGCCATGTTGTTCGAGAGGTGGAAGAAGGCTTCTTTCTTCACCTCGTACGGCAGGGTCTTGCTGCGGAGGATCTGGGGCAGCAGCTTCTTGGCGGTCTGGATCGAGCCCTTCGCCCAGCGGTGCTGCTGCGACTTGAAGGCGTTCATGTCCACCGGCACTTCGGCCGGCGAGATGATCTCCGGCAGGAAGATGAACTGCCAGCCCTTGAGCTGCGCCCGGTACGAGAGGTCGAGGTCTTCGGTCAGCGTGTCGTGCTGCCAGCCGCCGGCGTCCTTGATGGTGTTGCGGCGCCAGATGCCCGCGGTGCCGTTGAAGTTGAAGAAGCAGCCCGAGCGGTTGCGCGCCGTGTGCTCGATGAGGAAGTGCCCGTCGAGCAGGATGCTCTGCGCCTGCGTGAGGATGCTGAACTCGCGGTTCAGGTGGCCCCAGCGCACCTGCACCATGCCCACCTTGTCATCGACGAAGAACGGCACGGTGCGGGTCAGGAAGTCGGGACTGGGCACGAAGTCGGCGTCGAACACCGCGACGAACTCGCCCTTGGCCAGGTGGAGCCCGTTCTCGAGCGCGCCGGCCTTGAAGCCCTGGCGGTTGGTACGGTGCACGTAGACGATGTCCACGCCCTTCTCGCGCCACTGCTCGACGCGCGCGCGGGCGATGCCGCACGTCTCGTCGGTCGAGTCGTCGAGCACCTGCACCTCGAAGAGGTCGCGCGGGTACTCGATGCGACACACCGAGTCGACCAGGCGCTCCACGACGTACATCTCGTTGAAGATCGGCAGCTGCACCGTGACGCGAGGGAGCTTCGCCATCGGCGCCTTGGGCGTCGGCAGCTTGTACTTGTGGCGGTAGTACAGGTACGCCATCCGATAGCGGTGCGAGCCGTACAGCGACAGCACGGCCAGCACGGCGAAGTAGACGGCCAAAAATACGATTTCTGCGGGGCTCATTCGGGCGCCGGCCTCTCCAAGTGCCCGGAACTTCTGACGAATCTACCTCCCGGGCGAAGGACGAGTCCTTCTAGGGAGGATGGCCCCGTGTGTCAAACCCTACATTCGACTCAACAATGCGGCCTGTTTGGGAGCGCAGAAGCCCGCGACCTTCAGCGGCGCAGCGCGACTCCGGCGTAGGCGTCGGCGATCAGCTGCGCCTTGTGCAGCTCGCGCTCGTCGGCGACGGAGCCTTCGAGCAGCAGCGTCTGCCCGATGCACGAGACCTGCGCGTTCTTCAGCCCCTCGCGGTGCAGCGCCGCGGTGATGTTCTGGGCGACGGCCGGGAGCACCCGGGGATCGAGGCGGGCGAGGATCTTCACGTTGGCGTCGTCGCCCACCAGGGTGCGCAGGCGGCGCAGCTCGTCGGTCGAGTCGAGCAGGCCGTCGATGACGGTCTGGCCCGCGTATTCCTCGACGCGCAGCGAGGGGTTGACCGTCGACTTCACGAGGCGCCCCAGCTCGCTGGTGTGGCCGTCGTCGACGATGATCTGCCGCGTCTCGGTGCCGTGCGCCGTCCACAGCGTGAGCGTGGTGCGGCCGCGGGCGTGGGCGGTCACCAGCAGCTCGCCCTTGGCGGTGACGGTGACGTCGGCGACGTTGGGGTCGCCGACGCCGACGCGCTTGAGGCTCTGCACCTTGAGCACGTCCTGGGTGCCCGGCGCGAGGCGTACCGGTTCGGCGGTGAGGCACAGGGCGAGGAGCGCGGTGATCATCCAGGCAGTCTGGCCCGCCTCGACCCCTCTCGAACAGGTGGGCGCGAGGCCTACCCGGCGTGGCGCTCGACGACGACCCGGGCCGAGACCCGGGGCATGGGGCGCACGTCGACGTTCTCGAGCTCGGCCAGCGCCAGCAGCTTCTCGCAGAGGTCCTCGAAGCTCAGGCCGCGGGCCTTGGCAATCTTCGGCAGCAGCGAGCTGGGCGTCATGCCCGGCAGGGTGTTGACCTCGAGCAGCACCTCGTTGCCGATGTCCGGGCAGATGAAGTCGATGCGCGCGGCGCCCTTGCAGCCCAGGGCGCGGTAGGCGGTCAGGGCCATGGCCTCGAGGTTGGAGGTGCGCGTGGGCGAGAGCCGGGGCGGCAGGTGGTAGCGCGCGCCGCCTTCGTACTTGGTGGTGTAGTCGAAGGTCGCGGAAGGCGAGCTGATCTCGCAGCTGCCGAGCACCTCGCCGCCCAGGATGGCCACGGTCACCTCGCGGCCCTTCACGTAGCGCTCCACGAGCGCCTCGCCACCGTAGCGGCAGGCCGAGGCCACGGCGGGGCGCAGCTCCTCGAGGGTGTGCACCAGCGAGAGGCCGACCGACGAGCCGCCCGACGCGGGCTTGACCACGCAGGGGAAGCCCAGGTCGCAGTGCAGCTCCTCGACCTCGTCGAGCTCGGCGGTGCCGACCACGTAGCCCGCGGGGGTGGCGAGGTTGTGCTGGCGGAAGAGCTTCTTGGCGAAGCCCTTGTTCATCGCCAGGGCCGAGGCGAGCACGCCGGAGCCGGTGTACGGCAGGCCCATCACCTCGAGCAGGCCCTGCACCTTGCCGTCTTCACCCATGCGGCCATGCAGCGCGAGGAAGGCCACGTCGACGCCCGCCTGGCGCAGCGACTGGTCGAGCCCGGGGCCGGCCGTCACCCGCGTCACCGCGTGGCCCCGCTTCTCGAGGGCGGAGGCGATGGCCTCCCCCGTCTTCATCGAGATTTCCTTCTCTTCACCCCACCCGCCCAGCAGCACTCCGACGCGTCGCTGATTCATGTCTTCCTGTGTCCTGTGAGCCGCGGTTTGCGCCTCGGCACCTCGCAAAAGCAGGAGCCGTGCCGACCCCCGAAGAGGGCGGCGGCTGTACACGCTACAGGCCTGTTTCGCGATGTCGAATTTCCGACCCGGGCGGGCGCGGTCGGGGCGCCGCGCGTCAGTAGTTGCGCAGGTCGTCGTGGTCTTCGTCCTTCTTCTTCTTCTTTTCGGCCTCTTCGCGCTTCTTGCGCTCGTCGTCGTCGCGCTTCTTCTTCTCGGCGTCGGCGCGGGCCTTCTCTTCGTCGGCCTTCTTCTTCGCGGCCTCGTCTTCTTCCTTCTTCTTGGCCGCTTCGTCGTCGCGCTGCTTCTTCGAGAGCTTGCTGCTGTTCTTCGCGTCTTCGTCGGCCTTCTTCTTCGCGCGCGCTTCGTCGTCCTGGCGCTTCTGCTCTTCGGCCACGCGCTTCTCTTCTTCCTTCTTCTCGCGGGCCTCGTCTTCGCGCTGCTTCTTCTCGAGGGCGTCGCGCTCCTTCTTCGAGGCCTTCTTGCCGGGATCTTCCGCGGGCTTCTGGCGCGCGGCCTCCTCGGCCTCGGCGCGGCGCTTGTCGTCGGCGGCCCGGGTGGCCTCGGTTTCCTTGCGGCGGTCGTCTTCGCGCTTCTTCTCGTCTTCGCGGCGACGCTCGTCGTCCTTGCGGCGCTCTTCGGAGGCGCGGCGCTCGTCGGCGGCGCGGCGGTCGGTCTCGCGGCGCTTCGAGTCGTCGCTCGCCTTGACGCCCTGCTGTCCCGGGGCGGGGGCCGCCGGCGCGTCCTCGGCGCCGCCACCGGTGTTGGTCAGCAGCAGCACGCCGCCGGTCACCGCCGAGGCGATGCCCACGAGGTACGAGATGTCGGCCACCAGGGCGTAGGTGCGGCCGTTGGCCACCAGGCTGGCGGATTCGGGGCCCCGGGTCTGCGGCGTCTGGCGGAAGCGGTCGGCCTCGAGGTTGGCCAGCACGCCCATGGTGACGCCGGCGGCGAGGCCCGCGACGCCCACGCCGAGCAGCGCGATGCCCGCGGTGGTCTTCACCGGCGACCCGCCGCCGCCCTTGAAGTGGTGCACCGGGTCCTTGCCGTCCCGCTTGGCGTCCTTGCCGGTCAGGCCATCGAAGAAGGCGGTGAGCGCCTCGGGATCGCCGCTGGACAGGGTGCCGGTGCGGAAGGCGGCGTTGTGGCCGTCGCGCACCTCGAGGCGCAGGCCGGTGAGCTCGAGCTTCTCGCCGGCGAGGCTCTTCCTGGCCACCACCAGCAGCACCTGGTCGAGCTGGGCGGCCTTGCCCAGGGCCTGGGCCGCGGTGTCGCGCGTCGCGCCCTCGGGGTCCTTCTTGATGTCGGTGACGGCCTTCTTCCAGCCGGGCCCCAGCTCGGCCGAGGCCAGGGAGATGACCTCTTCACCGGGCGAGGCGAGGCTCTGGCCCAGCGCGTAGCCCCCCAGGGAGGCGGTCACGAAGTGCTTGGTGGACGAGACGCCGGCGATGGTCACGGGGCTCACGCCGCGGAACGCGCCGTCGACCCACACCCGGGCCCCGGGGGGCTCGGTGCGCACCAGCAGCTCGCCGCGCGCGTTGGCGGCCAGCTTGCGCTGCGTCTCGGCGAACTTGAGCAGCTCGGGGGGGAAGAACGAGGGGCTGAACTCGGCGCGGGCGGCGAGGCTGATCACCGCCTCCATGTCTTTCTTCGCGGGGCCGTTCTCACCGCCGGTGGCGTGACCGGCGGCCTTCATGGTCCAGGCGTCGAGCAGCGCGGGGAAGTCGCGCGAGAGGTCGGCGTCCTTGAGGGTCTCGAGGGCCTGGGTGAAGGACTCGGTGGCCTTGACGTTGTCGAGGTCGTCGAGCGCCTGCTTGCCGCTCTTCATCTTCTCGCGCGCCTCGTCGATGCGGGCGTCGCGCTTCTTCGCCGCGCCGGGGCTGAAGGCGTCGTGGGCGGGCACGAGGGTGAAGCGGCTGGCCCGCTCGAGGGCCTCGTCGGCCGCGCCTTCGAGGGCGCCCTGCTGCGCGGCGGCCTTGGCGTCGAGCGAGACGACCACCACGGCGATGCGCGGGCCGGTGGCGGCCAGGATGAGCCTCGCGAGGAGCTCGGGGGGCGCCGCCGAAGCGGCCGGAGGACGCACGAGGGCCACGACGAGGACCGCGATGAAGCACTGGAGGGCCACGGAGGCGGGCCTCTTCGACGAGCGCATGCGCGCATGGTCGCTCACCCACGCGCGCGGCGCCACACTTCTTGCCCTCGGCCGGCCCTCAGGCCTCGTGATCAGGCTCGACGAAGCACCAGCGGATCTCGGGGGCCCGGTCGTGCACCGCCTGCTCGAAGCGGTTGATGGAGTCGACGACCTCCCGGGTGGTCAGCCCGTCCTTCACGCGCACCTTCATCGCCACCAGCACCTCGCCGGGGCCCTGCTGCACGGTGATCAGCCGGAGCACGGCCTCGATGTTCGGGTGCTGCGGCACGGTGGCCTTCACCGCCTCGGCGATGGTGCCGTCGGCGCTCTCGCCGATGAGCAGCGACTTGACCTCGCGGGCGAGGAACACCGCGACGCTGATCAACACCACCCCGATGAGGATCGAGCCGATGGAGTCCCAGATGCCGTTGCCCGTCCACCAGGCCAGCAGCAGCGAGACGATGGCCACGCTCAGGCCGAGCACCGCCGCCGAGTTCTCGCCGAAGAGGATGATGAGATCCGAGTCCTTGGTGCGCTTGAGGTACTCGACGAGCGAGAGCGCGCCGCGGCGCTTGTTCATCTCCTTGACGTTGCCCCAGGTGGCCCAGCCCTCGAGCGCCATGGAGAAGAGGAGGATGCCCAGGCCCAGCCACACGTTGTCCACGGGCTCGGGGTGCCCCAGCTTGTGCACGCCCTCGTAGATGCTGAAGACGCCGCCGCCGGAGAAGAGCAGCAGGGCCACGATGAAGCTGTAGAAGTAGAGATCGCGCCCATAGCCCAGGGGGTGCGACTCGTCGGGCGCCCGCGCCGAGTGCTTCACCCCCAGCAGCAGCAGCAGCTGGTTGCTGCAGTCGGCCGACGAGTGGAGCGTTTCGGCGAGCATCGCGCCGGAGCCCGTGAAGAAGGCCGCGACCCCCTTCGACAGGGCAATGGCGACGTTGACGGCCAACGACTGGATGATCTGTTTCGTATTTCCGGCCACGCGCGGCACCTTACCGGGCGCGCGGCCAATGTCAGCGGTCCTTCGGTGCGCGGGCGGTGTTCCGCCCCTCGGCCTGCCCGGCGATGGAGTTCAGGTACGAGAGCGCGATGCGCAGCTGGTAGTCGGGGAGCTTGTCGGTGACGTCCCACGGCTTGAGGTTGTCGGGCAGGGAGATCTTCAACGCGGTGAAGTCGGGGCCGTCGCCCTCGCCCTTGAAGTGGCGCTTCAGGTCCTTCTCGCGCAGCTGGTCGGCCTTGGTGAGCTGGCCCCCCTCGACCTCCGGCACCACGAAGTCCGGGAGGATGCCCTTCTCCTGGATGCTGCGGCCCGAGGGGGTGAAGTAGCGGGCGATGGTCAGCTTGAGGCCTGAGCCGTCTTCCATCTCGATGACCGTCTGCACGCTGCCCTTGCCGAAGGTGGGCGTGCCCATCACCACGGCGCGG
Organism: uncultured Archangium sp.; assembly: GCA_903905455.1. Lineage (GTDB taxonomy): Bacteria > Myxococcota > Myxococcia > Myxococcales > Myxococcaceae > Archangium_A. The sequence goes on from CAIVGN010000197.1 coordinate 71,357, forward strand.
CGGTGGTCCTGGAGCGCGCCGGCGACGATCTCCGAGGCCGAGGCGCTGCCGGTGTTGACCAGCACCACGATGGGGTACGGCTTCTCGGTGTCGCGGTCCTTGGCGCGCTCCTCGGTCACCTGGGTGGCGTTGCGGCCGCGGGTGGAGACGATGGCCAGCCCGCCCATGAGGAACCGGTCGCTGAGGGCCACGGCCTGGTCGAGCAGCCCACCGGGGTTGTTGCGCAGGTCGAGCACCAGGCCGCGCAGCTCCTTGCCCCCGTTCTGGGCGCGGAGCTTCTCGAGCTCCTTGAAGAGCGAGGCGTCGGTGCGGTCCTGGAAGTTCTTCACCTTCACGTGGCCCACGCCGCCGTAGAGCGCGCTCTCGACCGAGGCGATGCGAATGTGGTCGCGCACGATGGCGAACTCGCGCGGCGCGGTGAAGCCCTCGCGCATGATGGTCAGCAGCACCTTCTTGCCCGCGGGCCCGCGCATCTTCTGGATGGCCCGGGCCAGCTCCATGTTGCGCGTCGACTCGTCGTCGATCTTCACGATCTGGTCGCCGGAGCGGATGCCCGAACGCTGCGCCGGCGTGTCGTCGATGGGCGCCACCACCACCAGGTTGTCGTTCTTGCGCGCGATCTCGATGCCCAGGCCGCCGAACTCGCCCGAGGTGTCGATCTTCATCTCCTTGAAGACGTCGGGCGGCATGAACTGGGTGTGCGGGTCGAGCGTGTCGAGCATGCCCTTGATGGCGCCGTGCATGAGCTGCTGCTCGTCGACCTGCTCCACGTAGTTGTTCTGCACGTACGAGAGCACGCGCGCGAAGAGCTCGAGCTGCTTGTACGTGGCCTCGGCGCGGTTGACCGGGGTGGGCGGGGGCGCCCCGGCGAAGGCCAGCGACGCGAATGTCGAGACGAGGAGAGCCGCGGGGCGAAACCGCATGGGCCGCATCCTACGGGGCAATGCCCTGTCTCCGCATGCGCGTGATGTCTGCCCGTGTAGGCAGGCGTGACGCGTTCAGGACTTCGGCGGCGGCTCCGGCGGCAGGCACCGGGGCGGGACGACCAACGGGGGCGGCACGGGACAGCTGGTGCAGGGCCCGCGGAGCGGAATGTTGAGGGTACGGCCGACGCGCAGCGCGGAGCTGCTGAGGCCGTTCGCCTTCTGGATCAGCTTCACCGACGAGTTGAAGCGCGTGGCCAGGCCGCCGAGCGTGTCGCCCTTGTTCACCCGGTGGATGACCAGGTTCTGCTCGGGCTGCCGGGCCAGCAGCGGCAAGATGCGGCGCCCCAGCTCCTGGCTGCGGCCACCGAAGTAGCGCACGTGGAAGTGATCGCGGTGCCGGCGCGCGTGGCGAATCATCGACTCGTTGCCGGCGTGGAAGAGGCGATCGAGCCACGCCTGGTCTTCGCCCTGCTTGAGCGCGTAGTCGTAGAGCCGGGCCTGGATGCGCTTGTCCACGAGGATGAACTGCACGTCACCCTTGACGAGCAGCGCCTTCACCAGCGCCCAGTTGAGCTCGAGATCCATCGCCAGCTCGCGCTTCTTCGAGAGGTGGCCGGGGTCTTCGCCGCGCGGGTAGTAGAAGCCCAGGTCGACGTCGCGCCCGGCCTGGTGGCTCTGGTGCGGGCGCAGGTAGCCGCCGTTCTTCTTGCCGACGTGGTTGACCCGCAGCGGAGGGGCGTGGGGGAACTGCTCGTGCACCGCCTCGGCCGCGGCGGCGAGGAAGTCGACGGTCTCCTGCGTGCCCCAGGCGTTGCTGGGATCGACGAGCAGCCACTTCGGAGACGGGCTGAGCTGCACGCCGTTGACGAGGCGACCGGCCTCGGTGAGGCCCACGCTGATGGTGCCCAGCTGCTCGGGCGCCTCGACCCACAGGCGCGTCAGCTCCTCGTCGCTCAGGTCACAGGAGTAGAGGATGCCCGCGTCGGCCATGGCCGCGGTGCGCGGGTCGACCACGTCCGCCTCGGCGTTGTCGGCGGCCGCGTCGTCGGTCGCCTCGGCAGCGTCGTCGGTGTCGCTGGCCGCCGCGTCGAGCGGGGCCTGGGCCAGCACGTCACCCGCATCCCCCGGCTCGTCACCGCCATCGGCCGCGAAGGCCGACACGGACAGCACCAGGGTGAGGAGGACGGCGCGGCGCATCGAAGGGGCACCTTCTCGCTTCAATCGACCGCGACCGTCAAGCCCGCCCCAGTCCGCGGCTGGCCGCGAAGGTCTCGAGGCGCTCCACGAAGGCCCGCGGGTGCTCCATCTGCGGCATGTGGCCAAAGCCCTTCACCTCGTGAATCTCGGCGTGGGCCGGGAGGTGGGCGCGGAAGAAGTCGAGGCCCTCGTAGGGGAGGAGCTTCTCGCTCTGGCCCCAGATGAGCAGCGTGGGCATGGGCAGCGCGGCGAGGTTCGCGGGGTCCACCATGTCGGCCGGCGAGACCTGGCGCACCAGGCTCTTGACGGTGTCGGTGCTCACCATCTTGCGCAGCTCGTCGGCGAAGAGCATCAGCGAGAGCGGCGGCCGGGCGAAGAGCTTGTTGGCCAGCACCCTCGCCTCCTTCGCGTCGTTGACGTGGAAGCTCTGCAGCAGCTGGCCGAAGCGCGCGTCGCTGACCTTCGCGCCCGCGGGCGACACCAGGCCCAGGGCCCGGAGCGCCTCGGGCTCGCGGAAGGCCACGTTGAGGGCCATGCCCCCGCCCAGCGAATTGCCCACCAGGAACACCGGCTCGCCGATGACCGTGCGCCGGAACTCGAGGATCAGCTCGACGTACTCGGTCAGCGCCAGCGGCCCCTGCGAGGGCACCGGGGAGAAGCCGTTGCCCGGCAGGTCGAGGGCGAGCACCGACCCGAAGCGCTTCGAGAGCGGCTTCAGGGTGCGGAAGAAGGCGTTGGCCGAGCTGCCCAGGCCGTGCACGAAGAGCAGCGGAGGCCCGGCGCCTCCACCCTGGGCCCGGTAGTAGTGCACGTCGACCCCGCGCAGCCGCACCACCTGGCTCTCGACGCCGCTGGCCACCAGAGAACGACGAATGAGGCGGTTCGCGAGCGACAGCCATTCCATGCCCACGACTTGTGACACGGATCGCCGCGGCGAGTCACTCCTCGGGCTTGAGCCAGGGGAGGGGGTCGACGGCCTGCCCCCCCTTGCGGATCTCGAAGTAGAGGAAGCTGCCCTTGAGGCTGCCGGTGTCTCCCACCTGGCCGATGGTCTCGCCCTCTTCCACCGCGTTGCCCACGTCGACCTGGGTGTTGGCGAGGTGCGCGTAGAGCGAGTGGAAGTTGCCGCCGTGGTCGACGATCACCAGGTTGCCGTAGCCCTTGAGCCAGCCGGCGAAGACCACGTTGCCGCTGCCCACGGTGTGCACCTGGGCGCCTTCGCCGGCGCGGATGTCGAGGCCCTTCTGCACGGTGACGGTGTTGAAGCGCGGGTTGACGATCTTCCCGAAGCCGACCTCCACCGTGCCCGTGGTGGGGAACGGGAGCTGGCCCTTGCGCGCGCGGAAGCCCGAGGTGCCCACGGTGCTCTGCATGTCGCTGACCATGCCGGCGAGCTCCTTCTCGGTCTGCTCCAGCTCGGCGATGACGCGGCTCATGCGGTTCTGCTCGGCGCTCACGCTGGCGAGGAGGTCCTTGAAGCGCACCAGCCGCGCCTGCCCCACCGCCTGCTCGGTGCGCAGCGCGCGCAGGTAGCGCTGGCCGGTGGCCTCGAGGCGCTCCAGGCGGCGCGATTGGCGGCGCTGCCAGGACGAGAAGACCGCCAGCTCGTCGAGCTCCCGCACGTCGCTCTCGACGAGGGTGCGGAACGCGCGCTGGCGCTTGATGAGCGTGGCGAAGTCACCGGCGCTCAAGAGCACGCCCAGCGAGTCCTGCTTCTGCAGCCGGTAGAGGGTGACCAGCTTGGGCGAGATGCGCCGCTGCTGCGCGAGCAACTCGGCCTGCACCAGCGAGGCCTCCTTGCGCGACTCGGCCACCTGCCGGGTGACGCGGGCCACGTTGCGCTCCAGCTGGGCGGCTCGCTGGGTGGAGTCGCGGGCGAGGCGCTCGAGGGTATCGAGCAGGGTGAGGAGATCCTTCTTCTCGTCGCCGATGGCGTCGAAGGCGGTCTTCTCGGCCGCGAGCCGGGCCTCGAGCTCCGCGTGTTCGTCTTCGACGTCGCTGCCCGCGGTGAGCAGCAGCGCGACCAGGAGCGCGGTCATACGCGCAGGAACCTCCGCACCGCGATGAAGCTGCCAGTCAGGCCGAGGGCGACGCCCAGGCCCAGCTGCTCGAGCGCGAGGCGACCCCAGGCCACGACGAAGCGCCCGTCGATCATCAGGAAGCCCACGAGGTCGCCGCCGTCGCGCTCGAGCCAGCGGATGACGCCGTACACCCCGGCGAGGGCCACCCCGCCGGAGATCACGCCCTGCAGCGCGCCCTCGATGAGGAAGGGCATGCGCACGAAGCGATCGGTGCCGCCCACGAGCTTCTGGATCTCGATCTCCTCGCGGCGCGCGAAGATCGCCAGCTGCAGCGTGGCGGACACCACGATGACGGTGGTGAGGAAGACGAGGGCGAAGACGATGAGCCCGGCCAGGCGCAGCGCCCGGGCGATGACGCTCAGCCGCTCGAGCGCCTCTTCGCCGTAGTCGACGCCGGTGACGAAGGGCAGCGCACGCGTCCGCTCGGCGAGCGTCTTGAGCGCCACCGGGTCACGCGAGCTCGGGGGCAGCTTGAGCTCGAGGCTCCACGGCAGCGGGTTGTCGCCCAGCTCGGTCAGCGACCTGCCCTGTTCCCCGAGCTGCGCGGCGAGGCGCCCGAGGGCGACGGCCGGCGAGATGCGCGTCAGGGTGCCGGAGGTGCGGGCCACGAGCGCCTTCTCGAGCTCCGCGACCTTGTCCTCCGGGCTGTCGGGGCCGAGGTACACCGTGAACTCCACTTCGCCGCCCAGCGAGGCCACCAACGCGTCGAGTTGCGCGGCGGCGATGCGCGCCAGCCCGAAGCCCACGAGCGACAGCGCGAGCGCGGCGATGGCGATGACGTGGACGAAGGGCGAGCGCACCATGCTGCCGATGGCGGTCCGGACGAAGTAGGCGAGCCGGGCTCTGGTGCTCACGAGGGCGCACAGTTTGGCCCGGATTCCGCGCGGGCGCGCGGGTGATGATCGTTCTGCGGGTCCCCGGCACCTGAAGCGGCATGATCCGTTCAGCCCTGCTCGTCGTGTCGGCCGTCTCGCTGCTGGGGTGTCACGTGCTCGACGGAGGCCCCGAGGTGTCCGAGACCCGGACCGTCGAGGCCTTCACCCGCCTGCGCGTCGACGACGGCATCCCCGCGAAGTGGAGCCCCGGCGCGCCGCAGGTGACGCTCAACGCGCCGCAGAAGGTGGTGGAGAACCTCGAGACCGTGGTGAAGGACGGCCAGCTCATCGTGCGCCTCAAGCCGGGCGTCATCGTCAACTCGTTCGACCAGGGCACCGAGGTGCTCATCACCGGCGCCCAGCCCACGGCCCTCGAGGCCACGGGAGGGAGCGAGTTGAGCGCCACCGGCCTCGACGCGAGCCCCCTGCGCGTCAACGCCTCGGGTGGCAGCCGGGTCACGCTCGGCGGGCGCGCCGCGGACCTGCGGCTGGGCGTGTCAGGGGCCTCGAAGGTCTCGGCGCTGCAGCTCGCCGCCGAGGTGGTCAGCGTCGACGTCTCGGGAGCCTCGACGGCGGAGGTCAGCGCGAGCACCACCGTGGAGGGCTCGGTCTCGGGTGCCAGCCGGGTGGTGGTCTCGGGCGCGGCCGACGTCACGAGGGTCAGCACCACCGGCGCCTCGTCGCTCTCGCACGCGGCTCAGTGAGGCGCCTGGCGCTGGAACGCGAGGCGCACCTCGTCGAGCAGCAGCCGCAGCTTCGGTGACTCGGTGGTGGGAATCACGAAGCCCGGGTCCGCGGAGTTGAGCTTCTGCATCGAGATGCGCGCTTCTGCCTCGTCGCCGAGCTGGAGCCGGGCCTGCGCCTGGTTCAGGTAGAGGGCCGCACGCTCGGGTTCGGCGAGCCCCGGCCGGCCCGCCATGACCTCACCTCCCGAGTGGGTGAAGGCCTGCTCGATGAGCGCGAGGGCCCGCTCGAAGTTGCCAGCGTCTACTTCCGCGTGAACGGTACGCGCCCTGCCGCCGTCGACGTTCCGGAAGTGCTCAAGCGCGGCCTCGGTGCGCGGGCCGAAGAGGCCGGGCCCCGAGGCCACGTCGGCCTCCGTGAGCTGCCCCGCCTGCACCAGGGCGCGCTGCAGGTGCTCCACGGCAGGCCCGCGATCGCCCCGCGAGAGCCCCACCGCGGCCCGGGCCACCTCGACGGGGGACGCCGACGGCCCCTCGAACGCCCAGCGCGTCCTCGGGCCGAGCACGCCGTCGGCCTTCACGCCCAGCTCGCGCTGCAAGGCCACCAGCGCCGCCTCGGTGGCGGGCCCGAACGTGCCCCGGCCATGGGCGAGGACTTCAGCAGAGAGGTGACCGCGCGCCACGAGGGTGTCCTGCAGTTGGGCCACCTCGGGGCCGTGCGCGCCGCGGGCGAGATCGGCGTCGGGCAGGTGCCCGGCTTCGGCCGCGACGATGTTCATCGGCTCCATGGGCAGCGTGCGCGGCGTGAAGGGCTCGAGCTGGTTGGGCTGGGGCGCGGGCGGCAGCGACGGCGACGGCGCGACGAGGGGCGGTTCGGCGTCAGCCACGACGCCGGGGAGCGGCAGGTTCGAAGGGATGGAGGACATGGGCCGCGCCGGTTTGCAGGTCGCGCGCCAGCTCGAAGTTCCCGAAATCGCTCGACGGATCCCGCGCTCAGGGTCTCGCGGCAGAGACGGTCACTGATCGTGGGCCATGAGCTTCGCGGCCTTCTCACCGCGGGTGTCGGCGACGAGCGAGCCGCGCTCGAGGCGCAGGGTGCGCTTCTCGTAGCGCTCGATGAGCGAGGCGTCGTGGGTGGCGACGATGACCGTGGTGCCGCGCGCGTTCACGTCGCACAGCAGGTCCATGATCTCCACGGTGAGCGCGGGGTCGAGGTTGCCGGTGGGCTCGTCGGCGAGCAGCATCGCCGGGTCGTTGACCAGGGCCCGGGCCAGCGAGACGCGCTGCTGCTCACCACCCGAGAGCTTGAGCGGCGAGACGTCGGCCTTGTGCTCGAGACCTACGCGCCGCAGCATCTTCAGCGAGCGCTCGCGCACCTCGTCGCGCGAGACGCCGAGCACGTCGAGCGTGAAGCCCACGTTCTCGGCCACGGTGCGCGTGGGGAGCAACTTGAAGTCCTGGAACACCACGCCGATGTTGCGGCGGAGGTAGGGGATGGACGACTCGCGGACCCGCGCGATGTTCCGCCCCGCGATGAGGATCTGCCCCTTGCTCGGCCGCTCGGCGAGGAACATCAGCTTGAGCAGCGTCGACTTGCCGGCGCCCGACGGGCCGGTGAGGAAGACGAACTCCGCCTTGTCGATGTCGAGGTTGATGTCCGTCAGCACGGCCGGGTCGCCCGGGTACGCCTTGGTGACGTGGAACATCTGGATCATCGCGGGGCCGAGGCTCCCACGACTTCAGCGCGCGGCGTAGCGGACAATCTCGGCGCCCGGGTCCACCACGGCCACCCGGCCCTGGTCCTCGAGCACCTCCACGTTGGCCAGGACCTCCGAGAGCATCAGCACCAGCCTCGGGAGATCGCGGCGCAGGTACAGCGTGGGCAGCAACTCGAAGATGCTCGCGGGGGACTCGGCGAGGCGCGCGTGGAGCTTGCCCTGGCGCCGCCCATAGAACTCGAAGAGCCCATCGAGCAGCTCGCGGTGCCCCGTGAAGGCCGGCCCGTGGCCCGGGAGGATCGCGTGCACCTCGAGGTCGCGCACCCAGCGCGCCCCGTCCAGGTAGCGGCTCAGCGCGCGGAACTTGGAGGCGCCTTCGCCCTGGCAGAAGTCGAGCACCGGGTTGGGCGAGACACGGGCCAGCACGTGGTCGTCGGCGAAGAAGAAGCGCGGTTCTTCGGCCCACAGGCACACCAGGCCCGGGGTGTGCCCCGGCAGGTGTTTGACCACCGCGTCGAAGTGGCGAAAGTGGAGCGCGTCGCCGTCGTGCAGCGCGCGCAGCCGCGCGCGCTCGACGTAGCGCACGGTGTTCCCGCTGCGATCCGCGCCGGCCTGCATCAGCGCCAGCGTGTCCGCGGGCACGCCCAGGCGCAGGAAGTAGCCCTGGTGCTTGCGCAAGAGCGTGCCGAAGCGCGCCTCGCCCAGGACCTTGTCGACGTCGGCGTCGTGCACGAAGACCGGCGCCCCGCTCTCTTCGCTCAGCAGCTGCGCGTTGCCGAAGTGATCGAGGTGCCCGTGGCTGACGATGATGCGCGAGAGGTTGCGCAGATCGAGGCCCCACTCCGAGGCCTGGCCCCTGAGCGCGGCGAGGCCGTCGCTGGTGCCGATGCCGGTGTCGAAGAGGGTGTTGCGGCCGTCGGCGTCTTCGATGACGTAGACGTTGGCGGGCCCACCCGCCTCGAGAAACGGGACTGGAATCTCGAGGCGGTGGATGCCCAGCGCGTGGAGCGACGCGTCGTTGAGGTCGACGGTCGCTCCGTACATCGGGTTACTTCGTGGCCTTGATGGCGGCCTGCAGCTCGGGCATCGCCTTGAAGAGGTCGGCGACCAACCCGTAGTCGGCGATCTGGAAGATGGGCGCGTCACCGTCCTTGTTGATGGCGACGATGGTCTTGCTGCCCTTCATGCCGGCCACGTGCTGGATGGCGCCGGAGATGCCCGCGGCCACGTACAGCGCCGGGGCGACGACCTTGCCGGTCTGGCCGATCTGCAGGTCGTTGGGCTGCCAGCCCGCATCGCACACCGCGCGCGACGCACCGACGGCCGCGCCGAGCTCGTCGGCGAGCCCTTCGATGGGCTTGAAGTCACCCTTGGTGCCGCGGCCACCGGCCACGACCACGCGGGCCTCGGTGAGGGCCGGGCGGGCGCTCTTCACTTCCTTGAAGTCGACGAACTTCGAGTACTGCTTGTCGGCCGCCGGGGCCGCGAACGCCTTCACTTCGCCCGCCCCGCTCTTCTCGGCGGCGGCGAACTCGGTGGTGCGCGCGGTGAAGCACTTCACGGCGCCCGCGAGCTTCACGGTGGCGATGACCGCGCCGGCCCACATGGGGCGGGTGACGGTGACGTCGGCGCCCGAGCCGTCGACCGAGAGGATCTCGGAGGCCATCGGGGCCTTGAGCTTGGCGGCGACGCGCGGGAGCACGTCACGGCCGATGGCCGTCGCGCCTGCGCCCACCCACTCGGCGCCGATGGCGGTGGCCGCCGCGGCGATGGCCGGCGCCCAGTTCTCGGCGATGGGGTGCTCGAGCTGCGGGGCCGAGGCCGCGTGCACGACCTTCACGCCGTACTCCTTGACCGCCTCGGCGAGCGCGGTGGCGTCCTTCGCGAGGACGATGGCGTGCACATCGCCGCCCGTGGCCTTGGCGAGCTGGTGACCGGCGGTGATGGCGTTGAGGGTGGCCTTGCGGAGCGACCCGTTGGTGTTGGCTTCGACGACGATGAGAACGTTGCCCATGGTGTTTTCTTGGTTCCTTGAGGGGGTGCGATCAGATCGCCTTGGCTTCGGTCTTGAGCTTCTCGACGAGCGCGGCCACGTCGGGCACCTTGATGCCGGCCTTGCGCGCGGGCGGGTGCGCCATCCTGGTCACCGTGAGCTTGGGGGTCATGTCGACGCCCAGGGCCGCGGGGGTGTGCTCCTCGATGGGCTTGCTCTTGGCCTTCATGATGCCGGGCAGCGACGCGTAGCGCGGCTGGTTGAGGCGCAGCTCGGTGGTGGCCACGCAGGGCAGCGGGCTCTCGATGGTCTGCAGGCCGCCGTCGACCTCGCGCACCACGGTGATGCTCTTGCCGTCGGCCGCGAGCTTGATGGCCGGGGTCTTCGACTTCTCGGCGTCGGACTCGAGCGACTCCTCCTTCGACGCGAAGGTGGCCTGCGACCAGCCCAGCCACTCCGAGAGGTACGAGCCCACCTGGCTCTGCTCGTCGTCGATGGCCTGCTTGCCGAGGATGCAGAGGTCGGGCTTTTCCTTCTCCACGATCTTCTGCAGGCACGCGGCGACGCCCAGCTGGTCCATCGGGCCTGTGTGGTTGACCCACACGGCGCGGGTGGCGCCCATGGCGAGCGCGTGGCGCAGCTGCTCGTGCACGTCCTTGGTGCCCACGGACACGACCACCACTTCGCCGCCGTGCTTGGCGACGAGGCGCAGCGCCTCTTCGACGCCGATCTCATCGAAGGGGTTGATCTTGTACTTGAGGCCTTCGGCGACGATGCCGGTGCCCTGCGGGTTCACCTTGATCTTCGACTCGTAGTCTTCGACGCGCTTGGCGGTGACCAGGATCTTCAGAGGCATCTGGGAGGCTCCTTCGAATGAAGCGGCGCTGATTTGACGCGCCGCATTGTGTGAAACCGATTTATGAATCAACGCGCGGCGGTGCAACGAGAAGAGATGTTGCACCGCAACACGCGAGGGGGCTGGCTACACGCCCTTGAGCAACTCGCGGGCGATCACGAGGCGCTGCACCTGGCTGGTGCCCTCGTAGATCTGGATGAGCTTCACGTCGCGCATGAGCTTCTCCACGGGGTACTCGCGGGAGTAGCCGTAGCCGCCGAAGATCTGCACCGCGTCGGTGGCGGCCTTCATGCCCATGTCGGCGGCGAAGCGCTTGGCGTAGCTCGAGACGAGCGTGTTGCGCTGGCCCGAGTCGAGCAGCCAGGCGCTCTTGTAGGTGAGCAGCCGGGCCGCTTCGATGTCGGCGGCCATGTCGGCGATCATGAACTGGATGGCCTGGAAGTCGGCGATGGGCTTGCCGAACTGCTGGCGCTGCTTGCTGTAGTCGAGGGAGTGCTCGAGCGCGGCGCGGGCGATGCCGATGGCGAACATCGCGGTCAGGGGGCGCGAGTTGTCGAGCGTGGCCATGGCGACCATGAAGCCCTCGCCCTCCTGGCCGATGCGGTTGGCGACCGGCACCTTCACGTCTTCGAAGGTCAGGGTGACGGTGTTCGAGGCGCGCTGGCCCATCTTGTTCTCGTGCTTGCCGACGGTCAGCCCCGCGGGGCGGCCCTCGACCACGAGGCACATGATGCCCTTGTGCTTCTTCGAGGGGTCGGTGGTGCAGAACAGCGAGAACTGGTCGGCGTACTCGCCGTTGGTGATCCACTGCTTCTGGCCGTTGACCACGTAGAAGTCGCCCTCGCGGCGCGCGGTGCAGCGCATGCCGGCGACGTCGGAGCCGGCGCCCGGCTCGGTGAGGGCGAAGCTGGCGAGCTTGAAGCCGGTGGTGAAGGGGCGCAGGAACTTCTCTTTCTGCTCCTTCGAGCCCCCGAGCACGATGGGCAGCAGCGCGAGATCGTTGGCGATCATCGAGGTGGCCATGCCCGCGCAGCCCCACGAGAGCTCCTCGGCGATGATCGCCTGGGCCACGTGCGGCAGCTCGTACCCGCCGAACTCGGTGGGGATGGTGAGGTTCATCAGGCCCATCTCGCTGGCCTGCTGGATGATCTCCTTCGGAAACTCGCTCTTCTCGTCGTAGTGCGCCGACTTCGGGCGCATCACCTCGCGGGCGAACTTGCGAGCGGTTTCCTGCAGGGCCTTTTCGTCGTCAGAGAGACCGAAGTGCATGGGCCGGGGGCCTACCATGACCCCGTGGTGCGTGGCCTTCCTGATGCGCGAAGCGTCGCCTGAAGGAAGGTTGACCCCGCCCGGGAGCGGGCGAATACTCGCAGGCTTCTGGCCCCCCTTGAAGAGGCACCAATGCTCCGCTCCGTGAAGCCCCTGTGGTTCGTCTCAACGATGACCGTTCTCGCCGCGTGCGGTCCCATGACCGTCGAGCCCGAGTTCAGCATGACCGCGAGTCCCCGCACGCTCGACGGCAACCGCCAGAAGTCGACGCTCAAGATCCTCGCCACCGACGACAAGAGCAAGCCGGGCACCGGCAGCGTGCGCGTCACCTCGACGGCCGGATCGATGAAGGACGGCGAAGAGGTCACCCTCGTCGGCGGCGAAGGCACCGCGGAGTTCGGCTGCGATCGCGCCACCGACGTCAACTGCGCGGGCACGGTGAAGCTCACCGCCGAGTGGGTGGTCAGCGGGAAGCTCAACACCGCGACCACCTCGGTGACCATCACCCCGCCGGTGATCGTCTTGCCGGACGCCGGGGTCTCGCTGACGGCCTCGCGCTCACAGATCGGCCTCGGCCTGGGCAACACGGTCGACCTCGTGGCCACCTACGCCATCGACGGCGTCCCGGCCGCCTCGAGCCCGGTGACCATGAGCGCCTCCATCGGCACCCTGCTCTTCACCGACGGCGGCCCCTTCGTTTCCCCGGCGACCACGGACAGCGCCGGCCAGGTGCGCGCGGTGTTGACCGAGAACGGAGTGACGGGCGTGGCGAACATCACGGCGGCGGGCGCCACGGGCCGCTCGGGCAACGCCAGCGTCACCATCTACGCCCCCGACGCGAGCGTGGTGCTGACCACCGACCGCACGCTGTTGACGGTGGGGTTCAACGAGCTCGCGCAGCTCACCGTGTCGCAGACGCTCGACAACCGGGTGGTCCCCGGTCGCCTGCTCCAGCTCGAGACCACGGCCGGCAAGCTGATGGAGACCGACGGCGGAGCCTTCGTCTCGCCGTCGCGGACCGACCTGGACGGCCGCATCCACGCGATCCTCGCCGACACCGGCTCGAGCGCGCTGGCGACGGTGACGGCGACCGACCCCACCTTCGGCCGCTCGAGCTCCGTGGCCATCACCCTCGCCCCGCCTGACGCGGGCGTGTTCATCACGGCCGACAAGCCGCGCGTGTACATCGGCGTCGGCGACAGCACGCCGGTCGCGGCCCGCCTGGTCGCCAACGGCGCGCCGGCGGTCGGTCGCAACCTCCAGGTCAGCACCACGCTCGGCACCCTCAGCCTCTCGGACGGCGGCGTGTTCTCGGGCGCGGGCATCACCGGGGCGAACGGCGCGCTCGGCCTCGAGCTGCACGAGGCGGGCATCGACGGCGTGGCGACGCTCACCGTGACCGACCCCCAGTCGGCGCGCACGGCGACCACCAACGTCGACATCCTGCGCATCGGCACCATCAACTACACCTCGACCAACTGCGGCCCGACGCTCAACTGCACGGTGATGGGCATCCGCAACTCGGGCTTCAACACCCAGGCGACCCTCCGCTTCACGGTGCGCGACGCGCGGACCACGCCGCAGCCGGTGATCGGCGTGCGCGTGACCTTCGTGCTCAACAACGCCCCCGCGGGCACGCTGGTGACGGCCAACGGCATCACCGACGTCAACGGCAACGTCGACGCGGTGGTGACCTCGGGTAACAGCATCGGCTCGTTCTCGGTCACCGCCACGGTGATCAACGGGGTCTCGGCGAGCAGCCCCACCATCGGCGTGCGCGGCGCGACGCCCTCGAGCAAGGGCTTCCAGTTCCAGTGCTCGAAGGTCAACCTGCCGGTCTACCGCTCGACGACCCCCCCGCTGGTGATCCCCGTGCCCTGCACGGTCATCCTCGTCGACCGCAACAGCAACCCGGTGGGCACCGGCACCTCGGTGCAGTTCCTCGCGGAGGCCGGCAACATTCCCAACAGCGCGGTCACGCAAGCCTACGTGCCACCCAACGGGATCAACGAAGGCCGCGGCATGGTGGCCTTCGACACCAGCGGCACCTTCCCCGCCGTCGACGTCGACTTCCTGACGGCCAACCCGACCCAGTTCCCGTTCGCCCGGCAGCTCGAGCCCAGCCGCGCCGACGGCCTGCTGACGCGCAACCCGCGCGACGGCCTGGTCACGCTCATCGCCTACACCGACGGTGAAGAATGGTTCGACGACTCGAACGCCAACGGCGTGCGCGACACGGGTGAACAGTTCATCGACCAGGGCGAGCCCTTCGTGGACTCCAACGACGACGACGTGCGCCAGAACGGCGAGAACTACATCGACGTCGACGGCAACGGCGCGTGGACGCCCCCGAACGGCACCTGGGAGGCGAGCACCAAGATCTGGACCAAGACCTACCTGCTGTACACGGACTACTCGGAGCCCTCGATCGCCTTCTTCAACCCCACCACGTTCAACGTCGCCAAGGGAACGTCGGTGCCGATCGACGTGTACATGCCCGACAAGAACTGGAACGTGGTCGAGCAGGGCAGCACCCTGGCCATCACCCGCACCTCCAACCGCGGCAGCGTCACCATCGCCACGCGGCTCGATCTCGACAGCTACGGGTTCGTGATGGAACCGCGCCGGCTCACCAACCCCACCGGCGCCGCGGACTGCACGCCCGGCCTGCCCACCTGCGTGTTCCGCACCGCGTTCGGCACCTGGGCCCGGGGGCCGGTCGGCCTCCTGACGCTCGTCGGCGCCTCCATCACGGACGCCAACCCCGCCGAAATGGACACCATCACCGTGCGCACCACCGTGCGCGGGGCCACGGTGCCGGCGAACGTGAGCGGCATCTTCCAGTGAGCTGACGCGCCCCGCGTCCCCCAAGCCTCCGCGTCCCCGTGGCGCGGAGGCTTTTTCATGCCCTCCGTGGGCCGCCCGGGCTAAGCGCCGCCGCATGGCGCGCCCCCGCACGAAGCCCGACGCCCGCAAGCAGACCAGGCAGGGCGCCCTCGCCTACGCGCGGCAGGTGCTCACGCAGGAGGCCCGCGCCATCGACTCGTTGTGCACCCGCCTGGGCGACGACTTCTTCACGGCCCTCGAGGCGCTGCAACAGACCAAGGGCCGCGTGGTGTGCACCGGCATCGGCAAGCCGGGCTTCATCGCCCAGAAGCTCTCGGCCACCCTGGCCTCCACCGGCGTGCCCTCGCTCTACCTGCACCCCGCCGAGGCGGCGCACGGAGACCTGGGCCGCGTGGCGAAGGGAGACGTGGTGGTGGCGCTCTCGAACTCCGGCGCCACCGAAGAGGTGGTGCGGTTGCTGGTGCCGCTCAAGCGCCTCGGGGTGACGATCATCGCCATCACCGGCGACGTCGACTCGCCGCTGGCCCAGGGCGCCGACGTGGTGGTCGACCTGGGGCCCATCGACGAGGCCTGCCCGATGGGGCTGGTGCCCACGGCGTCGTCGGCGGCCCTGCACGCGGTGTGCGACGCGCTGGCCATGACCCTCGCCTGGCGCCGGGAGTTCAACGAGGCGGAGTACGCCCTGTACCACCCGGGCGGAAAGCTCGGCCGCAGCGTGATGAAGGTGCGCGAGGTGATGCGCACCGGCGAGGCCAACCCGCTCATTGGCCACACGGCCACGCTGGAAGAGGTGGTGGTGGTGATGACACGCACCCGGGGGCGTCCCGGCGCGGCCAACGTCATCGACGGCAAGGGCCGGCTGGTGGGCATCTTCACCGACGGTGACCTGCGGCGCCTGGCCGAGAAGCACGAACTGGACCTGACGCGGCGGATCTCCGAGGTGATGTTCAAGCGCCCGCGGTGCATCGGCCCCGAAGAACTGGTGCTCGCGGCAGCGGCGTTGATGCGCGAGCTGCAGATTGATCAGCTGCCGGTGGTCGACGCCGAAGGGCGCGCCGTGGGGCTGCTCGACGTCCAGGACGTGCTGGCCGCCCGGCTCGGCTGACCGGGTCGGGGCGACAGACATCTGACGTCCGGCCGGACCTGCGCGAGTGTGGCCAGACCTCACCCGGGTCTGCCCGACCCGCTACCCCATGAGCGAACCCCGCAGGATGTGGCGATCCTCCGCCCCTGATCCGGAGGCATGGCGGTTGCTCAAGACCCCGACGGACGGAAGCAGCCTCTGGTGCCGTGGGGGTATTGGGGCTGCGTCTGCGGAGGCGTCGTCGTGAGCGAATTCCCGTCACCTGATTCGTTGGCTTCAATGGTCAACAGCGTGACCACCACCATGATGAACGTGAAGTTCGCGCTCGTCCCGATGGCGGAACAGACGGTGCCCTTTCGCCGGGCGGTGCTCCCCATCTCGGGGCCGGTGCCCGTCTCGGTGGTGGTCACCGGAGATCAAGCCAGTTGCCAGGCGCTGGGGGCGCGGCTGTTCATGGTCACCCCGCAGGACGTCGACATCTCGATGATGGAAGACACGCTGCGCGAGCTGGCGAACATCACCGCGGGGCAGGTCAAGCGCGCGATGTCGCTCGACTCGGCGCTGGGCCTGCCGCGCATCGTCAAGGGGACCGACCCATGGTCAGGCACCGTCGGCGGCCAACAACTGATCGTGCTGCGAGCCGAGAGCGCAGACATTCACCTCGAAGTGCAGATTGCAATGCACACGAGCTGACCGCCCACCCGTTTTCATTGAAGAGAGGAACCAGTCATGTCGCGAATTCTGACGGTGGATGACAGCAAGGCGATCCGCATGATCGTCTCGAAGCAGGTGGCGGAGCTTGGCTTCGAGGTGGACGAGGCGGAGGACGGCATCCAGGGCCTGGCGAAGCTCGAGGAGCTCACCTACGACCTGGTGGTGCTCGACGTCACCATGCCCAACCTCGACGGGCCGGGCATGCTGGCCAAGATGCGCGAGGCGGGCAACAAGACGCCGGTGCTGATGCTCACCAGCGAATCGAAGAAGAGCATCATGGTGGACGTGATGAAGGCCGGCATCGAGGACTACATCTTGAAGCCCTTCAAGCCCGAGGAGCTCAAGGCCAAGGTGCTCAAGGTGCTCAAGCTGTCCGGGCCGGTGGGCAGCCCCGTCTCGTCGGGCGGTGGCGGGGTGACGGCCTCGTCGAACACGGCGGCGTCGCTGGGCCGCGTGGACCCCACGGGCAAGCAGTTCATCGACATTCTCGTCATCGACGACATGGAGAACGTGCACAAGAAGCTCAAGACCCTGGTCCCGGCCCACGTGACCGTGGGCAGCGCGATGAGCGCCGCGGCCGCGCTGTCCATGTGCCGCGAGAAGGTCTTCCGCGTGGTATTCCTCGACACCGACATTCCCGACGTGAACTCGGCGGCGCTGATGAACCAACTGCGCACGCTGCAGCAGCACGCGGCCTTCCTCGCGCTGGCGCTGCGCACGCCCAACGACGTGCAGAAAGAGCAGCAGGCGCTGGGCTTCGACGACGTGATCTTCAAGCCCTTCGACAAGGACAGCATCGACGACTTCCTGATCCGCTACTTCAACGACCAGGAGCTGGTGGTGGCCGAGGAGAACCTGGTGAAGATCGGCTCGTTCACCGGCAAGGAAGACCGCATCGAGAAGTACTTCGCGCGCGTCACCAAGTTGCTCGAGGAGAACATCGAGAAGCTCGCCGCGGCCTGCTTCGACGAGGTGATCGTCGACCTGACGAACTCGCCCATCAAGTCCGACCGCACGCCCCGCCTGGTCCTCGACATCAAGAAGGAAGCCAGCAAGCGCGGCATCGAAGTGAAGTTGGTGGCCGGCGCCGAGGTCTCGGTGCTGCTCAAGAAGTTCGACGAGACCGCCAAGCTCGTCATTTGCCCCTCGGTGCACGAGGCGCGCCGGGCCGCCTGACTGCCCGACAAGGACTGAGCCATGTCGACCCCCGTCGCCGACCGCCTTGCCCAGGAGGCGCAGACCATCCTGGAGAAGCGGATCGCCGACAACCAGCTGAACCTCCCACCGCCGCCAGCGGTGGTGATGAAGGCGATGGCGCTGCTGCGAGAGCCCAACCCATCGCCCAAGGACACCGCGTCGCTCATCGAACGTGATGCCACCGTGGCCGCGCGCGTGCTGCGAGCCGCCAACCTGGTTCAAGGCAATTCAGAGAAGGCGCGCAGCCTGCCGCAAGCCATGACCCGCCTGGGCGCCGAGCGCCTGCGCGCGGCCCTGGTCGAGGCGAGCGCGCACCGGCTCTTCGAGTCGCGAGATCAACGCATCGTCGACGCCACCCGGGGGCTGTGGGAACACGCCCTGGGCGTGGCCATGCTCTCGCGCGACGTCGCGGCCCTGTGCGGCGTGGCCGAGACCGAGGCCGCCTACCTCGGAGGGCTGCTGCACGACATCGGCAAGCCGGTGGTGGCGTGGCTGCTGCTGGAGGCGGAGAAGTCGGTGGTCGGCACCCGCACCAACGTGTGGATCGACCCCGAGGTGTGGATCGAGGTGGTCAACCGCGTGCACCGCCCCATCGGCGTGGCGCTGTCCACCAAGTGGGGCTTCCCCGAGTCGATCACCAGCGCCATCCAGGACTGCAACGAATACAACGGCAGCGATCGCCTCTCGGTGCCCAACTGCGTGCGCTTCGCCAACGCGCTCACCAAGCGCGAGGGCCTCTACGTCGGCAAGTTCGACGCCTCCGACATGGACGCCATGGTGATGATCGGCCGGTCGCTGCTGGGCATCGACGACAACGTGCTCTCGCGACTCTCGGGTGGCCTGGCCGAGCGCGTGCGCATGCTCATGGGCTGAGGCCGGACCCGGGGAGCCGCGAGGCCCCCCGTCGATCCAGCGACCCCTGCAACCTCAGGCCGCGCGCGCGCGACCGCCGACCGCGGCCAGCAGCTCGCGCATGCGGTCGATCTCCGGCTTCGCGCTCTCCACCAGGGCGCCGACGCGCTCCTCGCTCAGGCTCAGGCGCTCGAGCGACTCGAGGTCGAACTCCACCGAGTCGAGGCCCTCACCGAAGCCCGCGACGTGGGCCGCGATGTCGGCGACGTGCACCACCGTCGAGAGGTAGCGCAAGGTGGCCGTCGGCGCGTCGCCGGGCGCGTGGTGCCAGCGGGAGGCCCCGCCGATGTCCCGGGGCAGGTTCCACTTGCTGCACAACGCTTCCCCGAGCTCGGCGTGGCTGGTGCCCAGCAGCTCGAGTTCCAGCTCCACGGTGGCGAGGCCCCCGGGGCGCACCGCGAGCGCGTCGTTCGAGTCGAGCCACCCGGCGACGACGACCTTCCCCAGGTCGTGGAGCAGCCCCGCGGTGAAGGCCAGGTCGGGGTAGGTGAAGCCCGCTTCGCGACCCACGCGATCGGCGAGCACGGCCACGGCAATGGAATGGGCCCAGTAGTCTTCGGAGGTGGTGCCGTAGCCGCTGAGTCGCGCGGGGATGGCCTTGGCGAACGCCGCGGTGGCCGCCACCTCGAAGACGCGGCGCATGCCCATGCGGGTGATGGCCTCGCGCACCGAGGTGATCTCCCGCGAGCCCCGGTAGTAGGCGGAGTTCGCGGAGCGCAGCAGGTTCGCCGTGAGCCCCACGTCGGGGCGCACCACCCGCTCGAAGTCGGCCATGGTGGTCTTCGGATCGTTGATCAGGCCGAAGACCTGGGACACGGCCGTGGGCACGGTGGGAATGGTGTCGATGCGTTCGACGATGTCAGTGGCGACGGACATGGGGTTCAGCTCCCGGACGAAAGCAGGGCCTCGTTGAACCACAGCCCGCCCGTCGGGGCGCGCGGCGGCGAGGCGAGGAGGGTCTGCGCCAGGCGCTCGTAGGCGCGGCTGGCCGGGCTGGTCGGCGCGAGCTCGACGAGCGGGCGCCCGGCCATGGCGGCCCGGCGGATGTTCTGATCGTCGGGGATGTTGGCCACCAGGCGCAGCCGCACGCCGCAGAACGAGGCCGACTGCTGGAGCTTGGCGAAGATGGCCTGGGCCGTGCGGGAGGTGCGCACGCAGTTGACCACCACGTCGACCTCGCGCACCGAGGCCTTGGCCCCCAGCGCCTTGATCAACACCACCGCGTCGGCGATGGAGGTCGGCTCGTCGGTGACCACCAGCAGCGAGACCTCGCCCGCCGAGGCGAAGAACAGCACGTCGTCGCCCACGCCCGAGCCCACGTCGACCACCACCGCGTCGAAGCGAGGCAGCAGCTGCTCCCAGGCCGAGGTCAGCGCCAGGCGCGTGGCGTCATCCAGCTGGGCCAGGCGCCGCTCGCCCTGGCCACCGGCGAGCAACGACAGCCGGGGCCCCACCTGGCAGAGCACCTCCTCGAGGGGCGCCCCGTCGAGGAGATCGCCCAGGTTCAGGAGGGGCCTTACGCCCAGCAACACGTCGACGTTCGACAGGCCCCCGTCGGCGTCGATGACCAGCACGCGTTGTCCCTCGCGCGCAAAGAGCGTCGAGAGATTGGCGGCGAGGTGAGACTTCCCCACACCACCCTTCCCACTCGTCACACTTACGACTCGCACCCGTGCCATGCGGCACCGATTTGCAAGTGCTGCGCCTTCTGCCGATCAGCCGGCCAGACCGATCAGCCGCCGGTCCCGCTCAGGCGAAGGCTCGGAAGTGCAGCGTCGGCGTCGTGGGAAAAGGTCACCTGGGTCGCCTGGGCCCCTACCCCGGCCGGGGCAAAGGTGACGGTCGCGGTCACGGACGAACCAGGGGCCAGCTCGGCCGAGGCGTCGCGGATGAACCACGAGCCGTTGCCAGCGGAACCCAGGGAAGCGCCCACCACGTTCATGGCGTCGATGCCCACGTTGGTGGCCCGCACCACGATGGGGCGCTGAGTGCCGACGGTCACCGTGCCGACGTCGAAGGCGAGATCGAGGGCCGGCGCCTGGGCGTCGCCATCGACCGAGAGGTGGAGCACCCCGCGCTTGGTGCTCTTGACGACCTGCGGCTGGCAGGCGCTGAGGACCGCGAGGCCCGCGGCCAGGAGGCCCAGGCGCAGCTTCACAGCTTGCCTTCGAGCTTCGGCGCGAACGAGGGCACGGTCTCCTTGAGGCGCTGCCAGACGGCCTTGGCGCCCTCGGGGTCGCCCTTGGCCTTGAGGACGTCACCCAACTCCGAGATCGCGGCGGGGTTCTCAGAGGCGACGCGCCACACGTTGTCGGCCATGGGCTGGCGGTTGAGGCGGATCATCGTCCACGCCATTCCGGCGCGGAGCCGCGCGTTGTCCGGCTGGAAGGGCATCACCTGCCTGTAGGCGGTCAGCGCGTCCTGGAAGCGGCCGCGGGCCAGGTGCTCCTCGGCGTCGGACACCAGCTTGGCGAAGTTGGCTTCCATCTCCGGGGTGCGGGGCGCGTTCTGGAAGGCCTCCATGGTCTCCTTGGTCAGCACCGGGGGCATGCCCGCGGGGCGCGCGACGGGCGCGGGCGGCGGCGGCGCGGCGGCGGCGACCTGCTGGGCGGTGACGGTCAGCTTCGAGAGGCCGCCGGCCTCGAGGGCCGCGGTGGTGCGCGCGAGCAGGCGCTTGGCGTTGGGGGCCCGGGGCGAGGTGGGCGCGTCGGTGAGGAAGCGCTCGAAGTCGGCCTTGGCGCGGCGCAGGGCGGCGAGGTCGTCACCCAGGGTGTCGAGGGTCACGGCGGCGCGGCCATAGCGCGCATCGACGTTCACCTCGGAGGTCTCGAGGGCCCGCGAGTAGGTCAGCACCGCCCCGGCGGCGTCGGAGAGGAGGAACTGGCTGTTGCCCAGCAGGACCTCGACCTCCATCAGCGGCGCGAGGGCCGCGCTCAGGCACGAGACGGCGCCGGCCGCGTTCTTCGCGGTGGCGAGCCCACGGGCCTTTTCGGCGAGCGAGGCCAGGGTGCTGGCGGCGGTCGGCTCACAGCCCACCGAGGCCGGCGTGGGGAGCGCCTTGCTGCCCAACAGCTTGCGCTGCGCGAGGAAGAGGGTGCGCGCGTCTTCGGCGCCGGCGACGGCCTGCTTGAAGAAGAGCTGGGCGTCGGCGTAGCGGCCCTGGCCGAAGTACAGGCGCCCCAGCGAGGCGGCGATCTCGAAGGGCTTGTCCTTCTCCTTGAGGCCCGCGGTGGTGTCGAGCTTCTGCACCAGCTCGTTGACGGTGGGCGGGGTCTTCGAAGGCTGCGCGGGGGCGGCCTGGGCCAGCAAGAGAAGGACGAGGGCGTTCACGGCGCGTCACGTAGCACCGGGAACTTCGGCTGTCAGCGCAGGCCCTCGATGACCCAGCAGCGCCGGCCGTGAGACCGGGCAGTCCGACAATGGGCGACAGCCTCGGGGGGGCCTCCCGCCTCCTCGAGGGCGTCGGCCAGCACCAGCAACCGGGGGGCCGTGGGGGCCTCGGGCAGGGCCGCGCGGTGCCCCAGCGTGCCCGTGAGCCAGTGGAGCGCGCAGGGCCCGGGAGCGCCGCCGAGCGCCGGCAGGGTCAAGGCGACGCGGGCCCCGGGGTGCCAGGCGTGGGTGGGCTGGTCGAGCGAGGCCAGCTCCGCGCCGGTGGCCAGCGAGAACACGCGGGTGGTCTGGCCGAGCATCAGCAGGTGGTTTCCATCGGTGGCCAGCTGGCGCGGCGAGAGCCCGGGGAAGGCGCGCTCGATCTTCCGGGTGGCGAGGTCGACGATGAGCACGCCCTCGGAGTGGGCGAGGAACGAATCCTCGGCGTCCTCCGGTTGCTGCCCGCGCAGGGCAATGCGGCCCTCGTCGAGCCAGCACACGTCGTCGTCCCACCACTCGGCGAAGAGCGAGTCGTGGAGTTCGGGCGGGGCATCGGCGCGCGACGTGAGCCAGGCCTCCACGTCCATCACCCGCAGCGCCCCGACCGGCTGCCAGTGCCAGCCGAAGCTGGCGAGCTGCCGGCCGCTGGGGGACGGGGTGGCGTGACCGAAGAAGTAGTCGAGGTCGGTGTCGTCGCCCGCGGGCGCGAGGCGCTCGAGCGAGGGCAGCGCGAAGGCCTCGAGGCGGTTCCAGGCGGTGGCGGTGATCAGCACGTCGCGCTCGCCGCTCTTCACCAGGGCCAGCGCCCAGCCCGAGGCGTCGGCGTGGTAGTCGGCCCGGACCAGGGCGCGCAGCAGCGTCCCCTGGGCCACGTCGTACAGCGCGCCCTCGAGGCCGCGGGTCTGCACCACCGCGAGGTACCGGCCATCGGCCGAAGCCACCAGCGTCGCCGACTCGCCGACCGGCAACGCGAAGGGCAACCGGGTCTCGAAGAACGTGGCGCCGTCGTCGAGATCGACGCCCCGCAACACGCCGTCGTGGGTGGCGAGGAACCAGCGGGGTCGATCTGCTTCGGAGGCCGGGCACACACCCGCGACGCCAGCCTCCAGCCCCGTGAGGGACACCGGCGCACTGCACCACTTCATGTCGACTGCGGACGGCCCCGGGGCGCGGGACTGACCGGGAGGGCCCGCCACAGCTGCCGCGCGGTCCGTCGCAGCCCGGGGTGCCACGCCTCGGGCGCGAGGGTCACCAGCGGCTCGAGCACGAAGCGGCGCTCATGCAGGCGCGGGTGCGGCACGGTGAGCAGGTCGCTGTCGAGGACGGCCTCGCCGTGGAGCAGGAGATCGAGATCGATGAGCCGCGGCGCCCAGCGGGTGGTGAGCACCCGGCCCATGTCGCGTTCGATGAACTTGAGGGCGCGGAACAGCCCGAGCGGCGTGAGCACCGTGTCGAGCGCGTCGACGGAGTTCAGGTACGGCGGCTGCGGCGTGGGGTCCTCCGCGGGCAGGAGCGCGGGGGTCTCGAGCACGGGACCCGCGCGGTGGGCCCCCAGCAGCGCGAGCCGACGGCGGGCCTCGAGCAGGTTCTCGAGGCGATGGCCGAGGTTGGTGCCGAGCGCGACGTAGCAGCGCACGGTCACGCGTGCGCGACCGGGTTGCGGAGCACGCCGATGCCTTCGAGCTCCACCTCCACCACGTCACCCGCGTGCAGCGGGCCGACGCCCGACGGGGTGCCGGTGCTCACCAGGTCTCCGGGAAGGAGCGTCATCACGTGCGAGATGAAGGACACCAACTGCGCCGCCTGGTGCACCATGTCCGAGGTGCGCCCATCTTGCTTGACCACCCCGTTCACGCGGCACTGCACGCGCAGGTCGTCGGGCGAGAGCCCCGTGACCATCACCGGGCCGCAGCAGGCGAAGGTGTCGTAGCCCTTGGCGCGGGTGTGCTGCACCTCGCGCTTCTGGATGTCGCGGGCGGTGACGTCGTTGAAGCAGGTGAGCGCGAAGATCGCGGCCCGGGCCTCTTCGACGGTGGCGCGCGTCAGCTTGCGACCGATGACCAGGGCCAGCTCGGCCTCGTAGTGCACCTCCTGGCTCGCGGGGGGCAGGATGATCTTCGCCTCGTGCGCGTTGAGCGCGGTCATGGGCTTGGTGAAGATCAACGGCTCGACGGGCACCGACTTGCCCATCTCCTCGGCGTGCTTGCGGTAGTTCTGGCCAATGGCCACCACCTTCGAGGCGTCGCTCACCGGCAGCCACCTCGCCTCGGCGCGCGGCACCACCTGGCCGGTGGGAAAGCTGGCCAGGTCCCACGGAGCGCCGGAGAGCACGACGAAGGTGCCCTGCTCTTCCCGGGCGTAGACGGCCCGACCATCGACCTCGAGGCGCGCGAAGACAGCCATCACTTCACCCCCAGGACGTCGGTCATGTCGTAGAGGCCCGCGGGCTTGCCCACGAGCCACTTCGCGGCGCGCAGGGCCCCGCGGCCGAACTGCTCGCGGCTGGTGGCGCGGTGGGTGAGCTCCACGCGCTCACCGTCACCGAAGAAGAACACGGTGTGCTCGCCGACCACGTCACCGCCGCGCACGGACTGCACGCCGATCTCCTTGCGGGGGCGCTCGCCTACCTGCCCCACGCGCGAGGTGCAGATGTCGTCGCGCTCGCGGCCCAGGGACTTCGCCAGCTCCTCGGCCAGGCGCATGGCCGTGCCCGAGGGCGCGTCCTTCTTCATGCGGTGGTGGGTCTCGACGATCTCCACGTCGAAGTCCTCGCCCAGGCGCCGCGCCAGCGTCGCCGCGAGCTCGATGACCAGGTTCACGCCGACCGACATGTTGGGCGCCATCACCAGGGGGATGCGCTTCCCGGCCTCGGCCATGGCGGCCTTCGCCTCGGGAGAGAAGCCGGTGCTCCCGACGACGAGCGGCACGCCGGCCTCCGCGCACTGCCGCGCGTGGTGCACCGAGGCCTCGGGGGTCGTGAAGTCGATGACCACGTGGGCGCGGCCCAGCACCTGGTCCAGCGAGTCGACGGTCGACAGCTCCAGCGGCGCGAGGTGCGCGGCGAGGCCCAGGTCGAGGCCGATGGCGGCGCTGCCCGGCTTGTCGGTGCCTCCGTGGAGCACGAACTCCGGGTTGTCACGAATGAGCCGTGTCAGCATCGCGCCCATGCGGCCGGACACGCCGGTGATCACCGTGCGAATCGGCGTCATGACGCCTTCCGCGAGAGGAGCCCCAGCTTGCCCAGCTCCTCCTGGAGCCTGGCCGCGTTGCCCTCGGTCATGGGCGTCAGCGGGGGGCGGATCTCGGTGCCGAAGAGGCCCATCTGGTGCAGCGCCATCTTCACGGGGATGGGGTTCGACTCGATGAACAGCAACCGGTGGAGCGGCTGCATCGACAGCTGCAGGCGACGTGCGCCCTCGATGTCGCCCTGGAGCGCGGCGGCGCAGAGGTCGGCCATGAGGCGCGGCGCGACGTTCGACGAGACGGAGATGACGCCCCGGCCGCCCGAGAAGATGAACGGCGCGACCACGAAGTCGTCACCCGAGAGCAGCGTGATGCGATCGCCGACCTGCTCGAAGACGTCCAGGGTGCGCAGGATGTTGCCGGTCGCTTCCTTCAGCGCGACGACCTCCTTCACGTCGAGCAGCCGCTTCACCGTCTCGGGGAGCAGGTCGACGCCGGTTCGGCCCGGCACGTTGTAGGCGATGATCGGGTAGCCGGGGTGCGCCTGGGCGACGAGCCGGTAGTGCTCCACGAGGCCGGCCTGGGTGGGCTTGTTGTAATAGGGGGTGACGATCAACGTGCCGTCGGCGCCGAGCTCGCGCGCGGTCTTCACGCCCTCGATGGTCTCGGCGGTGGAGTTGCTGCCCGCCCCGGCGAAGACCTTCGCGCGGCCCCGGTTGGCCTTGATGCACACCTCGATGGCGCGGCGGCGCTCGGGCGCGGTCATGG
The DNA here is from genome assembly GCA_903905455.1 of uncultured Archangium sp. Lineage (GTDB taxonomy): Bacteria > Myxococcota > Myxococcia > Myxococcales > Myxococcaceae > Archangium_A. The sequence continues at coordinate 97,029 of CAIVGN010000197.1, forward strand.
TGACCGCTTCCCCGGTGGTGCCCATGGGCACGAGCACCGAGGTGCCGTTGGTGACCTGGTACTCCACGAGCGCCTCGTAGGCGCCCTCGTCGAGCTTGCCGTCCTTGAAGGGGGTGGCGAGCGCAGTCATCGAGCCTTGCAACGTCATGGGGTCTCTCCTCTCCAGAGATCTTCGAGTGCCTCGCGCTTGCGCACGACGCGGTAGTCATCGCCGTCGACCAGCACTTCCGCGGGTCGCTGGCGCGAGTTGTAGGTGCTTGCCATGGACATGCCGTAGGCGCCGGCGGTCTTGACGGCGAGCAGGTCGCCGCCCTGCAGCGGTGCCAGCGAGCGGGCATGGCCGAGCACGTCGCTCGATTCGCAGACGGGGCCGACGATCTCCACCGTGGCCTTCGCGCCGCGCCGTGGCTTGACCGCCACGATGTCGTGGTGCGCCTCGTAGAGCGCGGGCCGCAGCAGGTCGTTCATGCCCGCATCCACGATGACGAAGCGCTTGGCCGGGGTCTGCTTGCGGAAGAGCACGCGGGTCAGCAGCACGCCGGCGTTGGCCACCAGCACCCGGCCCGGCTCGAGCACCAGCGTCGCGCCCAGCGTCTTGGTGGCCGAGAGCACCGCGCGCGCGTAGGCGGCGACGCCGGGAGGCTTCTCGCTCGAGTAGGTCACGCCGAGGCCGCCGCCCACGTCGAGGTGCGTGAGGGGGAAGCCCTGGGCCTTGAGCTCGGCATAGAGCCCACCGACGCGGGTGATGGCCTCTTTGACCGGGCGCGCGTCGGTGAGCTGGCTGCCGATGTGACAGTCGACGCCGACGGCGGTGAGCCCCTTCATGCGGCGCGACGCACGGTACAGGGCGACGGCCTCCTCGAAGGGCACGCCGAACTTCGAGGTCTTGAGCCCGGTGGCGATGTAGCGGTGCGTCTTCGCGTCGACGTCGGGGTTGACCCGCAGCGAGAACGGCGCGCGAACGCCCAGGCCGCGGCCCACACGATCGAGCAGCGCGAGCTCCTCGGCACTCTCCACGTTGAACATCAAGATGCCCGCGCGCAGGGCCGCGACCATCTCGTCTTCCCGCTTGCCCACGCCCGAGAACACGACCTTCTTCGCGTCGCCGCCGGCCTTCAGCACCCGCGCCAGCTCGCCCCCGGAGACGATGTCGAAGCCCGCGCCGCCCTTCGCGAAGAGCGAGAGCACGGCGAGCGTGGAGTTGGCCTTCACCGAGTAGCAGATGACGGTGGGCACCGAGGCGAAGGCCTCGCGCACCACGCCTAAGTGCCGCTCGAGCGTCGCCCGCGAATAGACGTAGGTCGGAGTACCCACCTCGTCGGCGATGCGGCAGAGGGCCACGCCTTCGGCCCACAGGGCGCCGCGCTGCTCGTGGAAGTGGTTCACCGCTTCCCTCCGCAACAGCCGGCGTCGGGCGCGTCGATGAGGGACGACGCAGGTTCATCGAGCGGCGGGCGGGGAGGCCCCTTGATGCCGCAGGCCGTGAGCCCGAGGAGGACGACGATGAGCAGGACCGGACGCATGGCGCGCGGCACCCTGCCCGCGCGACCACCCGAGCGCAAGCTCACCTCAGAAGCGGATGCCGACGACCGCGCGCAGCGCCTGGGCATTCTCGGAGGGGATGCGATTGCCGGCGATGGTGGTGCCCGGGCCCGAGTCGAGGCCATCGCGCTTCATGAAGCCCTCGAGCGGGAAGAGGATGCCGTACTGGAGCTGGCCGAAGAACCCGTCCTCGGTCTCGTAGCGGACGCCGCCGTTGATCTCGATGCCCAGCGAGTTGCCGGCCTCGGTGTAGCGGGCGCCGGGGGTCGACTCGACGAAGATGGCGCGCGAGTAGATGAGCGCGGCGTAGGCCTCGAAGCCCTGGGTGATGCGGTACTTCGCGCGGGGCTTGAAATAGAGGCTGTCCGTCACGCCGCCGAGGATCTCCCGGTAGAGGATCATGTCGACCCGGTAGTCCTTGTTGAACCGGAAGTTGTTGATCTCGTTGTCGCTGCAGCCCGAGTCGCAGCGGTACTGCGGGCCGTCGGTGTCGCCCAGCTCCGTGGCGCCGTTCGCGCCTGAGCCCTTGCGGCGGGGCGCGTTGCCGAAGCCCGCGGCCTTGTCACCCGACGCGAAGCCGACCTCGCCACCGATCTCGAGGTCGCCGTTGAGCAGCTTGACCTCGCCCTGGATGACGCCGCCGAACTGGTACACGTAGAGCGCCTGGTTGGCGTCGGTGGCGGCCGCGGACAGCGCGCGGCTCTGCATGCCACCTAAGATCGCGGCGGCTTCCATCTCGATGCGGAACTCCTTGCGCTCGATCTTCGCCCACAGGTCGGGGATGAAGAGGTCGGCCTTGCGGAGCACCGCGGGCTGCGAGACGCCGCTCTGGGCGCTGCCTTCGGTGGTGGCCAGCGGGGCGGAGAGCGTGTCCACCGCGTCGTTGCGCTGCGTGCGGTAGGTGAAGTGCAGGCCGTAGTTGAAGACGAAGCTGCCGGAGTTGAGGCGCGCGGTGCGCTCCTGCTCGGTGTCGCGGCGCTGCACCGCGAGGATGTAGCTGTGCGCGTCGTCTGAGTTCGAGAGGTCGAAGGGCTGGCCACCTTCGAGCGTGCGCGGGGACGACGGGCCTTCGACGTTAAAGTCGAGCATCGGGGTGATGTAGAAGCCGGGCAGCGGTTCGGCGGTGAAGCTCACGCGATCGACCGTGTCGCCGTAGTCGTTATCGATGCCGCTGCCGTCGTTGTAGAGCATGCCGAGGCCCCAGTGGCTGGGCATGCGGCCGAAGCGCAGGATGCCGACGGGCGTCGAGACCTCGCCCCACACGCGCTTGACGGCGATGGAGTCCTGGAGGCTGTTGATGCCGCTGCGCTGCGTGGTCTGGCTGGCCGAGAAGATCGAGAACTCGTTGCGGTCCGACCAGTAGCCGTTGCCGGCGTTGCGCGAGTACGCGTAGTCGGGGGTGCTGCCCCAGATGAGGTTGTCGAGCGCGTCGACCTGGGCGCGGATGCGCACCTCTTCGGAGACGTTGATGGTCGGCTCGAAGCGGAAGCGCATGTTCACGCCGGCCTGGGTGCGCTCGTTGAGGCTCGAGGGCGACCGGGGGAACAGCGCGTAGCCGGCCGAGTCCGTGCCGCGGCCGAGATCGAACTTGTAGAAGAGCTCGGGGCGGGCGCGCAGGTAGCCGTCGAAGGTGACCAGCTCGAGCTTGCGCTTCTCGTCGACCCAGTCCTCCTGCCAGCCCTGGGCGACGGACTGGGTCGCCAGCTGGGCACGCATCTCCTCGCGGAGCTCCTTCACTTCGCGGCGGGCGGCCTCGAGGCGGGCGTCGAACTCCTTGCGGAGGTCCTCGCTGGAAGCGGCGGGCGCAGCCGTCGGAGCCGTGGTGCCGGCATCAGCCTGAGCAAAGACGAAGGTAGACGACAGCGCGATGGCCGCCAGCAGGACGCGATGCATGAGCAGCGTTCTCCGAAGGGTAAGAAACGCGCGGGGTGTAGCCCACCCCCGCGCCAGAAGGGCACTCTTTTTCCAGAGTTGCGCGTACGGCTGGCCGCTCGACCGATTTCGAGAAGCTCAGTGCGCCCGGGGGCCCTGGCGCAGCTCGGTGAGCACGCCGTGTGCCCCCTTGGGGTGAATGAAGGCCACCTGGGCCCCGCCGGCGCCGATCTTGGGCGTCTCGTCGAGCAACTGGGCGCCCTTGGCCTTGAGCTCGGCGAGCGTGGCCACGATGTCGTCGACCTCGATGCAGACGTGGTGGAGCCCCTCGCCGCGCTTCTCGAGGAACTTCGCGACGCTGGAGCTGGGATCCGTGGGGCACAGCAGTTCGATGCGGCCCATGCCGTGACCGAAGATGGCGGTGCGCACCTTCTGCTCGGCGACCACCTCGAGCTCCGGCGGCGCGAAGCCCAGCACGTCGACGTAGTACTGCACGGCGACCTCGAGATCCTTCACGGCGATGGCGACGTGCTCGAGGCCCTTGGCTTTTCCGGTGGGGTGCATCAGGTGCTCCGCGGGTGGAGAGGCTGGCAGGTGGGACAGAAGTGCGTGGTGCGGCCAGCCTGGGTGAACGACTTCACGAGGGTCTTGCACTTGCGGCACGGCGTGCCATCGCGCCCGTAGATCAGGAACGGGTTCTTCGCGCCGGGTTCCTCGACGTACTCGATGTCGTCGGAGCCGCCTTCCTGGTCGAGGGCGAACTGGATGGTGGCGACGATGGCCTTGTGCAGCGCCTTCCACTCCGCGGGGCTCAACGAGGCCGGGGTGCGCGAGGGGTGCAGGTGGGAGCGGAACAGCGCCTCGGCCGCGTGGATGTTGCCCAGGCCCGCGAGGCGCTCCTGGTCCATCAGCGCGACCTTCAGGGGCCGCTTCGACTTGCCCAGCGCGGTCTGCAGGGCGGCGACGTCGAAGGTGTCCACCAGCGGGTCGAGGCCCAGCTTGGCGACGGCCGGACGGTTGGCGAGCTCCGAGGCCGGCACCGCGTCGATGAAGCCGAACATGCGCGGGTCTTGAAAGTGGATGACGTCGCCCGAGTCGAGGAAGAAGCGCGCGCGGCTCCAGCGCACCTCTTCGCCCTTCGGCCGCTTGAGGAACTTGCCGGTCATGCCCAGGTGGGCGACGAAGCCCAGCTTGTCGGAGAAGGCGAGCGAGAGGTACTTGCCGCGGCGATCGAGGTGCGTCAGCGAGCCCTTGAGCGCGGCGAAGATGCCTACGTCCGAGTCGCGAAAGGTCCGCACCTTCTCGGCCTCGGTGCGCACGAGCTTGTGCCCCTTGAACCAGCGGGACAGCGCGCGCTTCGCGAACTCGACTTCTGGCAACTCCGGCATGCGGCGCGTGTAACCGACTTGCGGTGGGCACGCGAGGCTGACAGGTACGTCGCGTGAAGCGCACTCTGGCGATCGTCTTCGTGGTGCTGGTGGTGGTCCTCGGCAGCGCGTTGTGGAAGCGCCACGAGCTGTTCCGCCGCGCCGCGCGCATGCCCGAGTTCACCGCCCCCGGCAGCGTGGACTCGGTGGTCGAAGTGCCCATGCGCGACGGGGTGACGCTGCACACCGAGATCTTCCTGCCCGAGGGCGTGACGAAGGCGCCGACCATCCTCGTGCGCAGCCCCTACGAGTACCTCAAGCCCGTCGAGAAGCTGCAGTGCCAGACCATGACCCGCTACGGCTACGCGTGCGTGCTCCAGGACGTGCGCGGCCAGATGGACAGCGGCGGCGAATGGGAGCCCATCGTGCACGAGCACGACGACGGCCTCGACACCCTCGCGTGGCTGGTGAAGCAGCCCTTCGTCGACGGGAACATCGCCATGCGCGGCCCCAGCTACCTGACCTGCACCCAGTGGGCGATGGCCGACGCGCTGCCGCCCGAGGTCAAGACCCTGGTGCCCTCGGTCTTCGGCACCGACCTGCGCAAGGTGTTCTACGAGCGCGGGCTGTTCCGCCACGACATCCTCACGGCGTGGGCGACGCTGATGCCCGGGCGCGGCATGCGGCAGCTGGCCGGCAACGACTACCTCGCGGCCTCGAAGTACCTGCCGCCCATCGACGCCGACGAGAAGTTCATGACCAAGAAGGTCAGCTGGTACCGCGAGGCGCTCAAGGCCTCGTCCCCTTCCGATCCGTACTGGGACTCCGAGCAGATGCGCGCCTTCCGCGCGATGCCCGAGAAGGCCACGGTGCCCATGCTCTTCGTGGGCGCGTTCTTCGACCCGTTCTTCATGGCCCACCGCGACACGTGGGACCGGCTCGCCACGAAGGACCAGAGCGTGTTCGCCATCGGGCCGTGGAACCACCTGGGCATCACCTCGGGTGACTTCGACTTCTCCGGGGCGCCGGGCCGGCTCGATCAATGGCCGCTGATGCTCGAGTGGTTCGATCACACCCTCAAGGGACAGCCGCTCAAGACGCTCAAGCCGGGCACGGTGCGTACCTTCGGCGTCGGTGACACGGCCTGGGTCGAGCATGCGAAGTGGCCGGAGGAGATCCCGCTCACCACCCTGCACCTCGGTGGCGCGGCGCAGTCGAACACCTGCGCGGGCGGCACGCTGACGGCGACGACCTCGGCGAGCGAGAAGACCGGCTTCACCTTCGACCCCGGAAACCCGGTGCCCACGCAGGGTGGCGCGGCGCTGCTCTCGTTCGCCTTCTTCCGCACCCTGGGCATCACGCCGGGGCCGGTGGAGCAGGGGCAGACCTGCGCGCGCGACGACGTGCTCACCTTCCGGTCCGAGCCGGTGACGACGGCGCAGCGGCTCTCGGGCTCAGGTCACCTCGTGCTGCGCGTGAGGTCTTCGGCGCCCGACACGGCCTTCGTGGCGCGGTTGATCGCCGAACAGAACGGCCAGGCGCTGCTGGTGCGCGAAGACGCCGCGACGCTGGCGTGGCCGCGCGGGGACGTGACCGAGGTGCAGTACACGGTGCCCGGGACGCCGGCCGAGGTGATCATCGACTTCTGGCCCATCGAGTGGGTGTTGCCCGCGGGTGGCCGCTGGCGCGTGGACGTGACGTCGTCGAGCTTCCCTGCCCTCCACGTGCACTCCAACCGCGCGGGCCCGTGGGAAGAACAGACCGGCTTCGACGTGGCGAAGCAGACAGTAGAGCTGGGTGACGGCCTGACCCGACTCGAGTTGCCGCTCACGGCGCCATGAGCACTCGCGTCGCCCTCACCAGCGGCCCGCTCCGTGGTGGATGGACGCACCAGCCCAGCGCATGTGAGGATTGAGGATGCGGTCGATCCTTCTCATTTCCGTCCTGGTGATGCTGTCGTGCTCAAGCTCGTCACCTGTGACCTGCGACGGAGGTGACTGCAATCAACGTCTGGAAGATGGTGGCTTCACGCCACACACCTTCGACGGGGGCGACTGCCATCAACCGCTGGAAGATGGTGGCTTCACGCCTCACGACCCGCACGAACTTCCGTGTGGAGCGCCCGGAGATACCTGCGCGCAGTTCATCTGGGACGACCCGTGTCCGACGACGTGTGCGTGCGGCGCCGACGGCGGGTGGAGCTGTGCGCGCGTTTGCCCGCCTGCGGAGCCCTGCCGCGTGAGCGGGTACTGTCCGCTCTACTCCCAGCCCACGACGTGCGAGACGTACGACGCCGGCTGCGGCCTGGTCTGCCATTGCCTGTATGGCCACGTGTCCCAGTGCGCCGTGCGTTGTGAGTGAGGCGCGGCTCACGGCGCCGCCATCACCTCGAAGGCCTCGTCGGTCGCCAGGCTGCCCGGGGTGACGAGGTATTGATCAGCCAGGACCCCCTGCTGCGCAGCCCACGCGAGCTCAGGCGGCGTCAGCGCGAGTGACTTCACCTGCTCCTGCGTACCCACCGAGAGGTCCGCGCCCCGGGCGAAGGCCTTCACCACCAGCTCGCTGCAATAGAGCGAGGCGTCGTCCCAGCGGTACTTCGCGTCGTAGGGCTTGCCGAGCTCCTTCTTCGCGGCGGTCACCACGCGACGCCTGGCCGCCTCGTCGAGGCCCCTGGGGCGGAGCACCAGCATCTTCCCGCCCTCCCCTCGCTTGATCCACGCGTCGATCGGCGTCCGCGACACCGGCTGCACTGCCTCGATGACGAACACCCCGTCCTTCGCCACCTCGACCACACCCACATGGGAATACGGGGATCGGCTCGCCTTGCGGATCAGCGCCGCCCGCTCGGACCTCGAGGCCTGCAGCACCACGTCGGCGTCCTGGAACGAAACTCCGGGGGGTTGCGTCCCCGCGGACACGGCCATGAGGACGCCCAGACACATCACACGGAACAAAAGGCCCATGGCCTTCGTCGTGAGCAACGTTCGTGCCCCCGGTGAGGTGTAGGCTCATGTTCGTGTCCCGCGTTCTCTTCGCGCTGCTCCTGTCGCTCCCGTTCGCCGCCTTCGCGCAGAGTGAGTGCGAGGACCCCTACCTCGAGTGCAAGGACGACTGCCTCATCGAGTTCGGTGGCTCGGTGCGCGTCGAGGTGAAGAAGAAGTACGACAAGTGCCTGAAGAAGTGCACCAAGGTCGCCAACCGTTGCACCGAGGCGGCCATGGAGACCAAGGCCAGCAACCTCGACGAAGGCGCGCTCGAGGGGAACCCTACCAGCGACGAGGTGGACTCGCACGGGCTCCCGACCCGCACGGCCAGCAAGAAGAAGAAGAAGGTCGTCGCCGCCGAAGAGTCCTCGAGCAGCACCGGTGACGACGAGCCCGCGAAGCCGAAGGAGGCGCTCACCGAGGGTGACGTCCCGCGGTCGAACCGCACCACGCTCAAGACCGACGAAGCCCCGCCGCCTCCGAAGAAGCACGAAGAGTCCCGCGACGAGCCCGCGAAGAAGGAGGTCATCGAGATGCGGATGACCCCCAAGAAGGACGACGAGGACCTGCGCGACGACAAGGCGCGCGCCTCACGGGAAGAGGAGCCGGCGCCTCCTCCGAAGAAGAAAGAGAAGAAGCGCGACGAGCCGCCCCCGAAGAAGCAGGAAGAAGATCACGACGACCTGCGCAACTTCTGATCAGAGGTTGTCGTAGCGGTACACCTTGTCGATGGCGCTCGCGTCTTCCACGCGCATCAGCGGCTTCAAGATGCCCGTCTCGAGGCCGTACACCCAGCCGTGAATCGTCGGCCGCTGGTGGTACTGCCACGACTTCTGGATGATCGAGGTCTTCGCCAGGTTGAGGACCTGCTCCTGCACGTTGAGCTCGACGAGGCGATCGACGCGCGTGTCCTCGTCGGTGATGGCCATCAGCTCGTGCTCATGGAAACGGAAGACGTCTTCGATGTTGCGCAGCCAGTTGTTGATGATGCCCAGGTTCTGGTGCCCCGCTGCCGCGCGCACGCCGCCGCAGCCGTAGTGGCCGCAGACGATGATGTGCTTCACGTGCAGCACGTTGACCGCGTACTCCAGCACCGAGAGCAGGTTGAGATCGGTGTGCACCACCATGTTGGCGATGTTGCGGTGCACGAAGACCTCGCCGGGCTGCGTGCCGGTGATCACGTTGGCCGCGACGCGCGAGTCGCTGCACCCCACCCAGAGGATCTCCGGCTGCTGGAGGTTCGCGAGGCGCTTGAAGTATTCGGGGTCTTCGCGCACACGTTCCGCGGCCCACGCCTTATTGCTGTCGAGGATTCGGTTCAGGTCGCCCATGGGGATATTTGCCCCATACACCAGCAGCGCCCAGATGCCCCGAGGTGATCGTCATGTCTGAAGCGCTCGAGCTGAAGCTGCTGTCGCGCGTCATCCGCACCATCCACACCCACGGGCTGCTGCGCGAGGGGGACAAGGTGATGGTGTGCCTCTCGGGCGGCAAGGACAGCTACACGCTGCTGCACCTGCTGGAGCGCGCGCGCCGGAAGTTGCCGATGAAGTTCGAGCTGGTCGCGGTGCACCTCGACCAACAGCAGCCGGGGTACGACGGCGCGCCGTTGCGCCACTGGCTCGAGGGCTGCGGGGTGCCCTTCGAGATCCTCTCGGAGAACACCTACGCGGAGGTCGTCGCGCGCACGAAGGAAGGGGGCACCTTCTGCGCGGCCTGCAGCCGGTTGCGGCGCGGCATCCTCTACACCGCGGCGCAGCGCCTGGGCGCGACGCGCATCGCGCTGGGGCACCACCGGGAAGACACCCTCGAGACCTTCCTGCTCAACCTCGTCTACTCGGGGCGCATGCAGGCCATGCCCGCGGGCTACCGCACCGACGACGGGAGGTTCGAGGTCATCCGCCCGATGATCGAGTGCGCCGAGTCGGACATCGCCACGTTCGCCGCGGCCCAGCGCTTCCCGATTCTCCCGTGCAACCTGTGTGGCTCGCAGAAGGACCTCAAGCGCGAGTCGATGAACGCGTTGCTCACGCAGCTCGAGGCGATGAACCCCCACGTGCGGCAGTCGATGCTCGGGGCGCTGTCGAACGTGCGCGCCACGCACCTGCTGGACACCGACGTCGCCGAGGCCTGGGCGGTGCGCCCGGCACACCTCGCGGCGCGCAGTGAAGCGAAGGACACGAAGGCCCGCTTCGCCGCCCTGCCCGTGCACTCCAGCGTCGACCGGCTGCTCGCCCCGCCCTGATCAACGCGGCGCGAGGCCCACGCCGGCGAGAGGGTCTCACCCTTTCCGACAATCGAGCTCCCCTCGCCAGCCCCGGACAGAAAGCGCTGCACGGCGAACTGCGCTTCATGACCACCCCCAACGTCGCGCATCCCGGGTGCGACGAAGTTCACAAGGGAGCCCGGCGCCAGGCCGCGACCCTCAGCGCGCGACTTGGCGGCCACCAAGTCGCCTCAGCTGAGGCAAGCTGCGGAAATGCTCACCTTGCTGCTGCTGGCCGCCGCGCCTGTGCTCCCCGCTCCCTTCGAGAAGCTCGAGCCCGTGTGTCTCAACGCGAGTTGCTCGCTGGTGGTCTACGCAAACAAGGGCACCCTCACGGCGCCGAAGAAGGAGGTCGAAGGCGAGGAGGCCGTCGCGCTGGGCGTCATGACCTTCGGCGCGGGCAAGAAGCGCTGCGTGCAGTTCTCGATGGGGCCCAGCGACGACCCGCAGCTGGTCATCTCGCCGGAGGCCGCCTGCCAGCCTGGCAGCACCCTCGAGCCCGAGCTGACGGTCGGCGGCCAGCAGTTCATCCTGCCTGGCACGAACGTGCTGTACGCGCTGGGTTCCAGCAACGCGAAGTTCACGCTGCGGCAAAAGTTCGTGCTCGGCGACAAGGGCTGGAAGCCCGCACCGCAGCCGTTCTTCTACGTAGGCGAGAAGGTGAAGGTGCCCGCGAAGAACGCGCTGGGTGAGCCGGTGACGTCAGTCCCGCTGCTCGCAGAGCGGAAGGTGGGCGCCGAGGTGGTGGTGAACGTCGCGCCCGGACAGACGGTCGAGATTCTCGTCGCCGAGCCAGACCGCTCCGCGCAGTGGTTCCTGGTGCGCACCGAGCTCGGATTGGTGGGTTGGTTTCACTCGCCCGGCTCCAACGTGATGCCGGACGTGCTCGGGCTCTCCTACCACGGTGACTGAAGCGCCCCTCAGCGACCGCTTCAGGCGCGCACACCCTTCGGTGACACGAGGACTCACAGGCCTTCTCGAGCTGTCCGCGCACGCCAGCGTCGATCGGCTGCTCGCCCCGCCCCGAGCAACGCGGCGCGAGGCGCACGCCGGTGCCCACGCCCACTGCCACCGCCCGCGAGAGCGAATGCGTGCTGCCCGCACGCAGGGTGACGGTCGGACCCTGCGCGTGCTGCGAGGGTCACACGGCGCCGGGCACCACCCATACGCCGCAAGCCAACGTGCTCCACAGCGACGGTTTCATCGGTTCCCCGGGGGGTGGTGTTCGTTTCTTGAGCGGGCTTTACGCTTCCCTCTCGGCGAGGCCGACACGTCGAGGCTTTTTCTCGATGCGTTCGCCAGGCCGCGCGAATAGGGAGCCGGCGAAGCGCGTGGCGCAGCGAGGACGAGGGAGGTTCCCACCCTGCCCGGCGCGACGGTGCGCTAGAGTGACCCCTCTGCAACATTCAGCTGGAAGGACACACGTGTGCTGAATAGCTTGAGCCTTGCGCTGCTGGTCCTCTCAGCCACCCCCCCTGCCTTGCCGGCGGCCCCCGCCCCACCCGTGCAGGTCGGTCTGGACGCGGAGTTCAGCCTCGACAACAGCATCTCGGCACAGGCCATCGAGCAGGGCCTGCGCATCGCGATGGCCGAGATCAACGCCCAGGGTGGTGTGCTGGGTGGCCGTAAGCTGGAACTGGTCACGCGCGACAACGGCTCGATCCCCGCACGCGGCGTCAAGAACATCCGCGAGTTCGCGCAGATGCCCGACCTGGTAGCCGTCTTCGGGGGAAGGTTCAGCCCGGTGCTGCTGGAAGAGCTGCCCACCGTCAACGAGACAGGCCTGCTCCTCATGGCGCCGTGGTCATCCGCCGATCCGATCACTCAGAACGCCCTGACCCCCAACCCGGTGTTTCGCCTGTCCCTGAAGGACAGCCTCGCCGTGCCGAAGATGCTGCAGTTCGCGGCCCAGCGCGGCCTGAAGAAGGTGGGGCTGCTGCTCACCAACACCGGCTGGGGCCGCAGCAACAAGGCAGCGGCAGACGGCTACGCGAAGACGCACAAGACGCCCGAGATCGTCCACACGGCCTGGTACAACTTCAAGGACACGACGCTGGTCGACAAGTACGAATCACTGCTCAAGGCCGGAGCGGCCGCCGTCATCCTCGTGGCCAACGACGACGAGGCGGCCACGCTGGTGCGGGAGATCGCGGCCCTGCCGCCGGCCCAGCGCGTGCCCATCCTGAGTCACTGGGGCGTCGCCGGCGGCCGGTTCGTCGAACAGGCCGGCCCCGCGCTGTCGCAGCTGGATTTCACCATCATCCAGACCTTCAGCTTCTTCAATGCCAAGCCAGACGCGCTCAAGCGCTTCTTCGCCAGCGGCAAGGCTTTTGGCCTGGAGAAGCCCATCGATGTGCGCGCGGCTGTGGGCGTGGCTCACGCCTATGACCTCGTCCACCTGCTCGCAGTCGCCATTGACCAGGCCGGGACCACCGACCGAGCCAAAGTGCGCGACGCGCTGGAACACCTGCCCCGCCACCAGGGACTCATCAGGACCTATGAGCATCCCTTCAGCCCCAGCAACCACGATGCACTCGGGCCAGAGCAGCTGCTGATGACCCGGTATCGCGAGGATGGAGCCCTCGTCCCGCTCCCGTGAGCAACGCCGTCCAGGCGCCCAGCCTCGCGCAACGCATCGCGCTGTTCAGCGCGGGCCTGCTCGTGGCCTTCATCCTGGCGCTGGGCGGCATCTCCTGGCTGCTGATCCGCAGCGAGCAGGCCAACGCGCAGCGCCAGTTGCTGGACCGTGACCTCCAACTGCAATCCAGCCGCATCGGCAACCTGATCAGCACCCTCCACGGCGGCATGGCGGATGTGGCGCGCAGCAGCCTGATCTCCACCGCGCTGGTCGATAGCCTCGGCAAAGAGGCCTACCTCATTCCCTACCTGCAGGGCCTGCGGCGCATCGACGGGATCCCCATCTCCCTGGCCTTCACCGACTTCGAAGGCAAGGAGATCGCGCGTAACGGCAACCCCGGTCTCACCGATGCGGATTTCGACTGGCTGCGCACGCTGCTGGCCGACCCGACCCGTCCGACCGCGACCATCCTGGGCCGAGGCGACGCCGCGGAGCTGCGCGTCGCAGAGCTGATCTACTACTCGCGCACCCGGACACCCGAAGGCGCCCTGGTCTATCGCCTGAAGCTCAGCGACCTCTCCGGCGCCGATGCCCCGCTGCACTGGCTCGGCGACGGCTACACGCCAGATCAAAGCGCCATTTCCCGAACGCTCACCGTTCCCGACGCCCTGCAGCCTCTGGGCCTCGAACTGTCCCTGCACGACGGCAAGGTCGTCCCCCTGGCGGCGGACCGGGTGCTGCTGCTGTTCCTGGGGATGACGCTGCTGGCCATCGGCCTGGCCATCTGGGCCACGCGTCGCATCGCCGAACACCTCACGCGCGACCTGAAGCAGCTGTCGGGCTTTGCGACGGACGTCATCGCCCATGGCCTGGGTGACCAACGCGCCAACCCCAGCGGCACCCGCGACATCCGGCAACTGGCGGACGCCATCAACAGCATGCTGGACCGGCTGAAGACCCAGCACGAACAACTGCAGCAGGAGAGCGAGGCGCAGTTCCGCAGCCTGGTCGAAAACATGCCCGGCGCCGCCTACCGCTGTGACGCACTGGACATCGGGCGGCTGGACTACGTCAGCCCTGGCATCGAGGACCTGACCGGCCATCCGCCCGGCGATTTCATCCACAACCGCCGCACGTTCACGGACATCGTCCATCCGGAGGACCGGGCACAGCGCCAGATCTCCCCCGAGAGCCCGACCCACGTGTGGGAGTACCGCATCCTGCATGCCAGTGGCGAGAGCCGCTGGATCTGGGAGCGCAATCACCTGCGCGAGAGCGCCGATGGCCAGTCACATTTCCTGGAAGGTGTGCTGGTCGACATCAGCGAACGCAAGAGCGTGGAGCAGACGCTGCTGAAGGCCAAGGGCATGGCCGAGTCAGCCAACCTGGCCAAGACGCAGTTCCTGGCCACCATGTCGCATGAGCTGCGCACGCCGATGAGCGGCATCCTCGGCATGGCGCAGCTGCTGATGGCCCACGATCTCTCGACGACCAAACGGCTCGAATACACCCGCACCGTGCTGGACTCCGGCCAGATCCTGCTGGTGCTGCTCAATGACATCCTCGACCTCTCGCGCATCGAGGCGGGGCGGCTGGAGATCAAAGAATCAGCCCTCAGTCCCGAGCGGATCTGCCAGGACATTGCCGCGTTGTTTGCCGCCTCCGCGCGGAGCAAACACCTGCAGGTCAACTGCCGCTGGAACGGTCCGGCCGGGCAGTCCTACCTCGGCGACTCGGTGCGCCTGCGGCAGATGCTCTCCAACCTGCTCAGCAACGCCGTGAAGTTCACCGAAGAGGGCCGCATCGACATCGAGGCCAGCGAGGTGGGCCGCGTCGATGGACACGCCACGCTGGAGTTCTCGGTCACGGATACCGGCATCGGCATCGAGAACGCCAAGATCGGCCTGCTGTTCCAGCCTTTCTCGCAAGTCGACAACTCCAATACCCGGCGCCATGGCGGCTCGGGACTGGGCCTCTCCATCGTGAACAACCTCGCCCTGCTCATGGGCGGGTCCGTGGGTGTGGAGGCCCGTCCCGGCGAAGGTTCGCGGTTCTGGTTCCGCGTGCAGGCCACGCCCACCATCGAACTGGCCATCGACGACTCCGGTCGCACCCGAGCCGAGGTCCTCGGTGCGCGCGAGGCACTGCCTGCGACCAGGGCCGCCGGCTGTCGGGTCATGGTCGTCGAAGACAACCCCACCGTACGCAAGGTGGTGGAAGCCATGCTCGCCAACTGCCACATGCAGTCCAGCGCCTATGCCAACGGCGAGGAAGCCCTGGCCGCCATCACCGCCGGGGCCGACCCCCAGATCGTCCTGATGGACTGCCAGATGCCGGTGATGGACGGCTATGCCGCCACCTCGGCGATCCGCGCGTGGGAGCAGGCCCGCGGACGGCCGCGCGTTCCGATCGTGGCCCTGACCGCCAGCGCCTTCGAGCAGGACCGCGAGAAGTGCATCGCCGCCGGCATGGACGACTTCCTGACCAAGCCCGTGGACCTGGACGAACTCCTCCGCGCCGTAGACGCGTGGGTCCGGATCAAATCCGCGGCTTGAAGGACCGGGGGCTGGCCTCGAGCCTCGAGGCCGTGTGGCCGAAGCTGTCACGCACCCGCACGGTGAAGGAAGGCGCGAGCACCCCACTACCGAACTGCCGGCGCAGCCTCAGGCCCTCACGAGAAGGTCGTCCTGGTGAGCGCCTCGGAGCGACTCCACAGCTCGGCCGCCGACTTCTCGTCGCGCGACTTCGCGTTCGAGCCCACCTTCTTCGGGTAGCCGTACTGCTGCATGAGGCCGTCGGGGCCGAAGTAGTCGCCTGACGTCACGTCGGGCGCGCTCGCGGCGTACAGCGTGGGCAGCGCCCCCATCTCCGCGCTCTGGGCCATGATGCTGTTGCCCAAGTTCATGAACCACGCGCCGAACTTCGAGCCCGTCATCTGCGCGCCGACGCCCTGCAGGTTGGTCGCCGCGTAGCCGGGGTGCGCCGCAGCGACGATGGTCTTCTTGCCCGCCGCAGCGAAGCGACGCGCCGCCTCGTAGGTGAAGAGCAGGTTCGCCAGCTTGGCCTGCCCGTAGCGACCCCACGCCGAGTACGACTTCTCGCCCATCAGGTCGTCGAAGTGCATGGCGCCCCAACGATGCGCCGAGGAGGCGACCACCACCAGGCGCGGCGCCGTCGCCGCCTCGAGCAGCGGCAGCACGCGCAGGGCGAGCGAGAAGTGACCGAGGTGGTTGGTGCCGAGCTGCATCTCGAAGCCATCGGCCGTCAGCCGCCGGGGGATGGCCATGATGCCGGCGTTGTTCACCAACCCGTCGACCACCGGGTGCTCGGCGGCGAGTGCTTCGGAGAACCTCGCGATGGAGTCGAGCGACGCGAGGTCGAGCGTCATCAGCTTCAGCTTCGCCGCCGGCGCCATCCGGCGAACTTCGTCGGCGGCGGCGGAGGCGCGCTTCGGGTCACGGCACGCCATCACCACCAACGCGCCCTTGAGCGCGAGGCCCCGGGTCGTCTCGAAGCCCAGGCCCGAGTTGGCACCCGTCACCACCCAGGTCCGCCCCTCGAGGGAGGGCATCTGCTCACGCGTCCATGTCATGGCGCGCCTTCTACCTTCAGGCCTGCGCGAGCGCGCGGAGATCCAACCGGGCTCCCCCGGCGAGCGCGCCCTCGCGCGCGGTGAAGCGTCGGCCCGCGCGAGCGCGAACAGGTCTGCACGAAGCGTCGCGCTCGGCAGGCACGACGACCTGAAGGACGCCGACGGCTCGACTGCGCCGCGCCGGCGGGGCGCACCCCTGATTGCTCTGGGCCTTGGCGCATGGTGAGTTCTTCCATGCGTTTTTCCTGGCTCGCGTCGCTGGTCGTCACGCTGTTCACCTCGCTGGGGTGTGAGGTCGCGGTCGAAAAGGACGCAGGCTGTCCCTCGACCGGGGTGCCCAACAGCAACAACGTCGTCGGCATCAACTCGCCCACGCTCTACGACTGCTCCGTCGCGGCCTGCGCGCCGCTGTCGGTCTGTAACGAGTCGACCGTGCCGAGCACGTCTGGCCAGACGCCCCTCTGCCCGCTGGGCGAGACCTCTTGCAGCGACGGCATCGACAACAACCGCAACGGCTTCCTGGACTGTGAAGACTGCGGGTGCTGCGCCGACCCCAACTGCGCGAACTCGGTGGCCTGCGGGTGCGAGCAGATTCCCGCGAAGCTCTCGTTCGCCGGGTACGCGAAGGTCGACGGCGGCGGCGTGCCCGCGTGCGTGGCCAGCGCCGACAGGATCGTCGTCGCCCAGAATGGCTGCTACGCGTGGTTCTCCTCTCGCACCCCCGCAGGTGCGCTGCGACAGGCCGTCGGCCCGCAGACGATCGCGCGCACCGGGCCCCACCGCTACCACGTGGCCTGGTCGGAGACGGGTGGCGACCTCACCGTCACCGAGACCAACGCCTACGCCCTCGACATCGACACCGAGGCCGGCGTCGTCACCGGCACCTGGCTGCAGACAGAGAACACGCTGCACCCCAGCTCCAACGTTCGCTACCCCCTGTGTGGACTGAAGGCGGAATGAAGATGAGGATCCTTCGACTGCTGTGCCTCGCCGCGCTCTCCCTGACGGCCTGCGGCCCGGACACCCGGCCCTTCAAGCTCGTCACCAGCGCCGACCTCACCCCCACTGGTCTCGTCGACGCCGACGGCATCTTCGGCGTGGTGGCCAACGACGACCTGGTGGTGGTCGGGCGGCGGCGCGGCGAGCTGCTCGTCTTCGACGGCAACCAGGCCTTTCTCACCACCAAGCCGCTCGAGGACCAGGCCCTCAGCCGCGTCTCGCTCGACGACACCACGGGCGCTGGCTGTCTGGCGATGCGCGGCACCACTGTCTACGCGGGGCTCGCGGGCAACACGCTCAAGGTCATCTCCCTGGCGGACCCGAAGAAGCCGGTCATCACCGACAGCCTCATCATCATTCCCCTCCCTGTCGTCGCGACCCTCAACTCGCACTTCCTCTTCATCAGCAGCCGGGTGCGCACCCAGGCCATCGATCTCTCGACCTCGCCGCCGACCGTCGTCTCGCCCGAGCTGCCCCTGACGTCGGTCCTCGCGTTGGCCGCGAGCGACACGCACCTCTACTCGAGCGACATGAGCCGCGAGGCGGCCATCGACGTGTGGGCGCTCGACGCGAAGGGCGGGGCGGCGCACGAGCAGCGCGTCCCGGTCACCTCGCGCATCACCGCGCTGACCGTGCACGGCTCGACCCTCTACGCCGCGAATGCGGGTGTGTTGGCGCTCTTCGACCTCACCAGCGCAGACGGCCCGAAGGCGCTCAACCCGAAGCCTGGAATCGTGCGGCATACCCAGACCTGGACCCGCGGGGAAGGCATGCAGGGGGTCGCGGTGATGGGAACCCAGAACGCCGTGGGGCCGTCCAACGGGCCGGTCTTCTACGATCTCTCGAAGCCCGAGGCCGTGGAGGGCGCGAGCACGGATGACGTGATGCTGGCCGGTGGCGAGCTGGAGCTGCAGAACTACGCCGCTGCGACACGGGCCCGCTTCTGGACGGCTGGCGAGACGAAGGTCTTCGTCTTCGGCCGCGAGTGACCCTCATGAGAGCCGCACAAGTACTCGCGCTCGGCTGCCTGCTCGCCGCCTGCGAGGTCAAGAAGGAGCCCGTCGACGCGGGGCCCCGCACCATTTACTGGTCGGTCGAGCTGGTCGGGCGAGACCTGGGTCCCACCCAGGTGGTGCGCCTCCCGCCGAGCGTGCCGTACAAGATCTTCGATGACGGCACCATCCTCGCGGTCGACCGCGCGAAGGTCGCGAAGTTGCGAGCTCCACAGACCGGGGTGTGGACGGCGATCCCACTGCCCACCCTCGCCGAACAGGCCGCGGGTGCGGCCCTCACCCAGGACCTTTCCGTCACCTGGTACCAGGACGCCAGGAACTATGGCGGCGTCGGATTCACCACGGGTTCCTCCGAGTACGGCTGGGCGAAGGTCGACGGCGTGTTGCACCAGTGTTCGACCGGCGCATGCACCCCCGTGGCGCTGCTCGACGGAGGGGTGCTCGTGGTGCGGGCGCTCGATCGATACTTCGGAACCTGGACCCCCGGTGAACACCCCGCCACTCCCGGCAGCATCATCGACAGTACCGACATCCACACCGCCGGTGACCTCGGGCTCCCGTGCTGGGTGCCGAGCAAGGTCAGCACCAACGGAAGGATCTGGCTCTCGAAGGCCTGCGACGCGAACGTTCCTCCCATCGTCATCATCGACTACCAGGCTGGAGGGCAGCAGCTCGACCTCGGCTACTCGCAGTTCGACGACGGCTTCACGGGCGGAAACAGCGGTCCTGGCACCTGCTGCGCGGTCGGCGACATGAACGCCAACGGCGACCTCCTCGGTCGAAAAGCAGGGTACCCCGTCATCAAGCGGGGCACCGAGTACGAGCGCGTCGCGGAGACCAGCGGCTACGCCTTCTTCCTCAACAAGCGGGGTGACGTCATCTACCGCGACGACTCGAACTCCACCCACATGCGGCTGGCGGGCGAGACGTTCGACTTCGCGCCCGACAACTACAACGAGGTCGTCAGCCAGTTGGTGGACGAGACCGGACCGCAGTCCGTCGACAACTACCTGCTCGAGCGTGGGCTCTACCTGGGCGAACAGGGGCAGCTGCTCTTCTGGAGCAGGGCCGGGCTCTACCTGGCCACGCCCTCGACGGTGCGCCACTTGAACTGCACCCGCCGCGGGACGTTCACCTTCACGCCTCGAGAGGGAACTGGAACTCCGGCGCGGCAGCCCCTGCTCGTCAAGGCCGCGACCGGGCGCTTCTCGGCCTCGCAGCTCGAGATCTCGATCCTGCGCACCGTCGTGAACGACTGTGGCGCCACGACCGATGAGGTGCGCGTCACCGCCGCCAGCGGCGCTCAGTTCGTCGAGGGGGGCGTGGTGCCTGCGAGGACGTCGGTCGGCGTCGGCGGCAGCGTCATCACCGCGAGCGCCGTGTTCATCGACGCGAACGACAACCACGCCCTGGCCACCAACGGCGGGTTCCGCATCTCGAACGTGACCGACGCAGGCTTCACCGCCACGGCGGAGGGGCTGGTGGTGGAGAACGTCGACGGCACCGAGGTCTATGACGTCAGCGGGGAGATCCTCGTCACCCCGTGAGCAGGCATGGCGTCAGCCTTGGCGGCTTGTGCCCCCACGCCATCGGGTGGGGGACTCGAGCCGGAGGAGCGCCTGGCGAGGCGAGGACGATTCGCGAGCTCGGGTCGTCATGCGCCAGTGCACGAGTCAGGGAATGGGGCAGAACGTCGGCTCGCCAGCGAGCTCTCGGCGCCACAGCACGCGGGTGCTCACCCCGCTGAGGAAGTAGCGGGTGAAGCCGCCGCAGTTCGCCGGGCCTTCGAGCTTGCTGGAGACCTTCAGCTTCACGCCGCCCAGCGCATCGACGGGAACAGGCCAGCCCGGCGCGCGCGCATCTACGAAGTTCATGCAGGGGTAGGGCCCCGAACGCGTCGCGGAGAGTTCACCCAGAGTGCACGTGCTCGGGTCGAACGGGAGCTCGCCGCACTCACTGGCCGCCGGGTCTGCCTCGCGCCGAGGCCCGCCCGACACGAGGTCCGAGGCGTTCCACACCAACTGAATGCCGGACGCCGTCGCGCGCGCGAGCACCGACAGCGCATTCGCTCGAGGGGGCACGCGGAGCGCCAGCTCGCAGGTCTTCGCGTGGCCCGACGCGGACTCGACGAACACCACCCGCACCTTGCCGCCGTGCGAGCTCACCGCAGAGTAGAGGAACGGCCCCGTCGCCCCGATGGTGGCGTTCGAGTTCGAGAAGTCAGCGACGCGGAAGCGCTCCTTGCCCGTGTGGCCGTCAAAGGCAACGAGCACCTGGTTCGCGTCGAGCGCAAACACCACCCCGCGCGCGAGGTCGACCCAGGCCTTGCCCGAGGTCAGCGGCCGCAGCACGGGCACCAGCCCGGGGATGACTGGGCCCTCCACGGGCGCAGTGGGAACCGGCGCGGGCTGAGGCGGTAACGCCACGATGACCGGCCTCGCCGCCGGCGCGGTCGGAGCCGGCGCCGGAGCAACGGGAGGGGGGCTGCGCACGGTGGCGCAGGCCGTCGAGAGGAGGACCAACGTCAGGGGGAGGCGAAGCATCCGGCCATCGACACCCAGCGCACCGCTGAATTCAAGCGCTCAATGCAGCCGCGTCCAGTCGACCACGGGGACGACCTCCCTTGCGATGCGGTGCTCGACCGAGACCCACGGCCAGATGATGTCGCCACCACGACTGGGCGCTGACGTGACACACCCACACGGCATCAGGCGCAAGCCGCGAGCCCACTTCTTGCTGCTGAAGCCGGGCTTCACCACCTTCATACTTGCGCGCGCGCGTGCGAAGACTGTCGGAGTCGCGGCAGTGGGCCACGCCACGGCGGTCGGCGCAGGCCCTTGCGGCGCGCAGCGACTTCGCCTGCTCGCGCTCCAACCAGGGGCCTGCGTCATTCTCGAGGAGGGTGCCCGTGATGCTCAGCCTGTGGGCCCTCCTCAGGGTGGTGAACGTCATCTTCCTCACCCTGACGGTGGTGTTCGCCAACGGCCTTCGGCTCAAGGTCACGGGAATTGCGCTCGGCGCAGGCCCGCGACTGCTTCGCCGTTCGGTCGCTGGCGTCGAGGTCTCTGTGGGCCCCCTGCGGTGGTCGGGCTTCGGGAAGTTCTCGGGAGACGCAGGGCGCGAGTCACTCCCGCCCCGGAAGCGGCTGGTCGCGAGTCCTGGGCCCTTCGGGATACTGGTGGCGGTGGGTCTCCTCGGTGGCGTGCCGCCAGGCCTGCTGCCGACGTTCGTCGCGCACTTCTTCGAAGGCGCCCTTCAACCGTTTGCCGTCGCGCGCCCGCTGTTGCTGGCCTCG
This sequence comes from uncultured Archangium sp., assembly GCA_903905455.1. GTDB lineage: Bacteria > Myxococcota > Myxococcia > Myxococcales > Myxococcaceae > Archangium_A. The sequence continues at coordinate 118,537 of CAIVGN010000197.1, forward strand.
GCCGAGTTCGCGCACGCGCAGCCCGGTCAGGCCTTCCTCGGAACGCTGAACTTCATGCCTATTCCTTCGTTGGCCGGCTGGCAGTTCGTGGGAATCGTCGCAAGGAGACGACTCGAGAGGACGTCGATGGTCGGCATGTTCGGTTTCTTCCCGGCCACGGCGAACTGGCTCGTGGCCTTCGTCAGCGCCCTCGTCACGACCGCCCGCTGAAACAAGCAGTGCCGGGAGCACGAAGCGCCGGCCAGCAGGTTCGTCGAACCTGGAAATGCGATGGGAAGCGTCGACCTGGTTGGGGAGCGCTCGACGCCCACTTCATTCCCTCAGTCTTCGCGGCAGCGTTGCAAGCCGCGTTGAGGCAGCGACCCTGGGACGCTCGCATTCAAGCGGAGACGAATGGGGGGGGGCGCGTCTGGTCACACGCTTGTGTCACCCGATGCGCCCACCGCCCGGAGGAGCGCGCAGCGGCAGACGTTGGCAACGCAAGGCTGGAGTTCCTGCGCGCCCCGCCGTGATCAACGCTGCGCGAGGCGCACGCCGGCGAGCACCAGCACCCCGCCGATCGCCACTTCCCAGCCCAGCGGCTCGTCGAGCAGCGCCCAGGCCAGCAACGCCGTGGCCACCGGTTGGAAGTTCGAGAACACCGCGACCCGAGACGCGGGCACCCGGCCCAGGGCGAAGCTCCACAGCGCGTACGAGACGACGGAACTGAGCAACACCAGGAACGCCAGACACCACCAGCCCACCGGCGTGATGGCCACCAGCGCCTCGGTGGTCACCACGAAGGGCACTACCGGCAGCATCAGCACCCCGCCGACGATCATGCTCCAGGCCGCCGTCCGCAGGCCTCCGTGCTCGGCGGAGAAGGGGCGGCTCTCCGTGGTCCACACCACCCAGGCCGCGACCGCTCCGAGGATGAAGAGATCGCCCACCAACGGACCCCTTGCGTCTTGCAGCCCCCGCCCCAGCAGCAGCACCAGCACGCCGGCGAACGCCAGCGCGATGCCTACGAAGCGGATGGGCTTGGCCTGCTCCCGCTTGAGCGCGATGCCCAACAGGTACACGCCGATGGGGGTCAGCGCGTAGAGCAGGCCGCCGTGGGTCGCCCGGGAGCGCGCGAGGCCGTAGAGAAAGAGGCCCTGGTTCACCGGACCGGCGAGCAGGCCGAAGACGAGGAGCTTGCCCCAGTCCTTGCGCGGCGGGAGGCGGTGCTCGCGGAAGAACGGGAGGAGCAACAGGAAGACCGCGGCGGCCAGGACCAACCGCAATGTCGCCAGGAGCACCGGCGCGATGACCAGGGTCGCCTGCTTCGCCGCGAGGTGCGTTCCCGCGCTGATGGCGATCTGGACGAGGATCGCACCGAGCACGACGCGGGGCAGCGGTTGGGCGGTCGACACCAGGGGCCTTTGTCAGCGGTGGGGAGGCAGCGCCACGGGATTTGCGGTGGGGCTCGCGTCCAGGCGCGACACCGCCCAGGCCGCGGCCTCGCGAACGAAGGCGTTGGCGTCGGCGCTCAACTGCAGCAGCAGTTCGCGGGCCCCCTCGTCACGCACCGCGCCCAGCGCATACGCCGCGTTCCTTCTCAGCCCGTCGTAGCCCGCGCGCGCGAGGGCGGAGCCCGGCACCCACGCGTCGAACTCGGCCCTGGTCATGCCGGCCATCGCCCGCACCGACTGGCTGGCGAGCAGCCGCGGCTCGAAGCGCGCCCCGGCCTTCACCGGCGTCACGTTCAAGGGGCACACGTCCTGGCAGATGTCGCAGCCGAAGATGAACCCCTGGAGAGCCGGCCGCAGCCGCTCGGGCACCGACTGCGCGTTCTCGATGGTCTGGTACGAGAGACACGCCCCGGCATCCACCACCCGGTCGGCGACCAGGGCGGAGGTCGGGCACGCGTCGATGCAGATGCGACACCGTCCGCACGGGTCTTCGTCGAGGGCGCTCGCGTAGGCGTCGACCTCGACGTCGAGGATCATCGTGGAGAGCACCACGTACGAGCCGAACTCGCGCGTGGTGAAGCAGCCGTTCTTGGTCACCGTGCCCAGGCCCGCGCGCACCGCCCAGACCTTCTCCATCACCGGGTTGGCGTCGACGGCGCCGTAGTCCGTCACGCCCGGGAACGCCTGCTTGAGCGTCCGTCGCAGGGTGCGCAGCCGGTCGCGCATCGTCGCGTGGTAGTCGCGGCCCCGCGCGTAGCGGGCGATGGGCGAGGCCACGTCGGTGTGCCAGTAGTTGCACGCCAACGAGATCACGCTCTTCGCGCCGGGGAGCAGCCTGGTGACGTCCAGCCGCTCGTCGACGCGCTCGGCCATCCAATCGAGATCGGCGTGGTGCCCCGCGCTCAGCCAATCGAGCAGCGTCTCGCGGGGGATGGGCTCGGCCCGCGCGAGGCCCACCAGCTCGAAGCCGGCGGCCTTCGCCAGGGCGGTGATGGCCGACGCGGAGATCAACCGTGCTTCGGCGCGACCCAGGGAACGTCCTTCACCCCGGCCTTGAAGTTCGCGTAGCGGGCCATGGAGAAGAGGAGATCCGACAGGCGGTTCAGGTACACCTCGACGTGCTTGTCCACGAGGCCCGCGCGGTGCAGCGGCACCACGTGGCGCTCGGCGCGACGGCACACGGTGCGCGCGAGGTGGAGCACCGAGGCTGCCTTCGAGCCGCCGGGGAGGATGAAGGCGGTGAGCGGCGCGAGCTCGAGATCGTACGAGTCCATGGCCTGCTCCATGGCGGTGACCCAGGCGTCCTGCACCTGGGGAATGTGCGCCGAGGCCTTGCTGTCGAGCGGGGTGGCGAGCATCGAGCCAATGGTGAAGAGCTGGTCTTGCAGCGTCTGCGCGAGGGGGTCCAGGGTGCCGAGGCCTTCAGCGCGGGCCATGCCCAGCACCGAGTTGAGCTCGTCGATCTGCCCGTACGCCTCGACGCGGGAGTCGTCCTTGTGGACGCGCCCGCCACCGAACAGGGCCGTGTCTCCGTCGTCACCGGTCTTCGTGTAGATCTTCATGGGGCGCTGGACCTAACGCCCAGCGCGGACCAGATCAACGAAGGTGACTCCCGGAGTGCTGCCGGGCTCACTTTTCACCTCGCGCCAGGCCCCGTCCTCGAGCGGAGGGAAGAAGGTGTCGGCCTCTACCTCCCGGTCGAGCTGGGTGAGGAAGAGGTGGGTCACCCGCGGCAGCGCCTCGGCATAGAGCTGCGCGCCGCCGATGATGAACGGCAGGGCGTCGTCCTTGACCAGCTCCAGCGCGACCTCGAGCGAAGGCACCACGTCGCAGCCCTCGAAACGCAGCGCCTGGCGGGAGATGACCACGTTCCTGCGCCCGGGCAACGCGCGGCCGATGGACTCGTGCGTCTTGCGCCCCATGAGGATCGCGTGGCCCATGGTGAGCGCCTTGAAGCGCTTCAGGTCTTCGGGCACGTGCCACGGCAACGCCCCGCGCAGGCCGATGCCCCCGTTCTTCGACAACGCGACGATCAGCGCGAGCGGCGGCATGTCAGATGGCCACCGGCGCCTTGATGGCCGGGTGCGGGTCGTAACCTTCGAGCGTGAAGTCCTCGAACTGGAAGTCGAAGAGCCCCTCGCGCGCGGGGTTGAGCTTCAGCTTCGGCAGCGGGCGCGGGCTGCGCGAGAGCTGCTCCTTCGCCTGCTCGAGGTGGTTCGAATAGAGGTGCACGTCACCGAAACTGTGCACGAAGTCGCCCGGGGTGTTGCCCGTGGCGTGGGCCATCATCAGGGTGAGCAGCGCGTAGCTGGCGATGTTGAAGGGCACACCCAGGAAGAGGTCGGCGCTGCGCTGGTAGAGGTGGCAGCTCAGCTCGCCGTCCTGCACGTGGAACTGGAAGAGCGTGTGGCACGGAGGCAGCGCGACCTCGTCGGCTTCCTTCGGGTTCCAGCCAGTGACCAGGTGCCGGCGCGAGTACGGCTTCTCGCGCAGGTCGCGGACCACGCGGGCGAGCTGATCGACGCCGTCCTTCGCGTACGAGCCGTCGGGGCTCTTCGTCGCCCCGAAGTTGCGCCACTGGTGGCCATAGACCGGGCCGAGATCTCCCGCCTGGCGCCCGAAGCGCGCGGTCTGCTCGGCCGTCGCCCACTCGTCCCAGATGGTGACGCCCACGTCGTGCAGCGGCTTGACCTGGGTCTCCCCGCGCACGAACCACAGCAGCTCGTGAACGATGGACTTGAGGTGCACCTTCTTCGTGGTCAGCAGCGGGAACGCGTCCCGGAGATCGAAGCGCAGCTGGCCTCCGAAGAGCCCGCGGGTGCCGACGCCGGTCCGGTCCTTTCGCTCGCGCCCCTTCTCGAGCACTTCCTTGAGCAGCCCTAAGTACGCGGCTTCAGACATGGCGCTCCCCTAGCACGCCTCCCAGGCCTCCATTTTGACTTCCATTCTCAAAATGAGGTCTAAGCGAAGCATGCGGTTCCTGGGTGCCCTCCTGTTGGTGATCAGCGCGTCGTCGTGGGCCCAGGCCGTACCGTCGCAGGGCTGGCACCGCGTGGTGGGGCTGCTCGAGTACCTCGAGGGCGACTACGCGCACGCGCAGGGCGACCCGGGAGAGCTGGAGGAGCAGCGCGGGCTGGCGGACGAAGCGGTGAAGCAGCTCGAGTCGATGTCGGCGCCGGCGTACCTCGAGGTGGCCCGGCGCATCCAGGCAGGCATCACCGAAGGCAGGCCGGCTTCCGAGGTGACGCCGCTGTGTGGAGAGTTGGCGCGCACCATCATTCGCGAGCAGGCGCTGGTGCAGGCCCCCAGGCAGGTCCCCTCGCTCACCGAAGGACAGCGGCACTTCGAGGCGACCTGCGCGAGCTGTCACGGGGTGACCGGGGCTGCCGACACCGAGGCCGCGAAGCACCTCGACCCACCGCCCGCGAACTTCCAGGACCCGGTGCGCATGGCCGCGCTCACGCCGTACAAGGTCTTCAACACCACCACCTTCGGCATCCAGGGCACGGGCATGGCCGGCTTCCCCTCGCTGCCCGAGGACGTGCGCTGGGCCCAGGCGTTTCACGTGTTCACGCTGCGGCAACCGCGGTGCGATCACCTGCCGCCCCCCGCCAGCCTCGCCGAGCTCGCGACGTCGACCGACACCCAGCTCGCCGCGAAGTTCGGCGCCACCGAGGTCGCCTGCCTGCGACGCGTGCTCCCCCGGGTGGACCCGTTGGCCGTCGCCCAGGCCGGCCTCGATGACGCGCTGACCCGCTACGCGAAGGGCGACCCCGAGGGCGCGCGCCAGGCCGTGGTCGACGCGTACCTCGAGGGCCTCGAGCCGGTGGAGCCCACGCTGCGCGCCCGCGACCCGGCGCTGGTCGGCCAGCTCGAGGCGGCCTTCACCCGCGCGCGCCTCGCCGCCCAGAGCGGCCGCTACTTCGAGGCCGAGGTGCTGCAGACCAAGGTGCTGCTGGAGAAGGCCCAGACCGGCACCAGCGCCTCGAGCTTCTGGTCGGTGTTCTTCGCAGCCCTGTTCATCTTGCTGCGCGAGGGCTTCGAGGCGGTGATCGTCGTCGGGGCGCTGTTGGCGGTGCTCCAGAAGATGCACGCCCCCGAGCAGGCGCGCGTGGTGCACGCGGGCTGGGTGTCGGCGCTGTTCGCCGGGGCGCTGGCGTTCCTCTTCGGCCAGGCCTTCTTCGGGGGCGCGAACCGCGAGTGGCTCGAGACCCTCGTGGCCCTCGCGGCGGTGGGGCTGCTGCTCTACGCGGCGCTGTGGCTCAACGCGCGGGCGAACGTGAGCCGCTACATGGGCGAGCTGCGCGGGAAGATGACCGCGGCCGTGGGTGCCGGAAGCACCGCGAGCCTGTTCTTCATCTCGTTCTCCTCGGCGGGCCGCGAGAGCCTCGAGACCGCCCTCTTCCTGCAGGGGCTCGCGGGCGACTCGCGCTCGGGCGTGGCCTGGGGCGCGCTCGCCGGGCTCGGCGCGTTGCTGGGCCTGGTGGTGATGGTGCGCACCGTGGGCTTCCGCTTGCCGATGAAGACCCTCTTCAGCGCCTCGACGACGCTGCTGGTGGTCACCGCGGTGATGCTGCTGGGCAAGGGGATGCACGGGCTGCAGGAGCTCGGCGTGCTGCCGCTGGCGCCGGTGCCCTTCGTGAAGCTCGAGGCGCTGGGCCTGTTTCCCGACGCGTGGAGCCTCGGACCTCAGCTGGTGTTGGCGCTGCTCCCGCTCGCGTGGAGCGCGGCGCATCGCAAGCCGCCCGCCGCGCTGCCGCAGGCGTGAGTCACCACTCCACGAGGCCCCACAGCGAGGTGAACTCGTCGGTCCACAGCGGGCCTTCCTGCACCGTGGCCAGCGTGGAGGCGTCGTCCTTCGGCACCTCGATGCGCAGCGCCTCGGGGTCCTTCGAGAGCAGCACCCACAACGAGCTCAGCGCCCAGTCCTCGCCGCGGTCCACGTCCACCACGAGCGAGTGCAGCCCCAGCTCCCGGGCCAGGCGGGCCACCACGGGCAGGAGCCGCAGGTACCGGTTCGAGACGTGCAGCGCGAGCACGCCGCCGGGCTCGAGGTGCGACTGGTAGAGCAGGAAGGCCTCCTTCGTCAGGAGGTGCGTAGGCACCGAGTCGCCGCTGAATGCGTCGACGATGAAGATGTCGTAGGCGTTGGAGGGCTCGGTCTCCAGCGAGGTGCGCGCGTCGCCCAGGGCCACCTCGGGCCGGGTGGGCGCGTCGGTGAGGTAGGTGAAGTAGCCGCCTTCGCCCTGGGCCAGCGCCACCACGTTGGGGCTGATCTCGTAGAAGCGGAAGGTGTCGCCGGGCTTCACGTACGCCGCGAGCGTGCCCACGCCCAGGCCGATGGTGCCCACGTGGACCGGCTCGGTGCGCGAGCGCAGCAGGCGCCCCACCCCGCTGGCCGGCGCGAAGTAGGTCGTCGCCAACCGGCGCTTGGTGGGGTCGGCGAGCTGCGAGCCGTGGAGCACCCGGCCGTGCATCAGCGCCAGGCCCCGGGCGTCCTTTTCCACGCGCAGTACGCCGAAGAAGTCGCGCCGCGTCTCGAGCACCTCGAGGCCCTTGAGCTTGATGCTCCAGCCGAAGAACACCACCAGCACCACGGCCGCGGCGAGCATGGCCTTGCCCGCGCGCGTGGGCGCCGTGCCCCGCGCCACCTCCACGGCCACCCACAGCACCAGGGCGCCCGCGGCGAGGGGCAGCTCGTAGAAGTCCTTGAGCACGCGCGGCGCGACGATGGCCACCAGCAGCCCGCCCACGGCGCCGCCCACCGAGGCCGCCAGGTAGAAGGCCGTGAGGTGCTCGCCCGCCGGCCGCTGCCGCACCAGCTCGCCGTGCGCGGTGATGCACGCCACCGCGAGGAACCCGAGGTAGCCCACCAGCGCCACCAGGGCCGAGGGCTCGGTCGGGTAGAGCAACAGGCCCGCGACGAAGAGGCCCATCACCACCAGCAACGGCAGCGCCCACGCGCGGCGATACCAGCGGTCGCTGTCGAAGGTGATCACGAAACTCGCCAGGTAGATGACCAGCGGCAACACCCAGAGGAACGGAATGGGCGCGACGTCCTGCGTGAGGTGGTTGGTCATCGCCAGCAGCAGCGTCGAGGGCAGCGCGGCCATGGTGATCCACCGGGCCACGGTGCCGGCCTCGAGCTTCGTCTCGTTGGCCGGGTCGCGCGGGATGATGGGCGCCGACCACGCGAGGCTCCCGCAGAGCGCCGCGAAGAGCAGGAAGCCCACCGCCCAGGCCCACGACAAGGTGCGCAGCGGCCACAGCGGCTCGAAGAAGACGGGGAACGCCAGCAGCCCCACCAGCGAGCCCACGTTCGACGCCGCGTACAGGCGCATCGCGGTGACCGCCGGGACCTTCTGTGCCACCCACGCCTGCATCAGTGGGCCCGTCGACGAGAGCGCGAAGTAGGGCAGCCCCACCGACAGCGTCAGCAACATCAGCAGGTGCAGCGTCGGCGCCTCGCTGCCTTCGGGTCGCAGGGAGACCGCCGGCACCAGCGGCGTGCCCCACAGCGCGGTGGTGACCAGCAACGCCGCCGACGCCACCACCAGCAACGCCAGGTGTGCGCGCCGCTGCCACTCACCCTGGAGCCGACGTACGACGAGGTGCGACCACGCGTAGCCGCCGAGCAGCACCAACTGGAAGAAGAGCAGGCACGTCGTCCACACCGCCGGGGCGCCGCCGAACCACGGCAACACCACCTTCCCCACGAGCGGCTGCACGAGGAACAACAGGAACGCGCTCAACACCACTGTCACCGAAAAACGGATCATCGAGGGAAAGGAGCGTCGCACATGGGCTGATTTGCGGGGGCGAATCATGACTCAGGTGGGGTCCCTGACCCACGGGGGCCACCGTGAGTGCAACAAGGTGGACGCGCACGCCGGTTGCACACGCGAGCACCTGCTATGACCGCGATGACGTCTCCGAACTACGGCCGAGGCCAATACACGCTCCCCTCCGACACAGTCGATCTGGATGGAAAGCAGAAGTCGCTGCGCGATTGGCTCGATGCGTTCCTCCTGCGGCCCACGGTCCAGTTCCCGCGCCCCCCGGCGGTCGCGCTCGAGGTGCTCGCCCTCTCGCGCAAGCCCACCGCGCGCCTCGAAGAGATCGCCTCGCTGCTCGAGCGGGAACCGCTCCTCGCCGGGCGGGTGCTCAAGCTGGCGAACTCGGCGCTCTACGGAGGGGCCACCCCCTGCATCACGCTGAAGCAGGCGCTCATTCGCATGGGCCTGTCGATCGTGCGCGACGTGGTGATGGAAGCGGCGATGCAGATGACGGTCATCCACTGCGAGGGCATCAACGAGACCCTCGAGTCGGTGCGCCGGCACAGCAGCGCCGTGGCGTGGATCAGCCGTTTCGTCGCCCGCAACACGCCGCTGGAGGCCGAGAACGCCTTCCTCCTGGGGCTGCTCCACGACGTGGGCCTGTCGGTGGCGCTGGTGGGGGTCACCGAATACCTCCGGCATCACAAGCTCCCGCAGCGCCTTTCGCCGGCCGCATGGCTCGCAGCGGAGTCGGTGCACGAGCACTTTTCGGCCGAGGTCCTCAAGTCGTGGGGGCTCCCGCCGATGGTCACCCTGGCGGTGGAGAACCATCACCACCTGATGGTCGGCGGCAAGCCGCACCCCCAGGTCGCGGTGCTGATCGTCGCCGAGCAGATCGCCTACGACGCGGGCTGGGGCGTGCACCCCGTCGTCGAGAACCAGGTGGATGAGATCGCCCTGGTCTCGGCCCGGGAGACCGCGGTGATGGACTACACGGACAAGGCGCTCGCCTCGTTGTCGTTGACCCGCAAGCACTTCCAGATGGTGCAGGCCGACACGCAGCGCGTGCTGGAGACGCTCAGGAGCCAGTTCAAGACCAAGGGGGCGTGAGCTTCACTTCCACACCACCAGCCAGCTGCTGAGCACCACGTTGCCCAGGCCCGCGGTCACCGGCGCGCCGTTGAACTGGGTGCGGTAGGTCAGCGTGTTCGCCTGGCCCTTCGCCACGTCGGCGGTGACGTCGACCACGAAGGGCGCCACGTCCTGGCCGGGGCACCACCCGCCACGCCCGTAGTACCAGGTGCCGTGCTGGTTCGGCACCACGCCCACGTCGACGCGCGCGGCGCAGGTGCTCGCGGTCTGCGCCTCGGGGAACGACTGGCGGTGGAGCACGCCGTTGACCGTGAACAGGTGCTGGTGGTCGCAGAACTCGGCGCAGTTGGTGGGTGCCACGCCGCCGTGGCCGGTGATCAGGGTCACCAGTTCGACCTTCTTCGCGTCGGCCGGCACGTCGATCACCACCGGGGCCTTCGTCGCGTCGTAGGCCGCGTTCCAGTCTCCGCCGGTCCACAGGGGCGTCGCCGAGACCGGGTGCAGGCCACGCCCGGACACGCTGAAGCGCAACGAGAGCGACACGAGGTAGTCGGTGCGGCGCGGGTCGAACTGGCCGTTGGCCACCCAGCGCAGGTGCCGCGATCCACCCGCCCCGAGCGCCGCGAGCTGCGCCGAGATGTCCGTCACCCAGCGCCCCTCGCGCCAGTAGGGGGTGATCCACCGGGCCAGTTCCTGGGTGCACGCCCCGCTCGCGCCGCCATCGCTCCCGGTGGCCGGCTCGCACAGGCGCAGGTGCGAGAGGTAGTCCCACGCGCCGCACTCGGAATTCGCGTGCCGGGGACAGTCGAGCGAGAGATCGACCTCCAGGGTGTCGAAGCGCGCAGGGTCGGGGAGCTGCACGTCGACGTCGAGGGTGTCGTGTACCGTCTGCCCCGTCGCCAGCGTCACCACCTCCACCTGCTGCTGGGCCGCCAGCCGGGCCTCGCGCGCGAACTCGAGCTCGAAGGCGCGCGCCTCGTTCTGCAGCATCGCCAGTTCGGGGATGACGCCCGAGGCCCCGAGCCGCCCGAGCATGCCCACCTCGCGGATGCGCTGCTGGCGATCGACGCCGAAGGCCGTGAGCCCGTTGCCGAGGTACTGCGGGGGCATCGCCGCGCGCGCGGCCAACATCGAGGCCACCCAGCCCTGCGTCTGGTCGATGCGGGTGGTGACGAAGTGCACGTGCGTCGCCCAGTGCGCGCGATCGGCCTCGGGGAGCGAGCGCAGCTCCTGGCCCCAGCGCGCGCGGACCACGTCGAAGGAGACCTGGTCGGCGAAAGAGCCGAACACGTAGTGCACGTTGCGCGGAGACGCGGTGAGCAGCGAGGCGAGCGAGTCGTCGAACAGCCCGCGCGTGGCGTTGTTGAAGAAGAGGAAGAGGTAGCTGTCGTCGCCGGTCCACTCCTGCTCGAAAGGCCACGGACCATCGGCGGTGGGCAGGGTCACCGGCCCGGCCAGCGACTTGACCTCGGTGCCGTAGGGGCCCGGCGCGAAGGGGCGCGCGGGCGCGGCGCGGTAGCAGCGCCTCGCCGCGAGACAATCGAAGCCGGCGACCTCGAGGCACGCGGCCCGCGCGTCGTCACAGCCGGCCGTGCAGGCGGAGAGATCGAAGGGCATGCAGAACTCCGCGGGCGTCTGGCACCGCGCGGCGCAGGTCGGGCCCGTGGGGCCGAGCACCGAGACCGGGGCCGTGCCATCGGAGAGCAGGGGCAACGTCGGGGTACACGCGCTGACGCACATCACGAGCAGGAGCCGCGTTCGCATACCGGGCCGAGTAACAGAGCGTCGGCGCGCGGGCGACGTAGACTCTTCGCCCATGTGGCCCACCCTCGTCGTGCTCGCCGTGTTGACCGACATCGCCCCACCTCCACCGTTCAAGAAGCCGATGCCCGCCCCGGTGGAGTGCGTCGCCGACGCCGAGTGTGTGCTGAGCACCTTCGCCGGGTGCTGCGGGAGCTGCTGCCCGGCCGACCCCTACGCGGTTCGCCGGGACTCCACGGCGAACGAGCCCTGCGGCATCGTCATGTGTGGTCCGCGCGATTGCCGGTCGGAGCGCTGCCGCCCGGCGCGCAACGTCAGCGAGCTCGTCGCGGCCTGTCGCGCCAACCGGTGCGTGGCGCTGCCGAAGGCGCAGGCGACGGCGCAGTGCCGGGCCGACGCGGAGTGTCGCGTGGTGGAGGCCGCGCCACCCGCGGGCGCTGCGTGTCACCAGTCGGCGTGCGGGTGCTGCCCCGTGAGCCAGGCGGTGCCGGTGGACGCGGTGGTGCCGCTGCAGCGCCGCGCGCCGGGAGGGAATCCGCCGAAGGAGGAAACGGGCAAGCCGGCGTTCGGGTTGTCGACCGGGGAGTCCGCCCCGCGGCCCCAGTGTTCGCCCTGCCCCGCCCCGGTGCCGGCGCGGGCCGCGTGCCAGTCGGGACAGTGCGTGCTCGTGCCGGGGACCCGGCGGCCGCCGTTTCCCGGGTGAGGTGACGGGTTCGGGGGGCCGCCGCTGGTCCGTGCGCTGACCACGAGGGAGGAAACCCGTGGCGCGGAGGTGCGCGGGGCCGCCCGACTGCCGCCCCGCAGGAATCAGGAACGGTCGACGCGCCCCAGCGCGTTCGCGGGCCGCAGCGCGACTCCCTCTTCGTCAGCCTGTGATGTGAGCGCGTGGCGCGGCCAGGAGTCGAGCGGGCCATCGCCTCGAGGAACGGCTCCTGAAGCAGGAGGCCGGCGTTGCGGGTGAGGCAGTCCCCACGTCGCGCGGGCGAGGAGGTCGGGGCGTGAGGCGAGGGCCAGCGACACGGCGACACGGCTGCACCGCGCAGCTTCACCCGCGAGAAAAAGAAACGGCCGGTCGGGGCGAACCCGACCGGCCGTGGACTATCGACTGGGCTTCAGCTCAGCGGATGGTGACGTGAAGCTTGTAGGTGAACTGGGCCGCCGCGCCGGTGGTCGCGCTGGAGTTGCGCACCGCGATGAACCAGGTCGCGGCCGTCACGCCGGTGTTCTTCGCCGCCGCGTCGCGCGGCGTGTTGCCGGTACCGTCGATCGCCGAGCAATAGCCGCGGCCATCGTCGTCGTCGCTCACCAGCAAGGTGCCGGTGGACGAGTACAGGCCCAGCAGGCTGTCCATGCCGAGGGCCTCGCAGGTCTCGACGCTGCGGTCGCCTTCGACGACCTCGATGCGCACGCCCTTCCCGGCGGGCACGGTGATGGCGTAGTAGTCGGCGTCGCCGACGGTCATGTGATCGCCGCTGACCACCGACCCGTTCGTGACCGACGAGAAGTTGGTCGAGGCAGTCGCCGTCGTCTCGTTCGGCTCGGTCTCGGTGCCCCGGTCGGTCGCGAACTGGACGTCGAGGTAGTACCTCGCGATGACGGCGTTGACGCCGGTCTCCTCGACCTTCACGTAGTAGGTGCCCGCGGCGAGCGGGAAGACGATCGCCGCGCAGCTGGCGATGCCCGACGCGTTGGTGGTGCCCTCGGTGATGAGCTGCGTACCGGCGGAGTCCATCAGGCGCAGCGTCATCGTGGTCGTGGCGTCGCAGAAGTTCGCCGCGGTGAAGGTCTCGAAGCGCACGACCGTCGGCGCCGCGACGACGACCTTGAAGAAGTCGACGTCGGCGGTCGTGCCGATTGCGCCGACCAGCACCGTGCTCGCCGCGATGGGCGCGAGCGCCGTGTCGGCCTGGACGGTGGTGTCGTTGGGCTCGACCTCGGCCAGGGCCTCGACGAGGCAGGTGGCGCCGCAGCCGTCGCCGGCCACGGTGTTGCCGTCGTCGCACTGCTCGACGCCGGAGAGGACGCCGTCGCCGCACACGGGGATGAGTTGGCAGGTCGCGTCACAGATCGGGCTGCCGTCGCAGGCCTCGCTCCCCTCACGCGTGCCGTTGCCGCACAGCGAGATGACCGTCGCGCGGAACGAGTAGGTGAAGGCCGCCGTGGCGGAGAACGCACGCGCCTGCACGGTGTACGTGCCCGGGGCCAGGTGGCGCACGGCGGGGTCCGTGGTGGGCGTCATCAGGCTGCATGCGCCCACGCCGTCGTCGTCGTCGGTGAGCAACTGCGTGGTGCAGTCCGGCGCGAGGAGCGTGAGGAACGTGTCGTTGCTGCACGTGCCCGGTGCGCCCTGGTCGAAGGTCTCGAAGGCCACGTCGGCGTACGCCGCAATGGTGAACGAGTAGGAGTCGGTGTCACCCGCGGTGAAGGCGCCGCCGAACATCGGGCCGACGCCGAGGCTCCCGAGCACGGTGGGGCCGTTCGCGGTGGCACACGTCTGGTTGGGCTCGGTTTCCAGTACCAGCTCCCACTGGCAAGTCGATGCGCAGCCGTCGCCGTTGGCGGTGTTGCCGTCGTCGCAGCGCTCGCCCGATTCGAGAACGCCGTTGCCGCAGATGGCGGCCACGCAGACGCTGGGGCTGGGGCTGCTGTTGCACGTCCACCCCGCCTCGACGGCGCAGGTGGGCGAGCAGCCGTCGCCGGCCGCGACGTTGGCGTCGTCGCAGGCCTCGCCCGCGTTGATCAGGCCGTTGCCGCACAGCGGGGCGCAGGCGCTCGGGGCGCCGGCGCAGGCGTAGCCGGCTTCGACGGTGCAGCTCGCCGAGCAGCCGTCGCCTGCCGTGGCGTTGCCGTCGTCACAGCCTTCGATCGGACTCTCCACGGTCCCGTCTCCGCAGTGGGCCATGTTGACGCGCATCAGGTAGCCGGGGACGACGTCGTTGTCGTCGTAGGTCCCGACGTGCAGGTACGCGGTGGCGCCTGCCGGGAGGCTGAAGGTCAGGCCCGAGCAGGTATCGCTGCCAGACACGCGGTCGTCGTTGGAGAACAGGATCGCGCCCGCGGCGTTACGCACCCAGAGGTAGGTGTCGAGGATGGTGCAGGCGGCGCCGAGGCCAGCCGCAGCGTCGTACACGTCGACGCTGAGCAGCAGAGGGCCCGAGCCGCTGTTGGTGACCGCGTAGCCGTCTTCGTCGCCCGCCACGCCGAACGCGCCGTGCACCAGCGTGACCGAGGTGATGGGGCCGTTGGTAGAGGTGGAGCTGAAGTCTGCCCCGCGCGCGCCGGTGCTGATGGTGCCGTCGTCGTTGGGCTCCGTCTCGAAGAGGTGACCGGCCTCGACGACGCAGACCGCCGAGCAGCCATCGCCCACGGTGGTGTTGCCGTCGTCGCAGGCCTCGGAGCCGCGGCGCACGCCGTCGCCGCAGACCGCGGTGCACGCGCTGGGCGCGCCGGTGCAGGTGTAGCCCGTCTCGACGGTGCAGGTCGCCGAGCAGCCGTCGTTGGCGGTGGTGTTGGCGTCGTCACAGGCCTCTCCGCCGGCACGCAAGCCGTCGCCGCAGGTACCGGTGCACACGCTCGGAGAACCGGTGCAGGTGTAGCCCGTCTCGGTGGTGCAGGTGCCCGAGCAGCCGTCGAGCGAGGTGATGTTGCCGTCGTCACACGCCTCGGCGCCGGCGCGCAAGCCGTCGCCGCAGGTGGTGGCGCAGGCGCTGGGCGTTCCAGTGCAGGCGTAGCCCGTCTCGACCCGGCACGTCGCCGAGCAGCCGTCGTTCCCCACGCCGTTGCCGTCGTCGCACGTCTCCGCGCCGACGCGCGTGCCGTCGCCGCAGATGGGGCCGCAGATCGACAGGTTGCCGACCGCGCAGGTGTAGCCAGTCTCGACCGTACAGGTCGCAGAGCAACCATCGCCGGCGGTGGTGTTGGAGTCGTCACACGCCTCGGCGCCCGCGCGCAGGCCGTCACCGCAGATGGTGACGCAGGCGGAGGGCATGCCGGTGCAGGTGAAGCCCGTCTCGGTGGCGCACATCGCCGAGCAGCCATCGCTGCCCATCATGTTGCCGTCGTCGCAGGTCTCGGCCCCGGCGCGAATGCCGTCGCCGCAGCTCGTGACGCAGACGCTCGGGGCGCCGACGCACGTGAAGCCCGTCTCGCTGGTGCAAGTCGACGAACAGCCGTCCCCGGCCGTGGCGTTGCCGTCGTCACACTGCTCGGTGCCGCCGACCGTGCCGTTGCCACAGACCTCGGTCGTACCGCCGCCACCGCCCGTCGCGGAGCCACCGCCCGTCGCGGAGCCGCCGCCCGTCGCGGAGCCACCGCCCGTCGCGGAGCCACCGCCCGTCGCGGTGCCGCCGCCCGTCGCGGTGCCGCCGCCCGTCGCGGAGCCACCACCCGTCGCGGAGCCGCCGC
>CAIVGN010000198.1 GCA_903905455.1 uncultured Archangium sp.
GAAGACAAGAACTTCCGCGACGAGGCCGAGCAGGTCTGGGCGCAGGTCGCGCAGCTCGAGCCCAACGACCCCGACGTGCAGGCGCGCAACGGCGCCATGGCCCCTGCGCCGGTCTACGAAGCGCCGCCCCCGACGCGCGGCCCCCCGGCCGGAGCCACGGCGGCCATGCCCGCGTACGCAGGCGGTTCACAGGCGGCGGCCCCGCAGCACTACCAGCAGCCCCAGCCGATCGCCGCGGCGCCCGCGCCGCAGAAGCCCAAGGGTGGCGACAATCTCGGCAAGCTGCTGACCGAGACCGACGTCTACGTGAAGTACGGGCTGCACGACAAAGCCCTCGAGCACCTGCGCAAGGTGTTCGCCATCGACCCCGAGAACATCGACGCGCACGAGAAGGCCTACGCCATCTACGTTGCCTCGAACAACCACGCGCAGTCGTTCGAGCAGCTGCTCAACGTGCTGCGCCTGCACACGCGGTCGGGCGACGCGGTGCGCGCGCAGCCGTACCTCGCGACGATCCTCCAGCAGAACCCGGCGCACCCCGAGGTGCCCGTTTTCCTCTCGTCGCTGCGCATCGCAGGCGGCGGGGCGACCGCGGCCCAGCCGGCGATGAACCACGGCGAGCAGGAGGCGGAAGACGCCATCCTCGTCGACTCGAGTGACGACGAAGTGATCGTCGCCGACGAGCCCGAAGACGTCATCTCCGCCGAGATGGCGGTGGTCAGCGAAGACGACGGCATGGGCTTCGAGCCGGCCGAGGTGCTCGCCAGCGACGAGGTGCTGCTCTCTCCGTCGGACGCCGACGCGGCTGCCCAGGTCGAGGTCGAGCCTCCGCCGGTGCCGGATCTCTACGAGGCCACGGGTGATCAGCAGGTGATCTCCGATTTCGAGGCCGACGCGCCGTCGGCTTCGACGTTCGACGCTTCGCAGTACGAGGCGCCGCAGTACGAAGCGCCGCAGTACGAAGCGCCCCAGTACGAAGCGCCCCAGTACGAAGCGCCCCAGTACGACGCCTCGCAGTACGACGCGCCCGACGGGGAGCCCACCACGGGCGAGTTCGCGCTCGTCGACGAGCAGGCGGTCGACGAGGCCACCGGCGACACCGGCGTGGCCGTGCAGAGCGAGCCCGCGCGCCCCGAGGACGACCTGATGGCCGCGGCGCCCAGCGACGCGCCCATCGAGTACGGCCTGGGCGACGACGAGCACGAGGCCCCGACCCGGGTCCAGCCGCGCATGGACCCCTCGATGCTGCGGGCGATGCCCCTCATCGAGGAGCCGCCCGAAGAAGACTTCGCGACCACCACCACTCCGGTGCCCGAGGAGGCCGTCGAGGCGCCGCCCGAAGACGAGCCCGCCGGGGAAGAGTGCGACGAGGCGACCTTCTTCGTCGAGCAGAGCCTCTACGAAGAGGCTCGCGAGATCCTCGAGACGGTGTTGATCGCCTACCCCGATCACCGCCGCGCGGCCGAGCTGCTGGCGCGCGTCGAGGCCGAGGAGGCGGGAGGCGCCGCGCCGGCCGCCGCCGAGGCTCCCGCGGGCAATGGCGCCGAAGAGGGGCGCGACGCGTTCGACCTCGCCGCCGAACTCGCCAACGAGCTGGGTGACTTCGGGGAAGAGCAGGGTGATGCCGGCGAAGCAGCGGGCTCCAGTGGCGGTAGCGACGAGTACCAGGTCTCGGTCGAAGAGGTGTTCGCCGAGTTCAAGAAGGGCCTCGAGAAGGTCGTCAAACCCGAAGACGTCGACACGCACTACGACCTGGGCGTCGCCTACAAGGAAATGGGCCTCATCGACGACGCGATCGGCGAGTTCTCCATCGCCCGCAAGGGGTGCCTGGGCAAGCGCAAGGAGATCGACTGCCTCTCGATGATCGGCATGCTGCAGGTTCAGCGCGGCGAGGTGGTCGCGGCCATCGACGCGTACCAGCAGGGCCTGGCCAGCGAGCACGCGAAGGGCGACGTCGAGAAGTCGCTGCGCTACGAGTTGGGCGCCGCCTACGAGGCCGCGAACCAGTCAGGCCGCGCGCTGGGCCAGTACCTCAAGGTGCTGGAGATTGACGGCGCGTACCGCGACATCGCCTCGAACGTCGAGCGGTTGTCGGCGCTCACGGTGCCGGAAGACGAAGCACCGCCTCCGCCGAAGCCGCCTCAGGGTCCACGGGGCGGCGGGAGCGGCGGGCGCAAGGTCGGGTACGTCTGAGCCCCCATGAGCTACCTCGAGTATTTCGGACTCAGCAGCGAACCCTTCAGTAACGCCCCGGTCAGCCGGTTCTATTACAACGCGCCGCAGCACCAGCAGGCGCTGGCGCGGCTGCTGTACGCCGTGAACTCGATGAAGGGGCTCGCGGTGTTGGTCGGCGAGATCGGCGCGGGCAAGACCACGCTGGCCCGGCGCATGCTCGATTCGTTGCCCGAGGAAGAGTACGAGGCCGCGCTGCTCGTCATCATTCACTCGGGCATCACCGCCAGCTGGCTGTTGCGGCGCATCGCGCTCCAGATCGGTGTCGAGAACCCGGCGCAGGAGAAGCTCGCGTTGCTCAGCCAGCTCTACCAGCGGCTGCTGCAGATCTACGAGCAGGGTCGCAAGGCCGTGGTGCTGATCGACGAAGCCCAGATGCTCGAGACCCGCGAGTTGATGGAGGAGTTTCGCGGGCTGCTGAACCTCGAGGTCCCGGAGCGCAAGCTGATCAGCTTCGTGTTCTTCGGGCTGCCGGAGATCGAGAAGAACCTCAAGCTCGACCCCCCGCTCGCCCAGCGCGTGGCGATGCGTTACCGGCTCGAGCCGTTCACCTCCGAGTCCACGGAGGCCTACGTGAAGCACCGGCTGCGCCTGGCCGGCAGCGCCCGCATGCCCTTCACCCCGGACGCCATCGAGGCCGTGCACCGCCGGGGTGGCGGCACCCCCCGGGTGATCAACACCATCTGCGACAACGCGCTCTTCGAGACCTTCCTCGCCCGCGGCGCCGAGATCCGTGGGCCGCTCATCGAGCAGATCGCCGACAACCTCGGCCTCGAGACGCGGCCCACCATGCCGCCCATCGTCGTGTCTTCCCCGGCGCCTGCCGCGGGGATCCCGGCGATCGCCCCCCTGGTGGCCCCGGTGGCCGTGCCGCACGCCCCGGCGACGGCGCCCACGCCGGTGTTCACCGTGCCCCCGGTCGCCCCGCCTCGGGTGGCTCCCGTGCCCCCGGCGCTCGCGGTGGCCCCCGTGGTGGCCACGGTGCGCGCCCCGGCGCCGCCCGCCATCGCGCCGCGGCCTCCCGACGGCTCGATGGCTTCGGCCGTCGCCGGGCTGACCGGTGAGGTGCCCAGCGCGCTGGCGCCCTCCGCTCCGAGTGCCGCCGGTGGTACGCCGTCCAAGCCCAAGGCTGGCGTCGACCTCGCGGAGATTGATCGCTACCTCGAGGGGCTCGGGAAGCTGTAGTCCCGGCTGAATGTTGTGCCTGCGACCAGGCACAGCTGAACGGAAGGAGCGCCAGGTGCAGCCGTCTCGACGCCGCTGGCGACAAGCGATCGGTGTGTTGGCCGCGTTGCTCGTGGCCGCCACGCTGCTCGTGCGCACGGATCGCGCCGGTGAGTTCGTGTGCGCCCAGTTGCGCCAGCGACTGCCCGCGGCGCTCGACGCCGACGTCGAGCTGGGCCGTTGTTCCATCGACCCGCTGACCGCGAACGTCGAGATCAGCCGTATTTCCGTCACGCTGCACCCGGCCACGCAGCCCCTGCTGACCGCGGAGAAGGCGGCCGTGTCATTGCGCGGGCTCTTCATGGGCGGCATCGCGCTCCAGGACGTCGAGCTGGTGCGCCCCCGTGTCGAGGTGGTGTTGCCGCAGGCCGCGTCGGCGGGGGGGGGCGGGTGCCCGGTCAGCGAGGTGGCGCGGCTGCGTGTCGGCCGGCTGCGGGTGGTCGACGGGAGCGTGGTGGTGCATCACCCCAGCGGCAAGTCGGTGCGGCTCGACGGCTTGAGCGTGGAGGCCTCGCTCGATCGCCGGGCGGCGACGGTGCTCATCGACGCCCGCAGCGGGGCCGTCACCTTCGAAGGGCGCACCCTGCGCATGGGCAAGCTCCTGCTCGAGGGCGCGCTCGACCTCGAGGCCCTGCAGGTCGAGGTGCAGCGCGCGGAGGTCAGCGTCGAGGGCGTCACCCTCACTGCCACGGGCACCATCGACGGGCTGTGCGACCCCGCCCCGACGCTCGACCTCACGGCCCAGGCCTATGTGCCGCTCGAGGCGTTGCCTCGCCTCGGGGTGCCGCTGCCGACGCCCTCGGGCCAGGTGCTGGCCCGCGTGGCGGTGACGGGCAAGGTCGACGCCCTGTCGGTGCGCGGAGAGCTCCAGGGGGCGCAGGTAGTGCTCGGCCCGTACACCCCGGGCGACTTCTCGGTGCGCGCGGCCTGGAGCGGCAAGACGGTGACGCTCGAGGAGTTCGTCACGAAGTCGGGCGACGGCGAGGTGCGCGTGTCGGGCGAGGTGTCGCTGCAGCCTGGCTACCCGGTCACCGCGCGCATCGAGACGAAGGACGCCTCGTTCGCCCGCATCATGGCGCGGGCCGGCGTCAGCGGGGCGTGGGTGGAGTTCCCGGCGTCGGTGAAGGGCTCGGTGAGCGGCACGCTGGGCCCCACCCCGGTGCTCGGCGGTGACATCGAGTTTCGCACCGGCCGCTTCGTGCTCGCGGCGCGCCCCTGGGACGGCCCCCGGGCGGCGGGCATCGACATCCTGGGCTTCAAGCAGTCGGCGGGCCGGTTCCACCTCGGGGTGACCTCGCAGGTGATCAGCTTCGATGACGTGGCGATCAGCGTCGGCGCCGAGGAGCGCACCCGCGTCTCGGGCGCGGTGAAGCTCTTCCCCTGGCAGCCGGGGCTGGAGGTGCACGTCTCGGGCGACGCGCTCGATCTCTCCGACTTCGGGTCGATCTCCGAGCTGCCCTGGTCGGGCCTGGGGCAGGCGCGGGTGTCGGTGACCGGCCCCTTCTCGGGCATCACGGTCGACGGCCAGCTCACCCTGCGCGACTTCAAGTTGAGCGGCTATTCGCCGGGCGTGGTGCAGAGCCCCCTTCACTACTTCGGGGAGACGCTGTCGTTCCCCGCGCTGGTCGCCCAGAAGGGCCAGACCCAGTACTTCGGCGACGTCGCGCTGATGTTCAAGGACACCGGGTTGCACGCCCGGGCGACCGTGCAGTTGCCCGACGGGCGCGTCGAAGACGTGGTCGAGTTGCTCGCCGACCTGAGCCCCACGATGGAGAACCTGCAGGACGGCGCGCTGACCGGGCGCTTGAGCCTGCTGATGGCGATCGACTGCCCGGTGAGCGAGCTGACCGGGGTGATCGCCTCTCGGGTGCGCGACGTGCGCTACCTCGATCGGCGCATGGGCGAGGCCGATCTCATCGCGCGCTTCGAGGAGGGCAGCTCGATGCTCCTCGAGCCGACGATCTTCACCGGGCCCCTGGGGCGCTTCGCCGTCGACGGGCGCTGGGCCTTCGCCGGGCCCCTCGATTTCCGCATGGCCCTGGAGGGGGGCTCGCTGGGGGAGCTGATCGACCCGGAGGGCGCGCGCAAGCTGCCGGTCTCGGGCGGCTTCGTGGCCAAGGCGAAGGTCGGCGGCACCACCGACCTGATGTTGGTCAACGGCTGGATGTCGTCCACCGACGTGACGTGGAAGCAGTCGGTGCTGGGGCCCATGCATCTGGAGGCGAAGGTGGTGGGGCGCGAGCTCGAGACCTCGGGCGCCGTCTTCCCCGGGCTCCAGCTCGGGCTGACCATGAGCATGCGCAACGAGTGGCCCTTCAAGGCGCACCTCGGGGTGCAGCTGGGCGATCTCTCTGCGTTCCTGCCGGAGGCGGCCGCGTCGGTGGCGCTGCGGGTGAAGGCCGAGGTCGACGCCCACGGCCCGATGCGCGACTTCGAC
Organism: uncultured Archangium sp.; assembly: GCA_903905455.1. Taxonomy (GTDB): domain Bacteria; phylum Myxococcota; class Myxococcia; order Myxococcales; family Myxococcaceae; genus Archangium_A. The sequence continues at coordinate 5,894 of CAIVGN010000198.1, forward strand.
AAGGTCAGCGCGCGGGCGACGCTCGGTGAGTTCAACATCGCGCGCGGCGAAGTGACCGCGGCCAACGTGGGCCCCATCGAGCTGGCGTGGAACGCCGGGGCCTTCGAGGTCGACGCGCTGGAACTCCGGGGGCCCACCACGGAGCTCACCGCGGCCGGCACCTGGGGGCCGGTGAACGTCGATCTCAAGACCCGCGGCTCCGTCGACCTGCGCCTGCTCTCGAGCCTGAGCAGCACCTTCGAGCGCACCGCGGGGCGCCTCGAGTTCACCGCGGCCTTCGCCGGCCCGGTGCGCGCGCCGACGCTCGCGGGCAACGCCTCGCTGTCCGACACCCGCTTCTCGGTGCGCGGGTACGACGCGGCGGTGCGCTCGCTCTCGGGGCGGGCCGACTTCTCCGAGTCGCGGGTCATCGTGCAGGACGTGCAGGGGTTCCTGAACGACGGCCGGGTGCGCGGTCACGGCGACATTCGCCTCGAGCAGTTCGCCATGAAGTCGATGGAGTTCCAGACCGACCTGGAGGACGTGTCGATCCAGGTGTTGCCCGAGGTGCCGGTGACGCTCACCGGGTCGCTGCTGCTCGGCTCGCGCAACGCCCAGCTCTTCCAGCTCTCGGGTGGCCTGGACATCGTGAAGTTCCGCTACACGCAGGCCCTCACGCTGGACCAGTTGGTGGCCACGGCGCGCGCCAAGCCGGTGCCCAGCGATGCGCGGCCCGACGAGTGGCTGCGCTTCGACGTCGACCTGCGGACCGCGGGCGACGTGCGCATCGAGAACAACCTCGCGCGGGCGCGCCTCGCGGGTCGCCTCAAGCTCTCGGGCACCAACGTCAAGCCGGTGCTGATCGGCGTGGTGGAGACGCAGGAGGGGGCGCAGGCCTTCTTCCGCGGGAACACCTTCAACGTGCAGCGCGGCCAGCTCCAGTTCAACGGCCTGTGGCCGACCTTCGACCTCTCGGCCCAGAGCCAGATGCGCGAGTACCTGGTCACGGTGAAGGCCTTCGGGCGCATCGAAGACCCCAAGCTGACCTTCACCTCCGAGCCGCCGCTGCCCGACGCGGACATCCTCTCGCTGCTGACCCTCGGGGTGACCTCGCGGGAGCGGATCACCGAGAGCTCGGGCGCCGGGCTCGCCGCCGAGGCGCTGCTCTCGGCCTCCGGGCTCGACCAGCAGGTGCAGCGCTTCTTGAGCCAGAGCGTCGGGCTCAAGGACCAGCAGGTCAAGCTGACCACGGCCTTCAACGAGGTCACCGGCACCGCCGAACCCGCGGTGATCTGGGAATCGAAGGTGCTCTCGGACAACCTCAAGGTCGGGGTGACCCAGCCCGTCACCGGCCGGGGGACCAAGGCCCAGGCCGAATACCGCTTCAATCAACGGGTCTCGGCGCGCGCGCAGTGGGACAATCAGACGCAGAACTCCACCGTCGGAAACCCCGGCGTGGAACTGCGATTCCGATTCGAATGGGAGTGACCCTTCTTCTTCTCGCGCTGCTCACGCAGGCGCCGGCCGAGACGGCCCAGACCATCACCGGGGTCGAGGTGCGCCTGCCCGCTGGCGCCGACTCGCACCTGCTCGACCGCGTGCCCCAGTTGGTCACCGTGCGCCGGGGCCAGTTGCTGTCGCGCCGGGCCATCGAGCGCTCCATCGAGAGCCTCTTCGCGACGGGCAAGTTCGCGGACATCGAGGTGCTCGGGCAGGACGGGCCGGGGGGCGTGGCGGTCATCTTCAACCTCGTGCCGCGCAAGAACATCGGCACCCTCTTCGTCGAGGGGGCGCTGCAGCTGAGCCGGGACGAGGTGCTCGCCTCGACCGGCCTCGAGAGCGGGGCCGAGTACTGGCCCGAGCGCATCGAGCACGCCGCGGAGAACGTGCGCGCGCAGTACCGGCGCCGGGGCTACCGGGCGGTGGAGGTGCGCACCGAGGCCGTCGCGCTCGAGGGCACCATGACGGTGGGCTTCATCGTGCGCGAGGGTGAGCCGAGCCGGGTGCGCGCGGTGGCGCTCTCGGGAGATCCCGGCCTGCCGCTGGGGCGCGTCGTCGAGGCCTTCGGGCTGAGCCCCGCGGACGTGCTCGACCTCTCGAAGGTCGACCAGGGCCTCGAGCGGGTGCGCAACCTGTACCGCCGGGAGCGCTTCTTCCGCGCGCGCGTGGACGTGCCGGAGGTGACGGACGACGGGCGCGTGGTGATCCCCGTGGTGTCGGGGCCGCGCTACGACCTGGTGTTCAGCGGCAACCGCGTGGTGTCCGACAGCGGGCTGCGGGTGATCCTCGGGTACGACGGCGACGAGACCCTCGACCAGGCGCTCTCGCAGCGGCTGGGGGCGCGCGTCGAGCGCTTCTACCGGTTCCGCGGGTACCACGACGTCCGGGTGACCACCTCCGAGGTGCGCCGCGGCGGGGGCGAGGCGGCGCTGGGCTTCGACATCGAAGAGGGCGCGCCCGTGCGGGTGGCGTCGATCGCCTTCGACGGCGCCCAGGTGATTGGGCCGGCCGAGCTGCGCGCGGTGCTGCAGGGGGTGATGGAGGCGGCCGCCCCCCCGGTGCCCTTCGAGCTGCACAGCACCGGCGACCCCACCGACGTCCACGGGCGCCACGAGCCGGTGTTCGCCCAGTCGCTGCCGCACCCCGCGATGGACACCGTGCTCGAGGAGGCGACGTGGGGCGAGGCGGCGAAGGCCATGGCGGTGCTGTACCGCGAGCGGGGCTACCTCAAGGCCAGCGTTGCCTTCGCCGGGGCCGAGGTTCGGGGCCCGTCTGCCACCGCGCGCTTCACCGTCGACGAGGGCCCCCGGGCCCGGTTCAGGCGCGTCGACGCCACGGGGCTGCCCGCAGGCTTCACCTCGGAGGCGATGGCCCTGGTCCGCATCGACGCGCCCTTCAGCCCGGGCGAGCTGCAGCACCTCGAGCAGGACGTCACCCGCGAGCTGGGCCGCAAGGGCTACCTCTTCGCCGACGTGAACACCTCGTACACCCTCGACACCTCGGGGCAGCTCGCCGACGCGCTGGTGAGCGTGACCGCGGGGCCGCAGGTGAAGGTGCGCGCGGTGCTGCCGGTGGGGCAGGTGCGCACCGCGGAAGAGATCATCACCCGCCAGGCCACGATGAAGGAGGGGTTGCCGCTGGACGCCGAGTCGCTGTTCTCGACGCAGGCCAACCTCTCGGGCCTGGGCATCTTCCGCACGGTGCAGGTGGAGATGCTGTCCCCGGACCGGCCCGAGCCGCTCAAGACCATCGTCCTCAAGGTTCGCGAGCGGCCCCTGTTCTCGGCCGAGGGCTTCCTCGGGTACTTCTACGCCGACGGCATTCGCGGCGGCGTCGAGGGCTCGATCTCCAACATCGGCGGCCGCGGCATCACGCTGAGCGGCCGCGCGCAGGGCAACCTCTTCTTCACCTCGGTGCCCGCGCTGACCAACCAGGTCGATCTCTCGGACCTCGCCATCTACCAGCGCATGGGCGGGCGCGTGAACCTCTCGCTCGACGCGCGCAGCCTGCTGCCGGCGGGCCTGGGGTTGCGCTTCGACGTCATCGCCGAGCGCGTGTTTCGCCCCCAGTTCCGTTTCTCGCGCGTCGCCGGGGTGCCCACGCTCGACTGGAGCCGGGCCTTCGAGATCCCCCGCATCGAGTGGCTGCGCCCCAAGTTCTCGGTGGCCCTGCAGTACGAGGCCGAGTGGAGCTTCGTCGAGCGGGTGGGCACGGCGCTCACCTCGCTGCCCCCCACGAGCATCGTGGACCAGGAGCGGCTGCGGTTCCTCTTCGGCGAGTTCGCGCTGCACGGGGTGCGGCTCAACAGCACCCTCGACCTGCGCGACAGCGCGCTGACGCCGAAGCGGGGGTTGCTGCTGCAGGCCTCCGGCGAGATCACCGGGGCGCTGTACGCCCGCGACGAGAAGGGCAACGACGTCACGGTGAACTTCGCGAAGGTGAGCGCTTTGGCGACCGCCTACGTGCCCATCGGCGAGCGCCTGGTCTTCGCGGTCTCGGCGCGCGGGGGCCGCATCTTCCCGCTGGCTGCGGGTTCGACCACGCCCCCGGTGCGGCGCTTCTTCATGGGCGGGGCCACGAGCGTGCGCGGCTTCAACGAAGACCAGCTCATCGCCGAAGACAGCCGCCAGAAATACCAGGAGCAGGTGAAGGCCTGCCAGGTGCTCGCGGTGAAGGACGGGTGCTCGTCGGCGGCCAAGACGGTGCTCGCGGGGCGGCAGGTGCCTTCCCAGGGTGGCGAGCTCTTCGCGCTCTTCAAGGGCGAGCTCCGGTTCCCGGCGCTCAGCGTGTTCGACCTCGGGGTCTTCTTCGAGATGGGCAACCTCTGGCTGGCGGTGCCCGACGCCTTCTCGCTGCGGCCGGTGGTGGGGGCGGGGGTGCGCTACGTGACCCCCGTGGGCCCGCTGGCGCTCGACTTCGGCGTCAACCTCGTGCCCGATCTGCTGATCAACGAGCCGCGAGTCGTGGTCCACTTCAACATCGGCGTCTTCTGACCGTCGCCAGGGGGTCGCAACGATGTTCTACCGGCTGGTGAGGGCGATCGTCTCCGTGGCGCTCGGGCTGTTCTACCGGATCGAGGTCGTGCGGCGCGTGGACGACTTCCGGGGCCCGGTGATGTTCGTCGGCAACCACCCCAACAGCCTCATCGACCCGGCGATGGTGTTCGTGATCACCGACCGCCAGGTCACCTTCCTCGCGCGCGAGCCGCTCTTCCGCGTGCCCGTGCTGGGGTGGATCTTGCGCGGCATCAACGCGCTGCCGGTGTACCGCAAGCAGGATCACCCGGGCCTGATGGAGAAGAACGAGGGGACGCTCGACGCCGCGGCGAAGGCCCTCGCCGACCAGTTGGCGATCACCATCTTCCCCGAGGGCAAGTCGCACTCGGCGCCGCAGCTCTCGGACATCAAGACCGGCTGCGCGCGCATCGCGCTCAAGGTGGCCCGGGGCGGCCAGTCGCTGCGCATCATCCCCATCGGGCTGACCTACGCGCAGAAGCACCAGTTCCGCAGCCGGGTGCACGTCGAGGTGGGCGAGCCGATCCTGGTCGAGGCGGTGGGCGCGCTCGAGGGCGACGCCGAGCACCAGTGGGTGCGCGCCTTGACCAACCAGGTGGGCGACGCGATGCGGGCCGTGACCCTCAACCTCGAGACCTGGGAAGACCTGGACCTCATCAAGACCGCCGACCGGCTCTTCGCCCTGCGCAACGGCTACCGCGAGCAGGACAGCGATCGCCTGCGGCTCTTCGCCAGGGGCGCCTCGATGCTGCGCACCGTCGACCCGGAGCGCTTCGACGATCTCAAGGAAGACGTGCTCTCGTACTGCGCGCGACTCGAGGTGGTGCGCTCAGACCCGGGCGATCTCGCGGTGCACTTCGAGGGCTCGCAGGTGCGCTCCTTCGTGTTGCGCAACCTCGCGGCGCTGGTGTTCGGGTTCCCCCTCTTCGCGCTGGGCCTGCTGCTGTTCTTCGTGCCCTTCCTGTCCTTGAGGGCGTTGGCGCTGGCGGTGCCGGTCTCGCGCGATCGCCAGGCGACGGTGAAGTTCAGCCTCGCGGTGTTCATCGTGCCCGCGTGGTGGACGTTGCTGACCTGCGCCGGTTGGTACTTCGCGGGCCTGCCGGGCCTGGTGCTGATGCTGGTGGGCTCGCTGCCACTGGCGATCTTCACCCGCTACTTCCTCGAGCGCCGCCACGCCGCGCTCAACGACAGCGTGGCTTTCTTCAAGCTGGGCAACCGCTCGCGGCTGCGGGCGCACCTCCTGGCCGAGGGCGAGCGCCTGCAGGAGGAGATTCAGCGCACCGTCGACGAGCTCATGCCGAAGCTGGAGGCGGAGTCCCGGGCGCAGGCTTGAAATAACGGGCGCCGATCAGCAGCACCACGCCGCCCAGCAGCACCGGCAGCGCGTTGATCTGGATGGCCGTCGCCAACCCGGGGCCGCCGCGCTGCTTCGAGGCGTCGCTGACCCAGCCGATGAGGTACGGCGAGGCCGCGTCGCCCAGCAGGTGCAGCATCATCGTCGAGATGCTGAAGGCGAAGGCCCGGAAGCCCGGCGACACCACGTTGACGATGGCCGCGTTGAGCGGGCCCTGGTTCAAGAAGATGAGGAACTGGGCGAGGAGCAGGGTGATCAGCAGGAGCGCCTTCGACTCGGCGTGCACCGCGAGGATCATCATGGGGGCCGCCAGCGCGAGGCCCACGCCCGACATCCAGATGCCGCCGCCCGGAGATCGCTTCTCGATGCGATCTCCCAGCACGCCGCCGACCAGCGTGCCGAGGAACCCGCCGATGACCGTGGTCGCGCCCAGGGCGAGGCCGGCGTCGGTGCCCGAGAAGCCGCGCTCCGACTCGAGGAACTTGGGCATCCAGTTCGACAGGCCGCCGATGGAGAAGGTCATCAACGTGAGCCCCGAGGTGACCACCCAGAAGCGGCCGTTCGACGCGAGCGCCTTGAGTCCCTCGAGGAAGGGGACCTTCTCCAGCGGCCCCTCGTCCATGCCCCCGCGCTTCGGCTCGGCGAGTCCGAACGCGAAGAGCCCCAGCAAGATGCCCGGCGCGCCGCCCACGAAGAACGCGGCCTGCCAGCCGAAGCGGTCGCCGACGAAGCCCCCGAGGATGAAGCCCAGGGCCGCGCCCAGCGGCATGGCCGTGTAGAAGACCGCCAGCATGCGGCTGCGCTGTTCCCGCCGAAAGAGGTCGGAGATGAACGACGGCGCCACGGTGCCGTAGCCGGCCTCACCGACGCCGGTCGCCGCGCGGGCGAAGACCAGCAGCAGGAAGCTCGCCGCGAGGCCCGAGGCGATGGTGGCGAGGCTCCACAACAACACGGCGCAGCCGATGAGAATGCGGCGGGGCACGCGGTCGCCCAGGAAGCCGCCGATGGGGCTGGCCACGAGGTAGACGATCATGAAGGTCGTCGCCAGCAGGCCGCCCTGGGCGTCGCTGAGCGTGAAGTGGTCCTGCACCTTCTTCATCACGCCCGCGAGGATGTAGCGGTCGGTGTAGTTGAGCAGGTTGACGAGCGTGAGAATGGCCAGCCCGTAGCGGGCCTGCTTCGGCGTGAGCGTGCTCATGGGGTCAGTGGAACCGATCGGCGAGGAGGCCCCAGCGCAGGCCGCGATCGCTCACCGTCACCTCGGCGACGCCCAGGGCCCGCATCGCGGCGCGGAACACCAGCGCCCCGGCGACGATCACGTCGGCGCGCTTGGGCTGCAGCCCGGGCACCGTCTTGCGCAGGTGCGTGGGGAGCGAGGCGAGGCGGTGCAGCGTGGTGTTCACGTCATCCATCGAGAGGATCGCGCCGTGAATAAGGTCGGGGTCGTAGGGCGCCACGCGGCGGGCGACGGCGGCCAGGGTGGTGACGGTGCCGGCGACGCCGACCATCTGAAACCCCGCGGGCGGCCGGGGCAGCGACGCGAACTGCTCGGCCAACATGGCGTCGATGGCGTCGAGCTCGGCCTGGCTGGGCGGGTCGGTCTTCACGTGGCGCTCGGTCAGGCGCACCGAGCCGACGTCGAAGCTGTGGCGGAAGGTGATCTCGCCGGCGGGGTTGCCGTAGATGAACTCGGTCGAGCCGCCGCCGATGTCGAGCACCACCAGCGGGTGCTGGCCGCCGAAGTCGGCGTGGGCCGACGAGAACGAGAGCCGGGCCTCTTCCACGCCGGAGATGATCTCCACGTCGACGCCGGCGCGGGCCCTGGCCCCGTCGATGAAGTCGCGGCCGTTGATCGCGTCGCGCGCGGCCGAGGTGGCGCTCACCACGATGCCCTTCGCGCCCAGCTCGCGCGCTTCCTGCGCGTAGCGCTCGACGGCCTTGAGCGTCGTCTCGATGGCCTCGGGCGAGAGGCGCTTCGATTGGTCCACGCCCTGGCCCAGGCGCGTGATGTCCGCGCGCTCGGCGACGGCCACGAGGCGCCCATCGGGCTGCCGCTCGGCCACCAGCAAGAGTACGGAATTGGTCCCCACGTCGATGGCTGCGAATCGACTCACGGGCCGCAGGCTAGGCTGCTCGCTTCGGGGGCGCGAGCTTTCGCAGCGCCTCGAGAAGCGCCGGCAGGTCACCGGGGCGCACATGGCGCTGGGCGGAGATGCGCACCAGGACCTGCTCCCCGAAGGGAATGACCGGCACCTCGACGTGGAAGTCGTGGAACAGGCGCTCGCCCAGGTCGGCCGGGGCCCCGGGCACGATGACGCTCGCCATGGCCCCCAGCAGCGCGGGCGGGCAGGGGACCTCGCTGCCCAGCAGCGCGAGGAGCGCCTCCCGGCCGGAGACCGCGTCGTCGTGGTTGCGCTGCATCAGCTCCGGCCAGCCGCCGGGCAGCAGCGAGCCCATGAACGCCAGGGCCGCGGGGACGCACAGCTGGGGGGTGGGGTCGGCCGTGCCCACCCAGTCGAACTCGAGGTGAAAGCGCGAGCGATCGGTGCGCCGGGCGTTGGCGCCGTGGCTGATGACCGGGGGCCTGACGCGGGCCTGCCAGTCGCTCCGGACGTGCAGAAAGGCGGCGCCCTTGGGGGCACAGACCCATTTGTGGAGGTTGCCGGTGGTGAAGCTCGCCCCGGTCTGCGCCAGGTGGAGCGGCACCTGTCCGGGCCCGTGGGCGGCGTCGACGAGCACGGGGATGCCGGCCCCTTCGAGCTGTCGCACCAGCGCGTCGATGGGGAAGATGAGCGCCGTGGGGCTGGTGAGCTGGTCCAGCAACACCAGCCGGGTGCGGGGGCTCACCGAGGCCAGCACCGCTCGCTCCAGGGCCTGTGCGTCTGGCACCGGAAACGGCACGTCGGCGATCACCACCTTCGCGCCGGTCCGTTCGGCCACGTAGCGCAGCACGTTGGTGCAGGCGTTGTACCCGTGCGAGGTGGTGAGCAGCTCGTCGCCGGGCGCGAAGTCGATCGAGCGGACCACCGCGTTGACCCCGGTGGTGGCGTTGGTGACGAAGACCAGCTCGTCGCTGGGGGCGCCGACGAAGGCGGCCAGGGCGTGCCTCGCCTCGTCGAGCAGGGGCTCGAGCTCCCGGGCCATGAAGCGCACCGGTTCCGACTCGAGCTGGTCCCGCAGGGCGCGCTGTCGCTCGAGCACCACCTTCGGCGTGGCGCCGTAGCTGCCGTGGTTCAGGAAGTGGATGGAGTCGTCGAGGGCCCAGGCGTCGCGCATGCGGGCGCGAATTGATCACAGCGCCCCCGCGAGCGCGAGGCGGGGGCTCCCCACCACGAACTCCGGGTGCGAAAGTGATTACGCAGCCCGTGACGCGACGTGTCGGTCGGGTTCGCTTGCCTCCCTGCGCGTGCGCCCGCTAATCGCGGCCCGCGTTTCACTCCTTGGAGGCATCACATGGTTCAGGCTCACTCTCGCATCTACGGCTCCGGCTTCGTCACCGGGGAAGTCCTGGTGCCCAACGAGCGCATGACGATGATCTGCGACACCACCAGCGAGTGGATCCGCGAGCGGTCCGGCATCGAGCAGCGCTACTTCGTCAACGAGGGCACCGGCACCAGCGATCTCGCCCTCGGCGCGGCCCACAAGGCGCTGGCCAACGCGGGCTGGCAGGCCTCCGAGGTCGACTACATCGTCGTGGCCACCATGACGCCGGACTACTACTTCCCGGGCGTCGCCAGCCTGGTGCAGGCGAAGCTGGGCATCGGCAACGTCCCCAGCCTCGACATCCGCCAGCAGTGCTCGGGCTTCGTCTACGGCCTGCAGGTCTGTGACGCCTTCATTCGCGCGGGCGTGGCCAAGAAGATCCTCTTCATCGGCGCCGAGATCCACTCGGGCTTCATGCCCTTCAGCAAGCACGGCTGGGACGTGGTGATGGGCCGCTCGAACGAGCCGGTGACCCAGGAGGAGCGCGACTGGAACTCGAAGTTCCGCCACCTCACGGTGCTCTTCGGCGACGCGGCCGGGGCGATCTGCGTGGGCACGACCGACGACCCGAAGCGCGGCATCCTGGGCTTCGCGCTGCACTCCGACGGCAAGGACTTCGAGAGCCTCTACGTGCCCTCGGCCGGCTTCAAGTACCGCCCGTACTACAGCGAGGAGCACATCCGCGAAGGGCGCTTCGTGCCGGTGATGGAAGGCCGCAACGTCTTCAAGATGGCGGTCACCAAGATGCCCGAGGCGGTGCACGAGGTGCTGGCGAAGTGCGAGCTGAAGCTCGACGACGTCAACCTGCTCATCCCGCACCAGGCGAACCTGCGCATCAGCGAGGGCGTGCAGAAGCAGCTCAAGCTGGGCGACGACCGCATCTACAACAACATCCAGCGCTACGGGAACACGACGGCGGCGACGATCCCCATCGCCTACGACGAGTGCAAGAAGAGCGGCAAGGTCAAGCAGGGCGACCTCGTGGCCTTCTGCGGCCTGGGCGCCGGCTTCCACTGGGGCGCGGCCCTGATGCGCGAGTAACGGGCACCGGGGCGCCCGCCGGGTCGGACTGGGTTGCTCAGTTCGCCCAGTCGGGCGTGGTGAAGTCGCCCTTCTCCATTGGCAGCGCCATCTGGTTGTTGCCGTCGAAGGTCATGACGTGCAGCCCGCGCGATCCGCCGCGCGACGAGGTGAAGAGGATCAGGCGGCCGTTGGGCGAGAACACCGGCTCTTCGTTGCCCGCGGCGTCCTGGGTGAGGCGGGTGACCTTGGCGTTGTCGACGTTGACGGTGAAGAGGTCGAAGGCGTTGCGCTCGTCGCGGGCGGTGAAGGCGACGAGGTCGCCTCGGGGGCTCCACGAGGGCGTGGTGTTGTAGTTGCCCTGGAAGGTGAGGCGCTTCTGGCCCGCCCCGTCAGCGCCCATCACGTAGATCTGCGGGTTGCCCGCGCGGTTCGACACGAACGCCAGGCGCTTGCCGTCGGGCGACCAGGTGGGGCTGGTGTTGAGGAAGAACTTGGTGTCGGTGAGCTTGGTGATGTTCGAGCCGTCGGCGTTGGCCACGAAGATCTCGGCGTTCTCGCCCTCGGAGATCGACACCGCGACCCGCTTTCCGTCAGGGGAGAAGGCTGCGCCGGTGACCATGCTGCCCTTGGCGATGAGCGAGACGGGCTCGCCGCCGCCCTGGGCGGAGAAGAGGAAGGGCTTGCGGCTGCGGTAGGAGGTGAAGGCCACGCCGCCCCCGGGGATCAGCGCGGGCAGCACGTTGACGTCGCCGTTGGTGATGCGCTGGGCGTTCTTGCCGTCCCAATCAGCGACGTACACGTCGCGGCCGCTGGGCGTCTTCCGGGTGAAGGCGATGCGCGTCTCGAAGGGGCCGGTCTCGCGCGTGTAGTGTTTGTAGACGGCGTTCGCGAGCTTGTGGGCGAGGCGGCGGGCGTCCTTGAGCGGCGCGGCCTCGCTGACCTTCAACTCCTCGCGGCCGGCGGCGACCGAGAACAGGCGCAGGTCTGCGCGCAGGCTCGCCCCGTCAGACGAGAGCTGGGTCTTCACCAGCGACTCGGCGCCCACGTCGGTCCAGCGGTTGAACTGGATGCTGGAGGCGGTGACGCCTTCCTTGGCGTCGGCGAGGAAGCCCTTGCGGTCGAGCACCTGGAAGAGGCCGCAGGCGGCGAAGTCGAAGCTGAGCGCGGCGTCGAACTCGGCGACGGCGGCCCGGGCGCCCTCGTCCTGGGTGAGGGGCACGGCCACGGCGACCGGCATGGGGCGGAAGTTGGCTCCCGAGATCTCGATGACGGGGCGCTGCGCGAGGACGAACGACGGGACCAGCACCAGCAACGCGGCGAGGCGGGAGAACATGCAGCACCTTTTAGTCAGAGAGTTCACGGCGTGAACACGAACGAGACGCCGTTCTTCTTCAGCGAGTCGCGCAGGTGTTCGGGGGGCGCGGAGAACGGGGCGGCCTTCTTCACCGCGCCCAGCACGGCCGAATCGAACAGTTCGTTGCCCGAGGGCTTGATGAGGTTGACGTCGATCAGCTCGCCCCCGTGGCCGATGCGCAGGGCCACCTCGGCGCGCAGCCGGCGGCGCTCGGCCTCGTCGATGGTGCTCGAGACGTCGTAGTTGCGCTTCACCACCGAGTTGAGCAACCCGTAGTAACGCTCGCCTTCCTGCTTCGCCGAGTCGCCGTTGGGGTCGCCGTCGGCTGCGCCCTCGAGCTCCTGGGGCTTGCCCGCCTTGCCGGTCTTGTTGAAGGCGTCGAAGAGGCTCTTCTTCGCGTCTTTCGCGCCGTCCTTCTTCTCGGCCGACTTGTCGGGCTTGGCGTCCTTGCTGGGGATCTTCACCGCGGTGTCCGTGGCCGGCGGCTTGGCCACGGCGACCTCCTCGACCTTCGCGGCCGGCGGGGGCGCCTCTTCTTCCTTTCGCGGCAGCAGCTTCTGGTCGCGCGGCTTGCCCAGGCGAACCAGCGAGGCCTTGATGGGCGTCTGCTCGAGATCGACCTTCGGGCCGGCGAAGACCCACCCCAGCAGCAGCCACGCCGCGACGGCCAGGACATGGCCCAGCGTCGAGAGCCCCACGAAGATCGGGAGCGGGGAAGGGCGGTCCTGCAGGAGGCTGGCCGGGGTCGACATGGGTGGGGCTACTTCTGGTCCTTGTCCTTGTCGTGGGACGCCTTGGAGGCCCCCATCGGGTCCGTGATCATGCCCACGTTCGTCACCCCGGCCCGCTGGGCGGCGGCCATGACGTCGACGACGATGCCGTAGGGGAGATCGCGGTCGGCGTGGAGGTACATCTCCTTGTCCTGCTGGGCCTTGGCGTTGGCCTTGAGCTTGACCTCGAAGTCGGCGAGCGCGACCTCGGCCTCGCCGATGAACACGCGCTTGTTCACGTCGATGGAGACCACGAGCTTCTTGTCGCTGGCCTCGACGGGCGCGGCCTTCGTCTCGGGGAGGTTCACCTTCACGCCCTGCTGGATGAGCGGGGTGGTCACCATGAAGATGATGAGCAGCACGAGCATCACGTCGACCATCGGCGTGACGTTGATCTCACTCAAGGTGGCGCGGCCCCCACCACCCTTGTTGGTCGACATGCTCACGGGGTCACCTCACTTGAAGAAGTGGCGCTTGACGATGTTCAGGAAGTCGTTCGAGAAGTTCGACATCTCGGTGTCGAAGATCTTGATGCGCGAGACATACGAGTTGTAGGCGATGACCGCGGGGATGGCGGCGAACAGCCCGGCCGCGGTGGCCAGCAGCGCGTTGCCGATGGGCGCGGCGACGGTGGTGATGGTGGCGTTGCCCTTCTCGGCGATCTCGTTGAAGGCCCCGAGGATGCCCATCACCGTGCCGAAGAGGCCGACGAAGGGGGCGGTGCTGCCGACGGTGCCGAGGAAGGGCACGTGGGCCTCGAGGGTGGTGATCTCGGCCAGGGCGGCGCGGTTGAGCGAGCGCTCGACGTTCTCGATGCCACCGAGTTTCTCGCTCATGGCGCCCTCGGTGCCGCCCTTCTGCTGGGCGAGCTTCGAGAGCTCCTCGTAGCCGGCGCGGAACACGCGGCTGAGCGGCGACGACTCGAGCTGCTGCGAGGCGGTGTAGATGGCGTCGAGGCGCGAGGCCTTCCAGAAGGTGTCGAGGAAGGCGACCGACTCGGTACGGGCCTTGCGCAGCTGGGTCGACTTCATCGCGATGAGCCCCCAGCTGTAGGCCGAGGCGGCGGCGAGGACGATGAGCACCATCAGCTCGACGCCCGACGCGCTCTTGAGCACGTCGATGTAGTTGATCGAGGCAAGCATGGGTGGGGCGCGTAACATCCCTGTCGCAGTGCAGCAAGAAACAACCCTGTGGAATCATGGAGTTGGCGCGCGCCCCTGAATAGGGAACCATGGGTGCCGTATCTGGCGCCAACCCCGCTTCATTCCCCGGCCGCACGCACCACAACGAGAAGACCATGACCGCTCATTCCCGTTTCTTGTCGAACGTCATCGCCCTTGCCGCCGTGATGTCCGCATCTGGTTGTATTTGCGTGACGACTCCTGCGGGCACCAACGGCGACATCACCTTCAAGTGGTCGTTCAACGGCCGCACCTGCATGCAGTCGCAGGAGCTGAGCCAGATCGTGGTCCGCATCCCCGGGCAGACGTTGCAGAATGGCGGCGTCTACCCGTGCACCACGGCGAACGTCGACGGCATCAAGCTGCTCAACTTCCGGCCGGGCACCTACAACTACACCATCGAGGCGATGAACACGGCGGGCACGGTGGTGTTCTCGGTGGCGAGCAAGGTCGCGGTGAACGGTGACGTGACCGAGGTGGTCGACTTGAAGCCCACCGCGGGCGCCACCGGCAGCGCCTACATCGCGTGGGAGTTGCCCGCGGGCACCAGCGTCACCTGCCAGTACCTCGCGTCCATCGACATCACCATCGACGGCGCCTCGCAGCCGGTGCCGAACACGTGCTCCAGCGGCCTGTACAACCCCAGCGCGCAGACCTTCCAGGGCTTCGGGGTCGCGCTCGCGCCGGGGACCCACTCCATCCTCATCGACGCCCGCGACGCGAACGGCCTCTATTACTACCGCAAGCAGGGCACGTTCACGGTGAACGTGGCCGAGACCACGCAGCAGCTCTTCACGCTCGAGTGGTTGATGGGCACGGTGCCGCTGCGGTGGACGTTCTCCAACGGCACCTCGACGCTGACCTGTCAGCAGGCGGGCGTTTCCGAGGTGCGGGTCATCTTCCGCGACGTCAGCGGCGCCGATCTCCCCGCGCAGTTGGTGCCCTGCATGTTGAGCGGCTTCGACGGCTACACGCCGTACCTCTACTCCGGCACCTTCCAGGTGTTCCTCGACGCGTACGGCGCGGGCGGGGTGCTCTACCGGTCGTCGACGGTGGCGCCGCCGCAGGTCACCGCGCAGGCGGGCGTGTTCCCCCCGCTGTCGAATTCCGTGGTGCCGTTCTTGATGGCGCGCTGAGCCCCTTCGTGAGGCCTTGAAGCAGGAGAACCCCGGGCTGGTCCCGGGTTTTTCGTTGAGGGACCGTGGCTGGCCCGGCGTGTGCTACGGGCACCGGCCATGCGTCACGGCAGACACGCGGCGATCGGCGTCTTCGACTCAGGCGTCGGTGGGCTCACGGTACTCAAGGCGATCATGGACCGGCTCCCCCTGGAGTCGACCGTGTACCTCGGCGACACCGCCCGCGTGCCCTACGGCACCAAGTCGGGCGAGGTGGTGACCCGCTACTCGCTGGCCAACGCCCACGCGCTCTTCGAGTACGACATCAAGGCGCTGGTGGTGGCCTGCAACACCGCGTCGGCCGTGGCGCTGCCGGCCCTCGAGCGGGAGCTCCCCATTCCGGTCATCGGGGTGATCATTCCCGGCGCGGAGGCGGCGGCGAAGGTGACCCGCACCGGCAAGGTCGCGGTCATCGGCACGCCGGGCACCATCGCCTCGGGCGCGTACCAGGCGGCCCTCAAGGTGGCGGCGCCGTCGATGGAGGTGCACACCCGCGCCTGCCCGCTCTTCGTGCCCCTGGCCGAGGAGGGGTGGACCGAGGGCGACGTGCCGCGCCTCGTGGCTGAGAAGTACCTGGGCGCGGGGTTGCTCGACGGCGACGTCGACACGCTGGTGCTGGGCTGCACCCATTACCCACTGCTCTCGTCGATCATCCAGGCGGTGGTGGGGCCGCGGGTCACGCTGGTCGACTCGGCCATCGCCACGGCCGAGCGCCTGGCGACGGTGCTGCGCGAGCGCGACCTGGAGCGGCTCGAGCCGACGCCGGTCGAGCGGCACTACCTGGTGACGGACACCCCGGCGCGGTTCCTCGAGGTGGGCGCCCGGTTCCTGGGCCAGCCGCTCTCAGGCGCGCGGCAGATCGACCTGCACGTGAAGTGACCGCGGCTCAGAGCGCCTGGGGGCTCGGCTTGGGCGCGTCGGCGGAGGTCAGCGGCGCTACCTTCAGCGCGGCCTCGAGGCCGATGTCGTCCTTGCGGGGGATGAGGCCGGTCACCGCGGTCACGAGCCGTTCCATGTGGCGGTAGAAATTGAGCTTCGCCAGCGGCCAGTTCAGCCAGCCGGTGGTGATGCAGTAGTAGGTGTCGAAGGGCGCGGTGTGGTGCGTCTGGTGGTGCCCCGGCGGCAGCACGAGGTGGAGCCGCTGGAAGGTCTGGAGCAGGGGCGGCATCTCGTCGACTTCGAGGTGCGACCACTTGTGGATCTGGTTGGTCATCATCACCCAGAAGATCATCGAGCCGATGCTCACCAGCGCGAACAGCGCGGGGGCGACCCAGCCCTCGATGGTCAGGGGAATCAAGAGCGCCCCGGCGGCCACGGGCACCGCGACCATGCAGTTGGCGCCGTTGGTCTCGATGTAGTCGTGGCGGGTCATCGCCTTCTCGTCGACGTGGTGCTCGCGGAAGGGGCGGATGAGCGCCTTGCCGAGGATGGGCATCTCCGTGGAGCCCCAGGTGTCACCCAGCCAGTGCACGAAGCCGCCCACGAAGTCGGCCATGAGGAAGCCCGCCACCAGCGCCGCCACCAGTACCCAGGGGTAGGTGGAGGTGAAGGCCGAGGCCTTCACCGCGATGGCGATGGAGAGGCTCCAGAACGAGATGATGGAGAGGATCTCCACCATGCGGAACGACTTCGAGTAGCCCGCGGCGAGCGCCTTCGCGTCCTGCTGTTTGATGTCGAGATCGTTCATGGAAGGGCTCCCCCAAGCAGAGTTCGCGGCACGAATCGCATGATGCCGTCGCTTTGTCACCCCGTCGTCAGCGCTGCGCACACCCACTTCACGCAAACAATGCGGGTGGTTGCGAGGCCCCTCGCCTAGAACTTTTCGTAGTCGGGCTTCTTCTTCTTCACGATGTTGGGGTTGGAGAGCTTGCCGTCCTTGAAGAGCTCGACGCGGCCGGTGGAGGGGGAGGCGATGCCCTTGGCCATGCCGATCAGCGGCTTGGAATCCGGCGGGTGGTACACGAGGCGCAGCTGCTTGCCGGCGGGCTGGTTGCCCATGTTGGCGTCGATGAGCAGGTAGACCGAGGTGTCCGAGGCGAGCACGCGCTCGGAGTCGTTGACGGGGTCGAGCTCGGTGAGGGTGTGGCCCTCTTCGACGCTGGTGGCGTCTTCGGCGTACTGCATCACCTTGATGCGCAGCACCGACGCGGTGACGGTCTCGCTGAGCGACTTCGCGCCCTGGATGGTGACGGCGATGTCCGCGCCGGTCTCTGGGGCCTTGGGGTCGGCGAGCTTCAGCCCGGTGGCCTTGTTGTTGTCGGTGTCGAGGAAGAGGGTGGCGTTGGCGCAGCGCGTGCGGCAGGCGTCACCCCAGGGGGCCTTGTTGAACTCGAGCTTGAACGCGTAGTCGGTGCCCTGGGGGCTGACCACGATCGAGGTCAGCACCGGCCGCTCGTCCTCGCCCGACGCCGGGGCCTTGTAGGTGATGGTCGGCTTCTCGGCGCCGGCGAAGGTGGCGACGAGGCATGCTGCGAACAGGAGACGCGAGGACATGACCCAGACGAGAACAGAGTCGGTCTACGTGCGCCAGATGGCACTGGGGCCCATGAAGAACTTCGTCTACCTGGTGGGGGCTCCGGGGGGAGACGAGGCCTTCGTGATCGACCCCGCCTGGGACGTGCCGGCCATCCTGCGCACCGTCGAAGAAGACGGCCGCCGCCTGAGCGGGATCGTGCTCACGCACCACCACCACGACCACGTCAACGGCGTGCCCGAGTTGCTGCGCCTGCGAGACGTGCCCGTGCACGTGCAGCAGCTGGAGCTCGCCTTCGCCGCGAAGGTGTTCGCCGAATACCGCGACGCGCTGCGGCCCACGGCCCCGGGGGAGCGCCTGCAGCTGGCCGGGCTGGAGCTGACCTGCCTCCACACCCCGGGCCACACGCCCGGCTCTCAGTGCCTGTCGTGCGGCGGCGCGGTCTTCACGGGAGACACGCTCTTCGTCAACGCCTGTGGTCGCTGCGACTTCGAAGGCAGCGACCCCACGGCCATGCACCACTCGCTCTTCGAGGTGCTGGGGACGCTGAGCCCCGCGACCGCGGTGTTCCCCGGCCACGACTACGGCGACGTGAAGGTCTCGAGCATCGGCCGGGAGCAGCAGCGCAACCCGTATTTCCAGCTGGGGGCGCAGGCCGACTTCGTGCGCCACCGCATGACGCCCCGGAAGTGAGGCCTAGAGCAGCGCCTGGAACTCGGCCTCGGTGAGGACCTGCACCCCGAGCTCCTTCGCCTTGGTGAGCTTGGAGCCGGCCTCTTCGCCGGCCACCAGGAAGTCGGTCTTCTTCGAGATGCTGCCGGAGACCTTGCCGCCCCGGCGCTCGATCTCTTCCTTCGCCTGGTCGCGGGTCATGAGGCTCAGCGTGCCGGTGAGCACCACGGTCTTGCCGGCGAAGGTGCCGCCCGCGGGCCTTGCCTCGGGGGGCTCGGGGGTGACGCCCACGGCGAGCAGCGCCTCGACCATGGCGCGGTTCTCGGGATCTTCGAAGTAGCCGTGGATCGCCCGGGCCATCTCCGGCCCGATGTCCTTGACGGCCTGCAGCTCCTCCTGCGTAGCGGTCATCACCTTGTGCACGTCGCGGAAGTGCTCGGCCAGCGCCTTGCCGGTGGCCTCCCCGACCTCTGGAATGCCCAGGGCGTAGATGAAGCGGCGCAGGGTGGTGGTCTTGCTGCGGGCCAGCGCGTCGAAGAGGTTCTGCGCGCTCTTCTCGCCCAGGCGCTCCAGCGACATGAGCTGGGTGACCCCAAGCGTGTAGAGGTCGGCGACCGACTTCACGAGGCCCGCGTCGATCAGCGCCTCGCACAGCTTGTCGCCCAGCCCGTCGATGTCCATCGCGGTGCGGGTGGCGAAGTGGCGCAGCCGGCCGGCGAGCTTCGCGGGGCAGGTCTTGCCGGTGCAGCGGGCGATGATGCCGTCCTCTTCCCGCTTCACCGGCGCGCTGCACACGGGGCACTCGGTGGGGAAGGCGAACTCCTTCTCGTCGCCGGTGCGCTTGCTGGTGATGACCTTGACGATCTCGGGGATCACGTCGCCGGCGCGGCGCACGAAGACCCAGTCGCCGGCGCGCACGTCCTTGCGGCGCAGCTCCTGCTCGTTGTGCAGCGTGGCCCGGCTCACCGTCACCCCGCCCACGAAGACGGGCTTCAAGTTGGCCACCGGGGTGATGGCGCCGGTGCGGCCGACCTGCACCACGATCTCCTCGACCTGGGCTTCCATTTCTTCGGGCGGGAACTTGAAGGCGATGGCCCAGCGGGGCGTCTTCGAGACCTGGCCCAGGCGCGCGCGCGCGTCGGTGGAGTCGACCTTCACCACCAGCCCGTCGATCTCGTAGGGCAGGGCGTGACGCTCGGCGAGCAGGGCGGCGTAGGCCTGCATCGCGCCGTCCTTCCCCGTGACCACCGAGCGCCGCGGGTTGACCGGCAGCCCGACCTGCTCGAAGTACTCGAGCTTCTCGTGGTGGGTCTCGAAGGTGCGGCCTTCGACCACGCCGGTCTCGTAGAGGAAGACCGACAGGGGCCGCGAGGCGGTGTTCTTGGTGTCGAGCTGGCGCAGCGAGCCGGCCGCCGAGTTGCGCGGGTTGACGAAGGCCTCTTCGCCCTCGCGCAGCAGCTTGTCGTTCATGCGCTTGAAGTCGGCGGTCTTGATGAACACCTCGCCGCGCACTTCCAGCAGCGCGGGGAGATCGCGGCCCTTGAGGGTGAGCGGGAGGTTCTTGATGGTCTTGAGGTTCTCGGTGACGTCTTCGCCGATGGCGCCGTCGCCGCGGGTGCTGCCCTGCACGAAGCGGCCGTGCTCGTAGACCAGCTCGATGGCCAGCCCGTCCATCTTCGGTTCGCAGGTGTAGGTGACCTGCTCGACGCCCAGGGCCTTGCGGAGGCGATCGTCGAACTCGGTGAACTCGGCCTCGTCGAAGACGTTGCCCAGCGAGAGCATCTGCTGGCGGTGGGCGACCTTGACGAACTTGTCGAGCACCGCGCCGCCCACCCGTTGCGAGGGAGAGTCGGGGGTGACCAGCTCAGGGTGCGCGGCTTCGAGGGCCAACAGCTCGCGCATCAGGGCGTCGTAGGTGGCGTCGGAGACCTCGGGCGCGTCGAGGGTGTAGTAGCGGTGGTTGTGGAGGGCGAGCTCGGCGCGGAGCTGCTCGAGTCGCTCGGCAGGTTTCACGGGCGGGGGATCAATCGAAGAACCCGGCCCGGCGCCACCACTTCGTTGCGCAAGACTCGCGCTTGACTTGGGGGAGGTGCGCCCGTACCTTGCCCGGGCTGTCGCGGCGGAGCGCCCACGTCGGGCGTGCCAGCCTCACCCCACAATCATCACTCAATCGCAGCCTTGAAGTTTCAGGCAGCCGCTGCGACCCCCAAGACCCACATGGCACCCGCCCGGACCAAGTCTCACGCTGACTCCTCTTCCAAGAAGCGCCGTGGAAAGGAAGACGAGAAGCCGAAGAAGAAGCCGGCGGCGAAGAAGCCCGCCGAAGAAGTCGAGACCGGGCCCGAGCTCGAGACGGTGCGCGCGCAGGCCGCCGCCGACGAGCCCGAGGAGCGCGACGAGCGGGCGGACGACAGCCACCGCGGCGACGACGAAGAGCGCCCCCGGCCGGTGATGACGCCGATGAGCCACGCGGTGCGCGACGACGACCTGCAGGAGGCGCGCATTTCCGGCGAGGAGACTCCCGCCGAGACCGTCGCTGCCGCCACGGAAGCGCAGGACGAGGCGAACGCGGAGGCGGCGCAGGGCCCGGAGAAGAAGCTCCAGGTGCTCAAGCTCACCGATCTCAAGCGCATGAAGATCAGCGAGCTCAACAAGATGTCCCACAACCTGGGCATCGAGGGCATGCAGGGGCTCAAGAAGCAGGAGCTGCTGGTCGCGATCCTCTCCAACGTCACCGAGAAGCGCTACGAGGTGCAGGCGGAAGGCGTCATGGAGTTGATGAGCGACGGCTACGGCTTCTTGCGCAGCGCCGACTCGGACTACCAGGAGAGCCCGGACGACATCTACGTGTCGCTCTCGCAGGTGCGCCGCTTCAACCTTCGCCCCGGCGACACCGTCAGCGGCCCGATTCGCCAGCCTCGCGAGGGCGAGCGCTACTTCGCCTTGCAGCGCGTGGAGAAGATCAACTTCAGCGACCCGTTCAGCGCCGAGGTCCGGGAGCGCACGCGCTTCGAAAACCTCACGGCGCTCTACCCGACGCACAAGATGCAGCTCGAGCACGACGCGAGCGACTTCACGACGCGCATCATCGACATGTTCAGCCCCATCGGGCTCGGGCAGCGGTGCCTGATCGTCGCGCCGCCCAAGGCGGGCAAGACGGTGATGCTGCAGAACATCGCGCACGCCATCTCGAAGAATCACCCCGACGTGCACCTCATCGTGTTGCTGGTCGACGAGCGGCCCGAAGAAGTGACCGACATGCAGCGCTCCGTGCGGGGCGAGGTGGTCAGCTCGACCTTCGACGAGCCCGCGACGCGGCACGTGCAGGTCGCCGAGATGGTCATCGACAAGGCCAAGCGCCTCGCGGAGCAGAAGAAGGACGTGGTGATCCTGCTCGACTCGATCACCCGCCTGGCGCGCGCCTACAACACGGTGATGCCGCCCTCGGGCAAGATCCTCTCGGGTGGCGTCGACGCCAACGCGCTGCACCGGCCCAAGCGCTTCTTCGGCGCGGCCCGCAACATCGAAGAGGGGGGCTCGCTGACGATCATCGGCACCGCGCTCATCGACACCGGCAGCCGCATGGACGAGGTGATCTTCGAGGAGTTCAAGGGCACCGGGAACTCGGAGATCGTGCTCGACCGCAAGCTCTTCGAGAAGCGCATCTTCCCCTGCATGGACATCAACAAGTCCGGCACGCGCAAGGAAGAGCTGCTGCTCACCCCGGCCGACCTGGTGCGCGTCACGGCGCTGCGGCAGGTGCTGCACCCCTTCACGCCCATCGACGCCATGGAGTTCGTGCTCAAGCACATGCGTCCGACCAAGGGGAACGTGGAGTTCCTCGGCGGCATGAACCGCTGAGCGAGCGGCCAGAATGAAAGACCTGCGTACGTGCGCGTACGCAGGTACCGAGAATTCCATGCTTGCCTGACGGCCCCGCGCTTGCTTGACCGTCGACCCATGAAAACTCTCCTTCGTCTGTCGCTCCTGGTCGGAGTTCTCGCCACCTCGTCGGTCGCCCTCGCGCAGGACGAGGGCGGCGAAGGCGGTGGCAGTGGCATGCACCGGTCGGGCTTCTTGCTCGATCGCGCCGAGCACTCGCGGCCCATGCTGCTGACGGTGCAGGCGGTGATCCCGTACGGCTACTTCGGCTACGGCTTCCCGATCGGCGTCGGCGGGCTCTTCTACATTCCGCTGGTGAAGGACGGCTTCATTCCGCCCCTCAATGACGAGTTCGGCATCGACTTCGGCGCCGACGTCATCTTCCACCTGGGCTGGGCGACCGCGGTCTTCGACCTGATCATCCCCGTCTCGGTGCTGTGGAAGTTCCACATCACGGACACCTTCGCCGCCTACGCCAAGGCCGGCATCGCGCTGCGCATCTGGCCGGGCTCGGCGCACGCCGTGTGGCCTGACTTCGTGGGCGCCGTGGGCCTGGACTGGATGTTCTCCAAGAGCATCGGCCTGCGCGCCGAGGTCGGCTACCCCGGCATCAAGGTCGGCCTGAACTTCGCGTTCTGAGGCTGATGCGCTGCTTCGTCCTGGTGTGGGGCGTGCTGCTCTGCGGCTGCGGGTCGATCATCGACCCGCTGCCCGGGGACGCGGGGCGCGCCTGCACCGGTGACTTCGAGTGCGTGCCCGGCGGCTGCTGTGGAGAGGGCACGAGCGCGGTTCATGCGCTCGACGCCCCGAGTTGCGCGGGCATGGTGTGCAACGGCATGTGCCCGGTGTCGGAGGTGCGGTGCGGGTGCGGGCTCCCGGTGTGTCGCGACGCCCGGTGCGTGGTGGCGGTGGCGGTCGACCCGCGCTGCGGCTGATCGCTGCGCGCCCAGTAGATCGCCCGGGGCGGGTGGGGTAGACGCCTCGACCCTGATGCCCCGCATTCTTGCTCTCCTCGTGATGGGTTGCGTGCTGTTTGGCTGCACGACGAAGACCCCGACGTTGCCGGCCGACGCAGGCACGTCGGACTACGTCGGTCGCGCGTGCAACGTGGACGCGGAGTGTGGCGCGCTGCGCTGCGACAAGGTGCGCCGCCAGTGCATCTGCCTGTCCGACCTGAGCTGCGCGCCGAGCGACCCCTTCGCCGCGCCGCGCTTCTGCAACAACTACACGGGCCTGTGCGTGACGGAGATCTCCGGCTGCAAGAGCGACGCAGACTGCGCGATGACCGAGTTCTGCGACGCCTCGACGCGCTCGTGCCGCCCGCTCAAGAGCTTCTGCGAGGCCTGCAGCACGGACCTCGAGTGCGGTGGCACCGGCGACAACTGCCTGCTCGACGCCACGCTCAACCGGAAGTTCTGCGGCAAGGCGTGCACCGTCACCACCGACTGCCCGCGCGGCGCGACCTGCCAGGACAAGGCCGGGGTGCTGCAGTGCTGGCCCGATCGCACCAGCACCGGCCAGGTGGCGACCTGCAACAACTTCGCGGGCTGCGTGCCCGACTCGCTGCGCACCTGCAACACCGCGGCTGACTGCGGAGATCTGAGCCAGCGGTGCGACGCGGCCCAGGGCAAGTGCGTCGCCGCGCTGCAGGTCTGCCCCTTCGGCACCACCTGCGACCCGCGGCTCAAGCTGTGCGTCGCCCAGTGCGTGCAGGACGCCGACTGCGGGGTCTCGACGCTGCGCTGCGTGAACCGCGTCTGCGAGCCGGTCAGCGAGTGCACCACCGACGCCGAGTGCCCGGTCAACAAGAGCTGCGCGGTGGCCCCGGGGGCAACGACCGGCGAGTGCAAGCCGTCGTGCAGCGCCGACCCCGAGTGCCCGCTGGGCCAGGTCTGCGCGAGCAACGGGGGCCGCGGCTCGTGCCAGGCGGGCTGCGCGAGCAACGCCGGCTGCGCGCTCGACCAGCGCTGCAACGCGACGACCCGGCACTGCGAGGGGCCGGTGGTCAACAACGTGCGCATCTGCCAGGGCACCAGCGCCTGCCGCAGCTGCGAGCTGTGCGACGGCATCGCCAACACCTGCGCGCTGGCCACCACCACCTTCCCCCACTGCCAGCCCTGCGGCTCGTCGACCGAGTGCGCCGGCGGCACCTGCGTGGCGTTGCCGGTGACCCTGGCCGACGGTGGCGCGGGCATCGGGCAGCGCGTCTGCGCCCGGTTCTGCGGGCCCGGGCAGCAAGAGTGTCCCCAGGGCTTCGCCTGTCTCTCCCTGACGACGGGCAACCAGGCCTGCGTCCCCTCCGATCGAAGCTGCACCGGAAAGTGCCCATGATCCGTTGGCTCGTCCCCTCGCTCCTCGCCTCGTCGTTGATCTTCTTCGCCTGCCCCGGCCCGACCCTGCGGGAGATCTGCGGAGACACCATCGACAACGACGGCAACGGCCTCGTCGATTGCCAGGACCCGGACTGCGCTGGCCAGGCCGAGTGCGCGCCCCCGGACTACGGGCTGTGCTCGAAGTGCTCACAGGCCTGCACCGTGCAGTCGCAGTGCGTGATCAGCTTCATGGATGACCGGCCGATCCCCTACTGCATCGCGGGCGTCTGCACGGCGAAGGAGACCTTCATCCAGCCGCGCGTCTACCTGGACACGGCAGGCTCGTGGGGGGCGCTGGGCGTCAGCCCGCAGTCGGGCACCACGCGTTTCATCAAGAAGGTCGCCAACGACGGCTCGGCCGTCACCTGCGCCACCGTGGCCGCCATCGCCGCCGACCGAAGTGCGGCCGGGGCCATCGAAGCCAGCGGCAAGCTGGTGATGCAGGGCCTCGACGTGACGCGGATCACCAACCCGCAGCTGGGCCAGGGGGTCACCTACACCTTCGTCAACACCCAGACCGGCGGCGACTACCTGATCTGGACCGAGTTGTGGGGCGGGTCCCCCGACTCGAACACCAAGCTGCCGCAGGGCCGGCGCCTGGGCTACGGCTGCTACGAAGACGCAGCGACCACCACGCCGCTGACGACCAGCGACAACTGCCCTTCCACGACGTCTGACGCGGGGAGCTGCAGGGTCTTCCGGCTGAAGATGCCGGGCCCCGAGATGCCCTGACGGACCTCAGGTCCAGCGGAGCTTCGATCGCTCCGCCCAGTAGGTCTGCGGCGGCACGGCCAGCGCCTGCCACGCGAGGCCTTCGATCGAGGTGTGGTTCGCGCGCAGGTTCGACTCGAGCTGCGCGCGCGTGGCGGCGCCCGAGAGCACCACGTCGAGGCAGGGCTGGGCGAGGGCCACGGCCAGGGCCAGCGCGTCGGGACTGACCGCCCGCGATTGGGCCAGGTCGAGCCAGGGCGTCAACGCCCCCCGCATCGACAGGCGGCCGTTGGAGAGGCCCTCCTTGGCGATGGTGTGCAGGCCGGCGGCCTTCGCGCGGGCGAGCGCCGGGCCGGCCGAGGGCTCGAGCACGTTCCAGGTGGCCTGCACCCAGTCGAAGAGCCGGCGGCCGCCGCGCTGAATCGCGATGGCCGTGTCGATGATCTCGGGCTGCCTCGCCCCGGTGACGGACAGGCCCACCGGCGTGCCCTCGTCGCGGAGCCGGGCGAGGCGGTCGAGCACGGCTGCGTCGGCCAGCACGCCGCCCCCGAGGGTCACCGAGTGCACCTGGTAGACGCCCAGGCGCGCGCCGAGCACGGCCTGGCTCTCGGCCCACTGGGCCTCGAGGTGCGCCACCGAGTGGTCCTTCACCTCGTGCACCGCGGCGGTGGCCTGCCAGTCGGCGGTGTAGCGGTAGCCCCACTTGGACGAGACGAAGGCGCCGGTGGGCTGGCGCAGTTCGAGCCAGTCGCGGAGGAACGTTTCGGCGCGGCCGTAGCTGCGCGCGGCGTCGAAGTGACGCACGCCCCCGGCCCAGGCGGTGTCGAGCACCTCGAAGGCCTGCGCGCGCATCGCCTCGAGGGTCGTCGAGGGGAAGTCGCGGGCGTGCTCCAGGGTCATGTACCCGGGGCGACCGAGCGCGGCGAGGCCCAGCCCGAGGACGGCCATGGGGCGCTCAGCTCTCCTGGGTGAGGATCTCGGCGCCGGTCTCGGTGACGAGCACGGTGTGCTCGAACTGGGCGGTGCGCTTGAGATCCTTGGTGACCGCGGTCCACTCGTCGTCCCAGGTCGACTCTTCCCAGGTGCCCAGGGCGATCATCGGCTCGATGGTGAAGGTCATGCCGACCTCCATCTTCGTGTTCGAGCGGGGGTCGTAATAGTGGGGGATCTGCAGGGGCGCGTGGAAGGTCTCGGAGATGCCGTGACCGCAGTACGCGCGCACCACGCCGTAGCCGAACTGCTCGGCGTGGCGCTCGATCTCGCGGCCGATGTCGTTGATGGGGCGACCGGGCTTCACCGCGGCGATGCCCTGCATCAGGCACTCGTGGGTGACGCGCACCAGTTGCTTCGATTCTTCGTCGACCTCGCCCACGAAGAAGGTGGCGTTGGTGTCGCCGTGCATGCCCTCGAGGAAGATGGTGACGTCGAGGTTGACGATGTCGCCGTCGACCAGCTTCCGATCGTCGGGGATGCCGTGGCAGATGACCTCGTTGACCGAGGTGCACACCGACTTGGGGTAGCCCCGGTAGTTGAGGGGGCTGGGGTAGCCGCCTTCCTGGATGGTCAGCTCGTGGACGTACGCGTCGATCTCGTCGGTGGTGAGGCCGGGCTTCACGAAGGCGCCGGCCTTGCGGAGGATGCGGGCGGCGGCGGTGCAGGCGTGGCGCATGCGGACCAGCTCTTCGGGGGTGCGCACGGTGCGCCCGGTGCCGCGGCCGGGTACGCCGGTCTTCCAATAGTCGGGCTTGGCGATGGAGTCGGGCACGCTGCGCATGGGCGAGATGCGGCCGGGCTTCACGCGGTTCAGGTCGAGGCGCTTGCGCTCTTCCTTGGCGAACTCGAGGTCGAGCTCCTGGTGGCACTTCTTGTACTTCTTGCCGCTGGCGCACCAGCAGGCGTCGTTGGGCCTGGGCAGCTTCTGGGGCGGGCGGGCGGAGGCGGCCTTGGTGGTGGCTTGGTTCAAGAGAGGGGCCCTCGGGCGAAGAAGTGTCGTTCGGTACGGCTCAAGACGTCGAGCAGGTGGGCGCGGGTGAGGCGGCCTTCGGTGAACTCCGCGAGGCCCAGGAGCTGTTCGGCCATGAACCGCGAGAGGAAGAGCAACATGGCCTTGTCTTTAGCCGCCAGCCCGCTCGTCATCCACCGGCCGTTCCGCAGGGAGTCGTCGAAGGCCTCGAGCTCCCGGCCCAGGTCGAAGCGCGTGAGGGCGAAGGCCTCGACGAAGAGCCGCGGGTCAGGGGCGAGCGGTGCTTCAGCCAGCAGTTCCGAGAGCTTCTGGCCGGTGACGGGGTCGAAGTCTTCGATGCGGGGGGGCCAGCGGGCGAGGTCCTGGGCGAAGAGCTGGGCGACCTCCTCGAGGAGGTGGGCCTGCAGGGGCACCGGCTTGCGGTCGAGGATGAGGTCCCACTTGCTGGGCTGCACGGCGAGGGCTCTTACACCACCCACGCCGCCGTGCGCGTCAGCGGATCGGGATCAGGCGCTTGCTGCGCGGCTCGGCGGGCACCTCGAGGCCGTAGCCGGTGAACAGCTCGCGGCGCACCACCTGGTACACGGTGCGGCTGGTGAGGAACTCGCGGTGCACCACGTCGGCCACCTCGATGTTGCTCAGGTTCGGCGCGACCTGGGTGTCTTCGAGGATGCAGCTGGGGAAGGCGTTGACCCGGTCGGCCTTCGAGAAGATGGAAGACAGGCGTACGTCGCGGGGGAAGGCGCCCATCTTCAGCCGGCGAATGAAGGGCGACATGGGGGTGAGCTGCCAGATGCTGCGCGAGATCATCCCGTAGGCGGCGATGCCGAAGTAGGCCGAGGGCGAGCCATTGTGCGGGGTGCCGAGGGTGACGATGTTGCGCACCCGCCGGTCGCCCCCGAGGCGCTTGACGTAATAGGTGGCGATGAGGCCGCCCTTGGAGTGCCCCACGATGGAGAGGGGGCCCATCTGCGGGTAGCGCTGGTAGAGGCGCTCGACCTTGTCGCGGACCTTCTCGGCGAGCACGTCGATGGCGTCGGTGTTGAAGGCCTGCTTCCACCCGCCGAGGTTCATGCTCCACACGCAGAACTGGTCGCGGCGCAGCCGGTGCTCGACGATCTCGAAGCTCTGCCGGGTGGACATGAAGCCGTACAGCATCAGCACCGGCCGGCTGCAGTTCGTGAAGTCGGTGCGCCGGACGATCTGGTTCGTGGTGCGATCGAAGTCGAAGTAGCCCTTGAGGTAGCGCGCGGTGCGCTTGAGCTGCCGAAGTCGCAGATCGAACATCGACATCGCGGTGCTCCCCGACTGGTGGCCCTGGGGGAAGCCTAACGAGCCTCACGCGGCCGCGGCGATCGATCAGCCGGGGGACTTCGGTGCTGCGACATGCGCCCACACCGCGCGCCGGCCGCCGCTCAGGCCCGGCAGAGCACGAACCAGTTGTCGAGCCGACGGGTGCCGCGCCACGCGCGACCGATGGACACGTGCTGGGACACCCCGCGGACCACGTCCTTGGTCTGGTGGTACACGAAGCGGGAGAGGCGGGCGGCGTTGGACAGGATGGGAGGCGCGCCCACCAGCGGCTTCTCGGGCAGGCGGGTGTAGTCCACCAACACCTCGTCACCCTGCTGCACGGTGACGAAGTAGCCGGGGCCGACGGCGGTGCTCACCAGGGCCGAGGTGGCGTTGTAGCCCCAGCGCTCAATGGTGGCGGTGGCGCCGTCGGGCACCGCGAAGACCTTGGCGAAGCGGGTGAAGAGCAGCAGCGAGTTCCGCCCTTCGTGGCGAACACCCGTCAGCGCGGGCGTGGCGGCCGGCGCGAGATCGTCGAGCGTGAAGCGGCGGGCGCCCTCGACGATCTCGAACAGCCGGGCCTGCGAGGCGGCGCCGAGCGCGAGCACCTGGGACAGGCGCACCTCCGAGGGCAGGGCGTCGAGGTGGGCGGCGAGCGTTACCGCGGTGACGGACGACGAGGCGATGAGGTCAGCCAGCGACATCCGGCGCGCCTAACACGAAAAACGTCCTCGACTGCGCGGGGCTCCGTCGGTCAACCTGTGCGGCCCCCATGCAGTCCATCGATGCCAGCGAGTCGGCCACGTTTGATCTCCGACGCCGGGTGCTGGTGGTGGCCGCCGGGGCCCTGCGCGGGGCGTTGAGCGCGCAGCTGCAGGCCGAGGGCTTCGAGGTGCAGGACACCGACGACGCGCAGGCGGTCGTGGCGACCATTCGCGCGTGGCGGCCGGACCTCGTGCTGGTCGACGAGGTGCTCCCGGGTCGTTCGGGGCGCCAGGTGGTGCTCTCGCTGCGCGCGCACGGGGACACCTTCGCGGTGCCCGTCGCCGGGGTGCTGACCGACGTCTCGGTGCTCAACGTGCTGCAGTGGCTGCGCGTGGGGACCACGGACATCTGGCGCTTCCCCTTCTCTCGCGACGTCGCCACGAGGACGCGGGCGCTCATCGACGAGTGCGATCGCTCTCAGGTGCAACTGGGCCGGGTGAAGGCGCGGCTCCTGGCCTGGACGGCGCGCGCGAAGCTCAGCGGCACCGTGACCACGCACGCCGGGACGCCCTTCGAGGGCCGGGCGACCTTCGTCGACGGGGAGCTCAAGGCCGCGCAGTTTGGTTCGCTCAGCGGAGAGAAGGCCCTCGAGCAAATCATCGAGATCGAGGACGGCGCGGTGTCGTGGGAAGACGCGGCGCTCACGCAGCCCGCGGCGCCGGTGGTGGCTCCGTCGGGCTACCGCGTGCGGGTGCTGGTGGTGGAAGACGATCCAACCATCCGCATGATGCTGACCCGGCAGCTCGAGGCATCGCACTACCTCGTGGAGGCTGCGGTCGATGGGCAGACGGGGCTGCAGCTGGCGAACCAGAAGCCGTGGGACATCATCGTGGCCGACCTCGACCTCCCCAAGCTCGACGGCTGGGGGCTGTTGCGCGCGCTCAAGGCCGACGTGTCGCTGCGGGAGATCGCGGTGATGCTGCTCTCGGCCCACGAGGGCGAGGTGGACACGCTCAAGGCAGCGCGGTCGGGCGCGCGGGCCTACCTGAAGAAGTCGGGGCGCTCGAAGCAGATGCTCGACGCGGTGTCGCTGCTGGCCTCGCCGCGGGCCCGGGCGTGGGACGCGCTCTCGGAGCGCCGCGAGACCCGGGTGGAGCTGCGGGCGATGGGCCCGCTGTGGCTGCTGCGCACGCTCGCCGAGCTCGACTGCTCGGGCCGCCTGGAGCTGGAAGACGCGCTGGGGCGCTACGAGCTGGTGATCTCGCAGGGGCACCTCCTGGACGCCACGGCACAGACCGGGAGCCTGCGCGTACAGGGCCTGGTGGCGTTGGAGGAGCTGCTGGCCAGCCGAGGCGAGGGGCGCTTCGTCTTCCAGAAGCTCGAGCCGCACGAGGGGGCGCGCTGGCTCTACGAGGTGCTCGACGAGGCCTGTGAGGCGCGGCGGCGCGCCGAGCAGCGGCACCTGGGCGACGCGGCGACCCGGCCCGGGAAGCTCTTCCTCAACGAGGAGCTGGCGCTGCTCTTCGCGCGCAGGGCCAACGTGGCGGAGCTCAAGGTGCTCGACGCGGTGCGGCTGCGACCGGTCGACCTGCGGGCGCTCGCGGCCCTCGCGGTGCTGCCCGTGCCCGAGGTGGAGATCGCCCTGGCGGAGCTGATGCGCCGAGGCGTGCTGGCGACCGAGGCCTGACTCGGGTGTAGCGTCGGCGGCGATGACCGTCTCTTCGATGCAGGTGCGCTACGGATCGCTCGACGAGTTTCGGGCGGCCTTCGTGGCTGAGATTTCCCGGGGCGGGCTGCTGGTGCGGGGCGCGGAGCTGGTCCACGCGCAGGCCGGGGCCGAGGTGCAGCTCACGGTGACCGTGGCCGGCGCTCCGCCGGTGCAGCTCGGGGCGCGCGTCGCGGCGGTGGTGCCCGGGGTGGGCGTGGCGGTGATGTTCCAGGGCGTGCCGGTGTCGCTGGCGACGCTCGCGGGCGGCGAGGCCCAGGTGGAGCCCGAGCTCGAGGGAGAGCTGGTGGCGGAAGAGGCGCCGGAGCCCGAGGCCCCCGTGGTGCCGGGCTCGCTCTTCGAGCGGCTCAAGAAGATGACCCACACCGAGAAGATGCAGCTGGCGCTCTCGGGCTCGCGCGACGAGCGGGCGGCGATCCTGCGCGACACCAACAAGGCGCTGCACCTCTTCGTGATGAAGAACCCGCGCATCGGCCTCGACGAGGTGCAGGCGGCGGCGAAGCTCCCCCAGCTCTCGCCCGACGCCATCAAGATGATCTGCGATCACCGCGAGTGGGGCACCAACCCCACCATCTGTTCCTGCCTGGTGCGCAACCCCAAGACCCCCATTCCGCTCGCGCTGCGCATGCTCGACCGGGTGCCGATGACGGAGCTCAAGGCCATCGCCAAGGGCGGGGCGCGCGACGCGCTGGTGCACGCGGCCCGCAAGAAGCTCGCGGGGTGAACCGCCTTCGTTGATTCCGCCGCGCGGGCGTGGTTCTGGGGAGGCTGTGGAAGACCTGCTCGACGATCTCAACCCGCCTCAGCGTGACGCCGTGCTCCACGACCGCGGGCCGTTGCTGGTGCTCGCCGGCGCAGGCTCGGGGAAGACGCGCGTCATCACCCGGCGCATCGCCTCCCTGGTGCAGGACCGGGGGGTCGAGGCGTGGCGCATCCTGGCCGTGACCTTCACCAACAAGGCCGCCAAGGAGATGCGCGAGCGCCTCGAGCACCTGCTGGGGCCGCGCGCCCAGGGGTTGATGGTCAGCACCTTCCACTCGGCCTCCGCGCTCATCTTGCGGCGCGAGGCGGAGCACGTGGGCCTGGAGCGCAACTTCGTCATCTACGACGACGGTGACCAGATGCAGGTGGTGCGACGGGCGATCCGCGACTCGGGCATCGACGTGGCCTCGGTGACCCCGCGCGACATTCTCTCGAAGATCGACGGAGAGAAGAACCAGGGCCGGTTGCCCGACGACATGAAGCCCGGCGACGACCCCAAGCAGCAGACGCTGCAGCGGGTGTACCGCCAGTACCAGAAGCTCCTGCGCGCGGCGAACGCGGTCGACTTCGGCGACCTGTTGCTGCTGCTGGTCGAGGTGTTGCGCACCAACGAAGAGGTGCGGCGCAAGTACCAGGGCCGGTTCCGCCACGTGCTGGTCGACGAGTTCCAGGACACCAACCCGGTGCAGTACGCGCTGCTCAAGCTGCTGGCGCCCCCGGAGGCGAACTCGAACCTGGTGGTGGTCGGCGACGACGACCAGAGCATCTACCGGTGGCGTGGCGCGGACGTGGACAACATCCTCGGGTTCCCCACCGAGTACCCGGGCTGCAAGGTGGTCAAGCTCGAGCAGAACTACCGCTCGGACCAGACGATCCTCGAGGCGGCGCACGCGGTGATCAGCCGCAACCGCCGGCGCATGGACAAGAAGCTCTGGAGCGCGCGCGCCAAGGGCGAGCCGCTGGGGTTGATCGTCAGCCGCGACGAGCGGGGCGAAGCGCAGGAAGTGGCCGCGAAGATCCACGAACTGCGCCGCGACGGCGTGACCGACTTCGACCAGATGGCCGTCTTCTTCCGCGCGAACGCGCAGAGCCGCGTGCTCGAAGAGACCTTCCGCCTGATGCGCGTCCCGTACGTGCTGGTGTCCGGGCGCAGCTTCTACGAGCGGGCCGAAGTGAAGGACGCCGCGAGCTACCTGCGGCTGATGGCCAACCCCCGCTCCGATGCCGACTTCGAGCGGGTGGTGAACGTGCCCGCGCGCGGCATCGGCGACACCACCGTCGAGCGCCTGCGGGAGTACGCGGCGGAGAAGGGCATCTGCCTGTACGAGGCCATCGCCTCGCCGGAGCGCGTGTCGTCGCTGGGGAGCGCGGCGGTCAAGCGGCTCACGGCGTTCCGCGAGCTCTGCGAGAAGCTGGTCACCTTCGCGAGGCACGCGCCCGACGCCACCAGCGCGGCGACCTTCATGCTCGAGCAGACGGGCCTGGTGCAGATGCACATGGCCCTGGGCACCGAGGAGTCCATCGGCCGCGCGGAGAACTTGAAGGAACTGCTCACCGCCACGCAGGAGTTCGATCGCCAGCGGGAAGAGCGCCTGGCCGCGTCCGGGCGGCCGCTGCCTTCGTTGATCCCCATGCCCGAGGGCCCGGGGACGCCGGGCATTCCCGACCCGGAGCCCGAGGCCGAGGTCGAGCCGTCGCCCCAGGGCGATCTCTTCGCGCACCTCACCCAGCCGGCGGCGAAGAAGGTCGTGGAGCCGGTGGTGGTGGTCGCCCCCCTGCCGCCGCCTCCTCCCGCCCCCGTGGTGGCCGCGGTGGGGGAAGACCCCGGCGCGTTGATCGACGGGGCGGGCCTCGAGCTGGAGGTGCCGCCGCTGCAGGGGTTCCTCGAGCAGTTGAGCCTGGTGGGCGACGCCGACGGCGAGACGGGCGTGGGCAAGCAGCGCGTGTCGCTGATGACCATGCACGCGGCGAAGGGCCTGGAGTTCGACGCGGTGTTCATCACCGGCATGGAAGAAGAGGTCTTCCCCGGGCGAAGGGCCACGAAGCCCGAGGCGTCGGAAGAGGAGATGAACGAGGAGCGGCGGCTTTGTTACGTCGGCTTCACCCGCGCGCGCCGTCGGCTCTTCTGCTCGTTGGCCCAGTGCCGGGCGCTCTTCGGCGAGCTCAAGTTCAACGCGCCTTCACGCTTCCTGGCCGAGGTGCCGCAGGCGCTCTTCGGGTTCCACGAGATCCCCGAGGTCGAGCGGCCCCAGGCCCGGCCTCCCATGGTGCGCCGGCGCGGCGAGGGCGACGACGGGGTGCACGTCGATCGCACCTACGATCAGTCGACCGACTTCCACCAGGGCGGCGGCGACGGCGAGATCAAGGGCATGCGCGTGACCCACAGCCAGTTCGGGCTCGGCCAGGTGATCGACGTCTCGGGCAAGGGCCCCAACGCGAAGCTCACGATTCACTTCGACAAGTTCGGGGTGAAAGTGGTGATCGCGCGGTTCTTGACCCCCGCGTGAGCCGCGCAAAGCGGGTCTCGCACACCCCAGCCAGCTCCTGATCAGACGCACAACGCGTTCCTGTGTGGGTGCAACGATTGTTGGCGTGACCGCTGACGGAACTGTTACACCCGAAGCGTCAAGTCGACGCAGAAGGTGCCTCATACATGGCCGATCTCAGTAACCCCTCCCGTCCCGGAGCGACCCCTCAACAGCCCGCAGAATCGCCCTCTGGGATGGGCAAATATCGGCTCATCGCCGAACTCGGTCGTGGCGGGATGGCTGACGTTTACCTCGCGGTCGCCGCAGGGCCGGGTGGCTTCAACAAGCTGCTGGTGATCAAGCAGCTGCGCATGGTCGACGACCCGTCGATGGTGACGATGTTCCTCGACGAGGCGAAACTCGCCGCGCGGGTCAGCCACCCGAACATCGTGCAGACCTTCGAGGTCGCCCAGGAAGCGTCACGCGCGTACATGGTGATGGAGTTCCTCGACGGCCCGTCGCTCTCGCGCCTGCGTCGGGCCGCGGTGAAGCAGGGCGAGCGGGTGCCGCTGGGCATCGAGCTGCACATCATGCGCGAGGCGCTGCTGGGGCTTCACTCGGCCCACGAGCTGCGCGACTACGACGGGAAGCCACTCAACGTGGTGCACCGCGACTTCACGCCGCAGAACATCATGACCACCTATGCCGGCGACGCGAAGATCGTCGACTTCGGCATCGCCAAGGCGCTCGACCAGGAAGGCAAGACCTCCGCGGGCGTCTTCAAGGGCAAGCTGAGCTACGTGCCGCCCGAGCAGTTGATGGGCGCGGCGGTCGATCGCCGCACCGACGTCTTCGCGGCCGGCGTGATGCTCTACGAGGCGGTGACCGGTGCTTCGCCGTGGCAGGGCAAGACCAACGCGCAGATCACCCACGAGCTGGCGAGCGGCAACATCCCGCGGCTCATGGAGAACGAAGACGCGCCCGCCGAGCTCGCGGCGATCATCGACCAGGCGATGGCCATCGATCCCGACGATCGCTACGAGACGGCCGATGAGCTGCGGCTGGCCCTCGACGAGTTCATTCGGGAGCACAAGCTCGAGCTCGATCGCGCCAAGCTCGGCACCTACGTCACCAGCGTGCTCGGCGACGCCAAGGAGATCACCCGTCGCTTGATCGAGCACCGCCTGCGCGAGGTCAACTCGCTGCCCTCGGCGGAGACGCTCAACGTAGCGCTGCCCACGCTCGACAGCCTCACGCCGTCGCCCGCGGCCAAGCAGGTCGGGCGATCGTTGCCGCAGATGATGGCGTCCGACCAGATGCCGGACACCGGCCGCGGTCCGTCACCCGATCCGGTCTCGGTCGTCACCGTGGCCAGCCCCATGACGCGGGTGGTGCTCGGGGGCCTGGGCGTCGTGGTCCTGGCGCTGGTGGTGGTGGTCGGGTTCCTGGTGTCGCGCTCGCCCGCGCAGCCCGTGGCGGTGGTCGCGACGCCCGTGGTCGCACCCGCGGCCGTGACGCCTGCCCCGGCGCCGGTGGAAGTTCGCCCAGTGGTCGCCCCTGAGCCGGTCCCTGCCGCGCCCCCGGCCGAAGCGAAGCTGGTGACGATGCGCTTCAGCGCCTCGCCCTCGACGGCGCGGTTGTTCCTGGACGCCCTGCAGCTGCCTTCAAACCCCTACGAGGGTTCCTTTCCCGCTGACGACCGTCTCCACGAGCTGCGGGCCTCGGCCCCTGGCCACGTCGAGGTGCGGCGCGGCATCGCGCTCGATCGTGACCTGTCGATCGACTTGACCCTCTCGAGGGAGGTCGCCGCGGGTACTGCTTCTCGGAGGCCGACGCCTCCGGCTCCCACCCCGACGGCCCCCGCGAAGCCTGCGACGGGCAAGACCGATGACCCTGAATACTTCGCGCCCGCGAGCGGCGAGAAGAAGCAGCCCAAGCGCTCGCTGGACAACGTCGAGTTCGAATGATCCGCCCAATCCCGCTGATGATGTCGGTGGTGCTCCTTGCGAGCGCCGCCCAAGCTGCAGACCCCGCCGCAAACGAGGCCGCGAAGAAGCACTTCACGCGGAGCAAGGAGCTGTACGACGACGGTGACTTCGCCGCGTCGCTCAACGAGCTCGAGCGCTCCTACCAGGCGGTGCCCAACTACAAGCTGCTCTACAACATGGGGCAGATCCAGGCCCAGTTGCAGAACCACGCCGGGGCGCTGCGGAGCTTCCGGCGGTTCCTCTCTGAGGGCGGCAACGAGATCATCGACGCGCGTCGCGGCGAGGTCCTCAAGGAGATCGACAAGCTGCGCACGCGCGTCTCGGAGCTCACCATCACCGTGAGCCAGCCCGGGGCCGAGATCAGCGTCGACGACGTGGTGGTCGGAACCAGCCCATTGAGCGACCCCATCACGGTCAACGCGGGCAAGCGCAAGGTGAGCGCGACGCTGCCCGACTACTTCCCGGCGACGAAGCAGGTGGACGTGGTGGGGCTCGAGACGCCCCGCCTGGCCCTCGAGCTGCGCCCGCTGGTGACCTCCTCGGCGACGAGCTCCACCACCGCGGCCCCGGCCGAGGCGGTGAAGGTCGAGCCTTCCAAGCCGTTCCGGCTCCCGGTCTGGGTGCCGTGGGCGGGGACCGTGGTGCTCGCCGGCGGTACGGCGGTGACCGCGGTGCTGGCCAACCAGGCGTCGCAGAAGCAGACGGCGCTGCTCAAGACCTACGGGGTGACGCGGCCGCAGCTCGACGCGGCGAGCGCCTCGACGCGCAACCTGGCGCTGACCACCGACATCCTCGCCGGCGTGACCGGCGCGGCGGCGGTGGGCTCGTTGCTCTTCACCTTGCTCCGCGCGCCGGAGCCCGCCCCCGCGGCGACCACCGTGCAGGTCGGCGTCGGCCCCAACTCTCTCGTCGTCAGCGGATCGTTCTGATCATGTCGCGAATTCTTCTCGTGGTGGGCGCCCTCGTGGCGCTCTCGGGCTGCTCGTTGATCGTCGAGCAGCGCAAGGTGCAGTGCTCCACCGATGCCGACTGCGTGGCCTTTGCCCCGCACCCCTTCTGCATCGAGGGCGTGTGCGTGGAGTCGGGCCTGGGGCCTGCGGGCTGCTTCGTGGGCGAGGCGTCGAGCGATCTCGACTACCTGAACCGGTGCTCGACCGGCTGCATCGAGTTCGACAACTGTGCGCGGCTCGGCTGGTGCGACGCCGCCGCGACTCTCCCTGCGATCCTCGCGAGGCCCTGAACCATGTCCCGCCAACTCTTCCTGACCCTGACCACCCTGGCGACCGGTGCCTTCGCGCAGACCGTGATGCCGACCGCCGGCTACAACTGCAAGGACGCCGCTGACGGGCGCGCGAACGTGATCTACGTCGCCGGCTCTTCGGCCATCAGGCCCTTCCTGGGCGTGGTCGCGGGCCTGGTGAAGGCCGACGGCTACACGCTGGTGTACCAGTCGCAGGGCTCGTGCACGGGCGTCGCGGCCATCCTCGACCCCGACGCCACCAAGCACCTCATCAAGGACATCCCCGCGGCGGCAGGCAAGGCAGCCAACTACGCGCTGGTGCTCAACGCCGATGGCACGGGCAAGGAGTGCTTCCTCGACCCGGCGGGCAACACCGTCGACGTCGGCGCTTCCGACGTGTTCGCCGATTCGTGCGGCTACACCCTGGGGGCGGGCTTCAGCGACTTCGAGGGACCGGTGCAGCCGATGACCATGGTGGTCTCTGCGGTCTCGACGCAGCAGTCGATCAGCGCCGAGGCGGCGTACATGGTCTTCGGCATGGGCGGCAACGAGGGGAAGGCGACCCCGTGGACGGACCCGACCTACTACTTCGTGCGCAACGCCAGCTCGGGCACCCAGCAGATGGTCGCCCGCGCGGTGAAGGTGCCCGCGGACAAGTGGTGGGGCAAGGACCGTGGCGGCTCCGGCGCGGTGCGGACCGGCATGAAGACGCTGCTCGACCAGGCGGGCGCAGAGAAGGGCATCGGCATTCTCTCGACCGACGTGGTCGACGACGAGCGCGGCAACCTGCGCGTGCTGGCCTTCAAGCCCTTCGGTGGCCTGTGCGCGTACCTGCCGGACTCGACGGCGACGAGCTTCGACAAGCGCAACGTGCGTGACGGCCACTACCCCATCTGGGGCCCGGTCCACTTCTTCGCCCAGACGAGCAGCGGCGTGCCCAGCGCGGCGGCCTCGTCCCTGGTGACGCGCTTCGCGGCCCCGAAGCTCGACCAGACCTTGATGGACGCCATCATCAAGAAGCACCTCGTGCCCAAGTGCGCGATGGCGGTGAAGCGCTCTGCGGAGATCGGCCCGTTCCAGAAGCGCGTCGCCACGG
Organism: uncultured Archangium sp.; assembly: GCA_903905455.1. Taxonomy (GTDB): domain Bacteria; phylum Myxococcota; class Myxococcia; order Myxococcales; family Myxococcaceae; genus Archangium_A. The sequence continues at coordinate 44,078 of CAIVGN010000198.1, forward strand.
ACTTCCGTTGCGATTGCTACTTCGAGAAGGTCGCCACGGGCGCGTCGAGCTGCGCGACCTGCACCACTGCGACGGACTGCCCGTCGGACGCGCCGGCCTGCAACTACGGGTACTGCGAAGCCCACTGAAGGGGCGCCTCAAAAGGGCGTCAGGGCGCCGAGGCCTGACCTCGCGTATACCTGACGCCCCATGCCTTCCTTCCACGACGACGACGGCCCGGTTGATGGCGGTATCAGCAGCACGGCGTGGCATCCGCCCCCGCCCACCACGCTGCAGATCCCCAAGCTGGAGGTCACCGAGGAGCTGCTGCGCGCGCTCCCCAAGACCGACCTGCACTGTCACCTGGACGGCAGCATGCGGATCAAGACGATCCTCGAGCTGGCCGAAAAGCAGAAGGTGAAGTTGCCCTCGGACACCGAGGAAGGACTCTCCAAGGCGATCCACAAGGGCGAGATCTGCAAGAGCCTCGAGGACTACCTCGTGGCCTTCGACGTGACCTGCAGCGTGCTGCAGACCGAGGAGTCGCTGTACCGCGCGGCCCTCGAGCTGGGTCTCGACGCGGCGGCCGAGGGCGTGCGCTACCTCGAGGTTCGCTACGCACCGGTGCTGCACCAGGCGCGCGGGCTCAAGCTGACGCACATCATCGACTCGGTGCTCGAGGGGCTGCGCGCCGCCAAGCACCAGACGCGCATCAAGTACGGCGTCATCTTGTGCGGCATCCGCCACATGAGCCCGGAGACGAGCTTGCGGTTGGCCGAGCTGTGCGTGGCCTACAAGAACCGCGGCGTGGTGGGCTTCGACCTCGCGGGCGCGGAGGCGAACTTCCCGGCCAAGGAGCACCGCCAGGCGTTCCAGTTGATCCTCAAGAACAACGTCAACTGCACGGCCCACGCGGGCGAAGCCTACGGCCCGGAGTCCATCGGCCAGGCGCTGCACTACCTGGGCGCGCACCGCATCGGTCACGGCGTGCGGCTGCGCGAAGACGGGGATCTCCTCAACTACGTCAACGATCACCGCATCCCGCTGGAGTGTTGCCCTTCGTCGAACGTGCAGACGCGCGCGGTCGACGACATGAAGACCCACCCGCTGAAGTTCTATTTCGACTACGGCCTGCGGGTGACGATCAACACGGACAACCGGTTGATCACCGACACCACGGTCAGCCGCGAGTACCTCATCGCGCACCAGGAGTTGGGGCTCTCGCTCGAAGATCTCACCACGATCATGGTCTCGGGGTTCAAGAGCGCGTTCCTGCCGTTCCGCGAGAAGCAGGACCTGCTCAAGCAGGTCAACTCGGAGATCGACGCCACGCTCAAGGCGTTCGAGCGGAAGCAGGCGGCGAAGTAGCGATCAGCGGGTCAGCAGGCGCCAGCCTCGCGCCGTGCGGACCTCTTTCCAGGCGGATGGAATCGGCCAGGTCTCGGGCACGAGCGCGAGCTGTGCCGTGGCCGGGAGCCCCTCGGTGCTGGCTGCGAGCCCGTCGATCAGCCACGGCGTGAGCCGGAGCTCGGCGGCGATGACGGCGATCTCTCGCCAGTGCGCCGCGGTGGGCGAGGCACCCACCAGCACCACGCTGTTGGCAGGCAGCGCCTCGAGATCGGCCGCGAAGTCGGTGCACGATGCGGCGCGCCCGCGGGGGCCGAAGGCGACGAAGGCGAGCACGGCGAGGGCGATGACCATGCCCCCTGCGAGCAGGGCGCGTCCCGGGCGTTGGATCAGCGGGGTGAGCCCGAGGGCCACCAGCAGCGCGAGCCCGGGGAAGACGATGAGCACGTGGTGCCAGAGCTTGCGCGAGGGGAGCATCAGCGCGACCAGGCACAGCACCAACCACAGCGCCACGAGCCGCGCGCTGCGGTGCTCGTCCGGGCGCCTCGCCTGCCAGAGCCCGAGCGCCACGAAGGGAAGCCACGGCCAGAAGCGGGTGCCGATCGACGCGAGGGGAAAGAGGAGGCTGGTGCTCCCGTCGTTGCGCGTGCCGACGGCCGAGGCGAGGAGTTGGGCTTCGACGTAGCCGCTCCACCAGTCGCTGCCGAGGCCGTGCTCATGGAGCAAAAAACCGGCGGTCGGGACGAGGGCGACGAGGGTCGCGGCGGCGCCCCACGGCAGCCAGCGCAGGTCTCGCTCGAGGACGGCCCGGGCGACGGCGGCGCCCACGAGGGGCACGAGGCCGAACGGCCCCTTGATGAGCACGGCAAGGGTGGCGGCGACGGTCACCAGCACCCACGCGGCCACCGAGCGCTTCGACGCGACGAGCACCGGGGCCGCGGCGAGCAGGGCGAAGAAGACCAGCGGCGGGTCGAGGTGGTGGCCCGCACCGTTGAGGATGAACTGCTCGGTCGTCCCCAGCACCAGTCCCGCCAGCGCGCCGGTGTTCGCCTGTCCCAATCGTCTTCCCAGGTCGGCGACGAGGGCCACGGTGAGCAGGCTCCACAGCGCCGAGAGCCACGGCAGGCCGCGCTCACCGACCAGCTTGATGGTCACCGCCGAGGGCCACAGGCCGAAGGGCAGGTGCTCGCGGTAGTGCGCGTGCACGTTGGGCGTGTAGGCGAGGTCGAACCACGTGCCGTCGCGCACCATGTTGCGCGCGACCACCGTGTAGAGGCCCGCGTCGGAGTCGTCGTTGTGCCGCAGGCAGGCCACGGCGAGCACCACCGCGGCGAAGACGATGGCCGCGCGGGTCACGAGATGTACCGGCCGATGGAGAACTTCGAGATGCACACGATGAGCAGCACCACGCTCACCGGGAACCACGCGCGCTGCCACTTCGGGTGCTCCTCGAGCCAGCCCCCGAAGCAGAACACCGCGGGGAAGCAGGCGAGCGCGTAGCGACCCAGGCCGATGAAGTCGATGCTCGAGACCAGCGGCATGCCGGCGACCACCACGATGTAGACCGCGTAGCCGATGCCCAGCCGCGTCCACGCGCGCTTGATCATCAACAGGCAGATCGAGATCAGCCCCAGGTGCATCAGCGAGCGGGGCAGGCGCTCGAAGAACCGGTCACCCATCAGCCAGTTCACCTTGAACCACGTACGCGGACCGGGGGTCTGGTTCCAGTGCGTCTGGGTCTCGACGAAGGCCGTGGGCGTGCCGAACTTGAAGTACTGGTAGGCCATGTACGCGACGAGCCCGAGGCCCGCGAGCGCCGGGAGGAAGTCGACGACCCGCAGCGGCTTCTTCTCGCGCAGGCGCAGCTCGAGGCTCCGCACCAGCAGGCCGAGCACCACGCCCGGGCCCACCGGCCTCGTCGCGGTGGCGAGCATGCCCAGCACCATGGTGAGCCAGTGGTTGCCCTTCTCGAGCGAGAGGAACGCGCCGCACACCAGCACGAAGAACAGCGCGTCGGAGTACACCGCGCCGTACAGGTAGAACGAGAGCGGCCACAGCGCGAGCACCCAGCCGGCGCGCCGCGTGGTGTGGGCCGGGGCGAAGTGGTTGCCCCACTTCCAGAACAGGAAGAAGCCGGTCGCGCCGAGCGCCGTGGTCAACAAGATGCCCGAGGCCAGCGGGCCGAAGCCCAGCTGCATCACCCCGTGCATCAGCAGCGGGTAGAGCGGGAAGAACGCCACCGAGCTCTGCCGCGTGGGGTCGAAGAAGTACCCGTCGCGCGCGATGGACTCGTACCACTGCGAGTCCCACCGGGCCCACATGTCGAGGAAGGGCCAGCTCGCGAGCTCGTCGCTGAAGCGGGTCACCGGGCCGCCTTCGACCACCAGGGAGATCCACCCCACGATGGCGAGCCCCACCCAGATCGCCGCGAAGCGGATGAACAGTTCGGCTCGCGGGCGCCCCATGCGGGCGTATGTACACCAGCTCCTTCGGGTGTAAGGGGGCGCAGTGCAGCGCCTGCGTTTCGTCGCGTTGATCATCTGGGCGGTCGGCGTGCAGGTGCACGAGCTGATGGCCACGTTGGGCATCGCCGTGTTCGCCTTCGCCTCGCTGCCCGAGTTGCTCAAGGTGCGCTCCATCACCCTCCCGGTCATCGAGGAGTGGGGTCCGCTGTTTGCGTTCGCCACCTGGTCGCTGCTCGCGCCGACGCTCACGGGGTTTCCGCCGGATGGCTCCGGGGTCGGGCGCACGCTGGACTGGGTCACCATTCCCCTCGTGATGCTGGCCGCGCAGTCGCTGACTCCGGGTCAGTGGAAGTGGCTGGCCATCGCGTCCTTCGTGACGCTGGGGCTCTCGTGCCTCGTCGCCGGGCTGCAGCACTTCGGGTGGTGGCCGCCGTTGAGCGCGTTCGCCCCGCTGGCGCACCTGCCGATCTCCTTCTCGCGGGTGTACGAGCCCATCGCCGACAGCAGCCGATTCATGGGCGGCGGGTTGTTGTTCCACCGGCTCAAGTTCAGCCACGTCTCGGGGCTCGCGCTGGTCGCGGTGGTGGTGGTCGCGCGCTACTCGAAGCACCGGGCGCTGCTCATCGCCCTTGGCTTGTTCGGCTTCATCGCGGTGTGGCTCTTCCCCTACGCGCGCATGGGCGCGGTGGCGATGACCCTGAGCGTGGGCATGACGGTGGTGCTCGTGTCCCCGTCGCCGGCCAAGGCGTTCCTCTTCAGCGGTGCGCTGGGCCTGGCGGCGGTGTTGGTGGTGGTCGCCGTGCCTTCCTTGCGTGCGCGCTTCGCCGCGGGGCTCACCGACCAGGGCAGCGGCCAGCGCAGCCAGCACGTCGCGGCGGGCCTCGAGGCGGTCCGTCAGCACCCGCTCGCCGGCGTGGGGCCCGGGCAGTTCCGGCCATCGAAGTTCGGCGGCGCCCAGATGGCGGAGCACGTGAAGGACAATCCCGGCAAGGCGCACAACGAGTTCGTGTCCATCGCCGCCGAGACGGGCATTCCCGGGCTGGTGATCTTCCTGGCGACGCTGGGCATGTTGCTCAAGCGCGCGCGCAAGCCACCCATGGGGGCGATGGCCATCGGGGCGATCGCGCTCTTCGTGGTGCTCTCCATGGCCCACGACCCGCTCTACCAGGCGCCCTTCAGCATGGGCCTGGCGCTGATCATCGGGCTGGGGCTCGGAGCTCCCACACCGCCAGCCCTTCAAACTCCGTATCCACGTGCGTGAGGCTGAGGCGCTCGAGGTCGAGCTCCCGGTTTCCGCGTTCGCCCATCACCAGGTAGCGGCAGTGTGTGAGCCCGACGGGGATCACCTTGTTCGCGCTGAACGCTTCGCTGGTCGTCGTGAAGTGCCGGGTGCCGCCCTGCAGGGCGTTGAGCAGTTGCACCGCGTAGTTGTCGATGAGCGGGCCCGTCTCGCGCGCCGGCAGCCGACCCGCGGCCAGTGACCAGCCCGGCTCGAAGGTGAAGACGCAGTCCTTCGAGTCCCGCAGCGTGGAGCGCACCAGCGAGAGGTGGTGCTCGGTGGTGGGCTGACTGCGGCGCACCGTGTGGGAGATCGACAGGCCGATGCTGAGCACGCTGGCGAGCGCGAGGGCCCCGCGCAGCCGGGAAGGCAGCAGCGAAAAGAGCCCACCGGCGACCAGCGCCTCCGAGGCGATGAGGTGGGCGTTGTACTGGTTCCACCACGCAGCCGAGGCGAAGAAGGCCAGCAGCGTCAGCGCCCAGGCCGCGACCGAGATGCGCGCCAGCGGGCTCCACTGCCGCTTCCACGCGAGCAGGGCCACGGTCAGCGCCGCGAGCAGCGGAGACGCGAGGTGCCGCACCGAGACGATCTGCGTGAGCCGGTCACCACGCGCGATGAAGCTGTCGGGGGGGCGCCACGCGTGGAACAGCGCCACCTGGGTGAAGAACGCTTCGGGCGCCAGCAGCGCCAACGGCCCCACGAGCAGCAGCGCCGTCCCCGCGACGGTGAGCGCAAAGTGGAGCAGCTCGCGGCGCGTGGTGAACGAGGCCAGGGCCCAGAGCGCGCCCACCACCCACACCACGGCCCACAGCTTGATGGTCAGGGCAAAGCCGCCCAGCACCCCCGCGAAGGCCAGCCACCGCCCGCGACGGGGCGAGGCCTGGGCGTGGAGCAGCGCCAGCACCAGCCCCAGGCAGACGAGGTTGAGCAGCGGCTCGAGGAAGGGCCCGCGCTCGGACTGAACGATCTCCGAGTACGTGGCGTAGAAGCCCGCCGCCAGCAGTGAGGCCCAGGCCGGCCCGTTCCAGCGCGAGACGATGCGCGCCACGAGCACGGTGTTGAGCACCCCGATGAGCACCGCGAGCCAGCGGGCGAAGGTGAAGGCGCCGTCGACGCCGAGGAACGCGTGGGTCCACGCCGAGGTCGCCGCGAGAAAGAACAACAGCCCCGGCGGGTGCACGAAGACGAAGTCGCGCCACGGGAGCACGCCCTGCAGGAGGTACGACGCCGCGCTGAAGTAGACGCCCTCGTCGTAGTCGACGCGGTAGGTCCACGCACCCTCGGGGCCGAAGAAGGGCAACGCGCGCAGCCCGAAGGCCACGAGCGCGATGCCCACCAGCGCCCACCTGGCGAGCCGGTTACTCGAGGTGCCAGTCATAGGTGGGGTCCGGCGTGCAGGGGGCGTCGTTCAGCTTGATCAGCGCCACGTCGTGATCGACGGCGAGCTCGGTGCCCTCGACGGTGCCGTGGCGCGCGATGACATAGTTGTAGTGGCCGGCGCCCTCTTCGGGCTTGTCGGCGCGGTAGATCGGCGCGCGGTGGTGGAAGTACGCGTAGCCCCCGGTGCGCCAGTGGGTGAGGCTCGCGAGGCGCAGGCCGCAGAGATCGTCGAGCTTCCCCGCGCGGATCAGCAGGCGGTTCTCCGGGCCTCCGAAGTCGAGGGCCGAGGTGTCGCGCGGCGGATCATGGATGCCCAGTCGCCCGAAGGTGAGCCAGGGCAGGGTGAGCAACGAGAGCCCCGCCAGCGCGAGCACCGCGAGCTGCACCTTGGGCTTCACCAGGTCGAGGCCCAGGGCGGCCTGCGCGGCGAGCAGGGGCACGAGGGGGAAGAGGAAGCGCAGTTCCTTGTGGGGGATGAGGGAGTGCACGAGGAAGAAGCCGAGCACGATCAGCGGCAGCTCGGGACGCTTTCGGGCGCCCAACGCGGTGAGCAGCACCAGCGGCACGAAGGTCAGCCCCTCGGCGGTCACGAACGCGCTCACGTAGTGAAAGAAGGGCGACGTCCCGAAGGCCGACGCACGGCCCTCGACGAGGTTGAAGCGCAGGTAGGCCCTCGCGGAATGGAACGGCTCGCCCCAGGTGAGCTGATCGACGAGCCCGTAGCCCACCGCGCCCACCACCAGCACCCCGAGCAGCAGCGCGACGGGGCCCTTGAGCCTCCACAGCACCGCCAGCGCGCCGAGACAGAACAGCCCGTTCTGCAGCCGCAGCCCCACGGCGAGGCTCAGGAGCAACCCCGCGGCGATCACCTTGCCTCGCGAGGGGGCCATGAAGAGCAGCGCGAAGGCGAGGGTGATGGGCAACCCCGAGAGACCTTCCCCCATGGCGCGCGGGGCGATGAACACCGCGAGCCCCATCAGCGAGAAGACCGCCGCGCTGATCGCCGAGGCCCGCTGCGAGGCACCCTGGGCCCGGGCCAGCAGGGACACCGCGTAACCCGTGGCCGAACCCACGAGGCAGAAGCTGAACTCGATGACCCGCAGGTACGGCAGGCCCGCCGCTTCGCTGACCTTCATCAGCGCCGCGACGAGGCCGGGGAGCGTCCAGTGGCGCGCGCCTTCGAGGAACTCCCACGCTTGCCAGCCGTAGCCGAAGACCGCGCGGTGGGCGGGCTCGAGCGCCTGGTAGTACTCGTCGGGCCACCACAGCCCATCATCGGCGACCGCGAAGACCAGCCGCGCCACGAGGCCCACGGCCAGCCCACCGAGCAGCAGCAGGCGGGCGGGGCGATCGGGCACGGGGTTCACGGGGGCTGGCGCTTACTACAGCGACCTCGTGCTATGCGCTCGGGGATGCAGAGCTTTGCCGAAGTCGCCGCGTTCATTCGCCAGAACGAAGTGGGTCGTCGCGCCTGGCTGGACACCCCGTATGGGCGCCGCCTCATCACCTACGCCGATCTCACGGCTACCGGTCGCTACCTGCACTTCGTCGAGGCCTGGCTGCGTCGCGTGCGGCCGTTCTACGCGAACTCGCACACCGCGATCTCCTCGACGGGCCGGGTGATGACCGAGCTGCGCGAAGAGGCGCGCCGGGTGATCAAGCGGGCAGTCAACGCGGGCTCCCACGACGAGGTGCTCTTCGTCGGCAGCGGCGCCACCGCGGCGATCAACAAGCTGGTGGGCCTCCTGGGCTGGCGCATCTCCGAGCCGCTCGAGCGCGAGTTCAACCTCTCGTCGCTGATCCCCCGCGAGAAGCGCCCGGTGGTCTTCGTGGGTCCCTACGAGCACCACTCCAACGAGCTCCCGTGGATCGAGTCGATCGCCGAGGTGGTGGCCATCGGCCTCGACGCGAAGGGCCAGGTCGACATGGCCGACCTCGAGCGCAAGCTGGCCCAGTTCCCCAACCGCCCGATGAAGATCGGCGCGTTCTCCGCCGCCTCCAACGTCACCGGCGTGGTGACCGACGTGAAGGCCGTCTCGCGGCTGCTGCACAAGTACGGGGCCTACGCATGCTTCGACTACGCGGCGGGCGGGCCGTACATGCCCATCGACATGCACCCGGCTGACGAGGCCGAGCGCATCGACGCCATGTACCTCTCGACGCACAAGTTCATCGGCGGACCGGAGGGCTCGGGCGTGCTGGTGGCGCACCGGGACTTCTTCCGCACCCGCAGCCCCGAGCGGCCGGGCGGCGGCACCGTGGACTACGTGGCCTCGTTCGATCGCACCTCGGTGGACTACGTGGGGCGCCTCGACGAGCGTGAAGAGGGCGGCACCCCGGCGATCCTCGGCGACATCCGCGCGGGCATCGGCTTCTGCGTGAAGGAGATGGCCGGGCCGACCCGCATCCTCGAGCACGATCTCCACCTCTCGGAGTACGCGCTCTCGCGCCTGGGCCGGCACCCCAACATCCACATCCTCGGGCCCACCGACGTGCAGCGGCTGCCGATCATCAGCTTCAACATCAAGCGCCTGCACCACGACTACGTGTCGGCCCTGCTCGACCACCTCTTCGGCCTGCAGAACCGCGCCGGCTGCAGCTGCGCGGGGCCGTACGGGCACCGGCTGCTGGGCATCGATCGCGAGCGCTCCGAGCTGTACCGCAACCAGATCGCCCGCGGCATCGGCGGCCTCAAGCCGGGCTGGGTGCGCGTCACGCTGCCGTATTACGCCAGCGACGAAGACATCGAGTTCATCCTCTCGGCCATCGAGTTCGTCGCCGATCACGGCCACGACTTCCTGCCCGAGTACCGGCTGGGGTGGCTCGACGGCGTGTGGCGTCACGTCGACCGCCCGATGAACGACATCAAGCCCATCGAGCTGACGGTGGACGCGCTCACCGAGGCCGCGCAGAGCTTCGCGGCGGGTGATCACGAGCAGCCCATGTCCACGGTGCAGATCCGCGCCGAGCGCCGGCGCTACTTCGACGAGGCGAAGACCCGGGCCAAGGAGCTCAAGGATCGGGCGGCCCGCGAGGCGCCGCTGCTCAACGTGGGCACCGGCCGTCCCGACGTGGACGCGCTGGTGTGGTTCGACTGCGTGCACGGCGACGACCCGTGGAGCCGGGTCCCCGACCGTGCCCCCGAGCGCCTGCTGCCCAGCCGATGCGGGCTGTTCTCGGACGTCGGGGTGGCGCTGAACTGAAGCCCGTCAGGCGACGTGCGCCCCCTTGGGGATCACCACGATGCCGCTCTCGGTGACGTGGAAGCGACGTTTGTCGTCTTCCTCGTTCACCCCGATCTTGGTGTTGGGCGGGATGGTGACGTTCTTGTCGATGATCGCCCGGCGGATCTGGCAGTGCCGGCCGATCTCCACGTTCTCCATCAAGATCGAGTCGTGCACCTCGGCCCACGAGTTGACGCGCACCCGGGGTGAGAGCACCGAGCGGTTCACGAGGCTGCCGGAGATGATGCAGCCCTCGCTGATCAACGAGTCGAGGGCCCGGCCCACGCGGTTCTGCGGGGCGTCGGCGAACACGAATTTCGCGGGGGGCAGCGAGCTGCTCGCGGTGATGATCGGCCACTGCGAGTTGTAGAGGTTGAAGATGGGCTCGACGGCGATGAGATCCATGTTCGCCTGGAAGTAGGCGTCGAGCGTGCCCACGTCGCGCCAGTAGCCGCGCTCGCGCTGGCCCAGGCCCGGCACGTCGTTCTTGAGGAAGTCGTAGGCGTAGACCCGGCCGCGCTGGTTCAACGACGCGAGGATCGACTTGCCGAAGTCGTGGGCCGAGGCCGCGTTCTTCGCGTCTTCGGTCACCTCGCGCACCAGGGTGTCGGTGTTGAAGAGGTAGTTGCCCATGGACGCCAGGCAGCGCGTCGGGTCGCCGGGCATGGGCGGCGGGTTCTTCGGCTTCTCGACGAAGTTCTTCACCTCGCCGTCTTCGGCCACCTCGAGGATGCCGAACTCGCTGCCCTGCTCGATGGGCACCGGCAGCACCGCCACCGTGCACTCGGCCTTCTTCTCCTCGTGGAAGCGCAGCATCTGCTGCACGTCCATTTGGTAGACGTGGTCGGCGCCGAACACGAAGACCGTGTCGGGCGACTCGTCGGTGATCAGGTTCAGGTTCTGGAAGATCGCGTCGGCCGAGCCCTTGTACCAGTCGCCGCCGGTGCGCATCTGCGCGGGCACGGTCTCGCAGAAGTGGCCGAGGAACGCCGACATGCGCCACGTGCGGGAGATGTGGTTGTTGAGCGAGTCGGACTTGTACTGCGTCAACACCTTGAGCTTGTAGACGCCCGAGTTGGCGAAGTTCGAGAGACAGAAGTCGATGATGCGGTACCGGCCTCCGAACGGCACGGCCGGCTTGGCGCGTTCACGGGTGAGGGGATCGAGGCGCGTTCCTGCGCCACCAGCGAGGACCATTGCGAGAGTTCGGCCGGACATGCGCGCGATGTTAGACCAGCGAGATGATTACGCGACTGCTTGTCCTCTGCCTCTCGGCGGCACCCGAAGCGAAGCTCGACGCGGTCGGCGACTTCCCTCAGCTGAGCTTCACTGACAAGGCGGGGGCGCATTTTGTGCGCTTCCAACTCAGTGTCGAGCGCACGCGACAGAAGGACGATTCCGTGCTGCGCAGCCGCGACCTGCTGGTGGTGCACACCGTCGGCAAGAAGGAAGTCTGGCGCGCGAAGGACTTCGTCGACGCCTGCGAGTTCGACCTCACCCTCGAGCTCCTCGAGGGGTCCATCGAGGTGACCGATCTCGATGACGACGGCGAGCCGGAGATCTCGTTTCTCTACCAACTGGCCTGCCGCAGCGACGTGTCGCCCAAGGTGGTGAAGTTGCTGATGTACGAGGGCGCCACCAAGTACGCCCTCCGCGGGGAGTCGCGGGAACAGGTCGGGGAGCACGAGTTCATGGGCGGGGACTTCAAGGCAGACCCTGCGTTCGCCAGGGCGCCCCCGAAGTTCCTCGAGTTCGCCAGGGCGAAGTGGAAGGCGAAGGTCGTCGAGGCGAAGTGATACCGTCCCGCGCACCATGAAGATGTACCTGCCCCCGAGGGGCGCATCGAAGTCGCGACGCGGCTTTCTGAAGAAGGGCCTGGTGGGTGGCCTGGTGCTGGCGCTCGGTGGTGGCGGCTGGCTGTTGACCCGCCGCAGCGCGCAGGTGGTGGTGCCCGAGGGGCTCCAGGTGCTCAACGCCACCGAGTACGCCGTGATGTGGTCCCTGGTTCAGCGCTTCGTGCCCGCCCGGGAAGGGTTCCCCTCGACCGAGGCCCTCAAGACGGCGCTGGCCTGCGACGGCATCCTCGCCATGACCGAAGAGGTCACCCGCGCCGAGGTGAAGCAGTTGCTGATGCTCTTCGAGAACGCGCTCCCCAACTTCCTCTTCGGGGGCCGCACCTCGCCCTTCACGCAGCTCGACGCCACGGAGCAGGAGCAGGTGCTCGCCGAGTGGCGCGACAGCCGGCTGACGATTCGTCGCACGGGCTACTCGGCGCTGCGGGGTATCGCCATGGCCGCGTACTACGGCAACCCCCAGAGCTGGCCTGCGGTGCACTACCCGGGGCCGCTGCCGGGCATCCACGACCCCAACGCGCCGGTGTGGAAGGGCGGCCTCGAGCCGCGCCCGGTGGGCAACGGCACCTGGATCGAGCCGGAGGTGACGCCATGAGCGCAGGCCGCATCTTCACCGGCGACGAGCTCACCGCCGACCAGACCCTCGAGTGTGACGTCTGCGTGATCGGCAGCGGCGCCGGCGGGGCGTGGACCGCGCACCAGCTGGTCAAGCAGGGCAAGCGCGTGGTGTTGCTCGAGGAGGGCGGGTACCACACGCGCCGCGAGTTCGACATGACCGAGGCCCGCGCCTTCACCAACCTGTACCAGGAGCTCGGCAACCGGGCGACCGACGACCTGTCGATGACCATCATCCAGGGCCGCAGCGTGGGCGGTGGCACCACGGTGAACTGGTGCTCGAGCTTCCGCACCCCCGAGCGCATCCTCGCCACCTGGCGCGATCGCTTCGGCGTCGACACCCTGACCACCGAGGCGCTCACCCCGCACTGGGACGCCATCGAGCGGCGGCTCCACGTGGCCGAGTGGCCGCTGGAGGCGATCAACGCCAACAACAAGGTGCTGTGGGACGGCCTGGGCGCCCTGGGCTACGAGCGCGCGCTCATCCGGCGCAACGTGAACAACTGCCTCAACCTCGGCGCCTGCGGCCTGGGCTGCCCGGTCGACGCCAAGCAGTCGATGCTCGCCACGGTGCTCCCCGACGCGGTGGAGCTGGGCCTCGAGCTCTACGCCAACGTCTCGGCCCGGCAGCTCGAGTGGTCCGGCCGGCGCGTGACCGCGGTGCACGCCGAGGTGCTCGACCCGGTGAAGAACCGGCCGACCGGCGTGCGGCTCACGGTCAAGGCGAAGCTCACCGTGGTCAGCGGCGGGGCCATCAACTCGCCGGGCCTGTTGATGCGCAGCGGCCTCGACGGCGACGGCCGCGTCGGCACCCGCACCTGGTTCCACCCCGTGGTGGCCACGTTGGCCGAGATGCCCTTCGAGGTGAACGCCTTCGCCGGCGCGCCCCAGAGCGTCAGCTCGCACCACTTCCTCGACCGGGGCGCCGACAAGGTCGGCTTCTTCCTCGAGGTGCCTCCGCTCCAGCCGATGCTCGGGTCCATCGCCTCGGGGGGCACCGGCGCGCAAGTGCAGGACATCTTGTCGCGGCTGCCCTCCGTCAACGCCATGCTCGCCCTCCACGTCGACGGCCTGCTGCCCGACGAGAACGGCGGCACGGTGCGCCTCAAGGACGGGGCGATGTCGAAGTACTCCATCACCTACGACTTCCAGCCCGCGCACTGGGAAGCGTTCCGCGAGGCGTGCAAGGAGATGGCAAAGCTGCAGTTCGCCGCCGGCGCGAAGCGGGTGCTCTCGTTGCACGCCAACCCGGTGGTGATGGAAAAGGTCGAGGACATCGGAAAGCTCGACGACGCGCCCTGGGAACCGGTGCGCGTGCGCGTGCTGACCGCGCACCAGATGGGCGGCTGCGGCATGGGCAAGGACCCGTTCACCTCGGTGGTCGACCCGCACCTCAAGTTCCACACCCTCGACAACCTCTTCGTCGTCGACGGCTCGGTGCTGCCCACCGCGCTGGGGGTCAACCCCCAGGAGACCATCTTCGGCATCGCCCGCTGGGCCGCGGCCCACATCGGCGACGCCGTCGGCTGACCGTCACGGGGGCTCGGCCGCCCCGTCGTCGCGGGTCACCTTCTTCTTCGGGAGCTTCGGCGCGCGGCTGACGTTCTCGGCCGGGTACCTCGCGGCGACGTCGAGCCACACCTTCGGGTCGGGCTCCTTCTTGGTCTTCTTCGCGGTGGGATCGGGCTGCCAGGCCGGCGGGTTGCCCGGCGAGGCCACCACCTTCGAGCCATCACAGAACAGCCACTCGAGCTTCGCGGTCTCGTCCTCGGCGGCGAAGTAGAGGATGGGCGCGGGCGGCTTCATCTTCACCACGCAGTTCTGCTCCTTCGCCGTCTGCGTGAGGGCGGGGCGCGCGTCCTTCCACTTCGCCAGCGCCAGCCGCGCCTTGATCTGCTGCGCGAGCCAGGGGGTCTCTTCGACGCGGCGCCGGGCCTGGGCGTTGAGCTCGTTGGCCGAGCCCAGGCCGGTGAAGTGGCAGCCCACCTGGGCCGACTTCTCCAGCGCCTCCTTCTGCAGGTCGAGGGCGGGGGGCAGCAGGCGGGTGCCCTCCTCGAGCAGGGCGAGGTGCTCGTCGTCCCACGCGCCGTCGGCCGGCGCCGAGGTCTGGCCCAGCCAGTCGGCGAGCAGGCTCGAGAGGCCCTGCTGCTCGGTCACGAACTGGTTGGGGTCGATGGCGCACAGGTCCTCCACCCGGGCCCAGGCGCGGTAGCTCGCCTTCTTTCCACCGAGCGTCACGAAGGCCTCGGGGGGCGGTCGCACCACGCGTTTCACACATCCAACCACCATCAGCGCCAGGACACCGGTCACGAGCAGTCGCTTCATACGGGGCCAAGACTCTACCCGGCAGCGTGCTAGAAATCTGGCGAATGCCCGGGCCTGAAACGCGAGTCACGAAGATCTCGAAGCTCAAGGACGCGAAGGTCAGCGGCGAAAGCTGCCTCGTGATGATCGCCGGCCCCTTCCTCGGCAAGCGCTACCCGCTGGTCGACGAGGACGAGTTCACGGTGGGCCGCGACGAGAAGAACTTCATCGTCTGCGACATGGACAACGTGAGCCGAAGGCACGCCCAGGTGGTGCTCAAGGGCGGCAAGTTCTTCGTCAACGACCTCGGCTCGACCAACGGCACGTACCTCAACGACGAGGAGATCCGCGAGCAGCAGCCCCTGCGCTCCGGTGACCTGGTGAAGATCGGCAGCGCGATCTTCAAGTTCCTCTCGGGCGGCAACATCGAGCAGCAGTACTACGAAGAGATCTACACCCTGACCATCTGCGACGGCCTCACGCAGGTGTTCAACAAGCGCTACTTCCTCGAGTTCATCGAGCGCGAGATGGGCCGCTGCCACCGCTACAACCGCGCGCTCTCGCTGATGATGCTCGACATCGATCACTTCAAGAACATCAACGACACCAACGGGCACCTCGCCGGCGACTACGTGCTGCGCGAAATGGCGGCCGTGATCCGCCCCCGCGTGCGCAAGGAAGAGTGCTTCGCCCGCTACGGCGGCGAGGAGTTCGCCTACGTGATGCCCGAGTCAGGCGGCGAGAACACCCGCAAGCTGGCCGAGAAGATCCGCCGGCTGATCGAGGATCACCGCTTCACCTTCGAGGGCAAGGAGATCAAGGTCACCCTGTCCATCGGCGTGGCCGACCTGGTGGGCGACATGACCGAGCCGCTCCAGTTCATCAAGCTGGCCGACGCCAACCTCTACAAGGCGAAGAAGGCCGGCCGGAACCGCGTCATCGGCTGAAACGCGCGGGGCCTTCAGAAGGCGAAGCGCAGCGAGGCGTTGCCCCCGAGGTACGTGTCGGTGGCCCCCGCGGCGACGTAGGTGTCGGTCGGCTGGGTGTTGAAGGTCAGAGCGTAGTTCGCGAACTCGAACGACGCGCGCAGCTGGAGGAACGAGGTCAGCCACACGCCCACGCCGGCGTTCGCCTCGAGCCCGAAGACCGAGCCCTTCTGGAAGAACGCCGCAGAGAGGATCTCGCCCGCGCCGAAGACCGGCATGATCCCGAAGCGGCCAAAGACGCTCAGGCGGTCGGCGATGATCGGCACGTCGAGCCCGAGGCCTGCGCGCAGCCCCAGGAAGCTCACGTTGGCCAGGCCGGCGATGGGGTTGCCCTGGAAGGCGCCCACCGAGAAGCTCTGCGAGCGCACGCCCACGTAGGGGGAGATCACCAGGTGGAAGCTCTGGATGGGCGCGAGATCGAAGCGCAAGCCGCCGTCGAAGCGCAGCATCGAGGTCGGGTAGACGGCGTTGGGGTCGTTGACCAGCCGCGACTGGATCCACGGGGCAAAGGCCACGCTGCCCTCGAGGCCCAGTCCGGCGAGCAGATCGTCGCGCACCAGGGCCAGGGGGAAGAACTGGAGACCCAGCGCCGGCTGGCCCACGGGCCCCAGCTCGTAGCGGCGGAGGTTGCCGGTGGCGACCTGCGCGTACTCGAGCTTTCGCGTCATCACGTCGGCGCCGACGTCGATCACCAGGAACTTCGGCTTGCGGCGCGAAGGGGAGGGCACGACGGGCGGGGTGGGCTCTTCCCGGCGCGCCTGGATCGCCGGCTTCTTGGCATCCGTGGGCGGGGTGGTGCGGGTGACCGGCGCGTCGCGCGGCGCCTGCTTCGTCGGCGCCACCGCGGGCGTGGGCTCGGCGGGCTCGGGCACCTTGTTGCTCCCGAAGGCCGAGGTGAGCAGTTCCATCGCGCCCTGGAGGCCCTTGGCGGGGAGCGTGCCGTTCTTGTCGAGCACGAAGGTCTTCTTCGCCTTGGCCGGGCCCACCTTGTTGAGCACCTGCAGGTCGAGGGAGAGCACCTTGCCCTTCTTCACGACCTTGCCGGCCACGAAGAACGCGACGGATTCCTTCTTCGCCTTCTTCCAGTCGGGGTTGCCGCCGGTGGTGGTCCTGGTGGCCGAGACGCAGTCGGCGGTGTCGCAGACCGCGCCCACGAGCTGGTTGCGCACGGCGTTCGCGCCGGGCCCGGTGAAGTTGGGAAAGGAGACACGCTGAGCTGCCGCGCTCGTTGCGGTCATCCCGAGGAGGACCACGGCCAGTCGGAAAGTCATGAGGTGCCGGCAGTGTAGCCCTGCAGGCGTGCTAGGAAAGTGTTGATGAGTTCTGCCAACCCGGCGCTCGCCCAGTTCATCCGCAGCATTCCGCTGTTTTCGCTGGTCGACGACGCTGACCTGAACGCCGTGCTGCGCCTGTTTCGGCCCGTGGACCTGGTCGCCGGCGACGTGCTCTTCGCCGAGGGTGACCCCGGCAAGGCCATGTGGGTGCTGGGCGAGGGCGCCGAGGTGTCCGTGGCCACGACCGCGGGCCAGAACCGCCCGGTGGTGGTGGCCTATGCCCGCAAGAGCGACGTGCTGGGCGAGATGGCGCTGGTCGACGAGGGCCCCCGCTCGGGCACCGCCATCGTCACCCAGTCGGGCACCGCCCACCAGATCGACGCCGACGAGTTCTACGCCATGCGCAGCACCTTCGTGCCCGCGGCCTTCAAGGTGCTGCGGAAGATCTGCGTCGATCTCTGCGGCCGGCTGCGGAACACCAACGAGCGCATCGTGCCGTCGGGTCATGCGGCCGTCGAGACGCCGGCGCTCCCGTCCGGGCCCCGGCCCGAGACCGTCACCCTCGACCGCTACCCCGCCTTCCGCGGCCTGCCCGCGGTGGTGAAGTTCGCCCTGGCGCAGAAGCTGGAGGTCGTCCACCTGGAAGAGATGACGCCCATCTTCGCCGAGGGCGAGAAGGCCGACGGGGCCTACTTCATCGTCGAGGGCGAGGTCTCGGTGGGGCGCAACGGCAAGACCCTGGCGAACCTCCCTTCGGGCACCATGTTCGGCGTGGTGGCCTGCATCGACGCCGGGGTGCGCTCGGCCAGCTGCGTGGCCACCGGCCCGGCGCTGCTGCTCAAGATGAGCGACCGCGACTTCGACCAGCTCTTCGCCGCCGGCCACCGCTTCGCCTTCCAGATGGTCGATCTCCTCGCGCGCCAGCTGGTGCAGCACCTGCGGGAGGCGAACCAGATGTTGCCCCTGCCGGGCCGCCAGTCGGGCGTGGCGAAGGTCTCGAAGCCCGTCGAAAAGATGTTGCCCACCCAGCCCTCGCCCGCCGATCTCGACCTCATCTCGACCGAGCTCGAGGTGGACACCGCGATGCCCATCGAGATGGAGCTGGACCTCGGCGAC
Source organism: uncultured Archangium sp. (assembly GCA_903905455.1). Taxonomy (GTDB): domain Bacteria; phylum Myxococcota; class Myxococcia; order Myxococcales; family Myxococcaceae; genus Archangium_A. The sequence continues at coordinate 61,900 of CAIVGN010000198.1, forward strand.
TTCCCGGTCGAGCCCGAAGCGCTCAGTTGATCGGGCTGGTCCACTTGATTTCGCCGCCCGGAGTCCCTAGGGCTGACCCCAAGGAGCATTGCCCATGTCCGTAAACATCCAGCTCGAGTGGACCCCGAATCCCAGCACCCTCAAGTACGTCGTCGACACGGCGCTGCTGCCGCGGGGGGCGATGAACTTCGTCTCGCGCAGCACGGCCGTCGAGAAGTCGCCGCTCGCCGAGAAGCTCTTCGACATCAAGGGCGTGACCGCGGTCATGCTGGGCACCAACTTCGTGACCGTCACCAAGGGTGACGACGGCGAGTGGGACGAGCTCAACGACGGCGTGATGCTCGCCATCGACAAGCACCTCACCGCGGGCGACGTGGTGGTCAACGCGGCGGTGCTCGAGGCCTGGAGCGCGGCGACGGCGGCCGGCGGCGGCGGCGCGATGGAGGTGCGCGTGCGTGAGATCCTCGACACCGAGATCCGGCCCGCGGTGGCCATGGACGGCGGCGACATCACGCTCGACCGCATCGAGAACGGCGTGGTGTACCTGCACATGCAGGGCAGCTGCGCCGGCTGCCCGTCGTCGACGGCCACGCTGCGCAACGGCATCGAGACGCGCCTGCGCGAGGCGATCCCCGAGATCGTCGAAGTCGTGGCCGTCTGAGCGATGAAGGCCCGCGAAGCAGTCGAGGCGAAGCACGTTCGGGCCGAGCTGCTCCCCAACCAGTCCATCGAGTTGCTCAAGGCGCTGCACCTCGTCACGCGTGACGGGCAGCTCAACGCCGACTCGCGTCGAAAGCTGAAGCAGGTCAACCACTTCGTGGGGCTGCTCCAGCCCGCCATGGACGACGCGTTGACCCGCTTCCCGCAGCCGCTGGTGGTCGACGTGGGCAGCGGCAACGCCTACTTAGGCTTCATCCTCTACGAGCTGTTCCTCAAGGACCGGGCCGGCGAGCTGCTCAACGTCGAGTCCCGGCCCGAGCTGAGCGCCAAGGGCCAGGAGCGGGCCACCGAGCTCAAGTTCGGCCGCATGAAGTTCGCCACCGCCGACATCGAGGGCGCGGCGTACCCCGAGCACATCCACGTGCTCACCGCGCTGCACGCCTGCGACACGGCGACCGATGACGCGCTGGCCGTGGCGATCGCCCACAAGGCCGATCACGTGGCCCTGGTGCCGTGTTGCCAGGCCGAGGTCGCGCAGCAGCTCAAGGACGCGCGCCCCAGGGTCGACTCGGCGATGCAGTCTCTCTTCTCGCACCCCTGGCACCGCCGGGAGTTCGGCTCGCACTTGACCAACGTCATCCGCGCGCTGGTGCTCGAGGCCAACGGCTACCAGGTCACCGTGACCGAGCTCGCCGGCTGGGAGCACTCGCTGAAGAACGAGCTCATCCTGGGGCGCCGCGTGCAGCACGAGAACGGCATCGCCAAGAAGCGCCTCGAGGCGCTGCTCGCCGCGACCGGTGTCCGGCCGAAGATCGTTCGCACCCTGGGCCTCGCGTGAAGCACGAGACGCTGTTCGTCGGCACCACGCCGGGCCTCGAGGGCGTGCTCGCGGAAGAGCTGCACGAGCTCGGCTTCCCGGGCGAGCCCTCGTCGGGCGGGGTCACGCTGGAGGCGCCCGCGGGGAGCTACCGCTTCATCAACCTCTGGTCGCGCCTCGCCAGCCGCGTGCTGCTGCGCGTGGCCGAGGTCGCGTCGGTGGACGCGCTGCGCAAGCTGCCGCTCAAGGGCTACTCGGCCGACTTCGAGATCGACGCCTTCGGTGAAGGTGCGGCCGCGTGGGGCGGGGTGCTGAAGTCGACGCCCGGCGCGGTGAAGCTGCTGCTGCGCGGCACCAAGGGCCGCTGCCAGGTGAGCATCGACACCTCGGGCGAGCTGCTGCACTTCCGTGGGTACCGGCAGGAGGTCGGCCGGGCTCCGATGCGCGAGACGCTGGCCGCCGGCGTGTTGCGACTGGCGAAGTGGAAGCCCGAAGAGCCGCTGTGGGACGTGATGTGTGGCTCGGGCACCTTGCTCATCGAGGCCACCGAGATGGCCGCGGGGCTGGCGCCGGGTCGCAACCGGAAGTTCGCCTTCGAGTCGTTCGCCTCGCATGACGCGGCGGGGTTCCAGGCGCTCCCCCGGTCGCGTACGGCGGTGAAGGGCGACCTCTTCGGCAGCGATCTCAACGCGGGCGCCCTGGGCACCACGCGGCGCAACGCCAAGCGGGCCGGGGTGTTCGAGCTGCTCAAGCTGGAGCGCCTCGACGCGACCAAGCTGGTGAAGCGGGGCGACACGGGCCTGGTCATCGCCAACCTCCCGTACGGCAAGCGGGTGGGGGAGCGTGACGAGCTGGGCAAGCTCTACCGGTCGCTGGGGAAGTCCCTGCGCGCGGCGTGCCCTGGCTGGTACTTCGCGTTCCTGTTGGAAGAGGGCGCGGAGCACCTGGGCCTCACGATCGCCGAGCGGCACCGGGTCTCCAACGGCGGCCTCGACTGTGAAGTCGTGCTCGGCCAAATGTAACTCCCTCTCCCTGCGAGAGCGGGGAGAGGGTTGGGGTGAGGGGCCACTCCCTTACGGAGCGCAGGTCCCCGCGAGGCACCGCAGGCCCGCGGCACAATCGCAGTTCGTGGTGCACACCACCGCGGTCGCCGGCAGGCAGTACCCGATGCGGCAGCTCAAGCCCGAAGCGCAGGTGGTCGCCGCGGTGCACTGATCGCGGCACGTGCCATCGACACAATCCTGGCTGCCACCGCAGTGCGCCGAGCTCGAGCACGTCCCTGCCGGGCGCACCTTGCACAGGCCCCCCTGGCACGAGTTCCCGGCCGAGCAGTCCGAGTCCGCGGTGCACCCGAAGAAGCACGCGCTGTTCACGCACCAGCCGCCGAGGCCGCAGTCCGCGTTGAAGGTGCAGCTGGACGGCACGCCGGCGTCACCCGAACCCGAGCCCGAACCACCGCCCGTCGCACCTGAGCCGCCACCGGTCGCACCCGAGCCACCGCCCGAGCCACCGCCCGTGCCGCTCGTCCCGCCATCAACCGACGCCGGGGTCGACCCACCGCAGAACCCGGCCTGGCAGGTCTGAGCGCCGCTGCAGTCGAGGTTCCCGGTGCACGGCCGCATGCAGTACCCGTTGATGCACGTGTCCATGCCGCACTGCTGCGACGAGGTGCAGGCCTTCGCCCCGGGGGGCACGTTGCGGCACGACCCGGTCAGGCAGAACTGGCCGGCGCTGCAGTCGCTGTTCCCGGTGCACGAGGGCTGACAGCGGCCGTTGCTGCAGCTCTCTTGGGTGCCGCACTGCGAGTCCCCGGTGCAGGGGCGGCGCGCCTCACAGCTCCCGCTCAGGCAGCTGCAGCTCGAGTGACAGTCGACGTTGCCGGTGCAGGCGAAGCCGGGGCACCCGAAGGTGCAGTCGGCGAATTCGCCATCGGTGTTGATGATGGTGCAGCCACTGACGGCGAGGAGGGGGACGGCCAGCAACGTCAACGCTCTGAAGGAATTCAGGTTCATGTGTTCTTTCCGGGTTCGAGGCGGCGCGCCCAAACTCGCCGCGTCACTTCCCTTCGATGCCGGTCATTTTCGAAACGATCATCGGCGCGCGGCGATGATCGGCTGCGGTGACGGCGGCAACGAATGGGGCATGTCCGCCGAAGCGCTGCCGCTCCCGAGGTTGGTGCCCTCTTCGCCCCCCACGGGGCACACCGAAGCGAGGCTCCTGAGGCTGGTCGACCGCATCAAGAAGGACGACGTGCTGGCCTTCGAGGAGCTGTACCGGCTCACGCGAGACGACGTGGCGCGCACGCTCTTTCACCTGGTGGGCGGCCGGCCGGATCTCGAAGACCTGGTGCAGGAGACCTACCTGCGGCTGCTCAAGGCGGTGCCCGGCTTCCGCGGCGACTCGCAGTTCCGCACCTTCCTCTACCGGGTGTGCGCGAACGTGGCGTTGATGAACCTGCGCTGGTGGCGTCGCCGCAAGGAGGACCTCACCGCCGAGCTCCCCGAGGGCATCGACTTCGGGGAGGACCCGGAGCGCGCGGCCCAGGCGGCCCAGGCCTCGCGGCTGGTGCACCGGGCGCTGGAGAAGCTGACCGCCAAGAAGCGGATCGTCTTCGTGTACCACGAGCTCTGCGGCATGGGCCCCGAGGAGATCGCCCAGGCGGTGGGCACCTCGTACAACACCGTGCGTTCGCGCCTGCACCACGCGCGCATCGAGTTCACCTGTGCGCTGCGCGAGCTGACCCGCGGCGAGGTGACCCGATGATTCGCCATGATCTCCAGCTGTGGGCGTACGCGGCGAAGGAACTCGAGCTGGGGGAGCATCGCTTCGTCGAGGCGCACCTCGAAGACTGCCCCGAGTGTGTCGAGCAGCTTTCCGCGGTGCGGCTGGCGAAGGAGGCGCTGGAGCTGGCGCGCACCGCGAAGCCCCGGCTGGCCTGGGCGAAGGTCGACGCGCGGGTGGGCGCGATGGTGGAGAAGCGGCTCCAGGCGCAGGCGCGCGCACCGCTCTACCGGCGGCTCGCGGGCGCCAGCGTGGGGCTGGCCATGGCCGCGGCGGCGGTGCTCTTCGTGGTGTGGCCGCGCGAGGTGCCCGCGCCCCTGGTCGCCACGGAACAGTCGACGCCGATCTCCTCGTGGGCGCGGGTCGATCGCGCGCAGGGGCTGGTGCGGGTCGGGGGCAGCGCGACCGAGTTGGCCGCGGGCACCGAACTCCACGGTGGGGACGTCATCCGCACCTCGAAGCGCGGGAAGGCCTTCGTGCACCTGCCCGATCGCAGCCACCTCCGCGTGGGGGCCGACGCGCAGCTCGCGTTGACCCGCTCGGAAGAAGACGACGTGGCGTTGACCCTCGAGCGAGGGAGCCTCGCGGTGCGCGCCTCGCACCAGGAGCGCAAGGCCTTCGTGGTGCACTCGGGTGGGGTGTCGGTGAGCGTGATCGGCACGGTGTTCAGCGTGACCAACGACGCGGAGGTGGTCGAGGTCTCGTGCTCCGAGGGGCAGGTGCGCGTCGAGCTCCCGAACGGGGACTCGACCCTCGTGGAGCCGGGGCAGCGCTTCCGCTTCGACACGAAGACCTCGAGGACCAGGCGCCTGAAGCTGAGCGCCGTGGGGGAGCGCGAGCTGGCCGAGGTCGCGGCCGCCGCCGACGAGGCCACCGCGGTCGAGGGGCGGGTGATGGTCGCCGCGGTCGGGGGCACGCCGTCGTCGCCGCCGATGCTCACCGCGCAGGGCACGCCGCGCTCGTTGCCCCGGTTGTCTCCGGCCGAAGCGAAGTCGCGCCAGGTCGAGGCCCCCGCGCCGATGAAGGCCGAGGAGCTCGAGTCGATGCCCAGGGCCGCGCCGGTGGAGGAGTCGAAGACCGAGCTGATCGTCGAGGCGCCGGCGGACGTGTGGCCGTCGATTGGTGGCGGGGAGATCATCCGCGGGGTGCCTCCGAAGCGGGAGGTCGAGCCGGCGCCCGTCTCGGCCCCGACCGAGTGGGAGCCCCTCCCGGCGCCCGCCCCCGCGCCTGCTCCGGCCGCTGCGCCGAAGGTGGAGGCGAAGGATCTCGAGGCGATCTTCCTGGCCCGGGCCGAGGAGTCGGTGGCCCAGGGCACCTGCGAGCGGTTCCTGCTCGGCCTCGAGGACATCGCGATCGACGCGCAGAAGACGGCGCGGACCGAGCAGGCGCGGGTGCTGCGCGCGCGCTGCTTCGACGGCCAGATGCGGCCGCGGCAGGCCCTGAGCGAGTACCGCAAGTACCTCGAGGAGTACCCCCGAGGCCAGTTCGTCACCGAGGCCCACCGGGCGCTCGGTGACTGACGGCTACGTCCTGACGACCGGCTTGCCGGCGTTGGCGAGGATCTCCAGGCTCGACTGGTCGGTCAGCGCGCGACCGTCGCCCCGGTCCTCGGTGTCGGTGATTCGGATCACGTCGCCGCGGGTGACCTTGAAGAACAGGCGGTTCTTCTCATTCTCGTGCTTCTCTTGCATCGCGAGCCCGATGCGCCCCTCGGGTCCACACCCCATGAACCGGGTGCGGCCCTTGCCCTCGAGGGGCTCGGACACGATGCGGAACACGGCGCCGGTCGGCGGCTCCGGCCAGGCCTCGCCCCTGGGCGCGAGCACGAGGTAGCTCATCTTGAGCGACTCCTTGTGCAGGCTCGCGGCGTGCGCGATGTCCTCGATGAGCCTGGGCATGCGCCAGCTCCGCTCGGCGTGGCACCAGTCGGAGTCTTTTTGCAGCGCGGGGCAGGGGCCGCGGAAGAGGCACGGCGCGCGGACCGCGTAGCCCTTGTCCACCAGCACGTTGCGCACCTTGAGCAGCGCGCGCGAGGTGTCCTTCAGGGCCGGCTCGATCACCACCAGCGAGCCGTGGGGGTTGACCCGCTCGAGCACGCGCTCCAGCAGCTCCGCCCGTGGCTCGATGGCCCCGTTGTAGAGCTCGTTGACCACGTGCCCCATGGTGATGAGGTCGAACTTCCCCTCCGGCAGCGGCTTCTCCGGGCTCCACTCGCGGGTGGCCATGCCTTCGCCGGCCTCGGTGGCGAGGGCGCGGGCCAGTTCGAGCGCGGGCTTGCTGCGGTCGGCGGCGACCACCGACGTCGCGCCGGCATCGAGGGCCGCGAACGCCAGGGGTCCGGGGCCTGAGCCGAGGTCGAGTACCGCGCGGGGCCGGTTCGGGAGCTCGGACAGCGTGCTGCGCGCCTGCGCGTAGCTCACGGGCCAGTAGAAGAGCAGGTACGCCCCGAGCAGCTTGGGGTCGTCCATGTAGTGCGCGCCGGCGAGCTCGCGGTTGCGCGTCAGGCCCATGGAGAGCTGCTTGACGCCTGCGCCGATCTCCCGCAGCTCGTCCTTCGTGAGGTTGCCCTCGGGCAGCTCCTCTTCCTCGAACCGGGCGCGAGGCGCGTTACGGCCGCCGCCACGCTGCGGCTTGCCGGCCTTGCGGTGCCGGCGCCACACCGCGATGAGGCGGGGAATCCACTGCTCGAGATCACGGGTCGGGTCGCCCATGCGCGCCTCGTATCACGCGCCTTCCGGCAGGGAGCCAGTTACAAGCCGCCGCATGATTCGCATTCGCGGCCTCCAGAAGCACTACCGCGTTCACAAGCGCCCCCCGGGGGTGAAGGCCGCCCTCAAGTCGCTCTTCAAGCGCGACTACGAGTGGGTCAAGGCCGTCGACGGCATCGACTTCGACGTCGCCGCGGGCGAGCGGGTGGGCTTCCTCGGCCCCAACGGCGCCGGCAAGACCACCACCCTCAAGATGGCCTCGGGGCTGCTGTACCCCACGGCCGGCGAGGTGACGGTGGGGGGCCACGTGCCGCAGCGGCGCGAGACCGAGTTCCTCAAGAAGATCATGCTGGTGATGGGCCAGAAGCAGCAGCTGCTGTGGGACCTGCCGCCGTCCGAGACCTTCGAGCTCAACCGCGCCATCTACGACGTGCCGCGGGCCGACTTCAACCGGCGCCTCAAGGAGCTCAGCGAGCTGCTCGAGTTGGGCGAGCTGGTCAGCAAGCCGACCCGCCAGCTGTCCCTGGGCGAGCGCATGAAGTGTGAGCTCGCCGCGGCGCTGGTGCACGGGCCGAAGGTGCTCTTCCTCGACGAGCCCACCATCGGCCTCGACGTCTCGATGCAGGTCGCGATGCGCGACTTCATCCGCAAGTACAACGAGGAGTACGGGGCGACGCTGATCCTCACCTCGCACTACATGGACGACGTGACCGCGCTGTGCCCGCGGGTGGTGGTCATCGACAAGGGCGTGCTCTCCTTCGACGGCAAGCTGGAAGAGCTCGTCAAGCGCGTACGCCCGGAGAAGCGCCTGACGTTGCGGTTCTCGGCACCGGTGCCGCGGGAACAGGTCGCCGAGTTGGGCACGGTGGTGAAGCACGACCACGCCGAGTCGGTGCTCCAGGTGCCGCACGACGGGGTGAACACCGCGGTGGCGCGGGCCCTGGCGACGTTGCCGGTGGTCGACCTGAACGTCGAGAACCCGCCGCTGGAAGAGGTGATGAGCGAGCTCTTCGCGCGCAGCCGGGCCGAGCGCGAGGTCGCGGCGTGAGACCGTTCGCTGCGTTCCGGGCCCTGCCCACGCTCCTGAAAATCGGCTTCGCCGAGGCGGTGGCCTACCGGGCCGAGATGTTGGTGTGGGTCTTCGCCACCACCATGCCGCTGATCATGATGATGCTCTGGACCTCCGTGGCGGCCGCCGCGCCGGTGGTGGGCACGGGCGGGCAGCAGTGGGGCAGCGGCGCGTTCGTCGCCTACTTCCTGGCGGTGTTCATCGTGCGCCAGCTCATCTCGGCGTGGGCCTCGTGGGAGATCAACTTCGAGGTGCGCCAGGGCCAGCTGGCGATGCGGCTGCTGCGCCCGATGCACCCCATCATCTCGTACGCCATGTCGAACCTCGCCTACATGCCGCTGCGGGCGCTGGTGACTGTGCCGGTGGTGGCAGTGTTGCTGGCGACGCAGTCCGGCCACGTGGCGACCGACTGGCGCGTGTGGCTCCTGTGGCTGGTGTCGATGTTCGGCGCGTGGCTCATCACCTTCTTCGTCAACGTCGCCGTGGGGAGCCTCGCGTTCTTCCTCGAGAGCTCGATCAAGATCATGGACGTGTGGCTGGCGCTGTTCTTCGTGTTCTCGGGCTACCTCTTCCCCCTCGATCTCTTCCCCCCGTGGCTGCGCGCCACCACCGAGTGGCTGCCGTTCCGCTACCAGATCGCGCTGCCCGTGGAGTTGATGACCGGGAAGCTGGGCCTCGAAGAGGGGCTGGGGCTGGTGGCGCGGCAGTACGGCTGGGCGGCGCTGCTCATCTTCCTGTCGCTCACCCTGTGGCGAAGCGGCGTGAAGCGCTTCCAGGCGTACGGGGGCTGACGTGACGCGCTACCTCCGGCTCTTCGGGCTCCAGTTCCGCACCTCGGTGCTGCTCGCGTTGCAGTACCGCTTCGACTTCTTCATCGACGCCGCCATCGGCCTGTTCTGGACGGCGACGGCCGTGGTGCCGCTCTTCGTGGTCTACGGCGACGCCAGCCGCCCCGGCATTCCCGGGTGGTCGTTCGGCGAGAGCCTGGTGGTGGTGGCCTGCTTCATCACGCTCCAGGCGGTGCTCGACGGGGCCATCAACCCCGGCCTGCAGGCGGTGATCGATCACATCCGCAAGGGCACCCTCGACTTCGTGCTCCTCAAGCCGGCGGACGCGCAGTTCCTGGTGTCGACCTCGCGCTTTCAGCTCTGGCGCGTCTCGGGTTTGATCCAGGCCGCCATCGTCTTCGGTCTCGCCTTCCGGCAACTGGATCGGCTGCCCTCGGTCTTCGGCGTGCTCAGCGCGTCGTTGCTGCTGGGGGTGGCGACGCTGCTGCTCTATTCGTTGTGGATCCTGATCATCAGCGCGGCCTTCATCGTGGTGAAGGTCGACAACCTGACCTACCTCTTCACCTCGATCTTCGACGCAGCCCGCTGGCCCTCGAGCGTCTTCCGGGGGCCGGTGAAGTTCTTCTTCACCTTCGTCATTCCCCTTGCGGTGATGACCACCTACCCGGCCGAGGCGCTGCTGGGGCGGCTCGAGTTGCAGACCCTCGGCTTTGCCATCGCGGGCTCGCTCACCTTCGCCGGGGTGGCGCGGGCGGTGTGGCTGCAGAGCATTGCTCACTACAGCTCGGCTGGCGGCTGATCCACGGCGCGGCGCATGCACTGGCTCCCCTGGTACGGGAGGTTGGCCATGTGGAAGTGGTTCCAGCGCGTCTTCGGGCAGGCGCCCAGTGTCAGCGTGCCCCCTGTAGCAGTCGAGCCGATCCGCAGGGATCCACCGAAGCTGCGGGTGATCGAGGGTGGCAAGGACCAGGGTTCGCCCTTCGATCAGCTCATGGCGTTGACGGGTCAGTTGATACCCGATCGCGTAGAATTGACCCCGGAGCAGGTCCAGCGCGAGGTGATGCTCACCGAGCAGGTGCTGGTGCACTTCCGCAAGAACCGGCCGGCGCCCTCGGCCCTGCCGTCGGTCTCGTTGCAGGTGCTCAACCTGGTCGCCGAGCCGGAGCTGTCGATCGCCGAGCTCTCCAAGGTGGTGTCCCAGGACCCCGCGTTCTCCGCGGCGATCCTCAAGGTCGCCAACTCGCCCACGTACGCCGGTTCGCACGAGATCCAGACCCTTCGCGACGCGGTGTCCCGGCTCGGGCTCTCGGAGGTCGGCCGGGTGGCGGGCATGGTGTCGGCGCGGTCGCTCTTTCAGCCCCAGGTGCGCAGCGAGTTCGCGGCCTTCGGCCCCAGGTGGAACGACATCTTCGCCGAGTCGGTCGCGGCGGCCCGGGGCGCGGCGTGGCTGGCCATGCGCGTGCCCAGGGCGCGCAGTGATCACGCCTACCTCGCGGGCATCCTCCACGATCTCGGCCGCTCGGTAGCCCTGCGTTCGGTGGCCGCGCTGGCCCTCGTGGAGCACAACTTCGACCTCGAGGGCACGGAGATCGATCGGGTCGTCGAGCGCGTGCACGTGGAGATCGGCGGCGAGGCGCACGTCGAGTGGAGCCTCCCGCGCTTCCCCACCATGGTCGCCATCCGGCACCACGATCTCGGGCTGCCCCACGACGGGGAGTACCTCGACGTGCACATCGTACGGCTGTGCAGCGCGCTGGTGCAGGTGCGGCGCCAGCCGTGGCGCATGGACCAGGTGCGCATCGAGGTCGACGAGAGCTGTCACGCCCTGAGTCTCGACGCCTTCGCCCTGCGATCGCTCGAGACCCAGCTGCGCGCCGAGATGGAGACCGTGCTCGCGTCGTTCCACCAGCCGCGCAAGCGCATTGCGCCCTGAGCAGGCCGGTGGCATCTGACGGCGGGTGAAGATCGCCACGTGGAACATCAACTCGGTGCGCGCGCGCCTCGACCGGCTGCTCGAGTACCTGGCCACGCGCTCGCCTGACGTGCTGTGCCTGCAAGAGCTCAAGTGCACCGACGCGCAGTTCCCGCGCGCGGAGATCGAAGCGGCCGGCTACCGCTGTGAGGTCTTCGGGCAGAAGACGTACAACGGCGTGGCGATCCTCTCGAAGGAGCCGGTCACCGACGTGGTGCGCAACCTCGGCGACGGGGACGAGCAGGCCCGGGTGATCGCCGCGACCTGCCAGGGCATTCGCGTGGTGGGCCTCTACGCGCCCAACGGCCAGGCGCTCGATTCACCGGCCTACGTCTACAAGCTCGAGTGGTACGCGAAGCTCACCCGCTGGCTGCAGGCGATGCAGGGTCCGCTGCTGGTGTGCGGCGACTTCAACGTGGCCCCGGCCGACCTGGACACCTGGGACCCGGCGCTGTGGCAGGGCATGACCTTGTGCTCGCCGAGGGAGCGCGCGGCCTTCCTGGGGCTGCTCTCGGCCCACCACCTCACCGATCTCTTCCGCCACCAGCACCCCGAGCCCGGGCGCTTCACCTGGTGGGACTACCGGGCCGGCGCGTTCCACAAGAACCAGGGCCTGCGCATCGACCACCTGCTGGTCACCGACGAGCTCGTGGCCCGCTGCACGGCCATCGACGTCGACCGCGAGGCACGCAAGGGACCGCAGCCGTCCGATCACGCGCCGGTCTGGGCGCAGTTCGCGTAGTGTCCGCGCCCGAAAGGGGTGGACCACATGATGTCAGTCGCAGGCCTCGTCTTCGGGGCGCTCGGTTGGTTCGTACTTCGTTACGTCATCTTCGGCTTCTTCACCGTCAACCAGAACGAGAAGGCCGTGAAGACGTCCTTCGGTCGGGCCGTTCGCTTGACCACCACCACGCTCGACAACCCGATGGCCGAGTACCTGCGGCCTGACGAACGCGAGCGCTACAAGTACCCGCAGCTCGAGGTCATCCAGCCCGGCGGGCCCTACTTCAAGTGGCCCTGGGAGAAGGTCTACAAGGTCTCCGTCGCCACCGAGACCGTCAACCTCGCCTTCGACCCCGAGGACATCAACGCCAACCGCGGCGGCACCGAGCTCGACGCCGTCACCAAGGACCAGCTCAACATCGGCCTCGTGGGCCAGCTGCGCTTCCGCGTCAGCGACCAGAACCTCTACGCGTACATCTTCGGCGTGAAGCGGCCGCTGGTGCACGTGCTGGGCTTCTTCGTTTCGGTGCTGCGCCAGAAGATCGCCTCCTTCGAGGCCCCCGAGGTGGCCGTGGGCACGGCCCAGGTCGGCGCCCCGCTCAACGTGGGCGATCTCTCGGCCGCCGCCGGCGTGTCGATCAACGACCTGCGCAAGAACCTGCGCCTGCTCAACGAGGACATGGACAAGGGCTGCATGTCGTCCACCGCGCGCTACGGCATCACCCTCGACGCCTCGCTGATCACCGGCATCGACCCGCCGCACGACGTCGAGAGCGCGCTCGCCGCCATCAACACCGCGCACAACCAGGTCGGCGCGGAGATCTCGCTGGCCCAGGCCTCGGCGGACCAGAAGCTGGTGCAGTCGCGCCGCGCCGTCGAGATCCAGACCCTCAACGCCCAGGCCGAGGTCGAGCCCCTGCTCCAGTTGGCCGACCAGCTCGCCGCGCTCAAGCGCAACGGTGGCTCGGGCGTGCTCAACGCCTACGTGCGCAACGTGAAGCTCACGCTGTTCAGCAAGGCCCGCAACGCGTTCGTCGAGGTGAAGCCGTGAACTTCCTCATCGCCATGGTCGTCGGCTTCGTCGCCTGCTTCATCGGCTTCCCCATCGCCATGGCCATCGCCAGGGCGTTCGGGCTGTACACCATCATCGAAGAGCGCAAGGCGACGGTGTTCACGCTCTTCGGCGAGGTCCTGGGTACCATCAGCGACCCCGGCCTCCACTTCCTGTGGGCCAAGCTGGGCATCAAGGCCGCGCTCATTCCGTTCTTCGGCAAGGTGCACCAGGTCGACTTGCGCCTCGACCAGGAATACCTGCGCAGCCAGCCGGTGAACTCCGAGGAGGGCGCGCCGATGGGCATCGGCATCTGGTACGAGATGTACGTCAGCGACCCGGTCTCGTTCCTCTTCAAGAACGCCGACCCGCGCGGCTCCATGCGCGCCAACGTGAGCAACGCGGCGGTGCGCACGCTCTCGAACATGAAGCTGGGCGACATGCTCGAGACGCGCCACGTGATGAGCCAGGCAGTGCGCAACGAGGTCACCCCCCGTTCGGCCGAGTGGGGCTACCAGCTGGGCTCGGTCTACATCCGCAAGGTGCACTTCCGTGACGTGGCGATGATCCGCGGCATCGAAGAGAAGGTCGTCAACCGGCTGCGCCAGGTGACCTCCGCCATCAGCCAGGACGGCACCAACCAGGTGAACATCATCAAGTCGTCGGCCGACTCCAAGGCCGCCGCCGAGTTCGCCCGCGCCGCCGCCCAGCGCCCCTTCATCGTGGGCAAGGCGCTGCAGACCATCTCGGCCGACGCCGAGGTCATGGAGGCGATGTTCGAGCTGCTCGAGACCCAGAAGCTGCTCGAGTCAGGGGCCCCGGTGACGCTGCTCCCCGAGAACTCCAAGGCCACGTCGCTGCTGCTCCCGCTGCTGGCCGCGCAGAACAACAAGTAGTTCAGGCAGCCCGGGCCTTGCAGGTGCGACTTCCCGTCGTACCTGTAAGCCCATCATGACCACCGAAGTCCGAGTCATCAGCGAAGGAACCGCCGAACTGCAGGTGCCCCATTCCTGCCCCACCTGTGATGGGGCGTTGGAGCTCCGCATCTCCCCCGATGGCGCGCGGAGCTTCTGCGCGACCTGCCACACCATCGGCAAGCCCCGCCTCCACCAGGACGCTCACCACGGCATCGCGCTGCACTTCCGCGACCTGGGGCGGTGCTGATCAGTTGATGTAGACGAACGTCGCGTAGGCCACCGTCACGTCGGTGCCTGCCGGCGGCGAGACCCCGAAGAAGAGCAGGGTGTTGTTCGCCGGGTCGTAGTCGAAGCCGTTCTGGCGGGCGCGGGGCACGGGCACCGTGGTCTGCGTCGCCAGGGAGCCGGAGATGGGCCGCGACGCGAGCGTGGCCCGGGACGAGGCGCCGATGGCTCCGAAGAGGATCTCCTCCACCACCTCGGTGATGTTGGGGTTGCAGATGCTCCCGGTGCTGCCCCCGGTCGCCGTCGAGAGGTCGATGTACTGGGTGCCGGCCACCGCCGCGCCCAGGCCCACGCGGGTGCACCCCGACGGCCGCGGCCCCACGATGCCGAAGGTGACCGCGTTCTCGGCGAGGAAGTCGGTCGCGTAGTCTGCCACCGGCTTGAGCCCCGAGTTCTCCTCGTCACTGACGAAGACCACCACGAGGCCCGCGTCGTCGCGAATGCGCAGCGCTGCGGGCAGCGTCGCGGGGCGCGCGCGGCGAATGGCCCGCAGGGCGTACTCGATGCCCATCTCGAAGCCGTTGCCGTTGATGCCCACCCGCACGTCGCTCTTGAACTGCCCCAGTTCGCTGGTGAACCCGCTGCCGCGCAGCACGTCGCTGTCGGTGGTGATCACCCCAATGCGGAAGTCGATGCCCGAGGCCTGGAAGGCGGTGAACAGGGCGTCGGCCGAACTCGCCAGCGCGGCCTGTTCCTCGAGCATGGAGGCCGAGTTGTCGACCACGAAGAGGAAGTCGGTCTTCAGCGGGGGCGCCCCGAGGTGCTCGCAGTTGTAGTTGAGGATCGCGTCCGGCGCCGACAGGTGCGAGCCGTTGGTGAAGTCCGTCAGCGCGGGCTGGTTCGCGGTGAAGTCGCGCAGCGTGCTCACGGCGCCGGCGATGAAGACGTCGGTGCGGGTGATGCGGAACAGCAGGTACACCACCAGCCGGTCCTCGGTGGCGCTCCCGGCCACCACGGGCAGGGGTCCCACGTCGCTGGCCGGCCGGCCCGAGAGGGAGGTCGCCAGGCGGTTGCGCACCGAGAAGGGCGTGGTGGCCGTGGCGAAGGTCAGGGTCGAGGCGTGCGAGGCGTTGCCCTGCATGCGATCGTCCACGTAGACGCGGTTCGAGCGCTCGATGCGGTCGCGCACCAGCGGCGTGCCCCCGAGGCTGGTGAGGGCGGCCACCTCGCGCGCGGCGAGCAGCGACAGGGCCCCGGGCTGCCCCACCAGGTCGGCGGGCACGGGCCGGCGCAGGACGAAGCCCGCGAAGTTCGACGCCGCGTCATCGAGCACCAGCATCTGCGCGGTGTCCTTCACCGTCACCGCGTAGCGACGGCTGTGCGCGAAGACCACGCCGGTGCCGGGCAAGGGGGTGGGCAGTTGCTCGACCGGGAACAGCCCGGGGCAGGGCCATTCGGGCCGGGGGATGAAGCCCGCATCGACGCCGGCGTCGACGTCACCCCCGTCGATCTCGACCGAGGCATCGGCCACGGGTGGGATCTCGAAGGCGCTGGTGCAGCCCGAGAGGAACAGCCCCACGCCGAGCGCCAGGGGGGCGGCGCCGCGGCTGAGCCGGGCCTGGCGGCGCGAGCGCGCGCCGAGCAGCGCCAGGGCCAGCAAGGCCAGCGGCGCGACGTCCGCCGGGCTGGAGCACCCACAGCCGGTGGCCACGCGCGGGCGAGCGGGTCCGACCCCTGCGTCGTCGCCACCCAGGCCACCGTCGTCGGTGGCGCCGGCATCGGCCTCGCCCCCGTCGACGCCGCCGTCGGGGTCCACGCCGCCGTCGCTCACGCAGACGCGCAGGCCGGTCTGCGGGTCGAGGTCGGTGTCCCCGTCGCAGTCGTTGTCCTTGAGGTCGCACAGCTCGGGAGCGCCGCGGAAGATGGCCGGGTCGGCGTCGTTGCAGTCGCCGTCACAGTTGGTCTGGCCGTCCTGGTCGGCGTCGAAGCACACCGCGCAGAGGTCGAACCGGCCGGGCGCGCTGTCGATGTACGCGTCGCAGTTGTTGTCGATGCGATCGCAGACCTCCGTGGCGTGGGGGTTGATGGCCGGGTCGGCGTCGTTGCAGTCGCCGCAGAAGGCGGTGAAGCCGTCGTGGTCGCGATCGTCGGCGCCCTCGTCGACGCGGCCGTCGCAGTTGTCGTCCTTGCCGTTGGCGGCGACCTCGATGGCCCCGGGGTTGATGGTCGGGTCGGTGTCGTCACAGTCGCCGAAGCACGAGGCCACGTAGTCCCCGTCCACGTCGAAGCCCTCGTCCGTGCGGCCGTTGCAGTCGTTGTCCTGGCCGTCGCAGATCTCCACGGCCACCGACACGTTGCCGCCGGCCGGGTGCACCGAGGCATTGAAGTCGTTGCAGTCGCCCTGGCAGGTGGTCACGCCGTCGCCGTCGGCGTCGGTGTCTTCATCCACGCGGCCGTCGCAGTTCTCGTCGACCCCGTTGCCGCAGATCTCGCGGCGGAAGGGGCTGCGCGCCGGGTCCTGGTCGTCGCAGTCGCCGGCGCAGGTGGTGGCGAAGTCACCGTCGAGATCGAAGCCCTCGTCGCGCTGGGTGTCGCAGTCGTTGTCGAAGCCGTCGCACACCTCGACCGCGCCGGGGTTGATGGCCGCGAGGTGATCGTCGCAGTCGCCCTGGCCCGTCGAGTAGCCGTCGCCGTCTTCGTCGGTGTCTTCGTCGATGGCGCCGTCGCAATCGTCGTCGCGGCCATTGCCCACGCGCTCGGTCTGCTGGGGCCCGATGGCGGCGTTGCCGTCGTCGCAGTCACCCTGGCAGTTGGTGACGCCGTCGGCGTCGAAGTCGTGGCAGGGCGCGCCGCGGCACACGTTGCCCTCGTCGACCTGGGCGTTGCAGTTGTTGTCGCGGCAGTCGCAGATCTCCGCCAGGCCGGGCCGGTTGAAGGGGTCGGTGTCGTCGCAGTCGCCCTGGCAGGTGGTGACGCCGTCGTGATCGAGATCGTAGCCGTCGTCGATCACCCCGTCGCAGTCCTCGTCGCGCCCGTCGCACAGCAGCTCCGGGTCGTTGACGCCGCCGTCGGGCACGAAGGCCGGAAAGCCGCCGTCGGCCAGCGGGGAAGGCTTCACCTCGCCCAGGCACGCGCCGGTGCCCACGCCGTTGAGGCACTGCTGGCTGCCGTCACGGCAGATGCCGCGACCCCGCGTCTCGGTCGGGCCCGAGTAGCAGGCCGTGGACACGCCATCGACGGTACCGTCGCAGTCGTTGTCCTTGCCGTCGCAGATCTCCGGGAGCCCCGGGCGCACCGCGGGGTCGGTGTCCACGCAGTCTCCGGCGCACGAGCGCACGCCGTCCATGTCCACGTCGAAGCTGCCGTCGTCGATGGTGCCGTCGCAGTCTTCGTCGAGGCCGTCGCACACGAGCTCGCCCTGGGCCGGGTCGTTGGCGGGCAGCGTCGCGCCCGCGCAGGTGGCCCACGCGCCCAGGGTGCTGCAGGCCTGCATGCCGGCCACGCAGGCGCCCTTCGGCTGGCACATCGGGCCGGGGCAGGTGCCGGCATAGGTGTCGGGGGTGACGTTGGGCCCGGCAAAGCAGCGCCGCGCCGGAACGTCGTCCAGGCGCGCGTTGCAGTTCTGGTCGATGGTGTCGCACAGCTCCACGGCCCCGGGCTTGATGGTGGCGTCGGTGTCGTTGCAGTCGCAGTTCATCGCGTTGTTGCAGGCCGCGCACGAGAGGAAGCCGTCGCCGTCCTGGTCGAAGCCGTCGTCGACGGTGCCGTTGCAGTCGTCGTCGCGGCCGTTGCAGACCTCGGCGGTGGGGACGATCTCGTTCATGCACGCGGCGAAGCTGCTCATGCCGGGCACGGTGGCGTTGCACACCCGCACGCCGGCCACGCAAGCGCCGACGCCCTGGGTCCCCGTGGGTCCGGAGTAGCAGTTGGCCGTCAGCTTGCCGCCGGGCCCGCTGCCTTCGTCGACCTGACCGTTGCAGTTGTTGTCGATGGCGTCGCAGGTCTCGGACGCCGTGGGGCGCACCATGTTGTTGCCGTCGTTGCAGTCGCAGGCCGGCGACGCCGGGGCGGCGCAGGTCAGACAGGCGCGACTGCCGTCTCCGTCGGCGTCGATGAGGAGGCCATTGTCGGGGCTTCCGTTGCAGTCGTTGTCGAGGCCGTCACAGACCTCGGTCACGGGCAGCGTCTGGCCGGTGCAGGTGCCGTACGCGCCACTGGCGCACACCGCCGAGCCCACGCGGCACTGCCCACGGGGTGTACAGCCCGGTCCGGGGCAGGCGCCTGCGAAGGTCCCGGCGGGGCCGGTGAAGCAGCGCTGGGCCGCCACGCCGTCGTCGACCAGTCCGTTGCAGTTGTCATCGAGGTTGTTGCAGGTCTCGGCACTGGCGGTGACGTTCGCCACGCAGGTCAAGCTGCCGGTGGTGCACTGCTCGGTGCCCGGGGCGCAGACCCCGAGCAGGGTCGTGGTGCAGGCGCCGCCCGAGAGCCCCTCGTCGCGGGTGCCGTTGCAGTTGTCGTCGAGGTTGTTGCAGGTCTCGGTGCCCGGGAAGGTCTGCCCGGGCGTGGCCGCGGAACACGCGGGGAAGTTGCCCGCGACGCAGGCCTGGCTCACGCCTACGCACACCCCACGCGGCGTACAGCCGGTGCCGGGGCAGGTGCCGGTGAAGCTGCCAGCGGGGCCGGCGTAGCAGACGCGGTTGACGCCCTCGTCGGTTTGGCCGTTGCAGTTGTCGTCGACGTTGTTGCAGGTCTCGGCGAGGCCCGGCCGCACCGCGTTGTTGGTGTCGTTGCAGTCGCAGTTGGGAGCCGCGCTGGCGCCGCAGCTGCCGCAGGCCCGCGAGCCGTCGCCGTCGACGTCGACGATGAGCCCGTTGTCGACGGTGCCGTTGCAGTCGTCGTCGAGGCCGTTGCAGGTCTCGGCCGTGGACATCAGGGTCTGGACGCAGCGCACCGCGCCGGCCTGGCACTGGTTGGTGCCCGCCGCGCAGATGCCCAGCAGGCCGGTGGTGCAGGCCGCGCCGCCCCCGGGGTTGCCGTTGTCGATCACCCCGTTGCAGTCGTCGTCGACGCCGTTGCAGGTCTCGGTGAGCGCGGTGCGGCCCACGCACGCCGCGGCGCCGCCCTGGCATTGGATGGTGCCCGTGGCGCATCGCCCCTGTTGGCCCGCGACGGCGCAGGCCGCGCCGACGTTGAAGCCGTTGTCGACGGTGCCATCGCAGTTGTCGTCGACGCCGTTGCAGGTCTCGGTCGCGGCCATGAGGTTCTGCACGCAGTTGACCGTGCCCGCCTGGCACTGGGTGGTGCCCGCGCTGCAGATGCCGGGCAGCGCCGTGGTGCAGGCCAGGCCGCCGCCGGGGTTGCCCTCGTCGGTGGTGCCGTTGCAGTTGTCGTCGAGGTTGTTGCAGGTCTCGGTGCGCGTCCCGGGAAGCACCGTGGAGACGCAGGCCACCGTGCCGTTGCCCTGGCACTGGTTGGTGCCCGGCCGGCACACGCCCTGGTTGGTGCTGGTGCAGGCGGCGGCGACGTTGAAGCCCTCGTCGACTCCGCCCATGCAGTTGTTGTCGAGGCCGTCGCAGATCTCCGTGGTGGGCCCGGTGGTGCGCACGCAGTTCAGCGCTCCCGATTGGCAGGCCCGGGTGCCGGCGGCGCACACGCCCTGCTGGCCGGTGGCGCACGCCCCGCCGCCGCCGGGGTTGCCTTCGTCGACGCCGCCCATGCAGTTGTTGTCGAGCCCGTCACAGGTCTCGGCCGACGGCGCGACGGTGCGCACGCACGTCACGGCGCCCGCGAGGCACTGGTTGACGCCGGGGCTGCACACGCCGGCCTGGCCGGTGACGCACGCGCCGCCGCCGCCGGGGTTGCCCTCGTCGACCGCGCCGCTGCAGTTGTTGTCCGCCCCGTCACACACCTCGGCGGCCGCGTTGTTGGGGCAGCCAGGGCCACGAATGACCGCGGCCTGCGGGTTGACCGTGGTGCTGTCGGCGCAGTCACCCTGGGCCACGGTGCAGCCGTCGAGGTCGCAGTCGTTCTCCGGGTTCAGGGGCGCGGCGGGGTTGCAGATCGCGAAGGCCGCGGTCGACGAGAGGAGGGCGGTCAGGAGAAGTGCGCGCATCAGAAGAAGGCCCCGAGTTCGACAGCGAGAAAGGTGCGGGTGTCGACGGCGGTCAGCGACGGGTTGGTCGCCTGCAGTCGCGAGAAGCGGACGCCGGCGCGCGCGAAGAGCACCGAGACGGGTTTGACCTCCAGCCACGCCTCGGCCGACAGGCTGAAGCCGGGCGAAGTCACCAGCGGCCCGGGGAGCAGGAACCGCGGCCCCCCGAGCAGCTCGAGAGTGACCAGGTCGCGGTAGACGGGCTGGCGCACGCGCAGCTGCGCGTCGATGCCGCGCCAGGTGGTGCTGACCAGGGGAAGGCTGCAGTCGAAGCGGGTCTGTTCCTGCGACCAGCCGCCGGCGATCCCGATGGTGGGCAGGTAGCCGTCACCCAGTCGGTATCGCCAGCCCGCGCGCAGCTGGAGATCGTCGTCGGTCATGCTGCACGACGTGCCCTCCAGCCCGCCCGCGACACCCTGGGCGCGCACGAAGGCGTGGCGGTAGTGCACCTCGAGCGAGAGCTGGCTCCAGGCGCGGCCCGCGGTGGCGTCGAAGAACTCCAGCGGCAGCACCTGGGCGGCGACGCCCAGCCCGACGACGCCGTTGCTGTCGAGGTCGGCGAGCGAAGCGGCCGTCTCTCCCCCCAGCGCCAGCCCGCGCAAGGCCGCCCCGGGGCCGATGGCCACCAGCGCCCGCACCCGGTTGCGATCCGGCGCCCAGCCGGTGGGGCGCTCCACCACCTTGAGCTGCTCCAACTCGGGGTCGACCAGCTCTTCCGGGGGCGGCGGGGGCGCTTCGATCACCGGCGCCTTCGCGGCGAGCGCGGCCACGCGGGCCTTCTCGACGGCGAGCAGCCGCGGCACGACGAAGCTCGCCATGCTCTCGGCCTGCGTCTCGGTGAGCCCCGGCGTCACGTTGTTGAGCACGCAGTTCTCGCCGACGGGGCGGCCTTCGGGGTCGAGCAGGGTCGCGGTCAGCAGGTTGGCGCGGCTGAGGCTGAAGGCGATGAGCCAGTCGGCGTTCGAGACCTTCGCCAGCTGCGCCAGCGCCGCGGGCTTGCCCAGCACCGAGGGGCCGAAGCCCTCTTTCGCCAGCACGCCCTGCGCGAGGTCGGCGGCCAGCACCTTGCCGCCCAGGCGCTTGTTGAGGGCGGTCACCAGCTTCTCGTGGGCCGCGACGTCGAAGCGCTCCACGGTCTTGCGCGTGTCGACGCCGACGAAGGCGCCCTTCTTGCCCACCACCACCGAGGCCACCGGCGGCAGCGCGAGCACGCCGTGGAGCGAGGCCGACTCGGAGCGCTCGAGGTCAGCCGCCGAGGCGCTCCCGACCCACCAGACCATCACCCAGCACAGCCACAGGCTTCGACGCATGGAGCCCGGTACCTTACGGGTACTTTGGATTCCATCGGACTGTAGAAATCCACCTACATTGACCCCGGTCCGGTCAGATCGCGTCGCTCTGGCTGGCGAGCAGGAACTCGTGGGTCCGCAGCGCGGGGAGCTTCCAGGCCGAGGCCCCCGGCGATTCGCGGTCGGCCGAGACGGCGTCGACCTTCGAGAGCGCTTCGAGGACTGACTGGTTGAGGCGGAAGTTGCGCACCGGCGAGGTGACGGCCCCGTCCTCGATGAGGAAGGTCCCGTCGCGCGTCAGGCCGGTGATGAGCAGGCTCTGTGGGTCGACGAGGTTGGTGTACCAGAGCCGGGTGATGAGCACCCCGCGCTTGACGCCCTGGAGCAGCTGGTCGCGCGTGGCGTCGCCCGGGTCGACCTCGTAGCCGTCGTAGCCTCCGGTGGGGGCCAGCTGCTTGTGCTGCGCCCAGTACCGCGAGACCGCGAGCGACTCGAGCACGCCCCGGTTGACCCAGGTGCGTGGCGCCAGCGGCAGCCCTTCTCCATCGAAGGGCAACATGGGCGTGGTCTGCGGGTTGGAGCGCAGCGTGAGCCGCTCGTTGATCACCCGCTGGCCCAGCTTGCCCACGAAACACGACCGGCCCTCGTCGACGCTGCGCCGGTCGAGCGACTGGGCGAAGAACTCGAAGAGGTCCCCGACCGCGGCCGGTTCGAGCACCACGGTGTAGCGACCCGGCTCGATGGTCTTCGGCCTGGCCGAGGCGATGGCCTTCTGGGCGGCGAGGCGACCGACCTTCTCGAAGTCGAGCTCGGCCCGGCGCCGGGTGCTCAGGGCGTTCCAGCCCGAGCCGGTGCCGTCCTTCGTGCGCGCCGTGACCGAGAAGTTCGAGTCGGTGAAGGGGGCGCTGACCGACAGGCCCTCCGACGACAGCCGCGCCACGAGGCCGTCGTAGACCTCGAGGAAGCCGGCGGTGAGCAGGTCCCGCTCCTTCGAGGGGCCCAGCGCGGCCACGATGCCCTCGGCCCGCGCCTTCGCGTCGAGCTTCGCCATGGCCGGGTCGTGGAGCTGGTTCCTCGTCACCTTCACCGGGCCCAACACCGGCATGGTCTCCGGCAGCTCCGGCGCCAGCCGCGCGTTGCCCAGGGTGCGCGCCACGAGGTGCTCGAGCGCCCGGGGGTCGGTTTGATTGGCCTGGGCCGAGGCCGAGCGCAGGCCCCGCTGCACCGAGAGCGAGACGCTCAGGTCGTCGTTCTCGCCGGCGGTGGTGATCTCGCTGCGGGCGAAGCGGGTGTGCGCGCGGTGGGTCTGCCACACGGTGACCTGGGCCTCGGCCTTCGGGTCGGCCTTCTTCACCAGGCCCAGCAGCGACTTGCCCAGCGTCAGCGCCTGCAGTTCGGTCCACATTCAGGCCCCCTGCTTGGCGCCGGTGTTGATCACCGACACGCCGCGGAAGCGCGCCGAGGGGCAGCCGTGGCTCACCGGGTTGGACTGCATCGGCTCGCCCTTGCCGTCATCGAAGGCCGAGCCCAGCCGCCAGGTGGACGGCCCGCCGAGCAGGTCGCAGCTCTTCCAGAAGGCGGGGGTGTTCGACTGGTAGCCGACGTCCTTGAGGGGGCGGGTGATCTTCCCCTGCTTCACCTCGAAGAACGTCTGGCCGGTGAACTGGAAGTTGTAGCGCTGGTGGTCGATGGACCAGCTCCCGGTGCCCACCACGTACACCCCGTCGTCGGTGGCCTTGATGAGGTCGGCCGTCGAGAGGTCCTTCTCCCCGGGCGCGAGCGAGACGTTGGGCATGCGCTGGAAGGGCACCGAGGCATGGTCCATGGCGTAGCTGCAGCCGCGGGACGCCTTCTCACCCAACCACGCGGCCTGCTCGCGCGTCGTCTGGTAGCCGACGAACTTGCCCCGCTCCACGAGGTTCCAGCGCCCGGTGCGCACCCCGTCGTCGTCGTAGCCCACCGTGGCCAGTCCGCCCGGCGTCGTCTTGTCGGCGTAGAGGGTGACGAGGGGCGAGGCGTACATCGTGCCCAGGGTGTCGGGCGTGGCGAAGGAGGTGCCGGCCATGTTCGCCTCGTAGCCCAGCGCGCGATCGAGTTCGGTGGGGTGTCCCACCGACTCGTGCACGGTGAGCCACAGGTTGCTGGCGTCGAGGATGAGGTCCTTCTTCCCCGGGGTCACGCTCGCGGCGTGCAGCTTCTCCAGGGTGTCCTCGGCCACGCGCGGCGCGTCTTCGAGGAAGTGGCTGGTCTCGAGGTGTTCCCACCCGGCCTGCAGCGCCTGTCCGTCCCACGCGCGCGAGGCGAACTCGCCGGAGGTGGGGTGCACCGCGGTGGCCACGTAGCCGGGCCCCAGCCGCGTCTGGCTCTGCTCGATGAGCGCCCCCTCGGACGAGGCGAAGAGCTTCCACTCGAGGCGGGTGCTCACCCAGGCGTGACAGAAGCTGATGCCCTTCACCGCGCGCAGGCGTTCGGCCACGGCCAGCAACAGCTCGGCCTTGTCGCTCACGGGGATCTTGAAGGGGTCCTTGATCAGCGGGGTCTGCCACACGTCGACGTGGGCCGGGTTGGGCGCGAGTTCGACCCGCTTCGTCATCACCGAGGCGTTGGCCTTCGCCAGCGCACAGGCGACCTGGGCGAGGCGCGCAGCTTCCTTCGGCTGCACCAGGTTCGACGACGCGAAGCCCCAGGCGCCGTCGACGATCACCCGGACCCCCACCCCGAAGCGCTCGGCGTCGTCGATGGCCTCGAGGTGATCGTCGCGCACGCTGACGCTCTCTTCGCGGCGGCGGTGAATGCGCAGGTCGGCGTAGCTCGCGCCGGCCTTCTTCGCGGCCTCGAGGGCCGAGGCCACCACCGCGAGGTACGTCTCGTCGGCGACGAGGCCCCGGGCTCGGCTGAGGGCCGGAGCGAGCGCCAGCGCGCCCCCGGCCAAGAGGACGTTGCGCCTGGTCAGCATGCGGGCTCCTTCAGAAGCCGGCCCAGATGAAGTCGAGGGTCGGGAGGATGTTGTTGCTGCGGACGCGCACGCGCTCGCTGAAGCCGTCGGCGTTCACCTTCAACTCCGAGGCTCCCTGGTCGTAGTTCGCGAAGAGTGCGCCCACGGTGAGGCGACTGTACTTGAAGACCGCGATGTCCAGGCCCACGTGCGCGGTGAAGATGAAGGGGGAGATCGGCGCCAGCGGCCCCACGTTGGTGCCGGCCACGCTGAGGTTGCCCTGGGCCCCGGTGACGTAGAGGTTCACCTCGCCGCGCAGGCGCAGGCGGTCACCGAAGGCGTGATCGTAGGCGCCCCCGAAGCGGCCGAGGAACCCGGTGAGCGGGGCGGCGAAGAGGATCTCCAGCGGCGCGAGGAACGAGTTGAGCGGCGTGGCGCTGTGGGGCCCCATGGGGATGCGCATCTGCCCATCGATGCGAAAGGTGAGGACGTCGTCCTGGAAGAAGTCGCCCGACACCAGCAGCCCCACCCGCGGGATGAGCATGAACCCGATGTCGTTGGTGCTCGTGGCCCAGGAGGGAAAGAAGAAGCCCTTCATCAGGCGCATGCCCAGGGTGGGCATCAACAGTCCCGCCTCCGCGGTGAGCCGCACGCCCATGGGCAGCTTCCCCGCCTCGACCGCCGGCTTGAGGATGGCGAAGCGCACGTCGAGATGCGGGGCCACGAAGAACAACAGCGGGTTGGCCTGGAGTTCGACGCGATCGGTGAACGCGATGCGCAGCGGGTTGAAGATGCCCACGCTGTAGCTGCCGGCGTTGCCCACGTCGGCGGTGTCGCGGGCCGGGCGCGGGGTGGCGAAGGCCGCGGTCGAGGCGAGGGCGAGGCCCAGGAGCGCGCGCTTCACGGGAGCCCCCAGGTGCCGACGATGGGGGCGTGATCGCTGGCCCGCGAGGGATCTCCGGAGATGCCCTGCCGCCCGGGTTCCTGCAGCACGTCGGCATCGGTCCACGTCTCGCCCTTGCGCACGAAGAGGTAGTCGAGCGTGCGGTTCCACCAGCCCGGCCGGCCGTCGTCGTTGACGCCATCGGGGCCGAGCACCGAGTGCGTGAAGTACGGGCGCTGGTGGTCCTCGCCGACGCCGTAGCGCGCGAGCGGGATGTACGGCTCGAAGTCGTCGTAGAACTGCTTCATCACCGACGGGGTGTAGGGCGGCTGCTCGTAGGGGGTGCCCTTGCTGCTGGCCCGCTCGTCGAGGAAGCCCGAGAGCCGCAGCTTGCCGTCACACGACTCGGCGCTGCCCGCCGTCGCCTTCTCGTCACACACCGGCGGCAGTTCGTTGAAGTCGCCACCGATGAGCCAGGGCTTCGTCTCGCCCTTCAGCAGTTCGTAGATCTGCTGGATCTGCTTCTGCTTCGTCCCGTCGTTGTCGTAGGCCTCGGTGTGCACCCCGTAGACGGCGACGGTGCGATCGCCCAGGTCCACCTCCGCGCGGGCCATGGCGCGCTTGATGGTGAAGGTCTTGGTCAGCAGGTCCTCGTCGGTGCGCTCGGCCTGGTGAATGCGCTCGCCGAGGGTGATGGGGTAGCGGGAGTGGATGGCGTTGCCGAGGTTGATGCGGCCCAGGCCCTCCGAGGGCACGTAGCGCGCGTCCCAGGTCTCGTCGAAGGTCGCGTAGCGGAGGTTCGTGTGCTCCAGCAGGTAGCGCACCATGTCCACGTAGGCGCTGCGCTTGCTGCCCACCTCGATCTCCTCGGTGATGAGGATGTCGGGGTCGTACTCACGAATGATCCCCGCGACCCTGGCCAGGCAGTCGTCCACCTCGGTGGACGAGAGCTGCGTGCGGTCGCCCCAGAAGTCGAACCAGAAGTCGACGCGGCAGGCGCCGTACTTCACGTTCCACGCCATGACCTTGAGCCGGGTGGGGTTCGCCGGCGGGGCCGGGTGCTCGGCCTTCGCCTTGAATCGGGCCACCTCTTCACGGGTGAAGGTCTGCGGGTCGGCGACCCACTCGCAACCAGCCAGGAAGGGCAGCAGCAGCATCAGTCGTCGCATGGCAGGCCGAAGCGTACTCCTGCCGTGGAGACTGCGAGACGATTCACTCCACGCCCATCTGCGTCTCGCCGCCGGCCCGCTTGAGGCCCAGCGACTTCATCTTCTTGTAGAAGTGGCCGCGCTCGAGGTCGAGCAGCCGCGCCGCCTCGGTGGCGTTGTCGCGCGCGAACGAGAGGGCCCCGAGGATGATCTCCCGCTCGGCCTCCTCGACCTGGTCGCGGAACGTCTTGTCGGCCCGGTACCGGGGGGCGGGCAGGGCCGGGGTGGTCGGCGTCACGGGCACCGCCGGAGTCGGCGCCGTCGCGGTGAAGTCCACGTGGCTCGCGGGGGCCGGTACCTGCGGCGCGGAGCCGGCGCGGCGGCGGGGGAGCATCGCCTCGGCCTCACTGCCGGTGACCAGCGGGCCCTCGCAGAGGATCGCCAGGCGCTCGACGAGGTTGCGCAGCTCGCGCACGTTGCCCGGGTAGTCGTACTCCACCATGCGCGCCATGGCCTCGGGCAGCAGGCGCAGCGTCTTGCGGCCGTTCTTCCGGCACGACTCCTCGAGGAAGGCGTCGATGAGCGGGGCGAGGTCTTCCTTGCGCTCGCGCAGCGGCGGCGAGTGCAGCTGCACCACGTTCAACCGGAAGTAGAGGTCCTCGCGGAAGCGCCCCTTCTCGATCTCCACCTCGAGGTCCTTGTTGGTGGCGGCGATGACGCGCACGTCGACCTTCAGGGTCTCGCTGCCGCCCACGCGCTCCAGCTCCCCTTCCTGCAGCACCCGCAGGAGCTTGGCCTGCATCTGCGCCGGCATGTCGCCCACCTCGTCGAGGAACAGCGTGCCCCCGTCGGCCAGCTCGAACTTGCCGCGCCGGGCCGCCACCGCGCCGGTGAACGAGCCCTTCTCGTGCCCGAAGAGCTCCGACTCGATCAGCTCGTGGGGCACGGCCGCGCAGTTCAGCTTCACGAAGGGCCCGCTCTTGCGCTTGCTGTGCTGGTGCACGGCCCGCGCGATGAGCTCCTTGCCGCTGCCGTTCTCCCCGGTGATCAGCACCCGGCCTTCCGACGGCGCCGCCCGCTGGATGAGGGCGTAGATGCGCTGCATCGCCGGGCCCTGGCCCACCATGTCGAAGCGGCCGACCTCGGCGCGCAGCGTCTGGAGCTCCTCGACGATCTTCACGTGCTCCAGCGCGTTCTTCAGCGCCAGGAGCATGCGGTCTCGCGAGATGGGCTTCTCCAGGAAGTCGCGCGCCCCCAGCTGCGTCGCCTTGACCGCGGTGTCGATGGTGCCGTGGCCCGACATCATGATCACCGGCAGGTCCTTCTTCAGCTCCCGCATCTTCGAGAGCGCGGTGAGGCCGTCCATGTCGGGCATCTTCACGTCCATCAGCACCGCGTCCACCGGCCGGGCGCCCAACACGTCGAGGGCCACCTTCGCGTCCGACGCCAGCTCCACGCGGTA
Source organism: uncultured Archangium sp. (assembly GCA_903905455.1). Lineage (GTDB taxonomy): Bacteria > Myxococcota > Myxococcia > Myxococcales > Myxococcaceae > Archangium_A. The sequence continues at coordinate 89,479 of CAIVGN010000198.1, forward strand.
CCCCTCGAGCTGCAGGGCCTGGGACAGCGTCAGCAGAATGTTCCGTTCATCATCGACGACCAGAATCGTGGCGGACATGGGCGGTTTTTCCTTCGGGGACTGGGTGCGGCCATTTTGCCGCGGTCAGGTCCGGGCAGGTGTCTTCTTTGGAAGAGGCGTGCCAACCGTGCAGTTTCCGGGTATGGGCCACCACAACATGCGCATCCCACACTTCACGACTGGCCTGCTCGCGACCGCGGCGATCTTCCTCACTGCCTGCCCTCCGACCTACCCCAAGTGCGAGAGCGACGATCACTGCAAGGACAAGGGCGAGGTCTGTGTCCAGGGCCAGTGCGCCGAGTGCGCGACCAACGCCAACTGCAAGGACGGCTTCGTGTGCGACGCCAACAAGTGCGTCCCCAAGCCGGAGTGCACCGGTGACTCGGGCTGCGGTGAAGGCAAGAAGTGCAGCAAGGGCAAGTGCGCGGTGGCCGAAGTGAAGCAGGAGTGCGCGGCCGACGACGACTGTCCGTCAGGCCAGGGCTGCACCAAGGGCAAGTGCGCCACCACCACCAACACCTCGAAGAACGCGTGCGCCTTCGAGCCGGTGCGCTTCGACTTCAACGAGTACAACCTCTCGGCCCCGGTGCAGGCGGCGCTGGCCCAGTACGCGGACTGCATCAAGAAGGGCAGCCTGCGCATGACCCTCGAGGGCCACGCCGACGAGCGCGGCACCGACGAGTTCAACATGGTCCTCTCGCAGAAGCGCGCGGCCTCGGTGCGCAAGTACCTCGTCGACCTCGGCGTCTCGGGTGGCGCGCTGGACACCGTCGGCTACGGCGAGAACAAGCCCGCGATGAACGGCAGCAACGAAGAGGCGTGGACGGCCAACCGCCGCGTCGAGTTCAAGAAGCGCTGAAGCCAGCTTCCTGAAGCACCAGGGCCAGCCCGCGAGTGTTCGGGGCTGGCTTTGTCGTGTCCCGCGTCAACTGGGACGGTTGGGCGCGACCGCGGTGAGGATGACCTTGAGGACGCTCTCGATGCTGTCGAAGCGGGCGTCCATGCGGGTCTCAAGTGCGTCGATGCGGGCGTCCATCCGGTCGAAGCGGGCGTCCATCTTGTCGAAGCGGTCGTCGATGGCATCGAAGCGGGCCTCGATCGCCTCCGCGAGGTCGGCCACGGTGTTCGTCAGTTGATGGAGATCGTGCGTGACGACCTCCACCCGAATGCTCAGTCGCTCGAGGGTCTTCTGCACGGGTTCAAGCTCCTCACGCGTCACGTACTTTGCTGCCTGCGCCATGAACGGCCTCCGATGGTAGTGGATGTGCTGCAGGGTTGCCCAGAGCAGGGGCGGTGCCAGCGCAACCGCCCGAGACTCCGAAGCCACGTCCCTGGCGCAGTGCACGACCGGCGATGCGGCACGGACGCTCCAGCCCGAGGCTCACGACCCGGGAGTCGTCAGCGGGCGCGACGCCGACCGGGGATGAACGCCGGCACCTGCGGCACGTCACCCGAGGCCCGGGCCATGAGGCAGATCTGGGTGATGCGGGGGCCGAAGCGCTCCCAGCGCGACTCGCCGGTGCCCTTGACCGCCATGAACTCGTCGTGGGTCGTGGGGAGCGCCGCGGCCAGGGCGAAGAGCGTGGCGTCGTTGAAGATGATGAACGGGGGCACGCCCAGGTCCTGGCTCAGCTCGCGGCGCCAGCGCTTGAGCTCCTCGGCGGCCAGCACCGAGAACCGCTCGGGGACGCCCTTGGCCCCCGTGGGCCCCTGCACGCTCCTGGCCGGCTTGCCCTGCACCGAGAGCTTCGGCCCGGTGCACACGTCGCACGAGCCGCACGACTGCCCGAAAGCGACCTCTTCCCCGAAGTACCGCAGCAGGAACGCCCGCCGGCAGTGCTTGGTGTACGCGTAGTCGGTCATGCGCTTGAGCAGCAGCAGTTGGTTGCGCTCCTGCTCGCGCAGCCGCCCGAGGTCGACGCCCAGCGAGCTCCACGGCTCGTGCTTGAGCACCGAGATCGCCCGGCCCGCGAAGGGACGCTGCACCAGCACGATGCTCGAGCGCTCGAGCAGGGTCAGGGCGTGCTTGATCTTGTCCTCGTCGAGGCCGCACTTCCTCGAGAGCAGGTACAGCTCCATCGTCTGCTTCACGCCCGGGGGCGCCCCGGAGTTGAGCGCGGCGAGCAGCGCCTTGGCCTCGGGGCTGCGCGGCTGGTGCAGCATGCCCGAGGGCAACACGGTGATGCCGTAGCGGCCCTCGCCGCGGTTGGCCCGGGAGATGGCGCCGGCCCGCTCGAGGATCTTCATCGCCGCGGAGATCTCGAACTCCGTGCTCCCCACCTGGGAGGCCAGGAGGTGCAGCCCGCGATCGAAGCTCTCGAGGGGCCGCAGCACGTTCCACAGGTCGACGAACATCGTCTCCGCCGGGTGGTTCGACTGGATCAGCCGCTCCTGGGTGAAGACGTCGGCGTGGTTGAAGAGCAGCACCGCCCGGCTGTCCTTCCCGTCGCGGCCGGCGCGGCCGATCTCCTGGTAGTAGGCCTCCACCGCGCGCGGAATGCCGGCGTGGGCCACGAAGCGGATGTCGGGCTTGTCGATGCCCATGCCGAAGGCGTTGGTCGCCACGGCCACGCTCTCGGTGGAGGCCATGAAGGTCTCCTGGGCCTTGCGCCGCGCGTTGTCCTCCATGCCCGCGTGGTACAGCACGGTGGGCACGTCTTCTTTCACCAGGTGCTCGTGGATCGCCTCGGCCTGCTTGCGCGTCGAGCAGTAGATGACCCCGCTGCCCTCTTCGGCGAGCGCGGCGCAGGCGGCCTTCTTGTCGGCGTCTCCGGTGACCAGCGCCACCTCGAGGAAGAGGTTGGGGCGATCGAAGCCGGCCACGAAGACCTGGGGCTCCTTCATCAGCAGCACGCGGGTGATGTCTTCGCGCACCTCGGGCGTCGCGGTGGCGGTCAGGGCGACGGTACGCGGAGGCCGCAGGCGCTTTCGCACCTGGCCCAGCAGCGCGTAGTCGGGGCGGAAGTCGTGGCCCCACTGCGAGATGCAGTGCGCTTCGTCGATGGCGTAGAGCGCCAGCCGGGCGTCGAGCAGGGCGCTGACGAAGGCGTCGCTGCGGAACCGCTCGGGCGCGACGTAGACCAGCTTGTACTGGCCCTCGCGCATGCGGCGCTGGCGGTCGGCCCGCTCTCCGTCGCCGATGGTCGAGTTGATGAACGTCGCCGCGATGCCCCGCGACTGCAGCTGGTCCACCTGGTCCTGCATCAGCGCGATGAGCGGCGAGACCACCACCGTGACGCCGTCCAGCAGCATCGCCGGCAGCTGGTAACACAGCGACTTGCCCGCACCGGTGGGCATGACCACCACGGTGTTCTTGCCGCTGATGATGTTGGAGATCACCTCGGCCTGGCCGTAGCGGAAGGTGTCGAGGCCGAAGTGCTGCTTCAGGCCCGCCTGCATCTCATCGAGGTACGGCAGCGAGGCTGACACCGCGCGCATATGGCCCCCCCCGGTCGATCGCGTCAACCCTCATGGTGACTGCAGCCGCGAGAGGTAGCCGGGCTCGTCGCCCTTGAGCAGCCCGCGGGCGAGCATCGACACGTAGCCGCGCTCGCCGATGACCAGGTGATCGAGCAGCCGCACGCACAGCAGCCGGCCGCCGTCCCGCAGTTGCCTCGTGAGCGCCACGTCCTGCACCGACGGCTCCGGGTCACCCGAGGGGTGGTTGTGGAGCAGCACGATGCCCGTGGCGCGGCTGGCGACGGCCGGGGCCAGGGCCTCCCGGGGGTCGACGTGACACTGGTCCACGCTGCCCTCGGCGACGCGCACGTGGCGCAGCAGGCCGTTGCGGCTGTTGAGGCACAACACGTGGAACTCCTCGCGCCTGGCGCCGATGAGCCGCTTCTTCGCCCACTCGTAGATCGCCTGGGGGGTCTGCAGCCTGGGCCGCTCGTCCGTCGACAGGTGCAGGCGCCTCGCCAGCTCGCCCGCGGCCAGCACCCGCGCGCTCTCGGTCGGCGTCAGCTGCCGGTGCTCCACGAGCGCTTCGGGCGATTCCTGCAGCAGCGCGCGCAGGCCCCCGTCCACCATCACCGCCGCGCGCTGCAGCTCGTCGCTGTTGAGCAGCAGGGCCACCAGCTCGGTCCCGCTCAAGGCCGACGCGCCCAGGCGCAGCAGCCGCCGCTTCACCTCTTCGAGCCCCTTTCGCTGCGGAGCCGTCACCGTCTCTTCGTTCAACCAGTCGCCTTCCATCGCCCACCTCCCTTGCGTGGGGGACTGAGCAACGGCTGTGCCGCGCGGGCTCCCGGGTGGGCGCACCGCCGGGGAGGCGCCGGCCGGAGCCGGGGCGCGGACGCTCCGTGACGCTTCTCGGCGCCTGAGAGGTATGGTGCCGGCCGTGATTTCGAAAGCGAAGGTCGCGTCGCAGTGTGCGACGTGTCGCAAGGGCAGCTTCCTCGAGGTGGGCCAGGAGATCGTCGGCGGCCAGCTCAAGTGGTTCGAGCGGTTCTCGTGCGTCTGCGGTCACGGCTTCGAGACGGGCGGGGTGGGCTTGCCCTCGCCGGGCATCCGCAAGTCGATCCTCACCCAGTCAGGGCGCGCGGAGGTGTGGGTCGACGACGCGCAGGCCGTGCCGAAGGTGTTGGTGCTGCTGGTCAAGGGCCTGGGCATGCCCGAGGCAGAGGCCACGAGGCGCCTGGCGAAGCTGCCGGCGGTGGCCTTCGAGGGCACCCACGTGGAGGCGGAGTTCATCACCAGGGCGCTCCAGCAGGGCAGCGTCGTGGCGCGCGTGGTCAATCACCTGCCGTGAGGCCGGCCTCGGCCCACTGCAGTTCGCTGAACACCGTGACCCCGGCGGCGCGCAGGAGTCGCACCGTCTCACCTTCACCGCCCGTGAGGCGTGTCCTGCTGAAGGTCCCGTCGTAGACGAAGCCGCTCCCGCACGAGGGGCTGCCTTCCTTCATCACCGCCACTGCGATGCCGTGCTCGCGCACCAGGCGCAGCGCCTCGTCGGCGCCCTTGCTGAAGGCCTGGGTGACGTCGAGCCCGCCGTCGGTCACCACGCGCCCATCGGGCTGCTGCTCCGCCGGGGGCCGCGGCACCGGGAGCCCCCCTTCGACCTCGGGGCACACCCGCACCACGCGACCCTGCTCGAGCCAGCGCGTGAGCACCGGGTGCGGCGAGGCCTTCGACTGCCCATCGAAGCGGACCCGCTCGCCCAGCAGGCAGGCGCTCACCAGCACCTTCTTCACGATTTCGGGGCCTGTTCGACGAGCGCCCAGAGATCGACGCCTTCGAGGGCCTTCCCCAGCGGCGCGCGCTCGGTGGCCGCCACCAGGATCGCCGAGGCCAACTGGTGCAGGGTGATCGGCTCGTAGCGCTTGAGCCCCAGCAGCCGGGTGACGGCGCCCAGGCCGGCCAGGTGCACGCCCTCCCGGTCGGCGAAGGCCGAGGGGCGGAAGATGGTGAAGGGAAGCCCGCTCTCGACGACGAGGCGCTCGGCCTCGGCCTTGGCCTTCAGGTACGCGCCGCGCGGGCTCCCGGCGCCGACGCTGGATAGCAGCACGAGGTGGTCGACGGTGCCGCAGGCCTTCGCGGCTTCGACGAGCTGCCGCGTGGTGCCGATGTCGCTCGTCTCGTAGGTGTCGCCGCTGCCAAAGCGCTTGCGCATGGTGCCGATCAACTGGATGACCGTGGTGCAGCCACGCATCACCTCGGGCAGCTTGACGTCGGAGAGCTCGAGCGCGGCGACGCGGGCGGTGCCCAGCTTGCTCGCGCTCTTCGGCCGCGCCTGCGCGAGGACGTCCACCTTTCCTCGCGCGCATAACGGCAACAGCGTCTGACCGACGGCACCCGTGGCACCAGCGACGAAGAGATGGCGAGTTGGCACTATTTTGGCCTCCGGTGAGATCGCATCCGTATTGTGCGCACCTCGCAATTGCAAAGGAGCCTGTCCATGTCCCGCTACTTCAAGCTGTCGCTGCTCGCCCTCGCGCTCCTCTCGACCCCGGTGCTGGCGGACGAGACGGGCACGGCCAGCGACACCCCGACGGAGAGCACCTTCCGTCACCAGGGCGCGCTGCTCGATCGCTCGCCGCAGCGCCGCTCGCAGATGCTCTCGGTGTTCCTCGGCATCCCCTACGGCTACTACTATTACGGCGGCTTCCCCTTCGGCCTGGGCGCGCGCTACCTGATCCCCATCCTCCACGACGGGTTCATCCCGGCGATCAACGACTCGTTCAGCATCGAGTTCGGGCTCGACTTCAGCGGCGTCGCGGCGCGCGGCTTCTACCCGACGCTCGGCATCCCGGTCGAAGTGATGTGGCAGTTCCACCTGACCCAGAAGTTCTCGGCCTACGCGAAGGTCGGCGTGGTCATCGAGTTCAACTTCGTGCCCTATGCCTGCGCCGGTACCTTCGCCTGCCGCGGCGTGGTCAGCGCGTCGCCCATCGGCAACATCGGCCTCATGTACAAGTTCACCGACAAGATCTCCTTCCGCGCCGAGGCGGGCTACCCCTGGGTGAAGGTCGGTCTCGGCTTCGACATGTGAGTTCCGCGAGCAATCCTCCGGGGTTGACGCAGACCCTGCGCGTAACGATTCGGTGCAGCAACGTCCCGGGGCCGCTATAGGCGCGGGACGTACATGAGTTCGTTCATCGCGGGAATGAAGGTGAAGTACCTGCCACAGCCCGAGTGGGGCGTGGGGCACCTCTTGTCGATCGAAGAGGGGGGGGCGCGCGCGGAAGTGCAGTTCCCCGGTCGGGAGAACGGCGAGGCGCTCACGGTGTCGACGCGCGGCGGGGCCCTGGTCCCTGCGGCCCTCGACGTCGGCGCCGCGGTGAAGTCGAACAAGGGCAAGAGCGGGGTGGTGCTGCGCGAAGAAGAAGGCGCGCGCGGCCTGCGGCGCTACGCGGTCAAGTTCGACGACGGCAAGGAAGACGAGTACCCGGAGACCGAGCTGCGCGCGCTGCCGCCCAAGCCCGATCTCCTGACGATGCTCAAGGAAGGCCGCGCCGCTGACGCGAAGAACTTCCTGCTGCGCCGCTCGGCGCTCCAGCTCGACGACGAGCGCCGCAACGACGCCCTCGGGGCGCTCCTCGCCTCGCGCGTCATGGTCAAGCCGCACCAGGTCGGCGTGGTGCAGCGCGTGCTCTCGGGCCACCGCCCGCGCTTCGTGCTCGCCGACGAGGTCGGCCTGGGCAAGACCATCGAAGCGGGCATGATCTTCTCGGCCCTGCGCCTGGCCGGGCTCTCGCGCCGCGTGCTGGTGGTGGCCCCCAGCCACCTCACGGTGCAGTGGCTCGTGGAGCTCTTCCACAAGTTCAACCACCTCTTCACCCTGATGGACTCGGAGCGCTACGAGCAGTCGCTCGACGAGCAGCCCACCGTCTCGCCGTGGGCGCGCTTCAACTTCGTGGTCACCAGCCTCGAGCTGCTGCAGCGCTCGGAGCAGTACCGTACCGAGGCCGGCGCCCCGGCGGCGCACTGGGATCTCGTGATCATCGACGAGGCCCACCACCTCAAGGGCGAGAAGGCCTACGAGGCCGCCCAGGCCCTGGCGCGCAACTCGTGGGGCCTGCTGCTGCTGACCGCCACCCCGATGCAGCTCGACCCCGCCGAGTACCAGGCGCTGCTCTCGCTCATCGACCCGCTCACCGCGCCCACCGCCAAGGAGTTCGAGGCCCGCCTCGCCCGCCAGGAGGAGCTCTCCCAGGCCCTGCGCGCGCTGCTCAAGGGCAAGTCGACCAAGGCCTCGGTCAAGGAGCTCGCCAAGAAGTTCCCCCAGGACGAGGCGCTCCAGGAGATCGAAGACCCCGACGAGATGCTGATGCACCTCGCCGAGACCTACTCGCTGTCCGACCGGCTGATCCGCAACCGGCGCGCCACCGTCGGCGGCTTCTCCGAGCGCAAGCTGCACGTGCACCCGGTGGTGCTCGCGAAGGACGAGCTCGAGGCCCGGGACTCGGCCCTCGCGTTGCTGGCGAAGGACAACACCCTGCGCGGCGCCGCCCTGGCGAACCTCGTGCGTCGCCTCGAGTCGTCGCCGGCCGCCTTCCTCTCCGCGGTGCGCGGCAACCAGGCGCTCTTCGGCACCAAGCTCGCGCTGCCCGACAAGGACGCGAAGTACACCGCCTTCGTGAAGCTGCTGCGCGGCGTGTGGGCCAAGGAGCCGCGCGCCAAGGTGCTGGTGTTCACCGAGGCCCGCGACACCCTGGACAGCCTGCAGTCCAAGCTGCGCAACGACTCGGTCGAGGCGCTGGCGTACCACGGGGACCTGGCCCTGGCCGAACGCGACCGCCAGGTGGCCCGCTTCCGCGACCCCGAGGGGCCCCGGGTGCTGCTGTCGACGGAGGTCGGCGGTGAAGGCCGCAACTTCCAGTTCTCGCACCACCTCGTGAACTACGACCTTCCCTGGTCGCCCGCGACGATGGAGCAGCGCATCGGCCGCCTCGATCGCATCGGCCAGACCCAGTCCGTCGACATCCACGTCTTCGAGGCGCCCGGTACCTTCAGCGCCGACGTGCTCGCCGTGCTGCGCGACGCGGTCGGCGTCTTCGGGGAGACGGTCGGCGGCCTCGACGCGGTGCTCGAGGAGGTCGAACCGCGGCTCACCGAGCTGGCCCTGGAAGAGCCCACCAAGCGCGCGGCCTACGTGAAGGATCTCACCGACAAGGTGAAGCTGGCCCGCGAGCAGGTCAAGCGCGCCTACGACCCGCTGCTCGACCTGCGCAGCTTCGACAAGTTCGAGGTCAAGGGCCTGGTGCAGCGCAGCCACGAGCGCACCGGCATGGAGACCGACGAGGACGAGTCCCTCGACGACGGGCTGTGGAGCATCGCCCGCGATCTCGATGAGCGCCTCGAGGAGTGCATCACCGAGCTCGCCGACCGCATCGGCATCAAGGTCGACCAGGACCAGGAGGTCGACGCCTTCCAGTGCGCCTTCCACTTCGGTCACGCGCTCAACGTCGAAGCGCTGCCCGGCTACGACATCACCGAGGAGCGCACGGTGCTCGGCACCTTCTGGCGCGACACGGCCGTCGAGCAGGAAGAGATCGAGTACTTCGCCACCGGCCACCCGCTCGTGGAGGCGCTCTTCGGCTTCCTCCGCGATGGCCCGTATGGCCGCAACGGGGTGCGTTTCCTGGAGGTGAAGAAGCCCCTGCGCGGCCAGGGCGTGGAGTTCCTCTTCCACATCACCACCCCCGAGCCCAGCGACACCACGCCCGGCGCCCGGGTGCCCTCGCGGCAGCTCTCGCGCTTCCTCACCACCACGCTCATTCACACCGCCGTGGTGCGCGGGCCCGACGGAAAGCCCAAGGCCGACGCCGAGCTGCTCGAGCTGCTGCGCGAGGTCGACGGGCGTTCGCTCAAGGCCAACGAGGTCGCCGCCGCGTTCCCCGAGCTGCGCAGCTTCATCGACGACGCCGCGAGGGTCGCGGTGACGGCGGCCAAGGCCCAGCTCGAGGCGCTCAAGGACAGTGCCCGCGAAGTCATCGAGGACGAGCGCGATCTCTCGATGCTGCGCATCAAGCTCTCGCTCGAGCACCAGGGCGTGCCCGATCAGAAGATCCAGCAGGTGTTGCGCGAAGAGCTCTCGTTCGCCGACGAGCTCCTCGAGGCGCTGGATGGCACGACGGTGCAGCTCGACTCGGCCTGCGCCTTCATCGTCAACCGCTGATCTCCCTCTCCCTGCGAAAGCGGGGAGAGGGCCGGGGTGAGGGGCCGACGTGCCGTGACCCCGCCGTCACCCCGCCGTCACCTCTCCATCACGGCGCGACGATGCGGCCCAGCGCGCCGCTGTTCCCCTGCTCGGTGTGGCACGAGTTGCAGTCGCCGTTGGTCTGGGGCGTGGTCATCGTCGCCGTGCGGCCTCCGACGGTGACGCGCGCGGTATAGGGCAGGGCCACGGTGAGGTAGCGCGCGGAGCGGAAGTTGCCGCTGGTGCTGCTGGCCGTCATCGTCGAGACCACGACCCCGTGGGCGTCGATGATCTGCACCTGCACGCCCGAGGGCTTCGAGTTGCAGCGATCCTTCTCGTGCAGCGAGGGGAACACGGTGCCCGAGAAGGGGTACGCGTCGCCCGGTGACTGGCTGACGTGGCAGCTGAGGCACGCGAGGCCGGGGTTCATGTTGGACGACCCGTTGTTGCCGCCGTTCCAGTAGGTGCCGCTGGCGCAGGTCGTCGGCGCTGGGCCCGCATCGGCCACGCCCGCGTCGATCGCCCCGCAGGTGCCCGCCTGCATGCCGCCGCTGACCCAGCCATCGAAGGCCAGCAGTTCGGCCGCGGTGGGCGTCGGGGTGCCCAGCGGGGGCATGGGGTTCGACGTGGCGTGCACGCGGACGACCGAGCGGGCGCCGATGGTCACGCCGGCGTAGCTCGGCGAGGCCGCGAGGAAGTCGGCGCGGGCCAGCAACGGGAAGCTGGCGCCCTGCGTGGCCGGCGAGCCGTGGCACGAGGCGCACTTGGTGGCGACGAACGCGGAGACGTCACACGGCAAGCCGGCGATGCCGCCGTCATGGGGAACGATGGGCCCCGCGTCGGGTACCTGCGTGCCTCCGTCCGTCATCACCTGGCACGAGCCGGCCTGCATGCCCGCGGTCACCCAGGCCTCGAAGGTGTTGATGCGGGCGTTGGTGATGGGCGAAGCGGGCGCAGGCGGCATGGTGCCGGCCGTCGCGCGCATGCGCACCACCGCGCGCTGCCCGTAGCTCATCGACGGGTCGACCACCGACATCGCCGCGAGGTCGGCCCGCGACTGGAGCTTCACCACGCCGCCGTTCGCGTTGTGACACGAGATGCACGAGTCGCCGAGCAGCGCCGCGACCTCGCACGGGAGATCGCCGGCCACCGCGGCGCCGCCTCCACTCCCGCCACCACCGTTCCCGCCGCCGATCGCGCCGGTGCCTCCGCCCGAGGTCTGCATTCCGCCACCGCTGCCCGAGCCGCCATCCTCTTCGATGCCCAGCACGCCCATGCAGCCCGACATCACCAACAACGTTCCCAACAGTCCGTGCAGCTTCATGGCGGTCTTCCTCGAGGCAGAGTCGATGACGCGCAAAGACCATGAGGCCCCGGTGATGACCACAGCCCCTCGACACCTTTTTCGAAACGAGTCGACTCAGCTGCGCAAGCGCTGCGTTCAGCGGCGCGCGGGGTGGAGTCTTGCCCCGAAGATCGTCGCCCGAGGAATTCGCGAACCCTTTGCGCGCCGTTTGGCTCGCGCATCACTTTCGCGTGCGCGTTTCAGTCGTCGCTCTCGGCTTGTCTCAAGATGACGAACTCGACGCGGCGGTTCTCGGCGCGGCCCGCTTCGTCTTCGTTGCTGGCGATGGGCCGGTCGAAGCCGAAGCCCCGCGTCGTGAGCCGCGTCCCTTCGATCTCCCCGCGTTCGACGAGGAAGCTCTTCACCGCGCGGGCCCGGGCCGCCGACAGCTCTCGGTTGTAGTCGGCGGAGCCCACGCGATCGGTGTGGCCTTCGATGCGCACGTGGTCCAGCTCGGGGTGGGCGCGGAGCACCTCGGCCACCTGCTGGAGCAGCTCGAACGACTCGGGCTTGATCTCGGCCTTGTTGAACTCGAAGAAGACCCGCTCGAGGATCTCCAGGCGCTCGGCGCGGATCAGCACCTTCTGCGGGCGCCCCGGCGGGCAGCCTGCGTTCTCCGGCGGGCCCGGCACGGTGGGGCAGTTGTCGATGGGGTCGATGACCGAGTCGTCGTCACGATCGGGCCAGGGGCAGCCGTCGTTCTCCTTCGGGCCGAACTCGCGCGGGCAGTGGTCGACGCCGTTGGTGAGCCCGTCGTGATCCCAGTCTCCGTCGGGGCACGCCTCGAGCCGGTACGCGGTGCCCTCGGTGCAGTCGGCTGGCCGCTCTCGCGTGGCGTCCGTCGGATCCTCTTCGCCGTTGACGAAGGCGAGGCCGAACAGGAGCCGGCCGCCGAACCCGGTCGTGCCATAGCCGGGACCGCCGAGCAGCGAGAGCTCCACCGGGCGCAGCCGGTACCGGACGCCGCCGAGGAGCTCGATGAAGCC